>NZ_QXJF01000004.1:1790-141253 GCF_003670275.1 Helicobacter labetoulli
CGCCCCCCCCCCCCCCCACCCCCCCCCCCCGCCCCGCTCCCCCCCCCCCCCCCCCCCCCCCCCCCCCACCCCCCCCCCCCCCCCCCGCAGTCGCAATGCGACAGCGAAGATCCAGACGAAAATAAATAAACTATTCTCTCGCATCGCATAAAGCAAGACAAGATATGACTTTAGATTCTAAAGATTTTGTAGCAAATTTAGAATCTAAAGTTACTTTAGATTCTACCCTAGATTCATTCTCCACATCAAAAGCTGAAAATACACTTATAGCTTCTCTAAAGCTAGTCCCTGTGGTGATAATATCATCTACCAACACGACAAGCGGATAAGAGATATTTCTTGTAAGATAGAATCCTTTTGGGTTATTTTGACGAAAAGCAAGGCTTTCCCCTGCGTATTTGATGGCATTTCTTGCTTTTAGCACCCCATATACGCCTTTAAATACCCCTTTAGATTCTCTCTCAAATGCCCTTACAATCACGCCTGTATGCGAATACGCCCCATAGGGATAGTCATCTAGCCCCACAAGCCCTACCCTTTGAGTAAAATCAGCAAAATCAATATGTGTGAAAAAATATGCCGCTGCTTTGTGTGCCAAAAGATTTAAAACACGCGACCCGATAAGCTGATATTTACTCTGCATAAGCAAACTCACATCACTATACGCATAAAAACTATATGCGTATATAGAATCTGTTAGCTTTCTTGTAGAAAGCTTAAGCGGTATAGAATCTAAACAAGCCTTGCATATCACAAAATCCACACGCCAATGCCACCGCCCACACACAAGACATTTCATTTTCTTACAACCTTCTTGTTAAGATTCTGCTCATAAAGATTCTGCCCTACCCTCTCATATCAACGCAGCCTTAGCACAATGTAATTTGGCAAGAATCTTCCTTAAAAACCAAATTGCACAGATATATAAACAACACAAAGTATATATGTCTAGGATATACACACCCCTATCCTTATCTGTAAGCTGCTTATACACGCCAAATTCATAAGTCTCTAAGCCAAGCATAAGACCAGCCCAAAGTGGCAAGGCAAGGTAAATCACCCACGCAAAAAGGGCTAAGATTCTTAGCATTAACAAAGCTCTTTGCTGATTTTGGGTTTTTTTATAAAACAGATGTATAAGATACATTACTCCCACAAATCCAAAGTGTAAAACCCCATACACTACGCAAACAAAGCCAAGTGGCATAATAAACATAAGCACAAACAGCACAAGTTCCAAAGCCAAAGCTCCTTTAGCAATTATTTAGGCTAGATTCTACTCTTTTAATCTCACCTACAATCTCTTGGCAAATCACTTCCCTATCCAAACTCGCATTTATTTCAATATAAGGCAGATTTAACATCTTTGTCGCCTCGCACATTCGCCCCTGTATCTCAAGCATATATTCTATACCACGGCTTTCAATGCTGTCATTTTTCTTAGATTCTAATCTCGCTTGTAATGCACTCTTTTCTAGCTTTAATATCACTACAAGTTGTGGCAAGATTCCCCTCAGGACAAGTTTATTTAGCATAATGGCTTTATCCATATCTATATGTTTTGCGTAAGCAATGCTTGAGATTAAGCTTCTATCGGAGATTACAAGCCTGTTTTTATGCGGCTTTAATACTTCTTTGTAATGCTGCGCCCTATCCGCAAGAAAAAGCATAAACTCCGCATATTCATCAAGCACAAAGCCCTGCCTTTGCGGTGCAAAAAGGATTAAATCCCGCAAAGATTCACCTATCACGCTACCACCGGGTTCTTTTGTAAAAACAGCCTGTGGAAAATGCTTTTTTAGCAGCTCTAGCTGTGTGCTTTTACCGCAAGTATCAACACCCTCAATCACAACATACATTCTCTAATCCTTTTTCACTTTAGAATCTAATATCTTTTGCTGATAGAGTGATTGGATAAAAGGCACAGCCGCACTTGGCACAAGATGAGAAAATCTACCATTATGCTCAATGATAGATCTCACCACAGATGAGCTAATAAAAGCATTTTGCAAAGTCGGCATAAAATAAATTGTCTCAAGCGTATCATTTAATGACGCATTCGCATAGCCCATTTGTAATTCATACTCAAAATCACTCACCGCCCTAAGTCCCCTTATAATCACCCTAGCCCCCTTCTCTCTAGCAAAGTCAGCTAAAAGATTTTCAAAGCTCTCCACCTGCACCTTTGGCAAATCACTTGTGCTAAGTTTTAGTATCTCAAGCCGCTCTTGTAAGCAAAACATCGGTTTTTTAGCGTTTGATGCTGCCACAGCAACAATCACTCTATCAAAAATCTCAATGGAACGCTTGATAATATCTAAATGCCCATTTGTGATAGGATCAAAAGTCCCCGGATAAATGGCAAGCTCTCTCATATATGCTCCTTATACTCATTAATCTGTGTCAATTTTCCAACGCTTATATAAGCTATTTTGAATTTTCAAGCTATCAAGCCATTTACCGATGAAAAAATACTCCATAGATTCTAAATTTCTTATCTTAGCATAATACCCCACATTTGGCGGAGAGATAATCACGCCAAGGTTTGAAAGCCTACTCATTTGCTCCAACGCAATGGGGCTAAAGGGCATTTCACGCGGGGCTAAAAGTAATGTGCGTCTTTCTTTCAGCATAACTGCTGCACAACGCGAGATGAGATCATCACATAAGCCGTGAGCCACTTTTGCTAAAAGATTCATACTTGTAGGGATTATCGCCATCGCATCTATACCAAAACTCCCTGATGAAATCCCGCTATCTAGCTCATCTTCATCATAGATTCTAAAATCTCGGCTTTGCCTTGCCCTATCAAGTGCGGATTCAATCTCCTGTCCCATTTCACTCAATGCCACAGCCTTTGCCCCCTCACTGACGACAACAAATAATTCTATATCTTTGGGGATACATTCTATAAACTTCACGCCCAAATGCACTCCACTTGCTCCACCTATGGCAACTACAAGTTTTTTGATACTCATTTTTACCCCTTTTTATGTCTTTTCAAATGTAAGATCATAGTATCTCGCCTTTATTCTCACTCACAATCCTAATCCGCAGAATCTTTCCGCTATCGGGATTTTGCGCGTTTATAATCTCATTATACGCTCCACTTTGCTTTGCTACAAGCAAAGTTTCAATACTCACCCCCTCTTGCTTGTTAAAAACACTCACCATATCGCCTTTTTTGACCAAGATTCTAGGTTTAAGCTTATCTTTAGTTATAGGCATTTGTGTGCGGATATAGCTTTTTGCACTATATTTTTGTATCTCCTCTATGCTCACAAACTCCGCCCCCACACGCTCAAACTTGATAAAATCCTCTTCCACATTCTGCAAACTTAGATTCTCACTAGAAGGGATATTTTGTGTGCTTTTTGCCACCCTTAAACGAGCTTGTATCTCATAGATAAATGTGAGCTTTTTAATACGCTCTCCATCTAGTGTGCGGTATCCCATAGTAAAGCTTCCGCTGTTTTTTTTTACAGCAAAGTTTGGAATGCTAAAATCAATCAAAGTATAATCCTTAGGCAGATTCCCCAAAGGACGCACCAAAATCTTATCAATCTGCAAATCCTTGCCATAATGCTGAATATACATCTTTTGGATAAATTCTAGGGCGTCATTTTCTTTCATACTTGAGACAAATTCAAACTCCACCACATCGCTTTCAAAGGAGATTATCTTATAGCCAAAGCGTTGAAAAATAAGCTTAATATCCACACTTTTTAGCCTAAGTGTGAATCTATCGGGCGGAAAAGAGGCGATTTTAAACTTTCTATCCATTTGCGGAAATAAATCTGTGGAGTAAATATCATTTTGGCTCACAGAATAGCTTTTTTGTAAATGCAGCTTTGAGCTAGGCACAGACTTTGGAATCTCAATCTCATCTGCCAAAGCCCCCATTGTAGCAAAAGAAGCAAAAAGCCAAAAGAGCAAAAAACTAAGTGTCTTTTTTAATAATACCTTTTTCATTTTCCTAGCCCCACTTATTACTTCATCTAACTTTTGCTTTCATCTAGCTTTTGCACAAAACTTCTTATAATCACGCGTCTTAAACCACCAAAATTAATCTTAAGCTTACACTGCTCTCCCTTGCCTTCCATACCCTCCACGCTTCCAACACCAAAAATCTTATGCACCACCTGTGAGCCTACTTCTATTTCATCATTTTTAGATTCTAAAGTATTTGAAAGAGAATCTTGCAGAGATTCTGCCCCTTCTACTAGCCCACTCTCTTTTAAAAATCTTGATTGCCTAAGTTGCCACTCCCTTTTGCCACGATAGAGCCGACTCTTACTATAACACAAACTCAAATGCTCCTTAGCACGAGTAAAGGCGACATAGCCAAGCCTCCGTTCCTCCTCTAGCTCATCATTCTCCCCACGATGCAGTGGGAAAAACCCTTCCTCAAAGCCAATCACATAAATATGCTTAAATTCTAGTCCCTTTGCTGAATGCACACTCATACAGCTTACACAATCCCCAACCGCCTCATCACTAGGACTAGCAAGGGCTAAGTCATTTAAAAACTCATCTAAAGTATTTGTGGGATTATGAATGACATAGTCTTTAAACATACCATAAAATTCATAGATATTCCCTTCCCTATCTACTTCATCAAGTGGGCTAAACTCAAAAATAAGATTCTCCTGCATATCCTCAATCATCTCACTCAAATCCGTCATATTCCGCCATTTAGATAAATCTTTTTGTAGTTTGACAAGTGCGGTATATGCCTTTTCTCCAATGTGGGCTTTAGATTCTAATGGATATTGCTCCAAACACGCAAGGCAGGAAAGCCCTTTACTTTGAGAGAGCTGCTCTAGTTTGCTTTGTGTAACCTTACCAATCCCGCGTTTTGGGCGATTAATAATCCTAAGGAATGAAAAATCATCATCTGCATTCACAATCAAACGCAAGTAGCTTAACAAGTCCTTTATCTCGGCTCGTTCATAAAACCGCACCGCCCCAATGAGCTTATATGGAATCTTAAAGCGATTAAAGCTCTCTTCAATACTCCTTGATAACGCATTCACACGGAATAAAATAGCAATATCGCTTGGATTTTCCCCACTCTCACACAGCCTTGCTATCTCCTTAGCCAAAAATGTAGCCTCTTGTGCTTCATCTTCATTTTCTATCACTCTAACTGCTTGTATAGAGCCTTTAACACTTTTTAGATTCTTACCCAAACGCTCGGTATTGTGAGCGATTAAAGCATTGGCTGCTTGCAAAATCTCCTCACTTGAGCGGTAGTTTTCTTCTAGCTTTATGGTCGTTGCCCCGCTAAATTCCTTAGCAAAACGCAAAATATTGCCAATATCCGCTCCACGCCACCCATAAATGCTTTGATCATCATCACCCACGACACAAAGATTATTATGCGTTGTGCATAGAGATTTTAGAATCTTGTATTGCAGCTCATTTGTGTCTTGATACTCATCTACCATAATGTATTGATACCTTTGACTCATCTCTTTAGCAATATCACTCCTTTGGGATAGAATCTTATAGGTAAGATAAAGTAAATCATCAAAATCAAGTAGATTCTTTTTTTGTATATAGCTTTCATACTCGGCATAGATTCTATTCATCAGCTTATATTCCGGGCTGTGAGCGTAGGCTGCTGCCTCTTGTGGGGAGAGAAAGCTATTTTTCATATTTGAAATATATGAGTCAAAATGCGATACGGGCAGGGCTTTTGATAAGGATTTTAAAATCGCCTTTTTATCATCAGAATCTAGCACGACAAAATTTGCCTCCCGCTCTAAAACCTTAATATAAAAACGCAAAAAAAGTAAGCCAAATTTATGAAAGGTGCATAAAAGCGGTGGGGCTTGGTAGGCATTACTTAAAAGGCTTAATGCTCTATTTCTCATCTCTTGTGCGGCTTTATTTGTAAAAGTCAAAGTAAGCGTAGCATTTGATGGAATCCCCACTTCATCAATGAGATAAGCCAAACGCGTAGTAAGTGTTTTTGTCTTCCCACTTCCCGCCCCAGCTAGAATCAGCAAAGCCCCATCAATATGCTTGACAGCCTCTAACTGCTTGGGGTTTAAAGAATGAAGTGCTTGATGGAGTAGTGTATCTGCCATAAGATTCTAAGATTCTATGTTTATGGTTTTATATCTTTTAGACTTGCTTCTACAACGGAAAAATCAGGCTTTTGTGAAAGGTAAGGTGCAACCTCCTTATCACTTAACTTTTTCCATATTTTTGTCTCACCCATCAAGCCAGATTTATCAATACTCCCTCGCAACTCAAGCGTATCGCCTTTAAGCGTAACCTTTGCATAATACTCTTTTCCTGCATCAAAGTTATATACCTTACCGTTTTTAAACACATCACTATTACCATCTCTCACAAGGTTATATACAAACACACTGCCCTTATCAAAGCGATTTCTTAGAGCTGGATTCTCATTATTTACATCTTTTTTAGGTGCAGAGCCATCAACATTAGCAAAACCATAGCAATAATATTTATCACCTTTTTTGAAAAACTCCACAATAGATTGCCTTCCGCTCTCGCCCTTATGCGTCATATAATAACCCTCTAAATCCGCCCCAAATAGCCCAACACACATTCCACACGCAATAATCATCTTTAACATACGCATTCACTACTCCTTGAAGATTCTTAAGATTTTAAAAGTGGCACGAAATTCGCTTGTGCTTAGATACACTCGCATTTTTGCAATTTCATTTTGCAAGTATAACAAAATTATATTAGAATAATGCAACTTTTTGCCAACTTAGAAAAATAAGCTAAAACAGGCAAAGCACAACTAAAAGGGAGTATATGAGATTCTACACAATCCTAGTTTGTATCGCATTTTGTGGGAGTTTGGCACAAGGTGCAAAAAAAGAAATCATTCAAGATTTCTCACAAGATAAAAACCCTGAAGAAGTGCTAGAAGATGTCAAGCAAACGCGTCAAGAGCTGCTCTACAAAGTCGCAGGGATAAAAATCAAAAAGCCAAAGGACCCAAGAGAAGGCTTTTATAGGCTTGTAAGTGTTGGAGCTGCCTACACGCCAAGTCTAGGGATAAGTAGCGTTTTAGGCGTAGAAGCAGGATATGATTTCATCTTTGACAAAAGACATTCTTTGCGGTTTTTTGGCTTCTTTGATCGCACAAACTATGGCGGGTTTGCAGACTTAGAATTTGACCACACCAAACCAAATGCAATGCAAATCTATCGCGGAGGCTTTTCGGCAGAATATAGAATCTATGCAAATTCTTACATCGGCTTTCGCATTAGACTTGGCTCACTTGGTGCATTTAACTTCTCAAGGACAGATTCAGCCCTTATCCCAACTCTCACTGCAGAACATAAAAAGTGGTTTTTTTCAACAATTGCCATTGGACCCATTTTTACCTATGGCAGACATCACGAAGTTTTTGTGGGCTATGATTTGCTAGATTATGAAAAAGAACGCGGTATGAGCGTGAATTATCTCAAATATTCATATAAATTTTAAAGGAGTTTTTATGCTTGATGTCAAACAATGCTATATTAATGCCAACGCCTTGCTGAAAGGACATTTTCTCTTAAGCAGTGGGAATCACTCAGATCACTATCTACAATCCGCTCGTGTACTTGAAAATCCAAAAATCGCCGAAAAATTAGCCAACGCTTTAGCCAAGCAGATTCTAGAATCTCACATAGAAGTGGATTGCGTTTGTTCTCCGGCTCTTGGTGGGATTTTAGCAGGATATGAACTTGCTAGGGCTTTGGGCGTGAGATTTATTTTTACAGAGCGGGTAGAAGGGCAAATGCAGTTAAGAAGAGGCTTTGAAGTAAAGCAAGGGGAAAGGGTGCTTGTGTGTGAAGATATTATCACAACAGGTGGTTCAGCCCTAGAATCTGCACAATGCGTGGAATTTCAAGGAGCAAAAATAGTCGCCTTTGCCGGATTAGCCAATCGTGGATTCTGCAAACGCGTAGGCTCAAATTTAGAGCGAAAAAAAGAGGCACGATTGCCTGAGCATATACCACTTTTTGCGTTGGAAGATTTTGTATTTAATATGTATAAGCCAAGCTCTTGTCCGCTTTGCCAAAATGGAATGCAAAAAGCTGTAAAGCCCGGTAGTCGTGGGAACTAATGGCAAAGCGTTGGCGTAAGATCAAATCTCAAAAACACCCTCATTTGACTAACAACAATGCAGATTCTAGTCAGTGGGTGAATCTCAAAGATTTTAATCTCAAAAAACAACTTCAGTTAATGTGTGCGAGTGAGCGGATTAAGGCGTTTATCACAGATATGTTTATGATAAATATGCCTCTTTTGTATCTCACAACCTATGTGTTTTTAGATGGTAAAAATGACTTCACACATAATCAAAGTGCGATTCTTGCCTGTGGTGTGGGCTATGGGTTTATCATTTCGCTTTTTTTGGCTTTTGCTTCACAAACGCCGGGTTATCGCTATATGGGCTTAAAGCTTATGCAAAGGCAAGATTCTCGCTCTAAGACAACAGCCTTGCAACAGCAACATACGCAAGGTTCAAATGCTACTGATGAGACACACTCGCCCTTTGTCAAAATCAGTCTTTTTAAGTCTATTTTGCGTTATGTAGTATGGCTTGTTGGCACAAGCTTTCTTGTTGGGCTACTCTTTGGGCTATTTCGCCGTGATGGGCGAGCTTTGCACGATGTGATTTGTGGGACTTACATTATCAAAGTCTAAGTATATGTTTAAGGCATAAGATTTGTGCCAATAAAATCTCGCCCTAATTCCCTTGCACACTCAAACACACTAAAGCTCCCACTTGCTGGATCAAGCACTAAATCGCCCTTATTCGTGCAAGATTCTATCAAAGCCTTTTGCAATCCTTTGGGCTTTGAATGCGGATGGATTTTTAGCTCATCATTTGGAATCTTCTCGCTCCACACATCGCGGATATTATGTAATCGCCAAGTATTTTTAGCCCTAATAGGTGCTTTTTGCAAAACAAGTAAATACTCGCTCTGTCGCCTCGTGCGATAGCCCATACCCATTTTGAGCTTATCCCAAGTGATAAGATCTACCACCTGCAAACTCGTATGCTCCACCCACGCCTTCACGCCTTCACACAAATGAAACTTATCAATCCATAGCATCAAATAACAGCTAGGCTTTAGCACTCTATCAATCTCACATATAAAGCTTTGAATCTGCCCTTCACTCATCTGCATAAGTGTGCTTCTGCCCTTTTGTCGCTCCCCCTCGTTGCCATAACGCATTTTATCAAGCACCCCGCGATACTGCGGATCAAAAAAACACAAATCAACACTGCGAGATTCTAAACTCCCCATAAGCTCTAAGCCATCAATGTTGAGTTTGGTATTTTTTTGAATCTTCACACGCTGCCTTTAACACTGCCTTTGGCAAAAATTTCTGCCATTATAGCAAAGCTTAAGACAAAAGCGGAACAAAAGCAAGAGATATAGAGATTCCATTGTTATTGTCAGCTTGATCGGTATTCTCAGTAGAATCTAACACACTTGCTTTAAAAGTCCATTTTTTATTTCGGCACGATTTTTCTAACTCTTTTGTCCGCTCACATTGTGGATAGATAAGCACTACACTAACATTGCTAGATTCTAAGCGATACTTACTCGCATACGCCCACATTTGATATAAATCATTTTGTGAGATTCCACATTTTTTCTCATCAATGCTAGAATCTGGGATTTTCCACTTTGTATCCACAATGATAATTCTATCCTTACCACGCATTATAATATCGGGCTTTAAGCAAAATATGTCTTTATCTTCCTCATCTTTGTCTTTATCTTCCTTATCTTGTAGTAGATATTTGCTACTCTCTTGTGTTTTTACTTTAAAGTCTTTCGCACATTTTTTGAGCCAAAAACTCACAAAAGATTCAAAAAGCTTCTCCATAGGGAATACAAATGCGATCGCCTTATCACTTCCAACATAAGGGCTAAAAGCTTTTTGTCCCAGAAATACCTTACACCACAATAAAATCATTTCATATTCTTTAGCCCTACTCATATTATTACATTTTATAAAGTCAGATTCTATATTCTCACTTGGGCTAATATCAGCAAAGATAAATCGCATAGAATCTAGCCTTGTTTGTGTGTTAGGGCTAAAGCTTAGGCACGATAAGACGCAAAGTGTGGATTGTATTAAGCGGTTTGGGGCTATATCTTGTGTGTATTCATCGCTACTTGTGAAAAATCTCTCTTTATGGATAAGATTTTGTGTAATATGGTCTTTAAACTCTAATTTACCCTTGAGAAACACCCTATTTTGCACGATACAAAGATAATCACTCTTTAGCCCAGCTTTCACTAGCTTTTCACACTCATCTAAAAACATACGCACAAAAATTTCCAAAAGTGGGAGATGAAGCGTGTGGAGATGGGCTAGGTGATTGTGCTTAAAAGGAGTGTTTTTGAGCGTGGCAAGGCAGTTTAGCAAAATCATTTTAGCTTCACAAACATCACAAAGCTTTTTACTCTCGTTAGATTCTGTATTGCTTGATTGTGAGACATTTTGTATAAATTTTTTATCAGTAACACTATCGCTGAAATATTCAAAAGCCTTTTTAATCTTTTCTTTTTCAAAGCGGATTTTACATTCGCATTTTTTAGAATCTTGCATCCCATTACCGCTAAAAGTCTTTGGCAAAATATCTACGCAAAAGCCACTTTTAGTTTGTATTGTGCCGACATAGTTTTTAGCTTTGAGTGCGTTTTTTGTTTTATGGGCTAGAAAATGGTTGTGCCTTTCATCACTAGCAAAGTCCTTTAGCTCATAAAAATCTTTTGTGCTTTTTGCTTAGAATCTTTTGTCTTACAAGATTCTAAAATGCGTTGTATATCTTCAAGTCCAAAGCTTTGATATTCAGCGATATAAAGTGTAGGCATAGATGAGCCTTAATTAGATTCTGTGTTTTTATACATCGCTTTAAAAGTGTTAATATCCCACTCGCTAGAATCTGTGATTTCCCATATTTGCTTTTCATTATCTACAAATTCATCGCTTAAGGAGATTCCAGCTTGAGACATTGTTATAGGCTTTAGCATTCCATTGTTGTTTAGCACCGCATTTATCTTGGCATAATCATCATAGAAATACTCCTGCAAAAGCGGTAGAATCTTATTTTTAAACACTGCTTTTAAGTTTGTGAGCGTTAGCTCATACCACTCATTTTCATCGTTAGAAAACAACTTGGCTTTTTCAAAAAAGAAGCTATGCCCTATGGTTCGCTCCCTATCAAGCAAAAATTTTATGCGACTATTGATGCTATCTAATATTTTTTTCAATATCTCGGCTTTATCTGTATCATAATCATCAATGCTTGTTTGCTTATTCTCATATTCTTCTACAAGCCATATTTTTTGCAACTCATTAGAATCTGGTAACATTTCTATAAACTCAAACCGCCTACGCAATGCGGTATCAAGCAATGCGATACTTCTATCAGCAGTATTCATCGTGCCGATGATATAGAGATTTTTCGGCACGCTAAAAAGCTCTTGGCTATAGGGCAGCGTAACTTCAAGGGCTTCTTTTTCACCTTTTCGTTTGCTAGGCTCAAGCAAGGTAATAAGCTCCCCTAGAATCTTAGAAATATTCCCACGATTGATTTCATCAATGATTAGGATATAGGGCTTTAGGCGATTGTCTAAGGTGGATTCTAGGGTAGGGATTGTGCTAACTTGATAATGTGTTTTCTCAAATTCAGCGATAGACTCATAAAGTGTGAAATAATATCCAGCATTGCCGTGTCTATGGGACTTTGACTCATAGCTTGGCTTAATGTCATTCCAATCTTTTATCTCGCCATTTTTAAACTTCTCATAATCTCTTTTGATAACTTTTTGCGTAAGTCTTTGCATAGAGCTAGAATCTTCCAACACCCCTATTATAATTGAGCTAAAATCTCCGTTTTGTAAGCGATGAATACCTTGTATTTTCATTTTTGTAGTCCATTCTTTAGACTCAAATTTCGGCTCTTTACCTTCTTCCAGCTCATCTTCTATGTAAGCTGCATATTGTTCTAATAAATCATCAAGCTCTATTTCCTGCATAACTTCTCTAGGATTTTTTAAGGATTTTTCGTAGTTTTCATAATTTTCGCTTGCCTTTTGACACATATCCTTAAAGATTCCATCTTTAATTTCATATTCCATTGTATCGCTTTTTTGTCTATTAAGTCGCGGTCTAATCCCCTCTACAAAATCCTCATATCCATAGCTTTGGTGAAATGTTACAAAAGCAATTTGCTCATCACTTATAAAATCATTAAAAATTTTCTTTTTCTCATCTCGCTCTTGTGGGATAGAATCTATCTCTTTCCGAGCAAAGAGAATCTCTAATGCTTTATCAATGGTGTGATAAGTTTTCCCCGTCCCCGGCAGTCCATAAAGGATTTGATTGAGTGGAATAGATTCTATTTGTTGGGCTTGTGGTTGCGATATATCATTATCACTTATTTGTGGATTGATAGCGATAAAATCATTTGAGCTAAATGTGTTAAAATAATTCATTGCTTCTAAAAAGTCATCTGTAATTTTTTCATAATCTAGCGTATCAGCAGGATAAGTATAAAAGTATCTTTCTAACGCCTTGCTTTGCTCCATAGTATTCACCGCCCTACATCTTGCTAGTTCAATCCCGCCTTTATCTGGAAAGCCAAACTTCAAAACAAAATGTGGATTATTATCAAAGTATCCCTGATAGGCAATAAAAAGACAAACACCATTTTGCACTGAAAATTTTTCAGTATTGATAAAACCAGCCCTTACAATATCCTTACGCACAAATGCTATCCAGCTATGCGGATTTAAACAGCCACCCTGATTACCTATGCTTATCTTATAAAAAATATCTGCATTCAAAAAAGCTAACAAAGGCTTAATTTCGAGACTAGATGTGTCTTTCGCACTTATCTGACCACGCTGTGTTAATTGATTTCTCGCAAGACATTCATCAACCTGCTTTTTTAGCTCTCTTAAAGCATTTTGAAACAATTCTCGCTCTTCTTTACTCCACTCAATTTTATCCACTTCACCTCCATTTTCAAAGTTTTAAAATAAGTTTCTAGATTCTACCCCACATACGCGGTTTTTTTATCAAGGTAACGCACAAGCACAGATAGGCTAAAGCACACCACAAAATAAATGCTTGCCACCACGCCAATCATCACAAGAATCTCTTCAAAGCTCGTAAGCTGGGCTAGGATAATCTTAGACTGATAGGTAAGCTCGGCGATTTGCAGCCCAGCAAGAAATGAAGTATCCTTAAATGTCGTAATAATCTGTGAGAGCAGTGAAGGGATAACTTTTCTAAAAGTTTGGGGCAAGATGATGTAAAACAATGTAAAAAACTGGCTAAATCCCTGCGAATACGCCGCTTCAAACTGCCCTTTTGGGATAGAGTTTAGCCCACCGCGGATGATCTCTGCCATAACCGAGCTTGTATAAAGCGAAAAGCCTATTGTCCCCCACACCGCAGGATCAGCCCTCCCAAAAAAGCTTGGCAAAACAAACACGGCTGTTAGCATCCATAGAAGCAATGGGGTATTCCTAAAAGTTTCTATATAAATAGCCGCTAGAGTGCGTGAGATCCTCCCGCCATAGTTACGCGTGATAGCAAGAAATGTCCCAAGAATGATAGAAATCACGCAAGTAGCCACCGCCACCATAAGCGTCAAATACAAGCCATCAAGGAGAAAGTGGAAGTTCGTCTCGCTAAATATATTTTCCATTTTAGATCTCCTTAACGCTTAAGATGGGCATTTTTCAGCCTGTCTTCGTAAAATTTTGCAAAATACGCCAACGGATAGCACACGATAAAATACAGCAATGCAGTAAAAAGATAAGCCGGAGCATAATTGCTCGTATCCCCAGCATAGCTATCAGCCACATACATAATCTCCCCGCCTGCTACAATCAAAAGCACAGAAGTGTTTTTGATGAGATTGACCATTTGATTTGTCAATGGAGGCAAGATAATTTTAATCGTTTGTGGCAGGATAATATAACGCATTTGCTGCGTGTAGGTGAATCCTTGTGAAACAGAGGCTTCAAACTGCCCTTTTGGGACAGAGAGTATCCCGCTTCTTACCACCTCGCTCGCATACGCTCCGTGATATGCTCCAACCCCCAAAACACCGACACTAAACACATCAAGGTGAATCCCAAGCGGAGGCAAGGCAAAATACAAGAAAAATATCTGTATCACAAGCGGTGTATTTTGAAAAATCTCAACATAAATGCGTGTGTAGGCTTTAAGAATCTTAAATCTGCTTGTCGCCATAACCCCACCGATCGTGCCAAAAATAAGTGCGATCAAAAGAGCCAAGCAACTCACCGATAAGGTATAGCCAAAGCCCGATAGAAACTCATCAGCGTGTGAAAGCATATCTGCAAACTTCCACAACGCAAATGGATTTGAGCTAGGATTCTCCTCATCGTATAAACCCACAGATTCTAGAAAACTAAAGAGGCTATCCCCCAAAGTCTCATTCTCTACCATTGTAGTATCCAAGCCTACATCTTCCACTTTTTTATAGTCCCCACTTTTTGGCTAGATCATCAATTTGTGCTTTGTTATCTTTCACAAAGTTGTCAATAAATGCAGCAAATTCTTTGTCTTTTTTAGGGCTTACAATGCCGTATTCTTGCGGCTCAAAGCTATCTGGGAGAATCTCGCTCTTATCATCAACATAACCCAAAAGGATAGATTTATCCACACCAAAAGCATCTACGCGTTTAGCATCAATGGCTGCTTTGATACTTGGATAGTCTGGAAACTCATTAAACTTCACATTCACACCAAGCTTTTTTGCCGCCGCATCAATAGCCTTTTTAGAAGTGGCTGCTTGGGCTACACCGATGGTCGTATTTTTCATATCAGCGATAGATTTATATCCCTTTTCTTTCAGTACAAGTAAGCCAACAGCGTCCTTATAGTATGGCTGCGAAAAGTTATAAGTGCGTTTGCGTTCAGGCGTGATTGTAAAGGTTGCAATAACCGCATCAATGCTACCATTATCAAGCAATGGTCCTCTTGTTTTTGCATTCACAGCTACGAGTTTAATCTTTTTCTCATCACCCAAAATGCTTTTTGCTAAAAGCTTTGCCACATCAACTTCAAAGCCTTGAATCTGCTTTGTCTTTTGATCAAGCAAAGCAAAACGCGGCACATCATTTTTCACACCAACAACAATCTCACCGCGTTTTTTAATATCATCTAGCATTCCCGCATTTGCTTGCAAAGCAAAAAGTCCCGATACGAGAAACAAACCCGCTACCCTTAGCATTCCTTTAAAACCTAGTTTCATTACGACTCCTTTAAAGTAAGTTTAGCCTAGTGACTCAAAATTTTACCCAAAAATGTCTTCGCACGCTCGGTTTTTGGCGATACAAAGAAATCCTTAGGTACGCTTTCTTCCACGATAGTGCCATCTTCCATAAAGATGATTCTATCTGCCACCTCCTTGGCAAATCCCATCTCGTGCGTTACGACAACCATTGTCGTATTGCTTTGATGTGAGATCTCACGCATAACATCTAAAACTTCTTGTATCGTCTCAGGGTCAAGCGCGGAGGTTGGCTCATCAAAGAGGATATAGGGCTTTTGTGTGCATAGACTTCTAGCAATTGCTACGCGTTGCTGCTGCCCTCCGCTAAGTGTGGCGGGATAGACTTTCGCCTTATCTTTTAAGCCAACGACTTCAAGGTATTTGTAGGCAATTTCCTGTGCTTCTTGCTTTGTCTTGCCTCGTAGCTTAATGGGTGCAAGGGTTAGATTCTCAAGTACGCTTAAATGTGGGTAAAGATTAAAATGCTGAAACACCATAGCACAATACTCGCGGCATATCTTTGTCTTTGTCTTGTGATTAAGCGGAATACCACCGACAATAACTTCACCGGAGCTTACCTCTTCAAGCCCATTCATACAGCGAATTGTAGTGCTTTTGCCACTGCCACTTGGTCCAATGATGACAAGCTTTTCACCATCTTTGATTGTGAGATTTATATCTTTTAGCACGTGGTGCTTACCATAGTATTTATTGACATTCTTTAACTCAATCACAACTATCCTTGTTTTGATTTTTTGATTTTTGGGGGAAATTGCGAAACTCTAGCACAAAATTACATAGAATTTGAAATAATAGAGCAAAAATCGTGCATTACAAACAAAATATTGTTACAAATTTCTACATACTCCTTATAAGAGTTATAACAATTTGTTACTTTTTGTTACTTTAATCACATGATATCTTGATCGCATACCGAACGATAATGAATAAATATGAACAAATTAGGTTGTATCATCCACATATTGCTGTAACTTTACGTTACAATTTTTTTATATACGACACCAATTAATGATACAGCAAACAAAATACATTTGGTTCATATCGCAACATTTTTCAATCCTTATAGAAGCATACATTCAAAAACACTGTATAAATTAAGCTATAATCATTCAATCAACCCATTGGGAAAGAATTTGATCTAATTCGATTTGAAAAAGATAGAATTATAAATATTGAGTTAAAATCTAGATTGACTAATGAATCTAAGATTTTAAAACAGCTTGAACGCAATTACTACTATCTATCCGTGCTTAAAAGAGAAAGACACCACTATGTCTTTGTATCCAGTGAAAGAAAGTTTTACTGCTATTCGCAAGACACATTACAAGAAATACAGACGCAAGATTTGTATCAAATGCTCAAAAATCCACAAATTGACCAAATCTACCCCGATGCGTTGTTTGCTCCAGTTAATTATTTGATTTCTCCTTTCAACAATACAGAATCGTTTATTCAAAACGAATATTTTTTGACAAGTTGTCAAGAAGAAATATATAAAAGCATATTAGATGGTATCAATACAAAAACTCAACACATATTTTCAATATCCGGTCAAGCAGGGACAGGAAAAACTCTACTAACTTACCATATCGTAAAAAATCTAGTAGAACAACAATATCAGGTTGCTGTCGTGCATTGCGCCAACTCTAATGATGGCATCAACAAGCTTAAACAATTGGGATGGCATATCTATACAATCAAAGAGTTTGATCTTGAAGAAGTGAAAGCTGATGTGATTGTTATAGACGAATCCCAAAGAATAAGTGTTGAGCAACTACAAAAAATACTGCGAGAAAGAGGAGATAGGATACTCATTTTTTCTCACGATGTCCATCAAAAACTTAATAGAACCAATGAAGCAGAAAAGGTTACGCAAGAAATTGAAGAAGTAGCTCAAAAAAACAATTATAAGTTATCAAATAAAATTAGGCACAATCAAGAAATTGCTTATTTCATCAAAAAAATATTTAATCCAAGCAATAAAGCGTTTGAAGATTCAAAACCAAAAAAAATTTAGTCACATATCCTTGCGTTATGCCAATAATTTGGAAGATGCAGAAAAATATATTAAGTCTTTTGTTAATAAAGAATGGAAACATATCTACTTAACCACAAATCTTTACAAAAAAGATAAGCTAGAACAAGTAAGATTTAATTCAGAGATGAGCTCCCACTGTGCCATTGGACAAGAATGGAATAGAGTTGTTGTAACAATCACTGATGATTTTTATTACACAAAAGAAGGCAAATTAAGCTATAAGGCTGAATATTTTTACAATCCTTTAGAAACACTATTTCAAGCTCTAACAAGGGTGAAAAAAGAGCTTGCATTAATAGTTATTAGTAACCGAATTTTTTATGAAATATGTGCTGGGATATTGTGTGAAAAGTAACTTATTTGCTTTGACTTGTAACAGAAGTATATTTGTAGATGACATACCCTATTACACCAGATCGATCCTTTCAATCAAAGCAACATTGGGACCAAATAAATCATTTCGCTTTGCTGTATCCATTTTTGATTAAGTTTTATACTTTCAATACTCTCATCAATGCCGATAAACTTTCTCCCCAATTTTAGTGCTTCTTGCAAAAATCCCCCACCACCACAGAAACAATCCATAACCCTAGAATCCATATTTGATGACATAGCAACAATACGCCTTAGCATTGCTCTATTTTTCTCGGTAGGATAAGCTGGATTTTGAGAATCTTTAAACTCCCAAATATCTTGTATCTTTTTACCCCTGCATTCATCTCTATAAACTTTCTTGTGTGGATTATTTCTTTTTTGCTTTATTGAATTATTTTAGAGAATTTTGAAATGCTTGTTTTTATTGTATTTAAACTCTAAAGGTTTAACCATATTTTAAAATGTCAATTTGCATTATTGCACCCTTCTAAAATCTCATTCCATTTTATTTTATGTTCTCTTTTAAGTTCAGCATCTATTTCAATTAAATGGGAATAATTTTCTATAAATTCATCAAGACTTTCAATTAAACGCAGATAATATTTTATGCTTGGCAAAACGCCATTAACAATAACTTGGCAGCCGTGTTCTTCTTTAATTCTCTCAATTTGAGAAAAAATTTCATCTTTTTCTTGCTCTTTAATATTTGCAGTTGAGAAGATGCCATATCGCTTTGGTGCAAATTTGCAAATTTTAGAATAAGCAATAGCTATCATATTGTTATCAATTTCTCTATTTAACTTTATCTCTATGGCTTCATATATCTTTTTATCCTTAAAAATTTCAATATCACCCGCACTTTTTGAAGTTCTATCACTTGCAGTATGGCTTCCTAGTGGTGCTAAAGTGCAGTTTTCATAACGCTTTAATTCTTTTATAAGGATTTGATAAATCGCATAAAATGCCAAAACAGGAAGCTTTGAAGCCCCAGAAATTTGATAATTATGCTGAAAATGGGAATCCAAAAATTTAATAATATGCGTAATACTTAAAGTATCTTTAGAATCTAGTGACACAATAGCAATTTTATGTTTTTGCATTTCATCTTTTATCATCATAAAAAGTGCATTTAAAAAATCTTTTGCCCTTCCTGCCCCTTTTTCTTTGTTTTCGCAAGTTTCTACAATATCTAAAAGTTGCAAAAAAGCATTTTTAAGCTTTTGATTAGCAATCTTACCCTTATAGTCAAGCGTGTAGGGATAGGCTTGTTCTAAACTGCGAGTAAGCCAACCACTTTCAGCCATCGCAGGAAGTCCTAACTTTCTCAAAGTTGGTGTAACAATTTTTGTATCAAAACTTCTGCCTGAAAACCCATTTTTAAGCTCTATTTTATGATAACGAATATCTTGTTTTGGATTTAAAATTTTATAAAATAAAAGCGTGATAAGCACCGTCCAAACTGCCTTTTGTGTATAAACATTTTGAATAATTATTTCTAAAAATTCTTTTTCTTGCTTACTTAAAATTGGTATTTTTGCATTATGAAATAAGTCAATTAAAACTTCTGATTGCTCACTCATCTAATAATCCTTGCATTAAAATTTCTCTCACAACATTTTCTATCATACCCACACAAACAGAATTACCAATTTGCTTATAAGATTCTGCTAAACTTTCATCCTTTATAAAACTATCAGGGAAGCCCATAATGCGATAGCATTCATTGATTGTAAGCTTACGCACAATGTCAAGTTCAGGCAAGTAGATAAAAAATCGCCCAGAGCTTTCTTGTGAAGGAATAGTTGGATGCACACCATTAGTTGAGTAAATTCTATTTGGTTGTCTATGCACCCTTGATAAATGCAGGGTATTTTCTCTAATACCTTTTTTCCAAATATTTTTATTACGATAACCACAAAATATAAGCCCAGATTCTTGCTCTCTTGTATCACTGAGCAAGGTATAGCTACTTTTATCCAAAATTTCAAAATCTCCATTTGTATCTAAAAAATCTTTTAAAATTTGTGGCTTTTGTAAAGCTAATAAATCAAAATCAAAAACTTTTGTTTGTGAAGCAATAATAATAATGCGTTCCCTATTTTGCGGCACACCAAAATCTTTAGCATTTAGTAATTTAAAACCCACTTCATAGCCTAGATTTTGTAAATTTTGTAGAATAATCTTTAGTGTTTGCCCTTTATTATGATAGATTAAATGCTTTACATTTTCAAGCAAAACTACCTTTGGTCTTTTCTCATCAATAATCCTACAAATATCAAAAAATAGCGTTCCCCTTGTGTCTTCAAATCCTTTTTTCTTACCTGAAATACTAAATGGTTGGCAAGGAAACCCCGCACAAAGTAAATCAAAATCAGGCAAAGATTTAGCTTCAATTTGTGTAACATCACTTAATGGACTTTCTTTAAAATTTGCTTCATACACTTTCGCGGCTTTTTCATTGATTTCACTTGAAAATACACATTTACCACCAGCATTTTGCACCCCCATTCTAATGCCACCAATCCCAGCAAATAAATCAATAAAGCTAAAATCCTTTTGTATAAAATCACTTTTTTTTCTTTGCTCTAAAATAGCATTAGAAAATAAATTTGCAGTCATTCCCTACTCCCACTCAATAGTTCCCGGGGGTTTTGAGGTGATGTCATACACGACTCGGTTAATCCCTGCTACTTCGTTAATTATGCGATTTGAGACAGATTCTAAAAATGCGTGGGGCAGGTGTGAGAAACTCGCTGTCATTCCATCTATCGCTTCCACTGCCCGAACACAAATGGTATTATCATAAGTGCGGTTATCGCCCATTACGCCCACACTTCGCACATTTAAAAGCACGCAAAATGCCTGCCACACGCTATCATACAAACCCCATTTATGCAGCTCTTCTATAAAGATAGAATCCGCTTCTTTTAATAGCTCCAAATCCGCTGCATTCACCTCGCCCATAATGCGTATAGCAAGTCCGGGTCCGGGGAAAGGGTGTCGCATAAGCATAGATTCTGGCATACCAAGCTCCCTGCCTAACGCCCTTACCTCGTCCTTAAAAAGCTCTCTTAAAGGCTCAATTAACTCAAACTTCATCCATTCAGGCAGTCCGCCGACATTATGGTGGCTTTTTATCGTTTTACTTGGTCCTTTTACGCTCACAGATTCTATGACATCAGGGTAGAGTGTGCCTTGTGCTAGGAATTTTATTTCACCTTTTGTGTTGTGCTTTTTAGCTTCTTTTTCAAAGACTTCTATGAAGGTTTCGCCGATGATTTTTCGCTTTTGCTCAGGCTCAATTACGCCCTTTAATCGTCTTAAAAATAGCTCTCTCGCATCGGCTACAATCAAAGGCACTTTTAGATTCTCTTTAAACATCGCTTCTACTGCTTCTCTCTCCCCCTTTCTTAAAAGCCCGGTATCCACAAAAACAGGGATTAGATTCTCCCCTATGGCACGGTAAAGAAGAGTGGCAACGACACTAGAATCTACGCCCCCACTCACAGCACAAAGCACCTTAGAAAAAGGCTTGTCTTTTAGCGATAAATCACCACAACTCGTTTCTGCTTCACTGCGGCGTATGTCATTATACGCCTCATTCACAGAATCTCTTTGCGGCAATTTCTCATCTAAAATACTTCGCCTTGATGTGTCGCTATATTCTTGCAATTCTTCCGCATTGGATTTCAACCCTTTTTCTTGTGATTTTTCTTGCGTTGGCTTTTTAGAATCTCCAAGCACCTTTTCTCTTAGTTTTGCAATTTCAGATTCAGCGAAATTTTTCATATTCCAGCTTGTATCTGCTCCGCAAATTTTCACAGCAAAGTTTTTTAGAATCTCCCCACCGCACTCACTATGCACCACTTCTGGGTGAAACTGCAAGGCATAAATTTGCCTTTTAAAATTAGCAATAGCACAATAATGCGTATTCCCACTTTTGGCTAACTCCACAAATCCATTAGGTAGGGCTTCCACCTTATCCGCGTGGCTCATCCACACAATAGAATCTTGCTTGACATTTTCAAACAATGGCGTGTGTAAATCGCTAATTTCTAGCACTGCTTTGCCAAATTCCTGTGCCTTAGCTCTTACCACACTTCCACCAAAAAAATGTGCGATATGCTGCATACCATAGCAGATTCCAAGCACAGGGATATTAAGCTCAAACACAGCATCATCAGGCTTATACGCCCCCTCTTCATACACACTAGCAGGTCCGCCGCTAAGAATGATTCCCTTAGGATTTTTCGCTTTAATAGAATCTAGCTTTTCAAAGTAAGGGACAATCTCGGTATAGATTCCATACTCACGCAGCCGCCGAGCAATAAGCTGTGTATATTGTGAGCCAAAATCAAGCACTAAAATTTCAACAAAATGAGAATCTAATCGCATAAAAACGCCTTGTCAATGTAAGATAAAAAGATTTGACATTGTAGCAAAAGAAGTTTAGAAAGAAGTTAGTTAAGAATTTTAGCTCCCAAGCCCCAACGCATTCAAGCAAATAGGGCTAAAGCTAGATTCTAAAATGAAGTAGAATCTAAAAATTAAAACCAAGGCATTACATCAATTTCCGTGCGTTTGCGGATAGTTTTCATTTGATAGAATCCTATAATCCACAACACAACAGCTGCAAGGACAAGGAACCAGCCTATAAAAATAAGTGTCGTGAAGCCTCCAATCAAGTTTGCATAAAATCCCCAAAGCAAGAATTTCTGCTCGGTAACAAAAGCTAATTCTCTAAAAAATAAAAGATTATACACAAATGCCACAATACCACCAACAAATCGTAGCTGCCGCATACGCACCGCTAGAATCTACCCCAAGTGTATGCGTCCTTTGACTAAGTAATGGAAGCATATAAGCATTGCTTAGATAAAAGCAAAACATCACCACGCCTAAAAATAGCACTCTCACATCGCCTAGTGCCTTACGCAGTGGAATCTCCACTCCTTCTTCCTTTCCACAAGCTACCGCGTGATTGATTTGTGAGCTTTTAAGCAAAGCCAGAAACACTAAAGCACATACTCCCATAAGAGCTGTGATGATAAAAATCGCTCCAATTCCATAATAAAGCGCAAATATAAAACTAAGTCCTACACTAAAAGCTGTGCCTGCGTGCTTGTAGGATTCATTTAGGCTTACTTGCCTGCTATATCTGCTTTGTCCAACAATCCCAAGCGTGATAGCACTAAAAGCAGGAGCAAGACACACCGCACATAAAGCAATGGCAATTTGAGTTGCAAGCGTAAAAGTAAAATGCGGATAAAAATAATTCGCCCCTGTTGCTAAGACAATCCCCACGATACATATAAGCACTCATCATCTCCCTTATATTATCACATAAACCCAAAGTCCCAAAAGCCCAAAAAAAAGCATAAAAGGCACGATAAGCAAAGCTACGAGCATATATTGTAAAAAGCTAATACTAATCCCATAGCGTTTAAGACTAAAAAGCCAAAGCAAAGTCGCTAATGAACCAATGGGCGTGAGCTTTGAGCCTACATTGCAGCCGAGCAGATGAGCAAAAATAAGTGCGTTGCTAGAATCCTTTAGTGCTAAATCCCCTAGCATAACCATAGGCAAATTATTTATCACACTAGAGCCAAGACTTGAAGATATACCTACGCTAAAGATTTGTGCAAACAATGGCAGGGTATCAAAATGCTTAAGCCCTTTAGCTAGTAAGCTAACAAGCCCCATATTGTTTAGCCCAAATACCACGATAAACAGCCCTAAGCTAAAAGTTACAATGCCTAAAGGAGCAAGTTTGAGCATTTGTGTGAGGGCAATTTTGTGCGTTAGGATTCCACACAGCATACTTAAAAATGCCACGCCTAGCGTGAAAACACAAAGAGCAATGCCGAATTTCTCCCCACCAATAATACCAAAGAGCAAAAGTGCGATTAAGGCAAAACAAAATAGCGTAATGCTAGGCTTTGGCAAAGCTTGTGTATGCACTTTAAAATCTAGTGTTTTTGGGAGTTTGCGTATAAATAGAATCCAAAATAGCACAAGGGTAGCAAGGATCACAAAAAGCTGCGGCAATGCCATAGCTAAGGCAAAATCTATAAATGTGATTGTAAAAAAATCTGCGGTGATGATGTTTGTGAGATTTGAAAAGATAAATGTATTTGAAGCAAAATCACTCATAAATCCCACAAATAGTAAAAAGATAATAAGCGGGGAGCGTGAGAATTTGACATTTTTGATATGGGTTAAAAGTGCGATGATTAGAGGCGTTAGGATTAAAATCGCTCCATCATTAGAAAAAAATGTCGCTAACACACTTGCAAGCACACCTATAAAGACAAAAAATTTCCAAGTTTGTAAATGCAAGGTTTGCCTATGTGTAGAAAGCCTTAGCGTGTAATGGGCTAAAACTTCAAAAAATCCAAGCTTTTCTAAAGATAATGCAAAAATGATAAGTCCAACAAGGCTAAAGGTGCTATCCCACACCATACCCCACACAAACGCCACATCGCTTAAACTCACAATTCCAAATCCCAAGCAAAGAGCTGCCCCAAGAGAGCTATACGCCCACAAAGGCAAATTAAAAGGACGGATATAAATACAAAGCAAAGTGAGTGTAAAAATGATAAACGCCATAGATTCTACTTTTTTTGCGTGGGATAGCTTTAGCAACGCTAATCCTAGCTAAGTTTTACTACACAAGCTTTAATCATAAACTTTAACAATGTATAATGTAGCCCTCGCACGAAGCCACATAAAAGTTTGGAGGAAGTCAATGAAAAAATATCTTTTATTACTATTATGTTGTTTCTCCCTTTATGCAGGAGAGTTTGGGGAAAGAAGCAATATAAGCCTTGGTGTGTATGCCAACACAGGGGCGAGTATGGGCGGAGGAGTGGAGCTAGGCTTCTCACTCTTTCAAGGCTCACTCATAAGCCTACGCAATAGCATTTCATTTGAATCTAAAGCTTCAAAGCTCTTTAACGATAAAAACTTTGATTCACAAATTTTTGGAATCTTTGATAAACTTAGCCTTGGTATTCTCACAGGCAGCACCATTGCTTCAAGTATTGGCTTTGAATACTTCCGCCCTTATGTTTATCTTAGCGGTGGCTATGGCTTACTTCACACAAAAGAAAATTTCACTCAAACGCTACAATATTGGGAAGTGAGTGCAGGAATAGGACACGAGTTTATCTCGCATTTTGGGCATACTTTATTTTTTGAGCTTGGTGGGGGAGTTGACAAACTCACTTCAAATCCTGCGACTCTTAGCTAAAATGCCCCGATTGGCGGAATGGTAAAGGTCTTGCTTGGATACAGATATTACTTTTAAGGAAAGAATATGAAAGATACAAACTCTATGCCGCCACTCACTCCACAAGAAGAAGCGGTTATTTTACACAAAGGCACAGAAGCTCCCGGAAGCGGAATCTATACATATCATTTTGAAAATGGCATATATCTCTGCCGTCAATGTGGCACTCCACTTTATGAATCAAGCTCCAAATTCCCCACACATTGCGGTTGGGCGAGTTTTGACTCACATATACAAGATTCAGTGAGTGAAGTGCCAGATAGCGATGGAATCCGCACAGAGATTGTCTGCTCATCGTGCAAGGGGCATTTGGGACATATTTTTTATGGTGAAGGATTCACGCCCAAAAATACGCGACATTGTGTGAATTCCCTGTCTTTACATTTTGTAAAGTCTTAGAATCTTATTTTCTAGCACTCTAAGACTTTTCTAATTTACCCCACTAGCAACGCTCAAAGTGGCAAAGCACGACTTTACCACCATAAACATCAATGGTGGCGATTCACAAAGTGAAACGCCTACTTTGAAAGCGTTGTAGGGGTGGGGGATTTTTAAGGGGGAGGGAGCGACTTCGCATTCTTGCGGAGCAATAATCCATACTTGCAAATTTAAGCCCCTCCCCCTTAAAGAAAAAAAGTTAATACAATTTTTTACCGCTTAAACCTTGACTTGTAGATTCAGCTTTATTCCATCGTAGCGATTCTATGTGAGCAGAACTCTATGAAATAAGACTGACAAGCAAAACCTACCAAGCAGAATCTACCAACCCATAAGGGCTTTTGTATGTCCTTGTAGCTTGTCAAGATAATCTTGCGGGGTAAGCTTAGAATCCTTAGCCAATTCACTAATAAACCGCACAAAATAGCTTCCAGCCACAATAATCTCCACCTTATCTTTTAGCACTTCAACCTGCTCATTGCTATTTATCCCAAAGCCTAATGCCAAGGGCTTTTTGCAGAATCTGCGTATAAACTCCAGCCACTCTAAAAGCGTAGAATCTATATGCGTTTTTGCCCCTGTTGTCCCAGAGCGAGAGACGACATATACTATCTCAGCACTCGCTTTTGCAATTTTCTTAATGCGTGAAGCTCTCGTTTTGGGAGCAATAAGCGAGATGATTTTGAGGTTATATTTTTTGGCTAGAATGCGGAGTTTTTCATCAGATTCTAAAGGCAAATCAGGGACTATCATACCCCAAGCACCACACTCTTTTGCCTCTTTGATAAACTCTTCAATACCATAGCGAAAAATCAAATTCGCATAAGTCATCACAATAAGCCGCGTTTGTGTGTTTTTAGCTTGTGTATGTGCCAAACGCGAAGAGAGTGAGCGAAGCAGAGAAAAACCTTGCGCGACTTTAAAACCTTGTGCTATGCTTGTATCACACGCCTCTTCAATCACCACACCATCGGCATTTGGGTCAGAAAAGGGAAACTGCACTTCTAAGTAACTTGCCCCAGCGTGAGCAATCCCAAGTGCTGCATACATACTTAGCTCCAAGGTAGGATACCCAGCGATAATATGTCCCATAAGCTGAAGTTGCTTATTTTTACTCATAATGTCCTCCAAAAATGGATAAAAAGTAAAGAAAAAGGCGATTGTATCTCATTTTTTTTGAAAATGTCTTAAGTTTAAAGTGAAGCTAATGCCTTTTTACTTACAATGAGAGCTATTTTATAGCAAAGGCTAGCAATGGCAAAAATTTTTACAGAATCTAAAAATGGTTACTTTGGCGAAGCAAAGGGCGGAAAACACGCTTTTGGTGGGCAGTATGTCCCAGAGATTCTACTTCCTGCACTCAAAGAGCTAGAGAAAGCTTATCGTGGCGTATTCCTTAGCAAAGGATATAAAAAAGAGCTAAAAAATCTCTTAAAACATTTTGTAGGACGCCCCACACCGCTTATTTATGCCAAAAACGCATCAAAGATTCTCAATAATGAAATTTATCTTAAATTTGAAGGTTTGGCAAACACGGGAGCACATAAGATTAATAATGCCTTAGGACAAGTGCTTTTGGCAAAATATATGGGAAAAAAGCGAGTGATTGCTGAAACCGGTGCAGGACAGCACGGCTTGGCAACAGCGGCGGCGTGTGCAAAGCTTGGATTGAAATGTGAAATTTTTATGGGGGAGATTGACATTGCAAGACAGCGTCCAAATGTCTTTAATATGGAGCTTTTTGGGGCGAAGGTGCAAAGTGTCAGCAGCGGGAGCAAAACGCTCAAAGATGCGGTTAATGAAGCATTACGAGAGTGGAGCAAAAAAAGTGAAGATAGCTTTTATGTGCTAGGCAGTGCGGTTGGTCCTTATCCTTATCCTGATCTTGTGCGAGATTTACAAAGCGTGATCAGCAAAGAGCTTAAAAAACAAACAAAAGCTTATTTTAGCGGACTGCCTGATATTATGATAGCTTGTATCGGTGGGGGAAGTAATGCTATGGGCTTTTTCACACACTATTTGAAAGAAAATGTCAAACTCATAGGTGTTGAAGCCGGAGGCAAGGGAAGTGACATTGGCGAAAATGCCATTAGGATTAATGCTATAAATGCAAATGAGGGTATAGCACAAGGCTACAAAAGCTTATTTTTGCAAGATGAAGATGGGCAGCTTAGTCATACGCATTCTATTTCTGCAGGGCTTGATTATGCTGGGATTGGACCGCAACTCGCACATCTACACGAAGCGGGTCGCATACATTTTACTTCTGCCACAGATGATGAGGTATTGGAGGCTTTGGCATTTTTTGCTAAAAATGAGGGTATTATCCCCGCATTAGAATCTAGCCACGCTCTTGCTGCACTGCTTAAAGTATGTAAAGAGAATAAAGGCAAAAAAATCATTGCAAATGTTTCAGGCAGGGGCGATAAGGATATTTTCATCACAGCAAAAGCCCTGACACCAACGCAATGGAAAGACTTTTTGAAAGATGAAATAAAGCGGATTGAGAGTTAGTTAGCTGGGCTTATCCTAGCTTTATCTAGGCATTGAGTTAGGTTTAAAGCTGGATTAAACTTAGATTCCCTAAACCTTGGCGTATTGCAATTTTTTTCTTTTGAAATCTCTAAAAATATAATCAAATGTCAAAGGTTTTGCTTTAAATCTTTAATCTCCCGACTTATATCCTCCCAATTATGTGGATCAAAAATATTTTCTCTCACACGATAGGCACGATCTATTTCTAAGTGTTCGGTGAATGGAGAATTTGTATGATATAAAATGCGGTTTGTTGCGTGTATATCTGCCATATTATCACAATTAAGACCTGCGAATTTACACACTATAGTATAAACATCAGCATTGCTTTTTAAGCCATTATCAATTCTTAATTTGCCCTTTGCACCAAAGGGCTTTACAAGCAAAAGTGCATCTGATTGGGTGCCAAGCTGTTCAAAATTATTGTTTTGAATCTGTGAAAAACTATCATAATGACCGTGATCGCTCACAATCACAATAGCACTTTTATCATAAATATTATTCTCTCTAAACCACTCTAGCCAATCAAGAACAAACTTTATCGCACAATATTCATTATTGTAATGCTTATCATTATATCCATTACGATATTCTTTGGGTATAAATGCCTGATATGATTCTGGCAAGGAGCTTTGTGCAAAAACATTAGGAGCACATTGATTTTCTAGATCTAATTGCCAAGGATAATGCGTAATCATTGACTTGATATATTTAAAAGTTTTTCTTTGTGAATTTGTGTTAGAAACAAATGGAAACATTGCTACATCAGAGACATATCTAAGCTGTGTAGCTAACTCATCAGATAAATTTTTCTTCGCGAAAAGCCACTGACCATCACCATAAATCCTAACTCTCATTGTGTAAGGTGCAGCCTTAAAAAGACCAATGGCAAAAAGTATGGCAACAGAATCTTGTTTTTTTCTAATCTCATCAAATTGTGTTTGAATAAAATCACCCAAATTATAATGATGGATAAAACTTCCTATGTAACTCTGTTTATCTTGATTTGCTACCAATACCGTATCACCAAAATAAGATTCAAATGTTGTAGGCAAAACCGGCACTGTATCATACACCGCAACCTTATATCCCTTTTGCAATAGTTTTTCTGGCAAAATAAAAAATGCTTCATCATATGAATCTTGTGCGTTTCTCACACCTTGATTATAAAGCGATAGGCTCGTATAGTTTTCACCTCCCATTAATGCTGGAGTATTAAATTGTGTATTGTTGGAAGTTGCAAGTGTATTGTTATAGTATGTAAAACCACTTAATTTTTCACGCAAATCCTCCTGCTGCAGGATTATATCTAAATGCGAACCGGTAAAAGCATCAAGCACTAAAACCAAAATATTAGAATCTTGTGAAAAAGATAAAAGCTTATCATTATAAGGTGGCAAGACATTATCATATACTTTTTGTGAAACATCAACAGATAAAATTTTTACAGCATCACGCAAGGCAAAACTAACAAAAACTACACTGCACACAAACGCAAAATAAATGAAAAAACGCTTATAAACGAGTACAAATACCACAGCCATAGAGCATAAGCCAAAAATGACATCAAAATATTTATTTTTAGGATTATAAATGGATGCACCACCTTGAAAAACAAAATTATCAAGTAAGCCATAAGTGTTAAACTCACAATCACGCACAAAGATCACGCTATAACACGCAGCCATAAACATAAGCACACATAAACCATACACACAAAGTTTAAAAATTCTTGTTTGATATAGAAAACTCACAAGATAAATCAACATAAATGAAGACAACAAAAACCAGCCAAAAAGCTTCGCTAGAGTTGCTTTTATCTGCATAGAATCAAATTGTGAAATATCACTACTATAAACGCCATAAGGATTGAAAACAAAAACAACAAAGCAAATATTACATATCGCCATAATTGACATAATGCGATATTGCTTAAAATAGCGTTGAACAGCGTCAGCATACGGAGCAAAAACCCTATGCCATACTACCCTAAGTTTGCCCCCCCCCCCGCAGATTGCTGAATTTAGCCTTCATTATATGCCAAATTTTATATATTTTATCCATACTACTCCCTTCAATCAATTTTTCAAAATGCCAATTTCATACCTAGATTCACATTTGTCATATGCGGATAATATCGCTGTGAGCCACCGTGTGTGTTAAGGACATTAATAATCCCGCTAAAATGCTCTGTAAATCCAAAATCAAGCAAGAAATTCACTTCATTTACCCTATCATAAGGCTTTAGCGGCTCATTAAGCATAGACATTGCCCTAAACTTTGTGCTACCATACACCACTGCAAAACTCACCCTATCAATAGCAAACATCACCTTGCCATACCATACATTCGCATCTACACCCTCAAGCAAGGCTCTTCCACCCCACATAAAAAATGGACTAGCACTATTGCCAAGCGTGTTTAAAGACCCCCAGCCGATATTACTCCCACTGCCAATATAGCCTCCGCTCACTTCTGCCATATCTTTTACACCTACATAGACTTTTACATCTGTGTTGTAGCCATTACCTTGATTGCCCTTTTGCACACCATAGCCTTGCTCAAAGCTCGTGGCAAAATGTCCGCTCAAGCCGATATAAGACTTTGAAGCTTCGTATCGTGCAGAGGCTTTCACACCTGTGGCATAAAACATACTTGGATTAGCAATACCATAAAACTTGACACTCATCACTTCGCCAATATGATACTTGAAGCTCGCTTGTGTTAGTCCAAGAGCATTATGCGGATTCACATCATAAAAGCCTGTCATTTTGTTATACTGCACATAACCACTATTTTTTACCCACAATGCTTCAATAAGCGCATTTGGTAACGAGCGATTACGCAGCCACACACCATCTACAAGCCTATCAGCCCATTCAGAATCTGCAAAAATACGCCCAGCTTTAATACTCGTATCACCATCAAAATACTCCAAATAGCTTTGCCCAAGCATTGTGCGATCATTCATATAAAAATCCCTAGAAGCATCGCCCTTGCCATAACGATTTGGATTGTTAGTAAGATTCCCTGCTCCCCAGATAGAATCATCATCATATTCATACAAAACACCTACCGCTCTAAAGCTCACCGCCACACGCAAATATTTGTAGAATGCCGAGTGATAGGCTAAGCCCACACTGCCTACCATATAGCCAGATTCACTAAAATCATTTTTACCCTTATAATTGCCTTGATTTTTTGTGCCATTTGTATAGCTCCCATATAGGGTAATATCGCCACTAGAGATTCCATTTTCTAATGCCTCATCAATACTATCATGCCCCCATAAACCCCCACAAAGCATAGCACCTAAAACTACTTTTTTCATTGTTCTCCTATATCCACAAATTATCTAATAAACGCGTTTTACCAACCCTCAAGGCAAGCAAAAAAATACTCTCTTGCTTTTTTACCACCGCAATAGGCTTAAGCTCTCTATTGAAAAAATCCGCATAAAAAAGCGTAGTCTCACCCAACCTTAAAGATTCTAATGCAAGGGCTTTAAGCTTATCTACACTCATCTCGCCATTTTTAATATGCTGTTCTACCAAAGCAATTGTGCGTGGGATACATAAGGCAATCTCCCGTTCTTTGGCACTCAAATATATATTGCGTGAGCTTAGAGCCAACCCATCATCATCACGCACAATTTCACAAGGCACAATCTCAATATCCAAAAATAAATCACGCACCATTTTTTGCAAAATTAATACCTGTTGTGCATCCTTTTGCCCAAAATATGCTTTGCGTGGCTTAACAAGCATAAAAAGCTTTAGCACCACAGCAATAACTCCTGCAAAATGTGTTGGTCTATCAAAACCCTCTAAAATATAGCCCATATTTTTGGGGGGATTAAAAGTAATTTCATCAGTGCTATACATATCTTCCACACTTGGAGTAAATACCGCACTTACCCCCGCCCTTTCACATAATGCCAAGTCAGCTTCCAAAGTGCGAGGATAACTCCCAAAGTCTTCATTCTCCCCAAACTGCGTGGGATTCACAAATATGGACACGATTGTATGTGTATTTTCTTGTAGGGATTTTTCAATCAAGCTTAAATGCCCTTTATGCAATGCCCCCATAGTCGCCACAAAGCCTACACTCTCCCCTAGCCCACTGCGGAATCTTGCCAAAGAGAGCCTATCTTTACAAACTTCCATTCATTACCTTTAAAATATCTTGCACCACTTCTACGGGCTTATCTGCCTTATAAATAGGGCGTCCAATCACCACAAAATCGCTTTTACACTCTCTTGCATCACGCAATGTTGCCACACGCTTTTGGTCTCCTGCACTCTCACCAAATGGACGGATTCCGGGCGTGATAGTAAGGAAGCTAGAATCTGTGCGTTGCTTGATAGCTAGACTCTCACAAGTAGAGCATACCACACCATCAATCCCAGCCCCGTAAGCCAAACTAGCAAGTTTAAGCGTATGGGAAAACACAGGTGCATTATACACCTCCATAAACTCATCATTATCAAAACTTGTCAATGCACTCACGCCAATAATAAGGGGCATTTGATATTTTTCTTTTAATCTAGCGATTTCTTTCATACTCTTAGCTCCACAACTTGTGTGGATTGTCAGCATATCAACCCCAAGCTTTTGGACTTCAATAATCGCATCAAGCATTGTATTTGGAATATCATAGAGTTTTAAATCCAAAAATATTTTATACGCACCATATTTTTTGATAGATTCTAATCCACTCACACCATCACGGATAAAGCTCCTTAACCCAACTTTGAGCCAAATATCTTGCTTTTGAGATGGTAAAAGGGTGTGTAAAGATTCTAATAGGCAAAGATTTTCTTGCAAACTTTCATTATCAAGGGCAATACAAAGCTTCATTTGTTTTTCTCCACGCTTTGGATTGTAGAATCTAAGCCTTGTGCTTCTGCCTTTTTAGAATCTTGCCCTTTGTTAGAATCTACCACCTTGCTTGTCTGTTTTTTAGTTTCTTTATGAGCTTTACTCAACGCATCAAGCACACCATTTAAAAAACGCGGTGCATTATCCTCACCACCATACATTTTTCCTAGCTCAATAGCTTCATTAATTACTACAGGTGAATCTGTGTCGGTATAGAGAATCTCATACGCCCCAAGCCGCAGCATTGCTCTCTCCATTCCACCAAGCCGTGAAAAATCCCACTCCTTAAGATAAGGAATAATCGCCTCATCAATACTTTGCAAATGCTCTATCGCCCCCTGCAAAAGAAAAAAGGCAAAATCTTGTTGCTTGTTTTTGATTTTTTTTTCTTCAAGCATAATGCGTGCGATACTCAAAATGTCTTCATTTCCCAAATCATAGGCATACAGCATACCAATGACAGCCTCTCGTGCTTGTGTGCGAGTAGCCATAAGTCTTAAGCCCCAATTTTTCTATACAGATTCACAAGCTCAATAAGCCCTGCCATAGATTCAAAGCCCTTGTTCCCCGCCTTTGTCCCCGCTCGTTCAATAGCTTGCTCAATATTATCTGTAGTCAAAACACCAAAAGTTACAGGCGCTCCGTATTTGAGCGTAACATTAGCAATGCCCTTTGTCGCCTCTGCTGAGACATAATCAAAATGTGGTGTTGAGCCGCGTATCACTGCACCAAGACAGCAGATTCCATCATACTCACCTTGAGAAAGCACTTTTTGTAATGCAAATGGAATCTCATAGGCGCCTGGCACAAGGATTAAATCAAGTAAATCATCTCTTCCGCCGTGTCGCAAAAAGCAGTCCTTTGCCCCTTCAATTAGCCTATCTGTAATAAAATGATTGAATCTCGCGCTAATAATGGCGATTTTTTCATCGCCCATAAGTTGTAGTTTGCCCTCTATCACATTCATTTGCACTCCTTTTGTGTTAAATCAGTAATCTTTTGCAGCTCATCTATGAGTGGAAGCAAAGCGTGAGTTTGCACCATATTTGCCCCATCGCTCAACGCCTCTTTTGGATTAAGATGAGTTTCCATAAAAAAGCCATCAACACCAACCGCCGCAGCCGCTCTAGCAAGATATGGCACAAACGAACTATCTCCTCCGCTTTTGCCACCTGCTGCTCCGGGCATTTGCACACTATGGGTTGCATCAAAAATTACTGGTGCAAAAGATCGCATAATTACCAAAGATCGCATATCTACCACGAGATTCCCATAGCCAAAGCTACTGCCGCGTTCTGTAAGCCAAATCTTATATTCCTTTGATTGCTCATAAGTCGCCTGTGTGCCACCACGCGTTTTAATCGCTTTTAAAACGCTATGTTGCATATCCGCAGGATTCATAAACTGCCCTTTTTTAATATTGACAATACAATTAGTCTTTGCAACCGCTACAATCAAATCTGTCTGCCGACACAAAAATGCCGGAATCTGAATAATATCCGCCACTTCAGCAATCGCCTCTGCCTGATAGCTTTCGTGAATATCTGTGATGATTTTGTAGCCAAATTTAGTTTTAATCTCTTCTAGCATCGCTAAACCCTTCTCTAAGCCCGGTCCGCGATAAGATTCTAAACTTGTGCGATTTGCCTTATCAAAACTCGCTTTAAAATAAAAATCAATCTGTGGATTCTCTGCTAAAGGCTTTAAAGCTTCTGCCACAGCATTCAAACCCTCTGCACTCTCAATGACGCAAGGTCCACTCATCAGTATCATACATTCTCCTTTTTAATTTGATTTATCGTCTTAAACTCTCGCTTTATCATATTGTAGTTTAGAATTTCACCCGTTTCTATGATGTAATACCACCCATAGACATTTAGCTCACCCTTATCAAACCGCTCCTCCACGAAAGGATAAGTCATTAGATTCTCAAGCTGATGCTCTATATTCATCTGCTCCATAAGCCAAGTGCGTTTGGCTTTGGAGTTTGGTTTGAGGGCATCTACCTTTTGTTTGACTGGCTCTAAAAGCTCTATCCATTTTTGGACATAAGGGGCATTCTCAAGCTTCTCTGGTGGCTCATAAACCGCCGAACACGCCCCACAATCGCTATGCCCACAAATGATAATATTCTTAATATTTAAAATACTCAAAGCATACTCTATGGCTGAAGTCGTTGCTAAATACCCATCGCGTATGCCTTTATTTTTTCCCAAATATGGCGGCACAAGATTCCCCATATTGCGTATGACAAACAAATCTCCGGGTAAAGAGTTTGTAATCAAATTTGGCACAACGCGTGAATCTGTGCAAGTGATAAGAAGTGTATGAGGTTCTTGATGTTTTTTAAGACTCTCATATAGCTCTTTATGTTCGTTAAAATCCTCCTCACGAAACTTCACCGCCCCTTGAAATAACTCTTTCATTCTGCTCCTTTGGCATTACACTTTTTATGCCTAATTTTTATAAATCCGCCCAAACCTCTTACCTTATAGGCTAGATTCTGTAAAAAAATTATGGCATTATATCAAACTAAAATAATCACAACGCAACTTTAATTTATTTATTTTAAGGAGCTAAAGAATGGGTGAAATACTTGGAAGTATTATAAATGGTATTGTTGAGATTGTAGGCACACTTGGCTATGTTGGAATTTTTCTTATGATGTTTTTAGAATCTAGCTTTTTTCCTTTTCCTTCTGAAGTGGTGATGATACCTGCTGGATATTTGGTTTATACCGGAGAGATGAATGCTATTATTGCTGTGCTATGTGGGATTGCTGGCTCTTTGGCTGGAGCATTGTTTAACTACTACTTGGCATTAAAATTTGGGAGAGATTTTCTTATCCGTTATGGAAAATACTTTTTTTTCACTGAATCTACTATGCAAAAAATGGAAGATTTTTTTACAAAGCACGGACCCATCAGCACATTTATAGGGCGATTAATCACCGTTGTTAGGCAATACATCTCCCTCCCTGCTGGATTAGCCAAAATGAATCTGGCTAAATTTTGCCTTTACACCTCGCTTGGTGCGGGCATTTGGGTGATTATCCTAACAATTATTGGCTATTATGCTGGAGTGCTTTTTGACACAGGCATTAGTGTAGATTCTATTATCCACGCTTTTACTTCACACACACCAAGCCCACAAGAGCTAGAGCTTAAAGGGCTTGTCAAACAAGCGGGGCTTTACACGCTAGGCTTTGTGGTAGTCTGCTTTGGTGGATATTTACTCTATTGGCGTTTGAAAAAGAAAAATTACTTATGATTAATCAAAACATTTTAGAATCGCTCTTTTTAACAAATTATATAAACAAAGGATAAAAGATAATGCAATATGACATTTCCAATCAAGCAAAACTTCCAACGCGTTTTGGGGATTTTTTTACAATGAGTTTTCGTGAGTATCTAGCAGATTCTACAACACGAGAACATCTTGTGGTTTTTACGCAACATCTTAGTGAAACTCCATTAGTGAGAATCCACTCCGAATGCCTAACTGGCGATGTTTTTGGCTCACAAAAATGCGATTGCGGCAATGAACTTGCCCTTGCGATGGAGAAAATCGCTCAAAGCGATGATGGCGGTATGCTTATTTATTTACGACAAGAAGGACGCGGGATAGGACTATTTAATAAGATTAATGCTTACGCTCTGCAAGATGAGGGCTATGACACGGTGGAGGCAAATCAAAAGCTAGGCTTTGATGGCGATATGCGAAGCTATGAGATTGTGGGTGAGATCTTTAAGCATTTTAATATTACACAAATCAATCTCCTTACAAATAATCCACGCAAGATTCACGCCTTAGAGCCGTATGCAAAAGTTGTGCGACATAGCATTATTACCCCTTGTAATCCGCACAATAAAGCCTATCTTGAAGTCAAAAAACAAAAGCTTGGGCATTTACTCTAAGAGAGCCTAAAGATTCTAATGCAAGGACACAAAAATGGCAGATTTTCCTAAACTCATCAGCTACCAAGAAGCCATCAATATTTTAAACACCATTCCACTAGAACCACTAGGCACACAGCAGGTGCATTTTAAAAACGCTTTGAATAGAATCTTAGCTCAAGATATAAAAGCCCCTTGTGATGTCCCAGCCTACCCTACTGCGGCGATGGACGGCTATGCGATTATGTTTGAGGACTTAGAGCTACTTGCCACACAAGGACTAGCTATCCTCCTGCCAAATAAAGCCGGAAACCCCACTCGCCCCAATCTCACAAAAGCCCACGCAATAAAAACTTTCACCGGTTCCATAATGCCGCTTAATGCCGATACGCTTGTCATTGTAGAGCATATCACACTGAAAGATGACAGAATCTTTCTTAACGCCCCCATAGATTCTATCCGTAAATCCCAGTGGATACGCCAAATTGGCGATAACTATAAGGAAAATGAGATTTTACTCCATAAAGGCGATAAAATTGGTGCTTTTGAAGTAGGCTTGTTAGCAGAGCTTAATCAAAGCTTTGTGCAAGTGTATCAAAAGACAAAAGTTGGAATCTTGTGCGTGGGTGATGAGATCATTGAAGTGGGGCAGGATAGCCCACATCAAAATGTCGTGCGGAGTGTCAATACACACCTTTTAGAATCTTTGCTTTTGCAAATGGGACAAGAGCCTATCATTTATCCTATCACAAAAGATGATAAAACTCTTATCAAAGCAGCCTACACTCAAGCGTTAAAAGAGTGTGATATGCTACTTACCACCGGTGGTATGAGTATGGGAGATTATGACTATACACAAGAGGTAATGCAAGAATTAAGCCAGATTCACTTCAAAGGTGTGCGATTAAAACCGGGCAAACCTGTTGCATTTGGGAGTGCTAACAATACGCTTATTTTGGGCTTACCGGGCTTTCCAAATTCCTGTGCGGTAACCTTTTTGCTCTTTGGCACAACTCTCCTTGCTCGTTTGCACAATAGAATCCACAAGCCCCTATGCCTTGAAGCCACCCTACTTGAAGAATGCAAGCGCAGTGATTCTCGCCTAGAGTTTCGTGTTTGTGAAGTGTTTTCACACAATGGCAAATTAAGCATAAGTTTTGCAAGTAAAAAATCCATACAAAGCTCAATGGTGAATAATCTCACGCACAACACTGCCCTTGCGATTCTAGAAGAAAATGGCAGCGATTTACCCAAAGGTGCGATGGTGCAAGTGATGTTCCTTCATCATCTTGTGTAAAATCTCAAGCAAAGGAGTGTTTATTTATGGTAAAAGTTGAATTTTTAGGACCGATGAGCTATATCCCCTCTATGGAGCTAGAAGTAAACACATTGCAGGAATTAAAGGAAGTTTTAGGCAAAGATTCTGCTTTGCAGCAATGGCTTGAGATTAGTGCGGTGGCTGTTAATGATGAGATTGTTGAAAATCTCTCACACCCACTACATAATGGCGATAAGATAGCCTTACTCCCTCCTGTGTGTGGTGGATAATGCTAAGTTTATATAACGGAGCATTGCCAACAGACAAGCTTTACACACAATGGGAAGCAATGGCTCAAAGTAAAAATTATGGAGCGGTGAGTATTTTTAGCGGTATCGTGCGAAGAGAGCAGAATCTAAAATCTCAAAACCCAAAAACGCCGACTGCGGAAATATCTTTAGATAATTTCAAGGGTTGTGCAGATTCTTGTGCGAGGAGTTTATTAGATATAAATGACAAAGCACAAGAAGCAAGCTCCCTTGAAAGTGCTGAAAAGATGACGCAGATTCTAGATTCTAGTGATATAGAAGCGCTTAGTTTTGATATTTATAAGCCATTGTTAGAAAAGTGGTTTCACTCGTGGCAGGAGAGAGCCCATAATATGGGGGCTTATGTATGTATGGCACATAGCATAGGTGATGTGCCTTGTGGGAAAAGCTCTTTTATGTGTGCTATTATCTCATCTCATCGCAAGGTTGCACTTAGCTTGTATGCAGAGTTTGTAGAGGATTTTAAAGCCAACGCACCTATTTGGAAATATGACATTATCAATGGGCAAAGAATCTATGCCAAAACGCGAAGCAAAGCCCTTAAAGGAAGTGGTATCTTATGCAGTTAGATTCTAAGCCTATTATTTTTGCCTTTAGCGGAAGAAGCAATAGTGGCAAAACGACACTGATTTGCAAATTAAGTGAATATTTTAAAGCAAAGGGGGCAAAGGTAGCCGTTTTCAAGCACGACCCAAAAGACAAAGCAGTCTTTGACACGCAGGGCAAAGATTCATATAAGTTTTTTCAAAGTGCTGATGTAGTGGCTCTTATCTCGCCTACACGCACTATTTTGCAAATAAAAAATGGCAATGGGAGTGAAGATTCTAAAAACTCTGCTGAAATGAGGGCATTTTATACATATATAGAGCTTTTTAAAAACTATGATTTTATCTTTATTGAAGGGCTAAAGACCCTGCCTTTTAAACGCATCGTTGTTGCGCGAGAGAATATAGAATCTGATTATATCCCTTATGCAGATGCTTTTGCCATAGATGAGAGTGTGGGTAATGCTGAGATTCTGCCAAGCCATATGCCTAAGCTCAATCTCAATAATACCGCACAAATTGCGGACTTCATTTTACAATCTACAACAAAGGATAACCAATGCAAACAATAAAAATCGGTGTGCTTGTCTCAAGTGATAGAGCCTCTCAAGGAATCTATGAAGATGAATCTGGCAAGGCAATACAAGAAATATTAGAGAGTTTTATTCTCAATCCTTGCGAGTATCATTATCATATTATCGCCGATGAGCAAAGACTTATAGAATCTTATCTCAAAGATTTGAGCGATAAACAAGGCTGTGATCTCATCATCACCACAGGTGGCACAGGACCGGCAAAGCGAGATGTAACACCCGAAGCCACGCAATCTGTGTGTCAAAAAATGCTTCCCGGATTTGGAGAGCTTATGCGGAGTGTGAGTTTAAAATATGTCCCCACGGCGATTTTATCACGCCAAAGTGCGGGGATTCGCGGAAGATCTTTGATTATCAATCTCCCGGGCAAACCAAAAAGTATTAAAGAATGCCTTGAGGCTGTATTCCCCGCTGTGCCTTATTGTCTTGATTTAATTGAGGCAGAATATATTCACGCAAATACTGAATATATCACTATATTCCGCCCAAAAGCCTAAATACAAAGGAATCCTATGCAGCTCACACATTTAAATGAACACAACAACCCCACAATGGTAGATGTCAGCCCAAAGGAAATAAGCCATAGAGAAGCTTATGCAAGTGGCATTATCACTATGAGTGAAGAAGCCTTTGAAGCAGCTATCAATCATACAGGTAAAAAAGGGGCTATCACGCAAACTGCCATTATTGCCGCTATTATGGGTAGCAAAAAAACAAGTGAGCTTATCCCTATGTGTCATCCGCTTATGCTTAACAAAGTTGATGTTGATATTACACCAGATTCTAGCTCCTGCTCCATTAAACTTGGTGTGCGTGTGAAATGTGAGGGTAAAACAGGCGTGGAAATGGAAGCTCTTACGGGCGTAAGCATAGGACTTTTAACCATCTATGATATGCTTAAAGCTATTGATAAATCTATGAGTATAAGTAAGATTAAACTTGAATCTAAAAGTGGCGGCAAAAGTGGTGATTTTCATAGATAGAGCTAGGAGAAAGTATGAATCTTGCCCTAAGTGTTGGGATTATTAGTCTGTGTATGTGCTTTGGCTTTTATATATGGCATACACGCCGTATAAGAAAGCTAGAATCTTCACACAATATTGTGCTTGAGCAGTATAAGGAGCGATTATCACAACAAAATATTGCCCTCCAAAAAGCGCAAAATGAGCAAGAAATTTTGCAATCCCAAATGACACAGCGACTACAAGATATGCACCAAATGCATCAAAATGCCCTGCTTGAAGAGAAAGCACATTCTCAAGCAATGCTTCAAAACCTAAAAGAGCAGTTTATCTATGCACAAAACGAACAAGAAAAACTAAAAGAGCAGAATAAACAAGAATTACAAAATGCCTTTAAGGCTTTGAGTGCGGATATTCTAGCTCAAAATACACAAAGTTTTAATCAAAATCAAATACTTTCTCTCCAGCCATTGCGTGATGAGATTCAACGCTTTACAAAACAGCTTTCACTTAATCACGAAACAAATCTCAAGCAACACACAAGCCTAGAGACGCAGATTCACCAGCTCCATAAGCTGAATCTTCAGCTCTCAACTGACGCACATAATCTTACAAATGCTCTCAAAGGTGAGAATAAAATACAAGGCAATTGGGGAGAAGTGATACTCCAAAGAGTGCTAGAAAATAGCGGATTACAGCAGGGAAGGGAATATGAGATTCAGCAAACTTTGTATGATGATAGCTCCAATTTGCTCCGCCCAGATGCGATTATCAAGCTCCCTAAGCATAATGAAGTGGAGCGGTGCGTTGTGGTAGATTCAAAAACTTCGCTTATAGCCTATGAACGATTATGTAATGCAGAAAATGAAGAGGGCAGGATTCAAGCCAGAAAGGAACTTGCCCTTTCTATCCAAAGCCATATCAATGCCTTAAGCGGAAAGAATTACCAACAATATTTGCAGGGGCAGAAGCTTGATTTTGTGCTGATGTTTGTGCCAATTGAAGGAGCATTTTTAGAAGCTATGCAATATGATATGAGCCTGTATGATAAGGCGTATCAAAAAAGTGTGGTGCTTGTTTCACCCACAACCATTATGGCGGTGCTACGCATTATCCATAATTTGTGGCAGTTTGAACATCGTAATAAAAATGTTGATAAAATCTTTGATGAGATTCAGAGGCTTTTTGTTTATATTAAGCGGTTTGAAAATACACTTGATAAACTAGGCAAAAACATCAACACTTTACAAAAAACTTTCACTGATGATGTGATGGTAAAATACAATGGAACGCAAGGTATCGCTAATAAAAGCGAGAATATCCAAAAACTCCTCAAAGGCGCAGGTGTGGATATGATAGATCAAGACACCTTACCCTAGAATCGTTGTTTTAGGGTATTCATATTTGCTTGACAAGTCCCATTAATGTGATTTTCCTGCATTAATGGGTAAATATTACATCTTAATTTTCAATGATATAAGGCACGGATCGTACGCCTGTATCAGCCACAGCTTGTGTTAGCTCTTGGGCTGCTTTTGTATCCATACTTTGAGTCTTGCTTTTTGGCTCATAAACTTTAGCCAACATCGCGATATCCTTAGCTTGATTTCCACTCTTATTTTTGAGTGCATTAGCAGCCTTCAGCATAGAATCTTCACCCAAAAATCCAACGACTAAAAGTTCCACATTGGCATCTTCTAGGCGTTTATTAAGGTTTGCAAACTCCTTTTGGCAATAAGGACAATTTGCATCAGAGACAACATAAATCGTCTTAGCCCCATTCTTTTTGGACTTAAAGTGAAAAACATTAGCACTTTGTTTTTTGAACACTTCTTGCAGTTTAATATTAATTTTTGCTTTTTCTTTTTCATAAACATCTTTATAAAATCCCTGAATCTTAGACTGCACCGACCTATCTTGTATCAGCAACGCATCAGGTTGGAAGATAAATCTACCATCATTTGTTGCTAAAAATGGCACTTGCTGATTATTAACATCAATCACCACCATACTTAGCCCACTTCCCAAATCACTGCTTGAGATAATATTCCCCTGCACATTATTAGCCTGTAAAGTCTTTTGGAGTTCAGCCTTATCCGCTGCTCCATATACCACACTTAAAACACACAATACGCTTAAAGCAAATTTTGTTTTCATACTGCTCCTTTTGTTTTTTAAGAGACATTATAACGATGATAGTGTAATAATTTAGAATCTTTTAAGTCTCTGGTATCTCTTGTGGGGATTCAATAGGTTTAAGATAGCTCTCCTCAAGCAAAAGCTCCACAATGTGCTTAAAAATTGGAGCGGCTGTTTTGCCACCATAATAATCATCTTTTATATCAGATTCAAAGGCTACAACGCCTATTGTGTAGGAGCGTGTCTCATCTTGTGCAAATCCAAAAAATGAGCCATTATACTTTGTGTCATACTTACCACCACTTGCAATTCTAGCTGTGCCTGTCTTGCCCCCAGTGATAACGCCATCAACCTGTGCGACTTTAATCACTCTCTGCACAACTTGGATAAGTGTATCATACACCTGCTGCACGACATCTAGAGATAAAATTGCGATTGGTTCAAGCTGTTTTGGGATATATTTTTCCCCACTTGGAGAAGTTACATACTCGCTCACACGAGGTGTTATGAGATACCCTCCATTGCTAAAAATTGCATAAGAACGCAAAAGCTGTATAAAAGTGGCTCTCATACCATAGCCATAACTCACACTCGCACGATACACTTCATTATTAAAAGTCTTTGGACTTGGCACTAAGCCTGTTTTTTCATAAGGCAAGTCAATGCCACTTAGCTCACCAAAACCAAAAGCGTGTAAAGCTGTGTGATATTCTTTTGGATTGAGATTTTGAGAGATTTTTACCATTCCTATATTGCTTGAACGCACAATAATATCCTCCACACTCGCACTTTTTAGCGGGTGAGTATCACGGATCGTGTAGCTTTTAAGCTTATAATAGCCATCATTAAGTTCAATCACATCACTTGGCTTGACCATACCCTTTTGCAACAAAATCGCATAGATAATTGGCTTAATCGTGCTGCCTGGTTCATAAGAATACTCAATAGCATTAAGATTCAAATTTGGATAATCTTTTTGCTGAATACTCTTAGGATCAAAGCGGTTAGAAGTCGCAAGAGCTAGAATCTTACCTGTTTTAGAATCCATAACTCCAGCGATAATTTCACGCACTTTATAACGCTTTTTCGCCTCATCAAGCGTGAGTTCAATTTTTCTTTGTAAGCTTAGTGGTATGCTTAAAGTAATATCAAAGCCATCTTGACGACTTTGAATATTTGCTTCCTTATTGGCGATAATATTAAAGCCCACATCGCGTTTGCCTGTAATTTTACCATCTTGCTTGGCTGAAAGAATATCATTGTAATACTTTTCCACGCCTTTCACACCATCAACACGCGTGATATTTTGACTTTCAACCTTGCGTGTATAGCCAATAAGCGGCTCTAGGATATTCTTATAGGTGTAGATTCTATTGTTACCGCTCACTTCAATGCTAAGACCCATTTTTTGAATCACCCGACCTTTTTTATCCTCATACTCGCGGAATACATCATAGCGAATAAGAATGAGATTAAGATTCTTAAGGTGGGTAGCGATTGTTGAATTAAGCGTGTAGGATAAAACAACATAACCTTTTTGATTAACTTTTTTAGCTATCTCATCTTTTGGAATCCCACTATATATGGAAAAAAGCGTGATAAAAAGCTCTTTTTTATCTGGATCTATACTTTGAGTATTTACACTTGCTTTATACAGCTTATCACTATATGCAACCTCAAATCCATCACTTGTATAAAGACTGCCACGGACTGAAGTATCGCTCTTTGTGGCACTAAGCGTGGGGAGTTTTCTGGGAGTTACTATTTTGACATACGCGATACTTAAAAAAACAAAAAAGCATAAAATAATCAAGAAAAAAACAGATATGACAACACCTGTTTTTTTGGGATAATACGCCACAAATACCCTTAGATTTGAGTTCTTAGGATTTCTTTATACGCATTAATTGCCTTGTTTCTTACCTCAAGCATTACTTTCATACTATTTTCTGCACGATTAATCGCAATAGCAGCTTGATGCAAATCCTTCACCTGCCCACTTGCCATATCAGCAAGAGCCTTTTCTGAAGTTTGCTGCTCGGTATTCACCTCTTGGATAGAATTTTTAAGCGTATTGATAAAATCAAGCCCATCTTGTCTATTTTGTGTATTTTCTACTTTTTTAGTGCCGATAGGCTGAATATTGTTTGTAATCACACCAAATTGATTAGCCATTTACTTCTCCTTTATCTATCCTTTTCTCGCCTATGCTTGAAACATCATAATGGCGTTACTTGCCATATTTTTTGCACTTTGAAATGCTGCAACATTCGCTTGATACGCACGAGTTGCCTCTATTAAATCGGCCATTTCCACAACAGGATTAACATTAGGATATGCGACATAACCTTCAGAATTCGCATCTGGGTGGCTTGGGTCGTATTTCATAAGTGGTTCCCTATCATCGCGTGCAATCTTTTGAATATAAACGCTCATTATAGCAGGTTTTGGTTCTTTTCCCAAATCTCCCTCATTGAGTGGGTCTTCATACTTAAGCTGTTGGTTATTTTTTCCTAATTTTTCATTTAATACTTTATTAAAATCAAACGCACGAAACACCACTTCTCTCCTGCGGTATGGTCCGCCCTCATCAGTGCGTGTGGTATTAGCATTTGCAATATTTGATGAGATTGTATTAACACGCACCCTTTGAGCTGAAAGCCCATATCCACTTATATCAAAACTTGATAAAAACATCTCTACTCCTTAATCTACTTAAATATTTCTTCCAGAATCTAAAGCATAGGCAAAAATTCCCTTGTGTCGTTTCAATGCACTTGTAAGAGCCTGATACATTGTGCTATTCTTGCCCATTTCACTTGTCTCCACATCTAAATCCACACTATTGCCGTCATTTTTTGCTAAATGTCCATCACGCCAAAACATAGTCGCACTATCTTTGACATTGCGCCTGCTATCAAGATGACCCTTGTCCGTTTTAGCAATATCAAGCTTGTAGCTTCGCTCCCCTGTGCCGAAAATACGCTTATTTTCACGAGCGAGATACTGCTCAAAATTCACATCTTTTGGACGATAAAAAGGCGTATCAACATTGGCAATATTTGAAGCAATCATATCTTGCCTGATTGAACGATAATCAAGTGCCTTATACACGACAGAATAAGCTTTAGAAATATCCGCTATAGCCATCTTAACCCCTTTTTTACCTCGTAGATTCTAGTTTATAACTTCAAAAAACAAAGCAAAATATATTCCAAATTATACATTACTTTCTATTGCAAATTTAAGAATCTTAACATTTCTATTTAGCAATCTTGCAGCTCAAATTTTATTAATCAATATCTCAACTCACTAGCAAAGATTCTAAACTTAATTTATCTTTGCTTATCTCCATTTGCTTGATAAGACAATCCATAATAAGCAAAAATTACTAAAAAATCAAAATTACAATATGTAGTTTAACTTTTTTGTGTTAGTATTCTGCTTTACAAAAAATTCAAATTACAAGGTGAGTTTATGAAAAAATCGTTTCTCTTCACTTCAGAATCTGTAACTGAAGGACATCCGGATAAAATGGCAGACCAAATTAGTGATGCGGTGCTTGACTACATCATTGAGCGAGATAAAAATGCGCGTGTAGCGTGTGAAACACTTGTAAGCAATGGCTTTTGTGTCATCGCTGGAGAGCTAAAGACAAGTGTATATGCCCCTATGCAAGAGATCGCTAGAAAAGTCGTGCAAGAAATCGGCTACACAGACGCGCTTTATGGTTTTGACTATCGCAGTGCAGCGGTGCTAAATGGGATTGGTGAGCAAAGCCCGGATATAAATCAAGGTGTAGATAGAGCTGATGGCGAGATAGGTGCGGGCGATCAGGGGCTTATGTTTGGCTATGCGTGTCGTGAGACACCCTCTCTTATGCCTTTGCCTATTTGGCTTTCACACCGCATTACAGAAGGATTGGCAGCAAAACGCAAAGATGGCACACTGCCTTTTTTACGCCCAGATGGCAAATCTCAAGTTACCGTGCGTTATGAAGATGGTAAGCCTGTAAGTATTGATACAATCGTTATATCAACGCAGCACAGCCCAGAAACACAGCAGAATCATCTAAAAGATTCAGTCATTGAAGAAATCGTGCAAAAGGTAATCCCACAAGAATATCTCAACGATAATATCCACTATTTTGTCAATCCTACTGGCAAATTTGTCATCGGCGGACCACAAGGCGATGCGGGGCTAACCGGGCGTAAAATCATCGTGGATACTTATGGCGGGAGCTGTCCGCACGGAGGCGGGGCATTTAGCGGAAAAGATCCTAGTAAGGTGGATAGAAGTGCGGCGTATGCAGCTCGCTATGTGGCGAAAAATCTTGTAGCAAGTGGCGTGTGTGATAAAGCAGTCGTGCAAGTAGCCTATGCTATTGGTGTGGTAGAGCCTGTCTCAATCCTTGTAGATACGCAAGGCACAGGCAAAGTAGAAGATTCTGTATTAACAGAATGTGTGAAAAAGGTCTTTAGACTTACACCCAAAGGCATCATAGAGTCTTTAGACTTGCTTCGCCCAATTTATCGCAAAACAGCAGTCTATGGACACTTTGGACGAGAATTGCTGGAATTTTCTTGGGAGAAAACTGATAAGGTTGAAGCGATTAAAGAATTCTGTGGAGTGAAGTAAGAATAGATAGAATCTAGGTGAGTTAGAATCTAAACAATAGATTCTACTCACCTTAAAAACTTAAATTTCAAATACACTATCTACACATTAAAAATTTTTGTAGCAAAATCCCAAAATATTGGGATTTTGCTACAATTTCCCAACTAACAAATTAATTTTCTTTTGGGGCTATCCTGTGCCAATTTTGCACAAAAAACTCTCTTGTAAGCACTAAAATAGAAGCAAAAATCAAACTTGAGAAACATATAAGAATAAATTTTGCTTTTGTAGAAGTCTGCACAATAGGTCGGTCTTCGAGGTTATATGTCAAGATTCCTTGACTTGCAAAATCCAACTCTACTAGGCGACAATCTATATTTTGCGATTTTGCAGCCAATGGTTTGGAGCTAAGATAAAATTGCATTTTTTTCATCTTTAGTTTCATTCGCCTCCATCTGTATCTTGCTATTTTTGGCTAGAACTTGAGAGGCTGCAGAGGATTTAAATATCCAAATACACCCCAAACCAAAAACAAGCAAAAAACTTAGCAAAAATAATTTCCAACGCCTCACAAAAATTGACAATATCTCCCAAGAATCTAAATTTTTCATCACACTCCTTTAAAATAAATTAAAACAAAAAATAAAAAAATGGTCCAGCTATGTCATAGTTCCAATAGACTCTTGTATTTGTAATGTCCCCAAAATAGGTTTTCACAGATACCAAATTCAACAAGACCAATAATACAAAAATCTGTAGCAAAAATGGTTGTTTGCGCAGTGCTAGAAACATAAAATAACCAAAGGCAATCTCCATAAACAAAACACTCATACGAAGTGAAAAGTGATTACTCACTCCAATCGATCCCCAATACACTAAAATAGAACCAAAAATAACATACCGCCACTGCTTATGTATCTTATTAACATAGAAATAAGCAAATATCATAAGCATCAGTGTGAAAAGCAAATTTTTCAGTGTTATATAACTCCCACCTTGAAGAGAAGCCCCAGAAATATATGAATAAAGCTTACCCCTAAACGCATTTATAACCATGTTATAACTTGGAAGAAACTCCCATAAAAATGTAATAATCTCATCAAAAAAATAAAACACAAACATAAGCAAGACACTTATTGTCATACCAATTTTTGGCTTTTTCATCAAAAGCCAATAGCAAAGATAAAAACCTAATGCTGTTACATGAAACATAAAGGCAATGGCGACATACACAAGATGGACTTTCAAACGCTTCTCCGTAAAAGCATATAACAAAAAAATAGATGAAAAAACTTGTCTCATAACCAAACCAGCAAACCAATAGTGAAAAAATAAAAGACTTACAGCTACACACAAAGCTTGTTGTTTTGGAGCGATATGAGACATAGCATATACTTCAAGCCATATATAAAACAAAACAGCCGCAGTAAAAATATTAATCGCAATAAAAGTTGAACTACTTAGCTCTCCTAAAAATCTACTTAAAATAAAATAATACAATGGTAAAGCCATTTCCAACCCAGCACCATAATCAAACAAAGCCTGAAAATTATTATTAAGCAATTTTTCATATGCACGATAATAATTAACATAATCACCGTGTGGAATACAATCACCATTATAAATTGATGAGGATAAGATAACACAAAGTGAAATAATGACACGAGACTTTTTGGTAAAAGCAGAAGAAAAAATAATCAAAAAAAATAGACCAGTAACACTTGCAATCATAGGTGAAAATGGCAAAATAACCCACGGAATAAGCGCTAGAACATATGAGAATATATCCGTTTGTCTCACATTCTGCAATTTTGAGTTTTGTAAATTTGAAACACTGCCAAAAGATAGATTGTTCAAAGCGAGTCCTATTTTTTTTGATTAAGCTAAATCAAAAAAAATACCAACAAAAAGAGAATGGGGATTATAATAGAATATTTCTTATTCTTTGCTTATTTTTAATTTTATGCTAGGTCATAGCTTGTTTTCTTTCGCTTGGATAGCCCCCCCCCCGTGCAAACGAACCTTAAAGATGAAAGCGAAACGCATTCCCTTTAGATTTATACCCCTCTCACACATTAAACCTAAAGTGCATTATATCGCCATCTTGCACGACATAGTCCTTACCTTCAATCCGCATAGCCCCAGCTTCTTTTGCCTTTGCTTCCCCGCCATACTTGATAAAATCATCATAGCTTATACATTCCGCACGGATAAAGCCCTTTTCAAAATCCTTATGTATCACACTAGCTGCCTTTGGTGCTAAATCCCCACGCCGAATCGTCCAAGCCCGAACTTCTTTCACCCCCGCAGTAAAGTAGCTAATAAGTCCAAGCCTTGCAAAGCCCTCTCTAATAATCTGTTCTAGCCCACTCTCACTTGCCCCAAGACTAGCTAAAAACTCCGCCCTTTCACTATCTTCCATTCCCACCATCTCTTCTTCAATCTTCGCACAAAGCTTGATAGCAATGCCCCCATTTTGCGTGGCGTATTCACGCACTTTTCGCACATATTCGTTATCAGATTCTAGCCCATCTTCATCCACATTTGCCCCATACATCACTTCCTTATTTGTTAGGAATCTTAGCTCACGATTAAGTGTCATAAACTCTTCACTATCGCGTTTTTCAAAGGTTTTCACCGGCTTATTAGATTCTAAATGTGCTAAAAGCTCTTGTGCAATAGAGAGTTGTGCGTTTGCACCCTTTTGTGCTTTGCTCTCTTTTTGTAGCTTTTCAATGCGTTTATTCAGGCTTGCCATATCGGCAAAAAGTAGTTCTAGCTCAATAATCTCAATATCATTAATGGGGTCAATCCGCCCCTCTATATGTGTAATGTTAGAATCTTCAAAGCATCGTACAATATGCAAAATCATATCCGCTTCTTTAATGTTTGCTAAGAACTGATTGCCTAGCCCTTCACCCTTACTCGCCCCTCTTACAAGCCCTGCAATATCTACAAACTCAACGACTGAATGCTGAATCTTTTGGGGATTTACTATCTTTGCAAGCTCATCTAGCCTAGAATCTGGCACAGGCACAACCGCCTTATTTGGCTCAATCGTGCAAAATGGATAGTTTGCCGCCTCTGCGTTTTGTGCCTTTGTGAGTGCATTAAAAGTCGTTGATTTACCAACATTTGGAAGCCCAACAATACCAATTGATAGTCCCATAACTACCCTTTTACAGCTTGTGTAAGAATAAACTCAACTCCAGTTCGCACACCAGCTCCACTACCCCCACTTGGGTTAATATCCCACTCTTTTTCCACATACGCAGGACCAGCAATATCAATATGCAGCCATTTCTCCTTATACTCATCGCGGATAAACTCACTCAAAAATAACCCCGCACTAATCGCCCCACCATAGCGACTTGAGCCGACATTACACACATCAGCGATTTTAGATTCTATAAGCTTTTTTAAATGCCTATTAAAGGGCAAACACGCCATAAGCTCTCCAGAATCTAACGCAATCTTTTCAAATTCTAGCTTTAGCTTATCATTATGCCCCATAATCCCACTTGTATATTCCCCCAAAGCCACCACACAAGCCCCTGTAAGCGTAGCAAAGTCAATTAAAATATCAGGCTTCAAATCTTGAGCATAGCTTAAACAATCAGCCAACACTAAACGCCCTTCTGCATCGGTATTTCTCACTTCTATACTCTTGCCCTCCCTAGAATACAGCACATCATCAGGCTTGTAGGCATTGCCACCTATCATATTTTCCGCTGCACCCACAATACTATGCACCTCTACATTTGCCCCAAGTCTTGCTATAGCCCTAATAATCTCCATAACCGCACAGCCACCGCTCTTATCAGCTTTCATTGTTACCATAAAGTCTGCTGGTTTTAGCGACAATCCACCACAATCATAAGTCAGCCCCTTGCCTACAAGCACAACGCGTTTTGTCGCACCCTTTGGCTTATAGCTTAGGTGGATTAGACGCGGTGGGTTACACGAAGCACGATTGACCGCTAGAAACGCACCCATTTTTTCTTTTTCCAAATCAGATTCATCTAGAATCTTACACTCAATGCTAACTAGCTCCTTGCTTAGATTCTTGGCATATTTGGCTAAATATTTTGGTGTGGCAACTTGTGGAATAGTATTGATAAGCTCACGCGTAGCATTAATAGATTGAGCAACAATCTCGGCTTTTGCCACAATGCTAGAATCTAAAGCTACCTTTGCCTCTACCAAAACAAACTCTTTTAAAGCATTTGGCTTTGATTTGCTCTTATAGCTCACACACTCATAGCCACCGCATAATGCCCCTAAAAGTAACGCATATACCTTTTGATTATCCACTTTCCCTTCAAGTCTCACATTCACGCCCTCATAAGGTAAAGCCTTAAAATACCGCACAATACTCGCTCCAGATTCTCGCACATTATCAGAATCTAGCTCATCTACACACACTATAAGCGTCCCGCTCTCTTGTAAAAAAAACTTTCCCTCACCCTCAAAACCAAAAACCTTACATTGCTTTGCATAAGCTGATTTACCAAACGCACTTTTTGCCATTACAACACATTGTGCGTATTTTTTTTCATTCTTTATACTTTTTAAAATACTTATCTTCACGCTTCACTCCTTGTATTTTATTTAGCCTTTGAATCTAGCTCACTTTGCTCTAGTTCATATTGAATCTTGGCAATCTTTTTATCCACTTTTTTTGTTTGAGACTGAAAATACCACCAAACACCTCCACCAATCACAGCCGCAAGTGGTATGAGCAAATATGGATGCTCCTTAAACCAATCAAGCACAATAAAAATCTCCTCACCAAAAATCCAAGTCAGCACAATGGTAATTGCCGCCCAAACCCACGCTGAAAAGAGATTGATAATAGCAAATTTTAATGCACTATAACGCGTTGTGCCAATACTCATAGGAATAATTGTCCGCATACCATACATATAGCGTTGTATAAAAATAATGGGCCAACCATATTTTTTCAAAAGCAAATGCGCTAGGGCGAACTTGCGTCTTTGCGAGGTAAATTCCTCCTGAATCGTCTTGCGATTAAAGCGTCCGATATAAAAATAAATCTGATCACCCACAAAACCGCCAAGCCCAGCAATAAAAATCGCCAAAAACAAATTCATTTTTCCATCGTGTGCAGCAAGTCCGGCAAAGATAAGCCCTAGCTCCCCTTCTAAAATCCCCCAACAAAATAAAATAAAATACCCCCAAGTTTCCACATACTTATCCCAAAGCTGTGTGATAAATGCTTCAAGTGAGAATCCAGACTGCTTATAAAGCACAATAAGCCCCACAACAATGACAAACACCAATCCCCATACAAAAATGCGTTTGGGATTCTGCCTAGCATAAATGACAATCTTTTGGACAAAGCTCATCTATTTTCCCTCATATTCCAAAATGCTAAATACTTTTGTGTGTGAAAGGAGCTTTTTCTCACCTTGCAATCCTTTGAGATTAATAATAAAAGCTGCCTCCACGCATTCTGCCCCCATAGATTCTATTAGCTTCACACTTGCTTCTGCTGTGCCACCTGTGGCAATTAAGTCATCTACCAACACAACTTTTGGATTTTTAACCTCCCTAAATGCGTCAATATGCATTTCAACTTCATCAAAGCCATACTCGAAGCTATACTTTTCACTCACGGTTGTAAAAGGAAGCTTACCCTTTTTGCGTATAGGGACAAAGCCAACGCCCATAGCAAATGCCAAAGCCGAGCCAAAAATAAAGCCCCTTGCTTCAATCCCAGCGATAAAGTCTATCTTTTTATCCATATAGCGATTTTTTAGAATCTCAATCACTCCATCAAAAACTTCAGCATTCCCAATCAATGTAGTAATATCACGAAAAATAATATCGGGCTTTGGATAATCGGGTATAGCGCGTATAGAATCTGCTATCTTTTGTTTATCTATGGTATTCATTCAAAAACTCCTTTGTGTGATTTTAAAGAGAATCTTAGAGCAATGCCTCTATTTTTTGCTCTAAGTCTTTGATTCTAGCCTTATACTTATCGGTTTCAATTCTGTATTGAGAATTTCGCGATTTTAGCACCTTAACTTCATTTTTTAACGCATTCATCTCTTGAGTAAGAATGTCAATATTCCCTAACGCCCTTTGTAGCTGCAATTGATGCTTACGGATAAGAATCTCCGCTTCATTAAGCGTGAGCTTCATCGCTGCGGAGTTTCTCTCCTCCTTTTGTGCCACAGAGCGATAAAAAAATGTCCGCACAAGCATATATAACACAAACAGAATAAATCCTGTAAGAAAAAACCATTTTGCGATAAAAGTCCCAACATCTTGTCCCATAAGCCTCTCCTTAATTTAGCCTAAATCCTGCAATTTATCAACCCTCTGCGTATGTCGCCCACCCTCAAATTCAAAATCCACAAATGCTTCAAGAATTGACTCCACTTCGCCCACGCCACTGATACGCTCACCCATACACAAGACATTAGCATCATTATGTAACCTTGCCATTTTTGCCATATACGCATCGTGGCATAATGCTGCACGGATATGCCTGTAGCGATTAGCAGCAATGCTCATTCCAATTCCACTTCCACAGATTAAGATCCCCTTATACTGCGGATTTTCTTTTAAAACATCGCATACTTTTTTAGCATAATCAGGGTAATCCACCCTTTGTGTATCTTGCGGGGCTAAATCAATCACACTAAAGCCCTTTTCCTGTAACAAAGCAATCACAAAGTTTTTAATATTCACTCCCGCGTGGTCTGTGCCTATCACATAGGTTTGTTTTTTGTTTTCTCTCATCTTTATCCCTTTTATCTCTATTTTACAGCTTTATTTTGGCATTGCCTCTCTCATTTTCTGCTCCAAGCCCTCCGTTGTTTTAAACATTCTCTCCCAGCGGATTGTATAACGCTTACTCTTATCCACATCTGCCCCAGATTCTTCACTATTTACCTTATTGAGACTAAGATAGATAAACCACGGCTTCCCTACAATATTTTTATACGGCACACTTCCCCAAAATCGTGAATCAAAGCTGTTATTGCGATTATCACCGACCATAAAAAATTCATCTTGTTTGATTTTGATATAAAACATATCATCATATTTTTCCATACTGCGGATTGTCCTATCATTAAACATATCCGTGAAAGCGACATTTCTATCTTCTATAAGCCCACTTGTATCTGTGATATATTCTTTTTTCCATAGCTCACAGCCAAGCTCCCCATCGCCCATATTTGCGTGTCCTGTTCCCTCTACGCACACTCTTTTATAGAGCTTTCCTTGCTCGTCTATTTTATAACGACTTTCACTATACGGATTCTCATAATACACACTTTGATAAGCAATGCCCGGATGCTGTCCCATATATGGCTCTTTGACAAAGAGTTTGCCAAATCGCTCCACAAGCACATAACCAGAAAAATGCTCTCTTATATATTCATCGCCCTCAAATGGACGCAGATACATTCCGTCCTTATCAAAAATCACTTCATCACCGCCCACAGCAAAAGTGCGTTTGACATAATATACCTTTTGTTCGTGTGGGGGGATAAAGACAACAACATCGCCCCTTTTTGGTCGCTCTCCCTCAAGCAAATGCCCATTTCCACGAAAATCAGGCAATACATTCACTTCAACCCAAGGGATTCTAGGCGTTGGGATTCCATAGCTAAATTTTTTCACAAACAAAAAATCACCCTCATAAAGTGTCCCCACCATTGAACGCGTAGGAATCACAAAAGCCTGCATAACAAAGAATATCAAAAACAAAACGATGATAATCGTCCCCGTCCAGCTTGAAACAAATGCTTTTAGTCCATTAAAAAGTTTTTTCATAATCATATCCTTTTGTTTATACTCTTTGTGTCAAGCGATACAATGCTGCTTTATAGGTATTTTGCAATAGTGTAGCAATTGTCATAGGTCCTACACCTCCGGGCACAGGGGTAATAAAACTTACCTTTTTAGAGACATTTTCAAAATCCACATCGCCCACAAGTACTCCAGATTCTAAACGATTAATGCCAATATCCACAACAACGGCATTTTCTTTTATCATATCTGCCTTAATCAGCCCAGCCTTCCCTACACCAACGCATACAATATCCGCATTTTTGGTATAAGCACTCACATCGCGTGTTAGAATATGTGTGCAGCTTACACTCGCTCCTGCATTTAGCATTAATGCAGCCAAGGGCTTACCTACAATATTACTCATTCCTACAATCACAACATCTTTGCCACTTACATCAATATTATAATGTTTTAAAAGATTCATAACACCAAGGGGAGTAGCAGGGACAAAGCTATCAAGATTCACACTTAGTCGCCCCACATTAAAAGGGTGGAATCCATCTACATCTTTTTGCGGATTTATGGCTTCTAGCACTTTAGAAGTTTTGATATGTGGGGGCAATGGAAGTTGGACTAAGATTCCATCAATATTTGGATTTTTATTAAGAATCTCAATGACGGAAAGCAACTCATCTTCAGTGATACTTGGGGGCATTTCGTGTGTTACGGAGTAGATTCCCACACGCTTACACGCCTTAGCTTTCATCTGCACATACGCACAGCTTGCCTGGTCATTCCCCACTAAAATCACTGCCAAACCGGGCGTTATTCCCTGTTTTGCAAGATCTTGGACTTGAGTAATGAGATTTTTTTCAATATTTGCACTTAGAGTCGTGCCATCAAGTAAAGTCATTGTATTAAGCCTTTGTGATTATCATTTCGCTATTATAATACAAGATATTAAAGAAATACTATTAAGCGAGGAAATATGAGTAAAAAACTAATGCTGTGTGCTTTGATTCTAGGGAGTATAAACGCCCAAAGCAAGTTTCTCTCACAAGATGAATATGGTAAGAATCTTTATCAAAATCCGCGTGGTATCGCGTGTAGTAAATGCCACGGAGAGAGTGGAGAGCCTACCATAATAGCCCACTACAAGCATAAGGGTGTTGAAAAAACACTTCTTGCCCCGCGTATTAACAACCTTGAGTTTAGCACCTTTAGCAAAGCATTCAAAAAGCAAAAAGGCGTTATGCCTGCATACTATTTGACAGAAGAAGAGATAAAAGCCATTTATATCTACCTCTATCGTCCATAAGCACTTTTGACTACAAAAAGCGGTAAAAAAGCCAAGATTCCAAAATAACTTTAAAAAAGATAGAGGGAAAGATTCTAAAGGGATTCTAAAAAGAAAAAAGAAATCAACCCTCCCCCTTACTCAAAGGAAGAGAGAAAGGAGTGGCAAGAGCCAAGAGACTAGCTCAACTTAGTTAAGCAATCTTAGGATATTTTGCTGAATAGCATTTGCTTGAGAAAGTGCATAACTACCAGATTGAGCAAGAATATTAAGCTTACTAAATTCTGAACTTTCAGCTGCAAAATCCACTTCGCGGATAGTAGATTCGGCTGCTTTAACATTCACTTGAGTTACTGTGATGTTATTAACCGTGCTTATCATTTGTCCTTGAACGGAACCAAGGTCAGCTCTAATCTTATCAAGCATTTTCTGTGCAGATTCTGCAATATCCATTGTTACCATAGCACCTCGCAAACTTGTTACACCAGCACCAAGATCTGCACCACCACTTGCGATAACAGCATTGTAGTTCGCACCTGAAGCAGACTTCACATCAGCATTAAACACACCTGTTACATCGCGAAGGTTTGCTGTTGTTTGAGCGATCTTTGTGTCATCTTGATAACCTGTTGAGCTAATGTTTGTCCCAGAGACAACAATATCTCTCGCATCTGTCCTTACAAGTGAAAGACGACCATAGTTTGTTGAACCAGCTTTCAAATCTTGCCCACCATTTACCGTTTCAATCGCCGCATCACCTTGACCACCCACAGCACCATCAGCTTTGAAATCTATACCGCGTCCATCTGTGCTTCTTAGCATTAAGCGTCCAAGATTATCGGTATAAGCTTCAACACCTGTGTGCATTGTAGCCGCGTTAAAAGCTTGAACCAAACGACCATCGCTATCATTTTTCTTAATGTCGATGATGTCTCCAATAGAGATACCATTAAGCATTACATGTGCCAAACTACCAGACTTGATAGAAATGTCTGAAGTCGTAAATGTATTTGCTTGAGCACGGATACCTGTTTTATCAGAGTTTTTGTTAATAACTTCCGCCAAAACGCCAAGTCCTGTCCCTGCAGATGATGAAATCTTTACAGATTCTAAAGTAACATCATTTACACCATCAACATTTTTAAATGTCATTTGCACTTCACCAGAGCTTGTAATCAAAGCACCTGTCTCAATACGGACTTGTCCAATTTTATCAGATGTTGTTGAAGCAATAGAAGCCTTGATAGATTGATTTGAGTAAGCTCCCACTTGGAATTCTTTATTTGAGAATTGCCCTGAAAGCAACGCCATACCATTATAAGTCGTGGTATTACCGATATTATCAAGCCCCTCAATAAGTCGCTTAATATCCATTTGAATCATTGAGCGAGATTGAGTAGATTGCCCATCTTGAGCTGCTTGAACTGCCTTAGTTTTGATTGTATCAAGGATTTTGATTTGCTCATCCATCGCCTTATCCGCAATTTGGATAATCCCCATACCATCATTTGTATTTCTAATTGCTTGTCCTAAAGCACTTGCTTGTGAGCGTAAGCTATCAGCAATCGTCATACCTGAAGCATCATCTGCTGCCTTGTTAATGCGAAGACCTGAACTCAACTTCTCCATTGAGTTTTTAAGGTTGTATTGAGTAAAGGTAGATTGAGCGTGTGCGTTGAGTGCATTTATGTTAGTATTGACCTGAAAAGCCATAGTAACTCCTTTTTTTTGTTTTTCCTTAGGCGTCCTTGCCCTTGGTTGAAAGACATATCGGCTATGTAAAAATTTTTTAAATGTATTTTGCTAGATTCTGTATTTTTTTGCGTGAAATATTGAATCTCAAGGCATTAGCAAGTTACTTTTAGAGACATTATAGGCACAAAACAAGCAAACTTACACCTACAATATATAATAATAACTTTGTCAGTGCATAATTAAAGTTTAAAATAAACTTGCCTTTTAGGAGTTTCACAATGGAAGATATATTTGACCCAAAATCTTTAACAATGAGTGTGCTTGCCTCACCAAGTATGGCGAACTTTAGCGGTGTTATGCACGGCGGAGAGCTTATGAAGCTTTTAGATCAAGTGGCGTATGCTTGTGCTACACGATATTGTGGCTGCGGTGTGGTAACTATCGGCGTTGATGGAATGGTGTTTAAAAATCCCATTCCCATTGGCTCACTTGTGATTTTTCTTGCCTCTGTGAATTATGTGGGGAGTAGCAGCTGCGAAGTGGGGATTAAAGTCATCAGTGAAGATATTAAAAATCGCTTTGTTACACATTGCAATAGCTGCTACTTTACAATGGTAGCCATTGACAAAGAGGGTAAAAAAGTCAAAATCCCACCACTCACCCCTACGACAGAAGCAGAAAAAAGACGCTTTGAAGCAGCTAAAAAACGCAAAGAGTTTAGAGTTCAAATCAAACCTCATTAACTTGCTCATTTTGTAACTTTATCACATTTCCTTCTTATCCACTTTGCTATAATCACAGGTGATTCTATAGATAAGGAGGATAACACTATGGAACATCAAACCTTAAGTCGCAGGAAGCTACTCAAGCTTATGGGTGCAAGTGGAGTAGTCCTAGCTTCATCAAGTCTAATGTCTCCCACACCTGCAGAGGCAAAATCTAGCCTAGCTCCAAATATCGCCATAATCGGTGCAGGACTTGGCGGAATCTCGCTCTCTGCCCAGCTTATTAGCGATTTACCAAATGCCAAAATCACACTTTTTGATGCTGATCCTGTGCTTTACTATCAGCCCGGATTCACGCTCATTGCCGCTGGAATCTATGATAAAGATGATGTCTCTTATGATAAAAAGGATCTCATCAACAAAAAAGTGCAATGGGTGCAAGAAAATGTCGCTAAACTTGATGTGGAATCTAAAAGCCTACAAACAACAAGTGGAGCTACACACACTTATGACTATCTTATCATCGCCACAGGCACAACTTATGAGTTTGAGCTATACAAAGGGCTAAGCGAAGAGATTGTCAATGACCCAAGCACAAATATCGCTAGTATTTACACTGCTGATAGTGCGGTAAAAGCACGCGATATGCTTAAAAAACTTGCCAAAAATGGTGGCAGGGCGATTTTTGCCGAACCAAATACGCCCATTAAATGCGGTGGGGCAAATAAAAAGCTTAATTTCTTACTTGAAGATTTAGCACAAAGTGAGGGTGGTAGAGACAAGTTAGAAATGCATCTCTACACAGGCGGGAATTCTATGCTATCAAGCCCTATCCACGCTAAGATGATAGAGCAGCTCTACATTGAGCGAGATATGCCCTACTCCACAAGACATTTGCTAGTAGAAGTTGATAAAGAGAGAAATGTCACTATCTTTGAAAAGCTTATGCCTTATAGAGAAAATGGACAAGACAAAGTAGCAAAAGAGCGTGTAGAAGTGCCTTATGACTATCTTTTTGTGATTCCAAAGATGAAGACTTCAGATTTTATCGCACAAGCTGGACTTAGCATTAGCAAAGGGCATACTGCTGGAAATTGGGTAGATGTGGATAAATACACTTTGCAACACAAAAAGTATCCATATATTTTTGCTATTGGCGATTGTGCTGGAATCCCCAAAGGCAAAACTGGTGCTAGCATTAGGAAGCAATATCCTGTCGTGGCAAAAAACCTAATCGCTCACTTGCAAGGGCAGAATCTTGAAGCAAAATTCAATGGCTATACGGCGTGTCCTTTGCTCACTGGCTATGGCAAGGCGGTTATGGTTGAGTTTAACTACGAGGGAGCAGATCCTATGCTGCCTTGCTTTGGGCGACAAGGGAGAGCTGGATGAATTGGTTTATCAAAGTGTATTTGATGAAGCCTATGGTTATGCAAGGTATGATTTACGCAAGAGCATAAAGGAGCAACAATGAGTAATTTAGACAAAACAATCCGCCTACTTGTAGCAATGCTACTCTTTTTTATCTTTGGTTTTGTATGCCCAAGCTGGTGGTGGCTTATCTCACTTTTGCCACTATTAAGTGCTGTATATGGGTATTGCCCACTCTATAAGATTCTAAAGAAAAAGTCTTAGCTACAAAGGCAATACAGAATCTTTATCTAGATTTTGTATTGCCACCAAACTCCACTTACATCTACTCCTTTTCACACGCTTTGGCTTTAGCTTTTGCAAGAAAGTTTTGCAGTGCGGAGACACGCCCTTTGAGATAAGCTTGAAAATCTGGAAAAGATTCAAGTAAAATAGCTAAAATCGTGCTTGTATAGGGCATTTTTTGAATCTCCTTTAATGCCTCCTCATTATTTTGAAAAATAAATCTATTAAGATTCAAATCCACTATTTTTAAGCGAAAATACACATTCCCATCAGCCACTTGCTCTAAGAGGCTTGAGGGCAATATCTCATCTATCATTATGCCATTTTCCTTATCAAAAAATAGGCTATATCCGCACACACTCTGCTTTTCTTGCAGTCTCCCCAAACGCTCATCTATGGGTAGATTCTGTTTGTAGCATTTCCTATCCGCCACGCCCACAACCATAAACCTATCAAAATCAACAAAATATTTGCTCATTTGAGCAAAATCCACAATGCCAAAGACCTCCTCCATACGAATCTTAAATAAATCCGGTGCTATCCCCTCATAGCCTTGAATCTTGTAAGCTTGATAGACCAAAGAGAGTATAAACTCCACATCAGCAACACTAAGGCAAAATACTTCTCCTTGTAGGGCGTTCTGCTCCTGTGCTATAAGCTCTTTTATTTTCTGCATTTCTTGCGGAGACAAATCAAGAGCAATCTTCACAAACCCATCTTCATCTTTTGGCTTACTCTCTACAAAACTAATGAAACTAAAGGCTTCCCTGTCAGTTTTTTCTAACAATCCTAGCATTTCTTTATATAGATTCATATCATCTTGATTGATAACATCATCATAGTAAGCTATCTCAGTTTGAATCCTGCGTAATAGATTCTCAAAATACTCTCTATCTTGATGCAAGCCCGATAAGATATATGCTCCAACAAACATTGAAGCTATATAGTTTTCAAAATACGACAGCGAAAATGTATGCTGCTGAATGTGCAGAGACTGAAAATCTTTTTGCAAATATTCTAGGGCAGATTTTATATTGAATGAGACATTGTCATTTAACAATGCAAGGGCGAGATAATTAAGCCCATAGATGTAATTCCCCACTTCAGCGTCTTCATAGGCGTTTTTGAGTGGATTTTGTGCAATTTCTATAATCTCTTTTGCCTGTGGGCTTGAAAAGTCTCTTATTTGAAACAGCTCGTATGCTTTTTGTAAATGCTCAATCTCTCTAATCTCGCCTATATCCCGTTCTGTTTGCATCAAATATGAATAGTCAAAAAGTTTTTGCAAGATTCTATCCATTGGCATTTGCCCTTGCAACGGAGTATCGCCAAATAGCTCCAATGCCTTGTCATATAGCTCATAATGCTTAGGTGCAAAAAAATCTTTATATTGCTTGAGATAATTTTGAGTTTCAGCCTTAAAGCGTAAAGTATTCTCCAAATCCCGTTCCAATGTTTGGCTACGATACAATCCATAAAGAGCTAAAAGCCGTATTTGAATCTGAAATTCTATCACTTCTCCAAGCAACCCAGATTCTTTAGCATTCTCTTCTTGCTTCCACAGCAAATCCTTAAGACTATCCACACTGCCCTGCCCCACGAGCAAAAGAGCAAGATTAGTATCAATCTCTAATTCATAGGCAAGATGTGTCGCAATGGCATTTTGTGCTATCTTATCCTGCAAATCTTTTTGTATCAAATGGATTATTTCAGGGATTTGCTGATAAGAACCTACACCCTTATTTATCTCATAGGCTTTTTGCAAGTAGCCTTTCACATTTGCAGAGCTAGACAATGAGGTATCTTGCTCTTTATTGCTAGGCTCATATACAACATAAGCTAGAATCCTATCCATAATACTCCTAAGATTATCATTAGCTTCAAGCTTTAGCTCGGGCTTGTGTGCTTGAAGCTCTAAATCCTGTGCCTTTTGAGAATCATCACTACAAGCAAAAAGCCCAAACACCACAAGCACAAGCCCCAAGATTCTAAGTTTTCTCATTTTTATCTCCTTTCTGCCTTATTTCTTCAGCTCTAGCTCAAAGCTATGTATCTCCCCATTCACATTCACACTTACTTGAATCAAGCCCTCCTTGAATCCACTAGGTGCATAAAGCATAAAACCGCCCTTTGGTATCCCCTTTGGCTCTAGGGTATTTTTTTGCAAAACACTCGCAAGAATAATCGCTCTCTTTGCCCGATTTTCATCAAGTCGCATTTGCTGTTGCATTCTCTCTCGTGCGGAAATAATCACATAATCATACACATAAAATCCGCCCATATACCCCCTATACACAAAAGGTATTCCCACAGGCACATCAGGCATAGGAGCTGGAGGCAAATACAAATGATAAGATTCTATCACACTCCCAAAATCATAGCTATCAGTCTTTAGCTCACCCTCGCTTAATGCAGGAATTTCTTGATTATTTTGATATATACGCACATTAGTTTTATCAAAGATTGTGGGCTGATTGGCAAGATTCTGTGCTAGGATAAAAATAGCTAGGGGGATACCGCTTGACCCACCGACTTTGCCTTGCCCCACTTCAATACGCACCTTACTCTTTGGCTGTGTAGAATCTAAAATCTTCACGCCCTCATTGTATAGGCTTACATTCTTAACCTCAAGCGTGTAACTTGCACATCCACTCCACAAAACCACGATACCAATAAGCACAAAGCCATATAGTAGCCATAATGCAGCTCTCAAGCCAAACTCCTAGTAATCGCTCTCCTTTGCCTTTGCACCAGCAATACAGAGCAAAATAATTGAAAAAAGATTCGCCACAACCGCACCCACAACAAGTGCCGTAGCAATCTCAATATCACCAAAAACCTGCAAAAACACAAATGCAGGAATCAAATGAAAATCAGCCACTAAAGAGCTTGCAAAAAGCTCGGCAGAAAGGCTATTTTTCACACCAATACGCAAGGTTGTAGCGATAAAATTAATCGCTGTTGCAATAAACAAAATGACAATATTGCTCTCATACAAAAAGCCTAATGTAAAAGTCAAGCTCATCAAACTAAAAAATACAAAAAATACCCTACCCCAATCCATATTTTCTCCTTACAAGCGACCTTTCTCATACATTTCACGCAAACGCTTCTTCTCTTCCTTGCGTTTGAGCTTTTTAGCTTCCTTTTGATAATACTCCTCAAGGCTAAAGCCAAACATTATCGCCAAACGCGGAGCAACAAAAATTGAACTACAAGTCGCCACAATCACACCCACAAGCATAGGGAGTGAAAATCCTACAATAATCTCTCCGCCAAAAAGATAGAGTGTCAGCACCACAAAAAACACCGTGAGTGAAGTAAGCAAGGTGCGTGAGAGTGTGCGAGAAACCGCTTCATTAATCACATATCGCATATCTTTTTGACACTTTATGAGCATTTGCTCACGGATTCTATCAAAGATAATAATCGTATCATTAATGGAATATCCAATAAGTGTAAGCAAGGCTGCTAAAACATCAAGATTAAAATCCACTCCTACAAGAATCACCACACCAGATACAATCACCACATCGTGTATCAATGCCAAAACACCAGCTAAAGAGAATCTCCACTCATACCTAAAGGAAATGTAAATCATCATTGCCACAAGTGCTAAAGTAAGTGCAATAATACCATTTTGTTTAAGCTCATCACCCACCTTTGGACCAACAGAATCTAGCCGTCTTAGCTCAAAATCCCCACTTGGCTTTAAAAGTGTAATAATATCCTGTGCCATATCCTCATTTACACCTGTTGGGATATATGGAATCTTAAGTAGCACTTCTTGCTTAGAGCCAAACTCGCTCACTTGCGAATTCTTAAACCGCTCATCTTTGGCAAGCAATTCCCTAATCTCCGCTAAGGGAGCGTCTTTACTATATTGCAACTGCACCACAGAGCCACCAGCAAAGTCAATCCCTAAATTAAAGCCTTTCACACCCAAAAGCACAAAAGAAGCTATAATCAAAACAATTGAAACAACAAGCCCATAAGAACTATACTTGACAAAATCATACACTTTTACTTTCTTAAAGACTTCCATTCTTGCTATCCTTTTATGCTTTGTGCTTGAGTGCTTGGTAGCTTAATCCCAAACCACAAACTCACATTACCACTTTTCACAATCCTCGCCAACATTGCTTGGTAAATGCCGTGAGTGCCAACAATAGCGGTCAAAATAGAGGCTGTGATACCAATCCCCATTGTAATGGCAAAGCCCTTAATCGCACCACTTCCAAAGGCATAGAGCAAAATAGCCGCAATAAGTGTTGTGAGATTTGAATCAAAAATCGCCCTTGAAGCATTTGCATAGCCCATTTCTATGGATTTAGCAATGCCAAATCCCTCACGCAAGGCTTCGCGGATTCTCTCATTAATGATAATATTTGCATCAACTGCCATTCCCACCGTAAGCACAATTCCAGCCATTCCCGGCAGTGTCAAAGATGCCCCAAAACAAGCCATAACTGCAATGATTAAGACAATATTGACAAACAATGCCACAACAGCAACAACACCAGCCAAAGAATAATAGACCATCATAAATAACACCACAAGCACAAAGCCACTTACAAGAGCAATAAGCGATGCTTTAATAGAATCTTCCCCAAGACTTGGACCCACACTGCGTTTTTCAAGCACTTCCATAGGGGCAGGTAATGCTCCACTTTTTAACGCAATAGCCAAATCACTCGCTTCTTCTACACTAAAGCCACCGCTGATTTGCCCGCTCCCACCGCCGATACGCTCTCGTATCACAGGTGCGGAATACACCTTACCATCAAGCACAATCGCCATTCTTTTGCCAACATTAGCACCAGAAAAATCCCCAAAGATTCTAGCACCCTTTGAATCTAGGCTAAAGCTCACGATGGGTTGATTATTTTGATCAAATGCTGCTCTTGCATCTGTGAGCATTGAACCATCAAGGATTGGTACAGCTTTGAGCAAAATGACTTGATTGCCCCTTGCTTTTTGAGATTCTAGCTCCGCACTTAGACGCTTTATTTCATTTACGAGATTCTCCTTTTTTTGCATATCAGTTTGAGAAAGTGCATTTTCTAATGCATTAAGCTGAGATTGAAGGGAGGCGAGATTATTTTCCAATGCCTGTATAGTGGAATTTGCAAAGGGTAAAATCACATCATTATATTTTTGTGCCTCAAGCTCACTCATCGTGCTTACGCGCACATTTCTCTCTTCATCAACAGCCATCATTTGCAAATGTGCGGGTTTAGCTATCAAATCCCTTGCTCTCTGCTCTTCTTCCACACTCTTTATGCCCGGTAGCTGCACCAAAATATTATCTTTACCCTGTTGAGTAACACCTGGCTCGGCTAGCCCAAACTCATCTAAACGATTACGAATCGTGCCAATGGCTTGTTTTAACGCACTATCTTTGATTTCCTCTTTATACTCCGGAGCAAAAACAATGGTATAAAAGCCTTTACTCTCACTCACCTGCAAACCATTAATCGCAGAGAGAATCCGCTCAATCTTTGACTTCTCATCGCTATCCACAAGCTCAAAACTTACATATTCTTCAAGCACTTTAAGATTATCAATTAAAACATTCTCTTTTTTGGTGTCAAAGACAATTTGTGAAGCAAGAGAAGAGAATCTTGCCTTAATCGCCTCCTCGGTTTTCACGCCAAGCAAGAGATTTAGCCCCCCTTGCAAGTCAAGCCCTAAGGATATTTTACGCCCTTGAATATCTGTAAAAGAAGGTAGGCATAAGGCAATGCCAAGCACTGCTGCTACAATAAGCGACCATAAACGATAATTAAAGCCTTGAGTATTTTGAGGCTGAAATGACGACTTTGCCATCTATTCTTGAGCTTCACTCTCATCAAGTTTATAGGCAATAAACTCTCTTGAAAGCCTCACAATCGTATCATCATTTAAACGCACACTAAAAAATGTCTTTTCTGCTTTGACAACCTCACAAATCAGCCCGCCAGTAGTGATAATCTTATCGCCCTTTTGCAACGCATTAATCATATCTTGATGTTTTTTGCGTTTGACATTTGCTGGGCGAATCAGCAAAAGGTAAAAAATAGCGATAAAAAAAACAATAGGGAGTAATGAGATAAGCGTTTCTTGCATTCCACCTTGTTCCATAACAATCCTTTAAGAGTAAATTAAAGTGCGGATTCTATCCAAAAATAGTTAAGATTTGGCTTTGCTGATTTGATGATAAATGAGCAAAAATAATGAGCCAACAATCCCAGCAATACTTGAAGCAAGTAAAATTGCCACCTTAGCTACATCTGCAGAGCCCGGATCATCAAAGGCGAGATTACTTACAAACATTGACATTGTAAAACCAATACCTGCAAGCATTCCAGCTCCAAAAATATGACTCCAAGTTACACCCTCTGGACGCGAGGCAATTTTGAGTTTTTCACACACAAAGCTCAAGCCCAAAATCCCCAAAGGCTTACCAACAACGAGCCCAAGAATAATGCCAAGCATAATATGGTCAATGTGAAAATTCACTTCAGCTTGTATATTTACCCCAGCATTTGCAAATGCGAAAAGCGGCATAATGATATACGCACATAGCGGTTGCAAGGCGTGTTCTAGCCGCAAAAGAGGGTTTTGCACCTTTGTAAAATCGTGTGAAAGCTCATTAATGGCACCCATCTGCTCCGTATCAAGCAAAATATTTTTTCGCTCCTTTTCCTTATCCACAAACACCTGCATAAGTTGTCGCACAACTTCAATAAAATCTTTGCTTTGAATCTTAGGCTTCACAGGAATACAAAATGCCAATGCCACAGCAGCTATTGTCGCGTGAATCCCGCTGTGATGCACACAAAACCATAAAACAATCCCAACACCCAAATACACATCAAGTCGCCTTACCCCAAAGCGATTTAAAATCACCAAAAATGCCACAATGCCAAATGCCGCAAAAAGATAAGTAAAATGCAAACCTTCAGGTGAAGGATAAAAAATCGCAATCACGGCAATCGCACCCAAATCATCTGCCACAGCCAAAGTTACAAGAAAAACTTTCAAAGCCAAAGGCACACGCTTCCCAAGGAGTAAAATCACACCCAAAGCAAAGGCGATATCCGTTGCCATTGGAATCCCAAAGCCGTGATATGATGGTGTGCCAGCATTCATCACATAATAAATCACACCCGGCACAACCATACCACCAATAGCCCCAATCACAGGAAAGGCAGCCTTAGCAAACCCCGATAAATCCCCAAATAATAACTCACGCTTAATCTCCAAGCCTACCATAAGAAAAAATACAGACATCAATACATCATTAATCCAATCGTGTATGCTAAAGCCATAAAAATTCCCTGCAAAACTAAAGCCAAAGGACTGCTCCCAAAAGTTTTTATACAAATCAGCCAAGGGTGAATTTGCCACAATCATCGCACTCACAGCACAAAAAAACAAAAAAATACCACTAAAAGATTCTGCACGGATAAAATTACTCAACGCTTCTGAAATCTTATTCTGCCTTGCTTGTTTTGTCATTCCTATTCCTTAAAATTTAATATCAAATCACACTTTGCGTATTCTTAAGCCTTTGAATCTCATCTTCTTCGCTTAACATCTCCATTTGCTCTTGCTTTTTTATTGTGCTCAAATACACCGCAACTAGCCCAAGCAATGCTGCAATAGATGATGCCACAAGAATGGAAATTTTAGATAGATCAATACTCATCATATCATCTTTGTAAGCGAGATTTGCTACAAACATTGACATTGTAAAGCCAATACCCGAGAGCATACCAACAGATAGGATATGTCCATAGTTTAAGTCCTTTGGACGCGTAGCAAGATTGAGCCTTTCTCCCACAAAACAAAATAGCACAACACCTATTGGCTTCCCTACCACCAAACCCAAAATTGTCCCGATCATCACGCTATTAAGACTAATCTCAACGCCATCTTCAAGCGACACTCCAGCATTTGCAAAAGCAAAAAGCGGCACGAAAAAATACGCACATAATGGCTGCAAGGCGTGTTCTAATCGCAAAAGAGGGTTTTGTGCGTAGCGTGAGTATGTCCCTATGGTGTCAAGCATATGCACGAGTTGTGAAGTCTTTGCCATATCAATCTTTTTTTCCACATCTTGTGTGCCAAACACAAAATTTTTAACATTCTTAAAGCTCCCCCTCCAGAATCCAAGCTTTTCTGCCTCATTTGTATGGATAACATCACTCCACTCATTTGTAGCAGTTTTCATTTTATCAAACTCTTTAAGCATATTGATAAAATACCGCCTATTTACACGCGTCCGCCCCGGAATTGCCATAGCTAGAATCACTGCCGCAATCGTTACGTGAATCCCACTATGATGCACACAAATCCACAGCAAGATTCCAACCAAAAAATACAATGACAAATGCTTTGTATCACGATAATTAAGATACACCAGCACTGCTATGAGTGCCAAAGAAGCATAAATCCACTCTAGATGAATTGTATCTGAATAAAAAATAGCGATAACAGAAATAGCACCCAAATCATCTGCCACAGCCAAAGTTACAAGAAAAACTTTCAAAATCTTTGGCACCCTATGACCAAGAAGCATAACAAGCCCTAAAGCAAAAGCAGTATCAGTACTCATCGCTACGCCAAAGCCATTTTCGTATGCCGTGCCAACATTAAAATACAAATAAATCATCACAGGACATACAATCCCGCCAAATGCCGCCAAAAATGAAAAGCTCACTTTCTTAAATCCTGCTAACTCTCCATACAGCATTTCACGCTTCATCTCTAAACCCACAAGCAAAAAGAAAAACGACATCAGCACATCATTGATAAACTCTTGCAAATTGGTCTTTAGGCTTGAATCTGCAAAAAAGACCCCAAAATCGGTATGAAAAAACTCAAAATACATATCCGCATAAGGAGAGTTTGCCACAAGCATAGCCGCTGCCACACAAAATGCAAGCAAGATTCCACCAAAAGATTCGTGTTTGATAAAGGCATTAAGATTTTCTTGCAATTTATCTTTGATATATGAGTGTTTGGTGAGCTTTAGCTTTGCCTCTTGCATAGAATCTCCTCTAAAAATAATGCCAAATCAGTTTGGGTTCTAGGTTTTGAGTATAGAAACCTTAAAAAAGTGGGGCGTTGAAAGTCCGCATTATACTTAATTGAAAGACTCTAGTCAAGGGGAACTAAGCGACTTTTTAGACTTACTCTCATTAATTTCATACTTGTTTTAAGATAAAATCTACCCAAAGATTCTGCTCTTACAAATAGAATCCAACTTATGCTTCCACCTCATCAAACAACACTTCCTCAAACTGCTCATCTTGCTTTTTCAAAGGATAGACAACAAAACCTCGTATAGTTTTACACTCCTTCTTGGCAAGGTATTTTTGCTTTAAAAACTCCATATACCCACGCACTTGCTGCTTTTGTGAATCTACATCACCCGCTGCACTTTTATAATCTAGCACAATCCATTCTTGTTTATCATACAAAAGCGTATCCATACGATAAAGATAATTATCCATCATATAGCTCACTTCACACGCAATATGCTTTGCTCCAAGCAACTTTTTAAACACCACATTTTGTGTGCAATCCACAGCCTTTTGAATGGACTGCTCTATATTTTCTAATGACAATACAAATCCATAGCGGTTAAACAAAATACTTTGTATATCCTCTATTGCCATTTTATAGCCTAAATACAGCTCAAACACGCTATGCAAAGCACTTCCAAAAATGATATTACGCCAACTTTGTATGTCTAAGACTTCACGGCTTTGCTCCACTCGTATAAAGTCCTCCTGCTCCCCAAGCTTTGGCATTGTATGAAAGAGATATTGGCAGTTCTGCAAACTCTGCTCTTTATGTGCCTTTGGTAAGAGTGAAATCTCATCAAGACGATGAGGAAGATTTAAAATGTCAAATTTTCCCTTAGGCTTCATCAAAACACTTAGCCCATATTTTGCCCGTGTAAAAGCCACATACAAAACATTGCGTTTTTCTTGATTTGTATGCAATGTGTGGGTTTGTAATGCTTGCTTATATGCCTCATCAAAAACCTCTCTATGCTTCATTTTATAATAAAGCCCTTTGATGTGAATCTTATCATACTCGGTAATAAACTTATCCTTGCTATGATTTTCCCCACCTAGTTTATCGCACAAAATCACATACTCAAACTCCAAGCCCTTTGATTTATGGATAGTCATAATTTTCACACCATAATTGCTTTGAGTTGGGGCTTGACACAACATCGTAGGCAATTCCTGCAAAAACTCCTCAATGCTCCTATACTCGCAGCTTATCTCCAAAAATCGCCAACTCACACTTTGAGCAAGCTCCAATGCCTCAATAAGCGATAAAATCGCCTTTGAAGGTGGCGTATCTATGCGAATACGAAGTGATTTGATAGTATTCACCACAGAATGCGAGTAAGATTCTCCAAGAAGCTTTGAGATATTTTTTTCATACAGCTTTAATGCACCTTTCATTTTGAAATAACTCTCTTCATATTCCACACTTTGTGCATATTCTTGCGTTTGCATTTTAGAATCTAGAGCAATATATTTAAGAGCATTAAGCAGGATTTTCACCTCCTTTTTTTCAAGCAATTGAGAATTTGTCTCCGTTACAATATTGAGCTTAGGCATTTGTGCTTGAATATACTCTTTGAGACTCAAAATATCTTTATTATCAAAAACCAAAATAGCTATCTCATCTTCACTTGCTCCGCGTTGTAAGAGTGTCTCTAGCTCATTATAAACCTGTGTGATGAGAGATTGTCTATACTCTGCTGATTCTTCTGTGATAGATTTTTTTGTATATTCGCTATCTTTAGATGGCATAGATTCTATAATCCGCACAAAACCATCATTATGAGTAGAAGCAAATGGATACTGCTGGTTAATATATTGCTCAAAACATTGCGAAAACACTTCATTATTAAAATCAATCACGCGTTTGCTTGAGCGGTAGTTATAGCCGAGATTCTCTTGGGTAAGATTTTTTGTCGCCTCTTCAAAAATCCCCGCATAGCTTCCACGAAACATATAAATACTCTGCTTCTCATCACCCACCATAAACACACTTCTATCGCCTATGCGTCCATTCCCAGCTAGAATCTCCTCAATAATGGGTTGCAAGATTTGATACTGCATACAGCTTGTGTCTTGAAACTCATCAAGCAAAATATGTGTAATTCTCTCATCTAAACGAAAATAAAAAAAATCCCTGTCTATATTTTGCGCAAGTAGTTCATAATTTTTCATACCTATGGTATCAAAATCAAGCACATTATCTCTTTGCATTACTTTGTGCTGAGCTTGTTGATACCGAGCAAGATAATGCAAAATCTGCGTAAGAATCTGCCCTTGCTTTTGACTATAATACATCGCAAAAAGCTCATAAATCTCATCACGCACACAATCCATAGAGGATAAATCACTCTTTGTAAGATAGCTATGCTCACTCCATTGTGCCAACATATTGACTTTAACTTCTTTTGTTTGCATAAGATCATCAAAAGTCTTATCAAATAGCTTTATAGCCCTTGGGGCGGCATTTTGCCTTATTAGCTCATCACGAATCTTAGCCATATTCTCACTAATTTTTTGAGCTATCTGCTCTAGATTCAAATGTTTAGCATTTTGTTTGGTAGAACAAGAATGTTTAAGCACATCATTTGGCAAAAAAGAAAATCTATCTAACATACTCAAAAAGCCTTCCAAACTTAGCCCTTGAGCAAAACAGAATCTTGCAATCTCTTGTATCTCTTTATGCGATAATGCTCCTAAAAACATCTCATAAATTTCATTTTTATTTCTCTCGCCTACATCAAATTTTAGCGAAACACCCACATACCAACAAAACTTTTTCAACACTGAATAAAAAAATGAATCAATAGTCGCAATGCGTGGATTGCTCTGTATAAAGTTTGCATACACATCGGCAATATTTTCACTGATATGTTTAGCACTTAGCCCATTTTGTAGCAAAGCTTTGTAAATGTCATTGCTCTCAAAAGTGCCTTGCTCAAAGCTTTGCAAAAGACTTTTCAAATGCTCATAGATTCTATGGTGCATTTCAATTGAAGCTTTTTTTGTAAAAGTAAGTGTAAGAATCTGATGCGGATTTGCCCCTTGAAAAAGCAAATAAATAAAACGCAATGAAAGATTAAATGTCTTTCCACTTCCCGCAGATGCCTTTAATGCCAAAAACTGCTCTTGCATAGCCCTATCCTTAATTAAATACTCGCAGAATCTTATTATCCCTAAGTCTTATCTAAAATATAGCAGATAGAAATTATACCCCAAGTGTAAAACTTTTTGCAAATTTTAACCTTGATTACACTTTGCTAAACTTTTATGATACAATTACGCTTAAATTTAACTATAAATCACTATAAACTTAAGGAGTTATATATGTCAAAAAGTCTTTATGATACACTTGAAATCAGTGAAAATGCCTCACAAGAAGAGATTAAAAAAGCCTACCGCAAGCTTGCAAGAAAATATCACCCAGATATCAACAAAGATTCTGGAGCGGAAGAAAAATTTAAAGAGATTAATGCCGCGTATGAAGTTTTAAGCGATGAGAATAAAAAAGCACAATATGACCGCTTTGGCGATGCGATGTTTGGCGGACAAAACTTTCACGATTTTTCACGCTCACAAGGCAATGGAGCAAATCTTGATGATATTCTTTCCTCAATTTTTGGGCAAGGTGGATTTAGTGCAGGCAATGGAAGTGGATTCTTCGGTGGAGGATTCAGCGGATTTGGTGGTGGCGGGGATTTTGGCTTTTCAAACTTCAATGCCCCAAATCTTGATGTGCAAGAAAATATTCAAATTCCATTTGAAAATGCCGCACTTGGTGGGAGCTATCATTATAGCGGGAGAAGTGGGGGCTTTGATATTAAGATTCCCGTAGGACTAAAGGATAATGAAACAATCCGCCTAAAAGGCAAAGGAAACTCACACAATGGACGCTCTGGGGATTTGCTCCTTAAAGTCAAGGTGCTAGATTCAGCAGAATATGAGCGAATAGATGATGATCTCTATAAGAATATTGACATTTCACTAAAAACCGCTCTCTTTGGCGGCAAAGTCTCACTTGAAACACTCTATGGGCAAGTTACTCTCACAATCCCGCAAAATACAAAAAATAATCAAAAATTCCGCATTAAAGGCAAAGGGATTAAAAACCGCAAAAGTGGGATTTTTGGGGATTTGTATGTGAAAAGTAATGTCATCTTACCTCACACAGATGAGCTAAGCAAAGAGGCACAAGTTGTGCTTAAAACACAACTTCCATAAACCAAGTAAGGAGCAAACAAAATGTATGGCTATGATGAACCTGTATATCTTATCAGTGTTGTGGCAAAGATTCTAGAGATTCACCCACAAACTTTGCGTCAATATGAAAAAGAGGGTTTAATCCAGCCCGGACGCACCGATGGCAAAATGCGTCTTTACTCACAACGCGATATTGATAAGATTAAAACCATACTCAAGCTTACACGCGATATGGGAGTAAATCTCGCAGGAGTGGATATTATCCTACGCTTAAAGGAACGACTTGATGAGCTTGATAAAATGGCAGGAGATTTGCGTGAGGATCTTGCCAAACATCAAGGCAAAACAAATGTTTTACAATCACATCAAAGCTCTTATGAAATTATTTTGTTTCAAAAAAAGTAAAGTCTGCATTTGTTAAATCTCGCTTCCATACTCCGCCCAGAATCTTTGCAGGACTTCATCGCCCAAGAGCATATTCTTGCCTCCAATACCCCACTTTTTAAAATGTTAAAACACAATGCTGTGTCGCATTGCTTTTTCTATGGACCGCCAGGTAGTGGCAAGACCACCCTTGCTACGCTTATTGCCAAAGAGCTGAATAAGCCTTTTGCTACTTATAATGCCACAAGTTTTAAAATAGAAGAGCTACGGCAATTTGTCAAAAGCTATGAAAACACATTGTTCCAGCCTATTATCTTTATTGATGAAGTTCATCGCCTCACCCGCACACAGCAAGAGGTTTTGCTCCCTATTATGGAATCTTATAGTGCTATCATCATAGGTGCTAGCACTTACAACCCCTTTCATTCCCTGACGAATGCTATCCGCTCTCGTAGCTTCATTTTTGAGCTAAAGCCCCATTCCGCAACGCATTTAGATTCTATTTTAGATAAGGCACTCACCTATTTAAAAGATAATAGAAATATGCACATAGAGCTTGAATCCCAAGCAAGAGATTATCTCATTTCCTCAAGTGTGGGTGATGCTAGAGCTATGCTCAACCTCCTTGATGCCGCGATAAGCAGCGGAGAATCAACAATCTCTCTTCATACTCTAAAAGCCCTGCGTCCTTACGCACTCCACGATGGAGCCAGTGAAAGCCAAAGCCACTACACACTTATAAGTGCATTAATCAAATCCATACGCGGAAGCGATGTCAATGCGAGTGTATATTACCTTGCGCGTCTTATTGCTGCAAATGAGAATCCGGAATTTATCGCGAGGCGACTTGTGATTCTAGCAAGTGAAGATATTGGCAATGCCAACCCAAATGCGTTAAATCTCGCCACTAGCACAATGATGGCTGTGAGTAAAATCGGTTATCCTGAATCCCGCATTATCTTGTCTCAATGTGTGATTTATCTCGCCTCTTCACCCAAAAGCAACACCGCCTATAATGCCATAAATGCCGCACTTGCCTCTATCAAACAAGGCTGTGTGCTAGAAGTGCCTAAGCAGATTTTGCCTGATTCTAGCTCCTATCTCTATCCACACGATTTTGGTGGCTGGGTAGAGCAGAGCTACCTTACACAAGATTTGGATTTTATAGAATCCACAAACAAAGGCTTTGAAAAAACGCTCAATGAATGGCTAGAAAAAATCAAAGGCATAAGCAAGAATAAAGGGGCGGAGAATGCCTAGATTCACGCTTAGTTTCACACTTATTGTCTTGTATATGCTGTGTGCTATGCCTTATGCTTTTGGAGCGGGTATTGATGTCAATCCCGATAAACGCGGTTGGCATATCGAGCTAAAGCGTATCTCAACAAATCTTAGCTCCACTACCATTAGCGGGCAAGATGAGTATGTGAAGTTTTCAGATAGCCGTATTAAGGGTGATTCACAGCTTATTACACAAGGACATTTTGATTTGGGACTTGACTTTTACGCACCGCGTTATGTTGTGTTTAACTCCGCTCTTGCAGAGTATGGACGCACAATCCTTGTAAGAGAAAATGAAAAAATCAGCAACACCACACTAGATAGAATCTTAATATCCACAGACTATACACACAGAATCTGGTATATCCCCACATTTGCCGGAGGCTTTGAAATTGGTCCATCTATCAAGGCAAACTATCAAACCGGCTTTGAAAACAAACGGCAAATTACGCGGTTGAATGCTGGAATCAAGCTCTTTGATGGGGTGTATGTCAAAGATTTACATCTTAATGCCTTTAGCGAAAAGGACTTTGCCCTAAAAACAGAATCTGAAAACTACGGCTGGGAGGGTGGCATCAAGCTTGAATATAAATTTCAACAAGGCTCAAAGTTTTATTGCTTCACAAGCTTCCGCTATTACCTTTATAGCTCCGCTCCAAAAGAATATAATCCACTCTATCAGCTAGAGGTGGAAGTCCGTTTAGATACAAAATTTTATAAAAGATTAGCCATTGCTCCATTTGTGAAGTATTATGCCCTGCAAGGACGCAATATCCCAACAAAAGGCGATAACCTTCTACTTGGATTCTCACTCTCATTTGGGCATATTTTCCTTGATGCAACAAGAAAGCAGGAACTAGCCCCACTATAAAGCTTAAATTTACAAGAAAACTACAATGATATAAAACAAAGCACGATAGGAAAGCTTAAAATATTTTTACAAAATCTTACTTTATAGAATTTTGTAGTCTTGTATTTATATTATATAAATTGCAAAAGTCTTTTAGATTCTAAATCCTAGCACCTATTACCGCTATTTGTCTTAAAGCAATACAAAATGGAAAAAAATGCTAAAAATGATAACTATCTTGATAATAAAATTTAAAATCTACAACCCATATCTAGCGATTTTATGACGCAAAACCTCTATATTCATACCAAGCATATCACTTGCTTTTTGTAAATCATTTTGAGATTGCAAAAGCGTTTGGGCAATAAGCTGTTTTTCTAGCTCGCTTATGCCCTGCTTTGGTGAAGTGCCTCCACCAAAGGCTTGATTGCGAGATTCTAAAAACAAATCTTTAGGACTTATCTCTTCACTTTCACTTAAAATCCCAGCCCGCTCCACGACTGAAAGCAATTCTCGCACATTACCATACCATTCATATGAGAGCAACGCCTCTTTTGCCTCTTTGGAAAATCTCTTTTGCCCTAAGCCATACTGCATACATACAGATTCTAGCTTCCACTCACTTAAAGGCAAAATCTCCTCTTTTCTTTCTTTGAGTGGAGAGACAGGCAAAGGAATGGTCTGCAAACGGAAAAACAAATCTTCCCTAAACTCATTTTTGGCAATTTTAGCCTGAATATTAGCATTTGTCGCGGAAATAAAACGCACATCAATTTTAATGGGCTTTGAGCTCCCTAAGCGTGTAACACTCTTTTCTTGCAAAACACGCAAAAGCTTTGCTTGAAGAGCTAAAGGCATTTCACCAATCTCATCTAAAAACACACTTCCACCATTAGCGTCTTCTAAAATACCCGGTTTTGTGCTTGTAGCGTCTGTAAAAGCTCCCTTTTCATAGCCAAAAAGTTCAGATTCTAATAAATGCTCGGGGATTGCTGCCATATTAATGGCGATAAATGGTGCATTAGCACGGGAAGAGTTTTTATGAATAAAGTTAGCAAATACATCTTTACCAACCCCGCTTTGCCCCAAAATCAGCACACTTGCATCTGTTTTAGCTACTTTAAGTGCAATATTTTTTGCTTCCTCTAATTTTGGAGAAGTGGATATAAAGTCTTTAGTAAGATTCTGTGATTTATGAGAATGCGTAGAATCTTGAGCTTTTGTGGGGCTTTGCGTGATTGTATGTACGCGGTGGCTTCGCTCTATGGCTTCAATAAGCGCTTCTATCTCAAAACCTTTCACAAGAAAGTCTTTCACGCCCAAGCGGATAGACTTAATTGCATTTTGCACGGAGGCGTTACCTGTGATGACAATGGCTTCATATCGCCCATTTAGCTCTTGTAAAAAGCTTAATCCATCCATTTGAGGCATATTAATATCAGTAATCACAAGATGAAAACTATCATCAAGCTTTTTTAGAGCATCTTTTGGATTCTTAAAACTTACAATCTCATATTGCGGATAGTCTTCAAACGCCGTTTCAAGCGACTTTCTATAATTAATATCATCTTCTATAATGGCAATTTTCATCTCTCCCCCTTAGCTAAAATATACATCACTATACTTTTATCAACAAGCTTTGCTCTAACTCTTGTGGGAGCTATCTCAAGGCTTACTTTTGAGCTTATGGCGTTATTTCTACCTTTTGTGCTTTCACGCACATTGACTTCGTGCGTATATAAACACTCAAGCACCTGCTCCTTTTCTTGCTTCAAAATAGATGAGATAAAATAGGGCATATCGTCCATAATAAGATAGCTACTCGCATCAATCTCGCATTCTTTTGTGATATGATACCCGCTCTTTTCCTGCATTACTTGCGACACGCGGTAACGCTCACGCTGAGCTAGATTGTCTTGACTAACAATCTTGTATGAGATAAGTAGCTCAACTTCAACTCCATCAAACCGCTCATCATAAGGGAGCAAATCAAGCTTGTTTGCCCCAAATGCATAAAGCCAAGTGCCAAGCATAAACCACGCTACAAGTTTATAACGCATAGAATCTCCTATTCTTGCACTAATCTTCTTGTGTTAATCCCTCTTGCTCTTCTTCATCTTCTTTTGGCTCTTTAGGGCAAACATTAGCATAAGCCACCTTATCATTGCCAACATTGACAATTTTCACGCCACTTGTATTACGCCCTGCTTCGCGTATAGCTTCAGTATCTACGCGTATCATTTTCCCTGAGCTTGTCAGCACCATCAAATCCATATTTTCATCATTAATATTCACTACACTTACAAGCTTACCTGTTTTTGGTGTAAGCTTCATTACAATCACGCCTTTGCCCGCACGACTTTGGAGACGATACTCTCCTGCTAGTGTTTGCTTGCCGATACCTTGCTCACTCACGGTTAAAAGCTTATCTGTATCACTTGTGATTGTTGTCGCCGCAATGACACAATCTTCACTTGCTTTAAACTTAATACCCGTTACCCCTCGGCTCGCACGCCCAATTTCGCGTAGTTCATCAATGCCAAAACGGATACACATACCTTGGAAAGTAGCGATAAACAACTCTTTGACAGCAGAATCCACAATATGTGCAGTTACAAGTTCATCGTTCTCATCAAGGTTAATCGCCCTTACACCCACGCTGCGAATATTACTATATTCTTTAAGATTTGTGCGTTTGACAATACCATTTTTGGTAAAGAATACAAGCGATTTATCATCGTTAAAATCAGTCGTTGTGATGGTTGCCATAATCTTTTCATCAGGGGAAAGATTAATAAGATTTACAACTGCCTTACCAATAGCTGTGCGTCCTGCTTCTGGAATCTTATAGACTTTGAGCCAATAGAGCTGTCCTTTATTAGTAACAAACATAATCGTATCGTGCGTATTTGCCACAAAGAAAGATTCAATAAAGTCATCTTCGTGCGTATTCCCGCTAATCTTACCTTTACCACCACGATTTTGCTTTTCATAAGTTTTAAGTAGCACTCGCTTGACATAGCCGCGATGACTCATTGTTACCACAACTTTTTCATTTGGGATTAAATCCTCTATATCAATGCTGTCATAGTCCTCTTCAATCTGTGTTTTGCGTTTGGAGCTAAACTTTTCTTTTATCTCTAAAAGCTCATCTTTTACGATACTTTTTAACTTTTCTTCACTTTTAAGGATAGATTCTAAATATGCGATTTGTTCTTGTAGCTCGGCATATTCCGCATTAATCTTATCTCGCTCTAACCCTGTCAAGCGTTGCAAACGCATTTCAAGAATAGCTTTAGCTTGCAATTCACTGAGCTTAAATCTCTCTACCAAAGCATTTTTTGCTTCTTCTGAATCTTTTGATGAGCGAATAATACGGATAATCTCATCAATATTATCAAGTGCGATGATTAAACCCTCTAAAATATGTGCTCTAGCCTTAGCCTTTTCAAGCTCAAAAATGCTTCTACGGATAATAATAGTCTTACGATGAGAGATGAAAATCTGCAATAGCTCAAGAAGATTAAAAATCTTTGGCTCTTTATTATTAATCGCAAGAAGTATGATTCCAAAGGTGCTTTCCATCGTTGTGGATTTAAAAAGATGATTCAGCACTATCTCACTCATCGCATCGCGTTTTAGCTCAATAACTACGCGTATCCCTTCCCTATCGCTTTCATCTCGCACTTCAGCAATACCCTCAATAATTTTCTCTTTAGCAAGTTCGGAGATTTGCTCTACAAGCTTGGCTTTATTGACTTGATAAGGCACTTCATCAATGACAATCACATCTTTTGTCTTTGTTTTTTCAATATGCACTTTAGCGCGCACACGGATTCTGCCTCGCCCAGTGCGGTAAGCCTCTAAGATACCCGCCTTACCATAGATAATACCACCTGTTGGGAAGTCTGGTCCTTGAACAATATCAAGCACATCATCAACATTTTGTGTATTATTATCAATCACAAAAATAAGCGCGTCAATAATCTCATCAATACGATGTGGCGGAATAGAAGTCGCCATACCCACAGCAATACCGCTTGAACCATTTACAAGCAAATTGGGGATTCTACTAGGCAGGACATCTGGCTCACTTAGCGTGTTATCATAGTTTGGCACAAACTCCACCGTGTCCTTATCAATATCGCGTAGCATTTCTTCACTCGCACTTGTCATACGCGCTTCTGTATAACGCATAGCCGCCGCACCATCACCATCAATAGAGCCAAAGTTCCCCTGCCCATCTACAAGCTCAAGTCGCATAGAAAAGTCCTGTGCCATACGCACAAGCGCATCATACACAGCTATATCGCCGTGCGGGTGATATTTACCAATCACATCGCCAACAATCCTAGCACTTTTCTTATAAGGGCGGCGGGGAGATAGGCTTAGCTCATTCATTGCATACAAGATTCTTCTATGCACCGGTTTAAGTCCATCTTTAGCATCTGGTAATGCCCGCCCCACAATAACACTCATTGAATAATCAAGATAACTCTCTTTAATAGAATCATCAATCTTTACTTCTATGCTTTTATTTTCTAGCAAGCTATCCATTCTCTCTCCAAAATGATTTTTTAAGGCAGGATTCTAGCCCAAATTGACTAAAAATAGGCTTACTTCTAAGCAAAAAGAACTATAATAACCCATTTATCTTTTCCCAAAGGTTTGTTATGGATAGTATAGAAAAAATCGTTATTCTTTGCCTTATGGGCTTTTTTGGTGCAATCACACCCGGACCTGATATTTTACTCACACTCAAAACAACTCTTCGGTATGGAATTTTGCAAGGATTTAAAGTGCTTTTTGGCATAGCAAGTGGGTGGTTTTTGTATCTAGGGATTATTTATGTGGGGCTAAGCCATTGGCTTAATACCCCCATTACACAGCTTATCCTTAGCTTTGTTGGTGGAGGCTATTTGCTCTATCTTGCTTTTGCTATGCTAAATGCCACGCCCTACACACTAGATTCTACGCACAATGTCAAAAAAGATGGCTTTTTGCAGGGCTTAATCCTTAATGTCTCTAATCCTAAGGCTATTTTGTTTTTTATCTTTTTGGTTACACCTTTTGTTGATGAAAATATCAAACTTGGACTTGTGGCGTTGTGGTGTTCGCTTTTTGCCGCTTTTGTTTTTGTGATTTTGAGTGCAAACATAGCAAGAAGTTACATTAATGCAAAGACTTTTTATGTGATTGATAGAATCTGTGGCGTTTTATTTGCTATTTTTGCGTGGCTTTTGTGCTTTGAATGTGGAGAGATTGTTGCTACATTATTGCTTTAATTTCACGAGATTCTATAACAAGATTCTAGGGCTAGATCTACCACAGCCGCAATTCTGTATTTGTCTTTTTATACAGGCTATCGCCCTTTCCATCAAGGTCATATTCCACTGCAAAGCCATATTTTATATCCGTAACACCTGATTTTTTAATGCGGATATTCTCATAAGTATCAGTTGGGATTTTTAAGCTCCCCACAGATGCATTTGAACGCGGTGGAATCTTTTTGCTCACTTCCGCTTCGCTGATTAAATCTCCATTGATATACAATGCAATGTAATTAATAGTAGCAAACTTATCGCTTGTATTGTTAATGCTGATATTCACGCTTCCTTGCCCAAGATTAAATGAAGAGGCATTGAGCGTAATATCAGCATTTTTAATACTCACAGTAGGCAGAGAGCGAGTAGCTAAAATATAACGCGCAGGTGTATCGCCCTTATGATTTTCCGCATACATATCCGCACCATTAGAAAGTAAAAGGCTTATCATTTCAGGATTCTTTTTCATCACTGCATAATGCAGGGGCGTATTTCCCAAATGCTCATCGGCAACTTTGACTTTAGCCCCCTTGCTAATCAATGCTTTAGCAAATTTGAGATTATTCAAAGCCACAACCTTAAGCAATGGTGTCTCGCCGTGAGAGACCGCATTGACATCAGCTCCGCGTTCAATCAAAAGATATAAAATCTCTAGATTCCCTTTCCTTGCCGCATCATAAAGCGGTGTGCTTCCACGCAGTCTAGCTTCAATGTCAGCCCCAAGATTTATGCCCTTACGCACCTCTGTGTAGTCATTGCTAAAAAGCAAATAATTATATCTATCATTTGCTCCATAGCTTAGACTTACAATAATGGCTAATATTGCTAAGTAGATTCTCATTTTTGCTCCTTTTATTTTCTCTCTATATTCAAATGCTTTTTGCTTAAAGCTTTAATCTTTTGATAGATAGAATCAAAATCCATTCCATAAGTGCGAGTATCAGCTATGCTTGTAATAAAATTTGTATCGCCTACATATCGTGGCACAAAATGTATATGTAAATGCTCGGGGATTCCAGCTCCAGCGGCTTTTTTGATATTTATCCCCATATTTACCCCTTGTGCACCATACTCATACAGCACAGACATCGCCTTATGTGAAAGTGTGTGTAGATGAAGCCACACTTCAAGAGGCAATTTCTCTGGGGAATCGCAATGTGCCAAAGGCAAAAGCATAAAATGCCCGGGTGTGTAGGGGTAAAGATTCATAACACCAAAGACAAAATCATCACGATAAATCACGCGATTCTTCTCATCATCTTGTGGATTCTTAGCAATTTGACAAAATACACACCCATCAATGCAAGAGCCAAAATATTCACTCCTCCAAGGTGCGTAGATTCTCTGCATTCTAATCCTCAAATATAACTTGGTGCATCATTACTAAATAACACCAAATCGTATGGTTGAGAGCAGGATTTAAGCATATCTTCAAGCATAGATTTATCTTTAATAATAATTTTTTGCGTGTTGTGTATGTTGTCAGCAAGTGTCCTAGCATTCAACTCTCCCGTGATAATCGCAATATCAAAGACTTCATCAATGGCTTTTGCAAGTTCAATATTTGCCTCCTTTGTGCTTTCCACAATGCCGGGTGTTACGATGATCTTGCGTCCTTCATAGAGTGAAGAAAGCCTTATAGCTTCCTTCATACCCTTAAGATTCCCATTAAAGCCATCATCAATAATGAGCTTTTGATTTGTTTGAATCTTATTGAGCCTATGCGGGATTGGCTCAATTCTCCTCACCGCCTTTTGAATCTCCTCTACCCTTAGCCCAAGCTCAATCCCCATATAAATCGCCGCACTAAGATTGATAACATTAAATTGCCCTAGCACCATCGTTTCAAAACGATGCCACTCATTATTGATAAAGAGTTCAAAGCTTGTGCCTTCAAGGTTTGCCTCTACATTTCGCACATTTTCAGGAAAATATATGATTTTTTTAGCAAGGGCATTATCAAGATTCTGCGGTTTTAGATTATCTTTAAACACAAAAGCTTTTTTGAGCCTTTTGCTTTGCAATAACTCAAATTTTGTCTCAACAATATTTTCTAAACTTTTAAAATACTCTAAATGCTGCTCCCCTACTTCGCCTATCACAGCATAATGCGGATTAATAAACTCACTAATCAAAGCAATATCACCTTTCAAACGCGCCCCAGCTTCAGTGATGTAAATCTCTGTGGTGTAATCAAGGTTATTATTAATATCAGCCACAATGCCTGTGTGCGTATTGACACTACGCGGCGTGGCATACACACGATACTTTTCTTTTAGAATCTGGACAAGAAAGTTTTTCATACTTGTTTTGCCATAGCTCCCTGTTACGCCGATGATAATAAGACGCGACATAATATCAAGCTTCTCTTTCGCAAGGACGATATAGCGATTAAGCAAAACATTTTCATATATTTTTGAAATCACACTCGCAAAGATGAGAGGCATTAAATCAAGCAATCCACTCTCAATATCAAGCATATAGCACAAAGATTCATTTAAAGCCATAAAGATAAAAAAGATCACAAAAAATTTTACAACACGAGGCGTGAAGTTCAACCTCTTATCAAGCTTAATCGCCCAAACCACAAGAGAGATAAAATACACTAGACTTAAACTCACAAGGATATAATCACCAAAAGGGCTAGGCACAAAGAATCCGCCAACATAAATCAATAAAGGAATAATAAAATAATACAAATGCCAAGAGCGTTTATGATGCATAAATAACACTCTTTTAAAACTATAATTATACCATTGCAAATTTGTCATTCCATAATATGCTAGACACAGCACAAACACCCATTGTGCTATTGTATCAATGATGTGCATATCCATATTTACTCCTTATCTTAGAATCTCAAAGCCATCAAATTCTGCCTTCGCAACATCACTTACTTCTATATGCGACACTTCACTTTTAATCGTGCCAACACTCAAAATCTCATAGAGTTTTTGTAAATCTTCCTTGCTTCCTTGTGCGACAACACGCACACTGCCATCAGCAAGATTGCATACATAGCCACTTATTTTTATTCCCTCTTCATTGATGGCATCAACCTTTGCCTTTACAAAACGGCGAAATCCCACACCCTGCACCTTGCCAAAAACTAAAAACTGCCTACTTATTTTCACTCTCACTCCTATATAATCGCTCCACTTCTGCACCTTGCTTTAAGAAGAAATAGTGATCACCCTGCATTACAAAAAATCTATTGTGTTTTATTAAACTTGCGATCTTCTCTCCGCAAAAAAGCGGTGTGGCACTATCAGATTCACCCCAAAAAATACTTACCACCCCATTATATGAGCTAAACTCCTTTGAAAAATCCTCATCAACAACATTTTTAAAAGTTTGATACATACTTTCGTTCATTGTATTCACATCACTTGAACGAAACATCTTGCCAACACTCCTAAGCCCTAGTTTTCCCATTATCTTAGTTAAAGCGATTTTAAAACGCACTTTAAAAGGCTTTGACACTACAATTCCAGCAGATGAAAGCAAAATCATCTCTTTTGGCTGACACAAAGTCGCCACCTTGCCGCCAAAACTATGCCCAACAATCACACATTCACTCGCTTTTCTCCCGCTCACTTCATACACAAACTTTTGTATAATAGCAGCATAATCTTGTGTCTGCAAAGCCACTTCATTAGGGCTATTGCCAAATCCCGGCATATCCACATAAATATGACAAAACTCCCTAAAACACTTGCCAAAGGCAATTTTCATTAAATCCTTATTACTCCCCCAGCCGTGTAAAAACAACAAAATAGGCGGTGAATCTTGAGATTGCAAAGGTTGAGAATTTGGGGCTAACTCCAAATTGGGCTTTACTATCTCATAGCTTATATCAAATGATATGTTTTGATACTCTATCCGCCTTTGTGCCATAGACTATTTTCCTTTTGCGTGATGAATGCGTTCAATATATTTATAGCTTACCTTGATAGAATGTTTTTTTGGCAAATTGTCAGCCAAAGATTCAAGCACACAAGCAAAATCTTCAAACAAATAATTCGCCATAGACCCAGGAATAGGGTTAATCTCATTCAAATACACCTCATCATCAATGACAAAAAAATCGCAACGGATTAAGCTCCCCTCAAAAGCATTTTCATAAAGTTTGGCAAAATTTTTCTGAATCTTCTGCTCAAGATTTTGACTAATATCAGCTCTCAAAACCTGTGCTGTGCGAGAAAAGTCCAAATATTTGTTCTCAAAATCTAGCAGTTCTTTCTTACTTGGCTCTTCTACAATAGAGTATTTAAACTCATCTCCTATTTTACAGCCCGCCAAATTGTATTCTTTCACACCGCTTTTAAAGCATTCCACCACAATGCTATCATCATACTCAAAAGCCAAATCCTTAGCATATTCTAGCTCATCTTCTTTATTTACTACACTTACACCTATAGAGCTTCCAAGACGAGAGGGTTTTAGAATCAGCGGATAGGGCAAAGTGGGGTTAGGACTATTGCGAGTGAGAATCTCATAATCTAGCACTTTTACACCTCTTGATTTTGCATAAATCTTTGTCAAAGCCTTATTGAAGCTCATTACACTAGATTCTAGACGCGGACCAATGAAAGGAATGTGATAAAAATCAAGCAATGCACTTATACTTCCATCTTCTCCATCTGCGCCGTGTATAAGGCTAATAAGTGTATTTGGGATAATTGCCTTGAAGCCAAAGAGCGTTTTTTTTACAAATGCACCTCTTTGCAAAAAAATCTCTGTGCATTTTTTATACTCACCTGAACTAAAAGTTTTAGACTTCATTAGCGCAGAGGGAATAAGATAGAATCTATGCGAAGAATCTAAAAAAATAAAGTTTGAAATCTTTTCCCCTAGCACCTTCTTTACTGCAACAGCACTCACTATACTAATCTCGTGTTCAAAACTCACACCACCAAAAATTACATCAAACTTCACTTTTTCTCCTTGTGTTTTTTAGATTTTTTATCACGCTCTAATTCCAAGGCTAAATATTTGCCCGTGTAACTTCCACTTTTTGAATGATTTTTAACAATCTGTTCCACAGAGCCACAATCTACGACCTTTCCGCCACCTGCTCCACCCTCTGGACCAATATCAAGGATATAATCAGCGTTTTTAATCATATCTAAATTATGTTCAATAACAATAACAGAATTGCCCAAATCCACCAAATGGTGTAGCACTCTTGTGAGCCTATCCACATCAGCAAAATGTAGCCCTGTGGTTGGCTCATCAAGCACATAAAGTGTCTTGCCCGTGTCCTTACGGCTAAGCTCTTTGGCGAGTTTTATCCTTTGAGCCTCGCCACCACTTAATGTAATGGCATTTTGTCCCAATGTGATATAGCCTAGCCCCACATCTTGCAGAGTTTGCAAACGCGAAGCAATCTTTGGCACTTTAGCAAAAAATTCCAACGCACAATCAACACTCATACCTAGCACATCAGCAATGTTTTTACCCTTATAAGTAATCTCCAGCGTTTGGGGATTATATTTTGCACCCTGACACATATCGCATTTCACCATAATATCAGGCAAAAAGTGCATTTCAATCTTAATCTCCCCCTCCCCTTGACACTTCTCACATCGCCCACCTTTGACATTAAAGCTAAAACGCCCCGCACCATAGCCGCGAATCTTAGATTCTTTAACTTCAGCAAACAATGTGCGTATATCGTCCATTAGGTGCGTGTAAGTAGCTGGGTTACTACGCGGTGTGCGTCCAATAGGGCTTTGGTCTAAATAAATTACCTTGTCTAAATGCTCCAACCCCACAATCTCAACGCCATCGCATTTTTGCACTTTTTTAGCATTGTTTAAAAGCTCTTGTGCCACAGGCAAAAGTGTTTGCAAAATAAGAGAGCTTTTGCCACTCCCGCTTACACCTGTTACACACACAAACTGCGATAATGGAATCTTTGTGCTAAGTGCGTGGATATTATTAATATTTACATTTTTGATACCAAGCCAATGTTCAATCTTACGCTTATGCGGATACTCAATAATCCGCTCACCCTTGACATATTCAGCTGTGAGTGTGTGAGATTCTAATAAAGCTTTAACATCACCACTAAAGACAACCTCCCCTCCACGAAGCCCTGCTTCTGGTCCAATATCTACAATATAATCCGCATTTAAAATCGTCTCTTTATCGTGTTCTACCACAATAACACTATTACCTTTTTCCTGCAAACTCCGCAAGGTTTTAATAAGCCGCAAGGTATCTCGCTCGTGCAGTCCAATACTAGGCTCATCAAGCACATACATCACGCCTGTAAGCCCACTGCCGATTTGACTAGCAATGCGAATGCGTTGAGATTCTCCCCCGCTAATGCTTCTTGCATCACGCCCCAAACTCAAATAGCCTAGCCCCACATCATAGAGAAAAAATAACCTTTCTCTTATCTCTTTTAAAATAGGCTCTGCGATGAAGCTTTTTTGAGAATCTAAATAGGCAAAATGTGAGCTATCATTAAAAAACTCATACACCTTTTCAATAGGCAGACTGATAATATCCCCTATACCAAACCCTGCAACTTTTACACTCAAAGATTCTGCCCTCAAGCGATGTCCGTGGCACTTTTGGCACACCTTCTCTGTTGTATAGTCTCCTAACTCCTTATCATCTTTAAACATATCATACGCAATTTGCAGAATCCCTTTCCACGGACGCTTTAATTTACTTGAACGCCAAGTGATTTCCACTTCCTCTTCTCGCCCATAAAGGAGTATGCTTTGTTGTGTGCTACTTAGCTCTTCAAAGCTTGAATCTGGATTAATCTTAGCACTCTTACATAGGGCATAAAACAGCTCGGCATAATAATTGCGATTAAAGCCAAAAATAATTTTTATTCCACCTTTGTTCAGTGGCTGAGACTTATCAAGAATCTTTTTAATATCAATGGCATACTTTGCACCAAGCCCTGAGCAGTCCTCACACGCACCTTTTGGAGAGTTGAAAGAAAAGCCAAGTGGCTCTAGCTCTTCAAAGCTCACCTTACATTTAAAACACGCAAAATGCTCGGAATAGTGCAAGAACTTCTTCTCATCAACAAGCTCTACTTCCACTTCACCATAAGATTCTTTCAACGCTTTTTCCACACCTTGTGCGATACGCGTTCTATTTTCTTCTGTATTGACTACCCTATCTATCACAACCTTAATCGTGTGCTTTTTATGCTTGGCAAGCTCAAACTCCTCATCAAGCCGCACCATCACGCCATCTATCATTGCGCGTACATAGCCTTTTTGACGCAAAGATTCTATTTTATCCGCAAAACTCCCCTTTTTCTCTTTCACAATAGGTGCTAAAAGTATGAGTTTTGAATCTTTAGGTAAAGATAAAATTTGCTCAATAATATCTGTTTGACTCATTTGCGAAATCTGCTCACCACACAAATGGCAATGCTGAATCCCAACCCTTGCATACAAAAGTCGCAAATAATCATAAATCTCTGTAATTGTGCCAACCGTGGAGCGTGGATTTTTACTTGTAGTTTTTTGATCAATGGCAATAGCAGGTGTTAGCCCCTCTATCTTATCAACATTTGGTTTGCCAACCTTATCTAGGAATTGTCGTGCATAGCTTGAAAGCGATTCTATATATCGCCTTTGCCCCTCGGCATAGAGCGTATCAAATGCGAGTGTTGATTTACCAGAGCCTGAAAGCCCGGTAAAAACGACAAGCTGATTTTTGGGAATACTCAAATTGATATTTTTAAGATTATTTTCCCTCGCACCTACAATGTGGATATGATCATTTTTCAAAGATTATCCTTGTATCCTACACATTTACAATCTTCACACCAAGACACGCAGGAATTGCCTCAAGCTCATTAATCGCCTCACTTGGCACATCTAAATCCACAAGAATAACCGCCATTGCCTCTTTATTTTGCCTAGCAAGGCGAAAATCTGCGATATTAACCTTATAATTCCCCAAAATGCTTCCCACAAGCCCCACAACACCCGGAACATCGGTATTTTTGAAAAATATCATCTTGCCCTTTGGCTCAATATCAAACTGAAACTGATTAATAGAAGTGATACGCAAATGCCTATCCTCAAATACTGCTCCACTTAAGCTAATAGTTTCACTTTGTGTGCTAAGCGTAATAGCAATATGATTTTTATAAGTCTCATTCTGCTTTTTGCAGATTGTCTTTATCTCAATGCCACGCTCTTTAGCTACAAATGGAGCATTGACATAATTTATCTTATCTCCCAAACTCGCATTTAACGCCCCAACAAGCCCAAAAGTTTGTAACGAATCCGCATACTCACTTATCTCACCCTGTGCCTCTATACAAATGGAAGTAATCACTCCCTTATTTGCTTGCACAGCTAAGAATCCAAGCTTTTGCATAAGCTCAAGATATGGCTTTACCATTTTTGGTAGCTCATTTTCTTTAACCGGGAGATTCAGTGCATTAGGATAGCTTGAGCCTCGTGCAGCTTCAATGGCCGCTTGGGCTGCCTGAATGGCAATTTGCTCTTGAGATTCTAAGGTGTTAGCCCCAATATGTGGTGTTACATACACATTTGGTAAATCAAGCAAGGCATTATCAATCGCCGGTTCTTTATCAAACACATCAATCCCAGCCCACTTGATTTTACCAGATTCTAGCCCTGCATATAAATCCTTTTCATTATACAACCCACCTCTGGCACAATTTATTAAAATCACACCATCTTTCATTTTTTCAATTTGTTGAGATGTAATCATATTTTTTGTTTCAGTATTTTTTGGTGTATGGATAGTGATAATGTCGCAGGAGAGAATCTCATCAAAATTTGTCGTGTAATTGATACCCAAATCCGTAGCCTTTGATGGCAAAATATAAGGGTCATAAGCCAACACTTCCATTTCAAAGGCTTTTGCCCTAATGCCTACACGACTTCCAATATTGCCAAACCCTATAATACCAAGCTTTTTGCCCTTTAGCTCAATACCATACCAATCTTCGCGTTTCCATTTTCTTTCATTTTTGAGCTGGGCATTTGCTCCGGGAAAATTACGCACAGCATTAATCAAATGTGCCATTGTAAGCTCCACCGCTGCAATAGTATTTGCCGTAGGCACATTCATCACAACAATACCTTTGCGTGAGCAGCCATCAATATCAACATTATCCACACCTACGCCAGCACGCACAACCGCCCTTATCTGCCCAGAAGATTCCAAAAATCTTTCATCAACATCTGTTGAACTTCGTGTAATGACAACATCGGCATTTGCTATTTTACCCAACAACTCATCTTTTGGAATGGAAGCAAGATTCTCCATTTCAATATCACTTTGAGCCAAGAGCAAATCAAGCCCACTTTGATGAATATGATCGCACACAATGATTTTATACTTCATAAACGCACTCCTTTTTTTGTTTTGGTTACTGCACACTAAAACTAAGGCGATAATACTTTAAATCTGCCAAAAGCTTTTCATACATAGCCTCATCTGTCAAAAAAACCATAAGCCTAAGGCTATCGCCTGACTTATAATAGGCAGATTCTATATTATTTTGTCGCAACACCTGCTTAACACAAGCAAATTTATACTCATCTAAATCATTAATGCTAATTGAGGAAGGCATACCACGCTTAGAATCCTTATCAGCAAAATCAAATCGCACACTAAGCTCCGTAGCAGGGTAAGCATAAGGCAACTCATCGCGATCAGCAAGAGAGTTGAGCCAACTCTCTTGCTGAATCTGATTTGTGTGAGTTTGTGGAAACTCAATAGGCTGAGCTTGGAAGCTTGGGGATATAGAAATTTTATCTAAATACAAAACACCATAAATCGCCCCACTTAAAACCGCCAAAAGCCCTGCAACAAATGCTAGCTTTTTCATTGCCTAGCTATCTCCTAAAGGCGATTTTTAAGCTTATCGCCAAGTGTGATTTTTTCTTCCGAGTTAAAGGCTTTGAGCGTTTCTTTTTCTTTTTGTCGCTCAAGTCGCTTGATAGAAGCTCTCACTTTATTGTTTTCTTCATCAATGTGAGCAATAACGCACTCCATCTCCTGTCCTGCAGAAATATCCTCTTTCTTAAGCGGATAAATATCATCATTACGGATAAGTGCTTCCATCTCATCAATCTTAACAAAAACACCAAAATCCTTTACATCAATAACCTTGCCAATGACAACATCATCAACCTTATGAGACTTTGCAAATTCTTTTGCAGGAGAGTGGTCTAAGAGCTTTTTGGATAGTGAGATACGCTCATTTTCTTGATCAATCTTAATGATTTTCACCTCAATCTCATCGCCAACCTTAAATTCATTTTTGCACTTAAGCTCTTTATCCCAAAACGCATCTTCATTATGAAGCAATCCATCAACGCCATCAAATTTTACAAATGCCCCAAAATCAGTAAGTGTAACTATCTTACCTTTGACAATTTCGCCCACTTGATGTGTTTTGGTAAATTGTGTGAAAGGCTTATCAAGTAGTCGTTTAAGAGAGACACGAAGTTTTTTATTTGTCGTATCAATCTCAATAATCTCAACATCAATCTCTTGTCCTACGCTCAAATATTGCGAAGGGTGCTTAATATTCTTATTCCAAGAAATTTCAGAGATATGCAAGAATCCCTCAATATCATTACCCAAATCTACAAATGCTCCATACGTCTCAATATTACTCACCATAACCTTGATGGCATAGCCTACCTCAAGCTCTTTTTCTATCTCTTTCCAAGGGTCATCACCAAGTGCTTTCATAGAGAGAGAAAGTCTGCGTTTCTTCTCATCATAGCCTAGCACCTTAACAACAACCGCATCACCTTTCTTAAAATTCTTTGCTGGATTCACAGGTCCCTTATGACTAAGCTCTGTGTAATGCACCAAGCCTTCAATGCCACCAATATCAACAAAGATTCCAAAAGGAGCAATTTTTGCCACCACACCATTTTGCACACCATCATTTTCAAGGAGCTTACTACTCATATTTTGACGATTTGCATCATCTAGCTCAAAAAATCTCTTGCGTGAAACCACAATAGAGTTATTCTCTTTATCTAGATTCACAATAGCTACCTTATAAGTCCTACCAATAGCCTTGTCATCTTCACGCACCGCAGAATCTCGGCGAGGCATAAACACATCTACGCCATCATATTCCAAGATAAAACCACCCTTATTCTTCTTAATCACCTTGGCTTCAATAATTTTATCCTTATAATCATCTGCTAGTTCTGCAATTTTCTCAACAATTTTGTGCATTTTCAATGCTTTCTTATAAGATGCACTTGGTCTGCCACCGCGTCCAGAAGTTACAAAAACTTCAATCTTATCACCCTGTTTAAAGAGTAGATTCCCATTTTCATCTTGAATCTCACTTAATCTCAACGCAGCCTCTGATTTTTCATTAGGCACAGCCACCATAGCATACTCATCATTTATCGCTACAATCTCTCCAGTCTGTATTGCTCCGCTAACAGCCCTACGCTCACTCGCCTCAAGCAAAGCTGCGAAATCTTCCTCATCGTTCAAGACTACATTATCCAAATTCACTAACATTGACGCCCTTTACCTCTTTAAAATTAAAATTCGCTTATTCTACCAAAGCAAACCTTGCCATAGCTTAAGAATAGCATTGTGTATCAAAAGATTCTTAAATTTGTTCTATTTTTGCCACAACATTTTGAATAATCCAATCCGGAGTGGAAGCCCCAGCTGTAACTCCACATAAATTCTTATTTGCAAACCATTCTTCTTGCAGCTCCTTTTCATCTTCTACTAAATAGCTATCTTTGCAGTATTTTTGTGCGATTTTTAAAAGCTGCTTTGTGTTTGAGGAGTTTTTCCCACCAACAACAATCATCACATCTACTTCCCTACTTAGCGCATCAACCGCGGATTGATTATCAAAAGTCGCATTGCAAATAGTATTAAACACACGACATTCATTCACGCGTGAAGCCAAAAATGCCGCAATCTCTCCAAAAAGCTTAGGCTGTTTTGTTGTTTGAGACACAAGGGCGACTTTTTTCTTAAACTTCACATGTTCTAGCTCCTCCACATTTCCCACAATCAACACATCTTCACCATAGCTTGCCACGCCCATTACCTCCGGGTGGTTACTATCGCCAAAAATCACAATTTGATAGCCCTCATTTGACATTTTTTCTACAATATTTTGTGGCTTTGTTACAAAAGGGCAAGTTGCATCAACGATATGAATCTTTTGATTTTGTAATGTCTGCAAATCACTCTTTGTAATTCCGTGTGTGCGGACAATCACACTTTGAAACTTTTGAGCTTGACTAAGGCTTTCGCTTAAGTTCACATCAAAATCCCTCTGCAAACGCTCAATTTCCTTTGCATTGTGGATAAGCGGACCAAAAGTTGTGGCGTGTTTATTTTTTTCAGCAATATCAATCGCTCTTTTCACGCCAAAGCAGAATCCATATTTTTTTGCAAGTTTTACTTCCATTATATATTCTCCACATCAGTAATTTGTGCCAAAAGCTCTAAAAAGTTTGGAAACGACACATCAATACACTCACTATTCTCAATCTCTCCGCCACACACAAGCTGGGCAATAGCAAAACTCATTGCAATACGATGATCACCAAAAGAGCTAACCCTTGCTCTTTTTAGCTCTCCGCCACACACACTAAAGCCATCTTCAAACTCCTCACACTCTATCCCCATAGCACGCAAATTTGTAATGGTAGCTAGGATTCTATCACTCTCTTTTACCCTTAGCTCTTTTGCATTTCGCACTTCACTGCGTCCTTTAGCTAAAGCAAAACACACCCCAAGTGCTGGAAGCTCATCAATAAGCCACGCGATATTTTTATCCACTTTTACCGCTTTTAGTTGCCCACCTTGCACCTCTATATCCCCAATCTCCTCATAAAGTGAGCTTTTTACATTATATGTTACCTTAGCCCCCATAGATTCTAGAATCTTAAAAGCCTCAATACGCGTTTTATTTAATAATACATTTTTTAAAACCACTCTTGATTCTAGCACACACGCCCCAAGAGCAAAGAAAAATGCACTTGAAGGATCAGCTGGAACTTCAAGCTTAAAAGATTCTAATTTTTTACAAGAGCCTTCAAACTCCACTTCATAGCCGCTTTGCCCGTTTTGCCCACTTTGAATCTCACGCCCTTGTATTTTGACACCCATACCTTTGAGCATTTTCTCCGTATGATCTCGGCTCAAAAATGGCTCATAGAATCTACTTTTACCCTCTGTATGTAGTCCTGCTAAAATCATCGCACTTTTAACTTGTGCTGAAGCAATCTTGCTTTGATAGGTAAAGCTCTTAAGTCTCGCTCCTTGTATGCTTAGTGGAGCATACCTATTCCCATCTCTCCCCCTAATATCCGCCCCAATGGCACTCAAAGGCTCAATGATTCTCCCCATAGGACGCACATTCAAATACTCATCACCACTTAAGACAAAATGTCCATTTATCCCGCTCAAAAGTCCAGCATACAGACGCATTCCCGTCCCTGCATTACCACAATCAAGCACTTCTCTTGGCTCTTGTATGCCATCTTTTGGTGGAATAAGATAGAGACTTTCACCCCTTTTTTCCACTACAAGCCCAAGATTCTTAGCAATCTGCAAAGTATGCAGTGTATCCTCACCTTCTAAAAATCCCTTCATCTCGCAAGGTGCATTTGCCAAAAGAGCAAACATCGCCCCACGATGAGAGATTGACTTATCCGTGGCAATCTTATCAAGCTCTAGTTCAAATCTCTTTGCCGCTGCAATTTTTGTAATACGCATATTCTCCCCTTAAGATTCTATCTCTCGCATAAAGCCACGCACTAGCACACGCTTGAAAGCGTTTTTGCTAATCCACCAAGCGAGGTTTCCTTGTATTTGCGATTCATATCTTTGCCTGTTTGATACATTGTAGAGATAATCTCATCAAGTCCAACAATAGGCTTAGAAGTCCTGCTCATCGCAATCCGCACCGCACTAATAGCCTTAATCGCCCCAAAGGCATTGCGTTCAATACAAGGCACTTGCACAAGCCCACCCACAGGATCACAAGTTAATCCCAAATGATGCTCCATTGCAATTTCTGCGGCATTACACGCCTTATTTGCATCTGCTCCAAGGGTTGTTGCCATAGCGGCTGCTGCCATAGAGCTAGCCGAGCCAATCTCCGCTTGACACCCAGCTTCCGCACCGCTAATTGACGCATTCCTTTTATACAATGAGCCAATCAGCATTGCGGAAAGCAAAAAATCTTCAATCAATTTGTCATTAAAGCCTATGGTATGATTTTTAAGATATAAAATGACAGCAGGTATCACCGCACAAGCCCCATTTGTCGGTGCGGTAACAACCTTGCCCCCCGCAGCATTCTCTTCAGCAATAGCAATAGCATACAATGAAACATAATCAATAATCCCAAAAGGATCGGTCGTTGGTTTTAATCGCTCACTTAGCCCCTTTGCCCTGCGGTGCAAGTGCATTTTGCCCGGCAATTCTAAACTTTGTGGATTACACCCACGATGATAAGAATCTTCCATCACCCCCCAAATCTCTTGACAATAGCGTGAGATATGCTCCTGTGTGTGAAACTGCAACTCATACTCTAGCGATATTTGAGCAAGATTCTTCTTTTTCTTTTCACACAGCTCTAATAAATGTGAAGCATTATCAATCTGCAAGGCAATCTTGCACTCCTGCCCCTTGACACCTTGCATTTGCTTTTCTAGCTCCTCTTGTGTAGCAACAAATCCACCTCCCGTGGAGTAATACACTTGAGCTTCTACAATCTTGTCATTTTCATCAAACGCAGTGATTTTTAGGGCGTTTTCGTGCAGCGGCAAAAACTCTTGTGAAAAAACCAAATCCTTTCCATACACAAACCTTATCTGCTTTTTTCCACATAGACTTAGAATCTGCTTTTCTAAGCAATCATTTATCACCTTGTGTTGAGAATCTGCTGTGATATTTTGTGCTTTGAGATTACTTAACCCCCAAAGGATAGCCTTATCACTCAAATGCCCCTTACCTGTCAATGACAAAGAGCCATAGAGAATAATCTCTACTCTACTCACAGGTTCTATTTTAGAATCCACAAGCTCACAAAATAGATTTCCAGCCAACATTGGACCAAGCGTGTGAGAGCTTGAAGGACCTACACCGATTTTAAAAATACTAAGATTGCTCATTACCACTCCTTGTCTCATTGCTACATCTCACGCATTATAGCAATATAACTTCTAGTTTTTAGCAATCTTAACAAAAAAGGTTTTTTTTGTCTGTGAATCTTGTAACTCAATGCTTCCATTGTGTGCAGCCACTATTTGCTGACACAATGCCAAGCCAAGCCCATTACCTTTTAATTTTGTTGTCTTAAATGGCTCAAAAAGGATATTTTTATCATCAATTGCCACACCATTATCACTTATGCTAAAGCACCAAAACTCACTCTCATCAATAAAGCCAATATTCACCTCTCCAGCTTGACACTCCCCCTCCTCAATAGCATCAATAGCATTTGAGAGAAAATTTTGCAGCACAATGCTTAGTAAATCAAAATCCGCTAGAATCTCGCTAGTCTCTCCGCTACAAAGCTTAAAACTAAACTCAATAGGCTTTGAATAAGTATAATACCCCACGCTATCATACAAATCAGATTCAAAATCAATAAGTGCGTGAATCTGCTTATTTGGATTCACACCTTTTGTAAAAAGCAAAGTCGCATTAATAAGTCGCTCCACTCTCCACAAAGCCTTTTTCATCTCAAACACAAGCGACTTTACCTGCTCATCGCCCCTTTTAAGTAGGCCTGAAGTTAAAAGCGAAATTGAGCCAATTGGGTTGCGTATCTCGTGTGCTAAATGTGCGGAAACCTGCCCCATAGAAGCTAGTCGCTCTTGTCGCTTTTGGTTAGTTATATGTGTAGCACTCATCACTTGTTTGTCATTTTTTCTATTATTTTGCAAAAGATAAAACTGCCCCTCAAACTCCACCTCGTGTTCGCCTTCTTGCAGATTAATAATGCTTGGTAGCATAGATTCTAGCTTATTGGCGTGCTCGTTTTGATAAAACACACTCTTATCAGCTTCCAGCACCCACACCGCCTGTGGGATAAGCTCTAAAACCCACTCATACAAAGCTTTAAGTGCATTAAAATCGCTTTGAAGTTTTTTGAACTCTTGCTCCGTGCCATAGGTGCTTTGGATAAGTGTGGCTAAAGATTCAAGCAGGACACTTTTATCATCGCTGCTTAAGTGCTGTAAAATCTCTGGGCTTATGATATTATTTTGATTCTCCATAAGGATTCTTTACTCCATTGGTAAATTTTGCCATAGGCTTTGAATTTGCCTTGTCTTGATTTTGCTGCTCTTTAAGAAAGTTAAACAATAGCTCACTATATCCAAAACTCCCACTTAGCTCTTGGCTTAGGCTATCAATATACATTGAATGGTAAATATCACTCCCAGCCTGTTTGGGATAGAGTATATCATCATTTTTTATCGCTTGTTCTAACATAATCTTTAAAAGCAAAGATTCAAAGTTATCTGTCTGCTCTCTTAACTTTGCATCCTCTTTTTGCTCATCTAAACGCATTCTAGATTCTGCTTTAAGGCTAAGTTTATGAGAATCTTGAGCTTTATTAAAATTCATTAATGCCATAGAAGTATCTACATTCATTTTACATTCCTTACATTACTTCAATATCTGCACGCAACGCACCAGATTTTTTAATATTTTCAAGAATGGAAATGATATTTTTAGGCGTTGCACCCATTTTTTGCAATGCCTTGACCACGCTTGAAACCGTGGGTTTTGTGCCATTTGCACTAGCGATTGTGCCTTGAGACTTACTCATTAAAATATCACCATCAAGCTTTGTCGCTTCTGGATCTTCTAAAATCTCATCAGAAATTTTAATCGTAATATCTCCGTGCGTTACCACCACAGGATCAATCCTAATGCCAACTCCAGCCACAATAGTGCCGGTTTTCTCATCTATAATGATTTTTTCCTTGCGTGAGTAGTCAATCTCCACTTCCTCCACAAGTGCTAAAAATTCCACCATACTAAGATTTTCAGGCTTTTTAAGCTTAATAGTTCGTGCATCTACTGCCACAGCTATCGCATCAGAAAATACGCTATTAAGTGTTTGCTGAATCTTTATCGCATTTTGCAAATCCGAGCTTTTAAGACTTAAAGTTGCATTTTCTTGATTATAAAGATTGTAGTTTATCTCACGCTCCACACTTGCCCCACCTACGATTCTACCTGATAACGCACTCCCGCTCTCCCCCATTGTGATATTACCTTGAGCTAGGGCATAAATATTACCATCAACCCCTGTAAGTGGTGTCATTACAAGTGTTCCACCATTTATGGACTTTGCATCGCCGATTGATGAGACTAAAATATCAAGCTTATCGCCCTGTCTTGCAAATGGAGGCAAAGAGGCAGTTACCATAACCGCAGCGACATTTTTAGACTTAATATCATTTGCTGAAAGCTTAACATTAACGCTTTCTAGCATATTTGCAACACTCTGCATTGTGAATTTTGACCCACTCTTATCGCCCGTGCCATTAAGCCCTATCACAAGCCCATAGCCCACAAGGCTATTATCTCTAATGCCAACAATTTGAGCGATTTGACTAATTTTTTGCCCGTGTAGAGCCGAGATTCCAAACACAAGCCAAAAAGCTATAACGGCTAATTTCATCTTTCTCATTTCGCGTCCTTGCTACTTAAGATTCTCTAACAACTTCGCATACTTCAAAGCAATTTGTATTCCTAGATTCTAAAAACCTGCGAAGTCCATCATTTGTTTGCAGTGTTTATGATTGTTTATTTGAATCTGCATTCACTTGTATATAATGTCTCAATCCAATAAAATACAACAATAAGATTGATCGAACCACTAGCACACTTGCCACTTTTATTGTTCTTTCTACATTTAATTACCTCTTGACTTTCATTAACCAATCCCTTCCATTTGAGCTTGACTTTCTCATCAAAATTCATTGTAGCCATAAATGTAAGTACTTCAGTATGTGCTTTTGCCATACCAAACAATATTTTGGTGGAATACAACTCAATCTGCCCGCCCTTTCCTCCTTTCAAAAGCTCATTGATAAGCTGCTCTGGAGACTTTGCTGGCTGTCCCGAATAAGCAGATTTAAATAAATCTGCGTTAGAATTAGCCTTGGTAGTTTCTCCTTTTGCCTCTGCCCTCCCTTCTTTGGCTAAAAGATTTTTTAACGCCTCAGTTTCTTTGTCTTTACCCTTCAATTCTCCTTTAGCTATCCACTCTGGTATATTTTTTCCTTGTGCATCATTGCCATCTAAAAATCTATAAAAATCAGGACTCATTGTTTCTGGAATACCAAAAATATTAACAGCAAAAAGATACATTATCTCGCTCACATCTGTTCCGCGCACTTCTCCTTGTTGGAAATTGTGGAACCCCTAATGCGTATTGCTGAAGTGTTACAACCTTTTTGTGAATATCGTTGAAACAAGAGACCGAACCATATTCGTTAGTTGGGTGATTCACGATTAGTAAGCTTTGCTACTTCTTTGGCAGCTTTTAAAAAATCTTTATTTGCATTTTTAATTGTAATTGTCATTATGCCACTCCTTACGCTGAAAATATTATCGTGTATTCCAACACAACTTTGTCCATTTGAATCTGAATCATAGATTCTATTATAATCTCCCTAAATAAATCTAAAAATATAGAAAGGAGTTTATTATGGGTTTTGGAGATTTTGCAATGGGATACCTAGTAGGACAAAGTTTTAGTGGTCCAAATCATATTCCAGATGGCAGCGCACCTTATAGTGAATGGAGTAGCCAAGCTAAAAAGGATTGGGACAAGAAGTGTGATGAAGTATATTGGGAGGCTTGGGATAGGGCTTTTAAGGAAAAAGTGATTGAGAGGTTGAGGAATCACGAGGAGGGAGCTATCTTTTACACATCCATTTATCCAAATATGACACAAGATGAACAAGCAGACCTTATTGAGAGGGGAGAATGGAAGATTGTAGCTCCTACACAAGGAGCAGGAAATCTTTCTATAATTTGGGCTAATGAAAATAGGAAAGAAGCAAAAGATCCAAAATATTTAGAAAAACTTGCGGAGTGTTCAGCAAATATTAAAAATCACGGGTATAGGATTATTAACTAAAGCCATTTACTCCTCCCGTTACTCCCCCTCCAGCATCGCCACCAAGCTCTTTATCCACATGTTTTCTAGCTTGTGGGCTTAGAGCATTGTATTGCCTACTCAAACTATTCTGCGTTGCTAATCCTTTATTATAAGCTTTGCGTGCTTTGTCCATAGCCATTCTTGCATTCATTACTTCTCTAGGACTACCGCTTAATGCAATATTATTGAATCCTCTCTCAGCTAATTCATAATTTGCCTTTAATTGTCCTAAACCACCACTAGCATTAAATGAACCTAGTTTATCTCTATTTTTGTTTATTTATAAAAGAAATGGTGGAATGTAGGACTACCGCATAAACTTGGGTATTATAGCATATAAAATAGAATAAGAGAATAGCACATTTAAATTTGTTCCAAATTTGTTACCATTTATTTTTATTCCCATTTTTTTGCTGGATTTTTTATATCACTTTGTGATGTTGGTTTTATTGTCTATGAAATTATGGAGCATATAATTAGGAGGAGATGAAAGAAAACTGGTTTTGCTGGAATCTTTTGGGCTTGAGATGGTTTCTTGTATTGCCTCTCAAATATGAGAACAAAATATACCCAAAAAAAAGATTATAGCAAAAATAGTGAATGATTTTTTAAGTAGAGTTTGCTGTCAAAGGAGAAAATATTCTCTCGCCTACCGCTCTTTGAGCTCATCTAAGTAATCAGCCCACCATTGCAAAAGTGGTCTCATCTGCTCTACATAATCAGCTTTATGTAGATAGGCTTGTGTAACATTATTCCCTACCCTATGATCCAACACAGCCTCTTTAATCTCAAATGGCATGTTGTGCTTGTCTTGGTGCGTATCACAAAGGCTTCTAAAAGTTCCCCTAAAAGAGTGAAGTGTTTGCTTCCTGCCTCTTTTGGCATCTGCAAACCCCATAGAACGCAAAGCTTTATTAGCACTCTCTGACACCATCGGTTTATGTATTTTATTGTGTCCGTGGAATATCCAAACACCCCAACCTGTATTTTTTTTAATTTCCTTTAGAATCTCAATAGCTTGCGTAGGTAAAGGAAGAGAAAAATCCGGGAATGATTTCTTTTTGACTTTCATCTCGCTTCTTGGAATGGTGAGTATCTTTTTCTCAAAATCAATATAACTCCATTTAAGCGTAGCAAGGTTTTCAGCTCTTAAGGGAATAATGCTAACAAACTTTAATGCCGATCGTATAATAGGAGAATGAATATATCCATCAATAGCTCTCAAAAGCTCTCCCAGCGTTGCTTCATCTGTAATCTTCTCATAGTGATTTGTTACTTTAGGTAAAAGAAGTTGTTTTGTGTCAATTTTGAATAGGCAATTTGTTTCTATATATCCGCGACCAAGGGCGAATTGCCATATATTGATACAATGAGTAAAAAGCCTTCTAGCAAGCTCTACCCTATAGTCTTGAATCTTTGCGATAATATGCGTAATGTCTAAATGTGCAATATCCTCAATGTGCGTGGAACTTACAATTTTTCTATCAGAATCATATTCTGAAAAATGCGGTAAAAGGTGTAGATCCATCATTTGCCTATTTTTTTTGAGTGTGGAATAGGTAACCTGCTTTTCTTTGAATTTAAGCCATGCTTCTACCACTAGGTGAAGTTGCCCCTCTTTCATTTTTATTTTGGCTGCTTTGTCTAGCTTTTTATTTTCTTGTGGATCGGCTTCTGCTAGAATAAGTTTTTTGTAGCCAATAACTTTCTCTCTTGCCTGCTCCAAGGAAACAGATGGATATTGCCCAATAGTAATAAGTTTTCTTTTATCCCCAAAAGAATATCGCATTTGAAATGTTTTTGAACCCGCAGGAGATACCCTTAAGCGCAATCCATCTCTATCATTTAAGAAGTAGTCTTTCTCTTTTGGTTTAGCCTTTTTAATTTCCGTTTCCGTCATAAAAATCCTTTCTATTGCGATTCATCAAGCTGGAATACGCTATTAACAATACCGCTTACAGCCTCATCTATACCTATGTGAGCTCCAGACATATAGGCGTTAGTGAGTTCTTGGAACTTGTCAGCTGGGAAGCAGTTATCCTTCTCCGGTTTTTGTCCTGCCTTGCAAGATTTGAACGAAACCTTGTTAAGGTCTTCAATACCTAGTGGGGCACAATTATCCTTTATGGCTCTTTTGCCAAGTTGAGCCATCATACCTTCAGCAAAAATACGAGTTGTTATTTGATCGTAGCAACAATGGTGTTTGCGCTTTCTCAAAACTATCTTGCCCACCTTTTCCATATCTTCACTAGAAACATGTGTGCAAAGTCCAAGCGAAATTCGTTTGTTTGTCCTGATATATTCTTGCCCTTCTGTAGGTGTTTTTTGCGCCCTTCTCTCTGCAAATTTCATATCGGTGCAAGTATCCCCATTTTCTTGCACTTGCTTAAAAAGATCAATGAGTAGGTTTGCAGCAAAATTCCATGGTGGCGGAAGTGCTCCAGCTATCATTTCAGCAGCCTGAACAGCAACATCTACAGGATCAGTCTTTTTAGATGGGTCATTGCTATCTTCAGTCAAACCGGGCAATTCTTCTTTAAGCTCTTCTTCTTTTGGGGATTCGTTCTCTATTGTTGGGTTTGCAAGCTTTGGGTCTAAGAACCTTTTGCCATATTTATCCCTAATAATATTAACTGTCTCTGGACCACCACAAATTGTTTCTGCAGCTATCAGCGCATCCTCGCCTTTTAGAGCGTATAGAGCATAAGTTGTTTTTTGATTTGCGTTGCCATATTCCTCAACATTATATCTTGCATAAAAATACTTGTCTATATCAGAAGCAGCCCCATCTTTGTTTTCCATAACTACCCTTAATATGCCTAGCTCATTGCCATCAACTATCATAGGCACTTTAAATGAGTAGTGAAGCTCATTTACTTCTCTTGTTCCCATTTGCCAAGCTAAAACAGCCTCATAGGTTAATCCAAAACGACCACTCATACAATTTGCATAATCCATAGCAACTTTGTCTTCCTCATCTGTTGCGCCATCAAGCTGTTCATTGGTCAAGATTCCATCAGTAGTTCCTGTTGTCCAAGCTGATTGTCTTTGTTTTTCTTTTTTATCACACAATCCCTTTATCCCCTCGGCATCACAATATTCTTGCAATGCTTTTGCTGCAATCTTTACAGCCGCTTGGAAAGCAATTTCTTTGGCAGCATGTTTAAGCGCCTCTTCGGTAGTTTTTTTTGCAAAATTACTAACAAACTTGTTAAAACCAGCCTTGAAGGCAGATGCAGCCGCCTGTGCAGACTTTGAAACAACATTTCCAGTTCCATTTGCAAAAGCCTTCCCTCCAGCACTTGTAGCATCATCCAATACTCCACCACTTCCTGCTGCTAACCCCATAGCAGCATATTTTAGAGCCATAGATAACATTTCCATTCCAGTTGGCAAAAATTGTCCAACATCGCAATAGCTAGCTTCTGCTCCAAAGATATGTGTTGATGCCTCCATAAGTCCCATTTGCCCCAAAGCTTCTGTAGCCTTTGAGAAGTCGTGGTTTTGCTTATTTGTTTGGACTTTTGGGATTCCACCTAAAAGCTTTTCTAAATCTGGTGTCTCTGAAGTTTGCGTTGAATATTGTCGGCAACCTATTTGCTTATCAACAATAAGGGTGCATTTCTCAGTTACTTTTTTGCTTAAATAAATGGTCTTGCCATTTACATCCGTAATAGGATTAAGTAACTGAGAACTTAGCACTTGACATCCATTGTTGCTACTTCCACCTTGATTTATAGTAACACAAGCATTTGTAAGTTTGCATTGAGTAGAGCAAGCCTTTTCATCACTGAAGGCATTTTTGCCAAGATCTCCCGTAATTTTATCATTGCCTTGGCACATATATCTGTTACCTGTGGATTCGCTCATTATCTCAACTTCAAACTCTCCACTTACCCTATTGCCACTTATGTTACCTGCAATTTTTTCAACGCTATATGTGACATTGTTTAAATCTTTAGGATCTTTAACGCTACTATTAAAAACAAGAGAATCTTGTCCTACCTGAATAGTATTTTTTGTTGTTCCTTCCACGGTGAATAAATGCTCACCCTGTCCGCTTCCATTAAGTGGGATAGTGATACTCTCTTTTTTGGTTGTTCCATCAACATTCATTACCTCTGTCTCTAAGCTTACTTGAGAAGCATTGTAATTTATATTTGCAAGTGGTGCTAATGGAATCCAACCTGCTTGTTCGCTTAGTTTTCCATTCTCTGCGGTAATAAGCGTATATTGCTCATCTCCATCATCTTTTACAAATGCGCCTATTGGTTTATATGTGCTTTGTCCAGAATTGTAAGCCTCTAGAGCTTTTTGATAAGATTCTTCATATTGAGCTATTTGTTTTGGTGTAAGCTTTTTAATTTCATCTTGTGTCATAGGCACTTTTTTCTTGCGAGTAAGATGTTCTGCTGTATATGTGCCATTTTCAGTGTTTTTGGTAAGCTTTGAGCTTGTTATCTCAATCAACTTGCTACCATCTCCAAGATCGGTAAGGGTTAGATTATTACCTGATACATTAGCCTTGATACCCTCTTTTTTAATATCACTTTGTCTTACAGGCACAAATAACTCTTTTACGCTTATACCATTCAAGTCACTTACTGACAGGGCTTCTACATTAGAGACAATAATTTTAATGCCTGTTACCTTCTTGATACCAGCTAGATCTTTATTTATTTTTGCTAAATCAAGCTTTTTCCCATCTGCAACTTTGGCAATAACAATGCCATTGCTTTGAGCCCCAACAAACATACATTGCCCCTGCGAAAGGCATTGAGATTCACAAGTTTTTTCGTTTGTGAATGAAGGAATGGCTTCTAATTTGCCATTTCCATTTTTATACTCCTTATATTCCTTGCTTACAGGGCAATAATATTTTGTTGGCTGTTGTTGCTGTCCTTGCCCTTGCCCCTGTTGATTTTGATTTGTATTTTGTGGGGACGAGTTGGTGTTTGCAGCAATAAGCCAAATAGGCAATAAGACTGATGTAATGATTAGTTGAAGTCTTGACAACATGAGTATCTCCTTGATTCTACTGATTGCGCATATCCATAGTAAATTCTATTTATGTATGGAAGCGGATATGTTAATTTTTTAGTTGTTGTGATTTTGGTGTCCAAATCAATAATAGTTACGCTACCTATTGAATTTTTCAAGATAAAGTCTCTGTCTCTTGCAACAGGACAAACTGCCCCTGTTGTTGAATGAATACCATACATTGTGCCTCCACCAGCAGGTGAGAGATCATCTTCTGAACAACTTAACCTTTGATTTGTTTCTTGCCCATTTTCATAAAGCTTTGCCTTATCTCCAAGTCTAATGGGTGTCATTTGCCCGGGAAGATTTGTTGTCATTTTAGCAGCAGCAATAACTTCCTTGTGCATTAATCCGCCCTCCGTATTAAAGAAATACACCTCATAGTTTGAAGGTGTGGGGAATAAAATAGAAAGTCCTGCTCCAGAGTTAAGGAATAGATTTACCTTGCTTATATTATGATGGCTCCAGTGAGAATTGAAAACTGATTTGTGTCCGTCACAGTCATAGTAACCATACACTCCCCACCTATATGAATGAAGGTGCAATGTCCACCAGCCAGTATCCCAATACCCCTTAGTTGGGAAGTATCCTTGGGATAAAACATCATTAAAACTAGGCTCATCAATATTTGGAGCTCCACAAGATCTCCATCTAAGCTGGAAGTTTGGTGTTCTTAAGTCTGGTAACATCTCTATTCTGTTACTTCCAACACTCGCAGATACAGCTGTGGAGCTATACTCATTTGATGAGCCTAGAAGTTTGCCCGGCACTATGTCTCCAACAGCATTCCAAGTGGCGTTTGGATTGTCCTTTTGTGCCTTGTCAAAATCAGCCGTTCCTTTTTGGTATATGCCCTGTATAGTGAAACAATTATTTCCTCCAGTGGCTCCGACACCATTGCATATCTGCCCCTGCATTGCATCATTCTTTCCACCTGTTCCATACTCATAAGTCGCATCAATCCCTAGATTTTTGCTCCAGCCTCCTAAATCTTCTCCGCCATCTGTTCTTGTAATTTGCTCCGCGAATAAAATCTCTTGCGAATCTTTAAGCGTAGAGATGAAGTTCAATGTCTTCTGCCCTGAGTTGCTCGTGCAGTTTCCTTGCATCTTGCCTTGAGTCCCGTTATAAGTGCAGAACTCTACACTCTGTTGGCTTTCTTTGTTTTTGCTGATAAGTAAGCCTGTAACATTTACATCCTGTCTAAAATTAACGCTAATTGTGCCTTTTTTAGAATCTGCAGCTGTATTTGAGCGATAGCAAGAAGGATCATCTTTGTAAATATCAGTCTCACCCTTTGCCACATTAACAAATACATCCTTACACACTCTTTCTTGCTCTATATTGTTAATTTTTTCTTCCTTTACTTTTTGGATAATGGGATCGGTGCAAGTCTTAGTTGTAGTTTGCAATGAATCAAACTTACAAGTCACTTCTTGTCTTGTTCCCGGACAAGTTCCTCTAAATCCTTTTAGGGCTCCGCTTGCATCAATAACAGGATTGCCTGTATTGCAATACACAACATTGCTTTTTCCAGAAAGAATTTCATCCATTGTGGCGTGTTCTGTTGGGGCATCGCCTACATCAAGTCCGGGCAAAGAAGGTTTTTGTCCGCTTCCGCTATTTCCACCTGCGTTATTGTTGCCTCCGCCTGTATTGCCATTGCTACCAGTGCCACCGCTTCCTCCGCCTGTTCCTCCTGTATTTCCTGCACTTTGACATACAGCAGGTTGCATCATCACGGTTTCCTCTTTAAGACATACTTGATTTAAGTCTATATTCATTGTCTTAGGGCATTTATAGCCATAGGTTTTGACTTCAAGCTTGGTTTCTTTAAGCTGATTAATATCGCCCCCAGCTGCAGTTACATCATCAACTTGGACTTTTGTTTTTAAATCCCCAAACCCTATAGTATTTGTTAGGGTGCAGTTTTCTTTGACTTTTACAGGGCAGTTATCATAAAAACACTTCTTTTGGAATGGGTTTTGGAAGCAATCTTCGCCTGCGAGCATGTTATAGTAGCTAGTGCAAGTAATAGTCTGCCTTTCTTTATTGTAGATAGCATTTGCCATAGGATCTACTTTAGTGCAAACACTCACGACTTTTCCTTGCATTGGAAGCTTCATTTTACCCATTAACGCTCTAAAATCTGCGTTTGCAATGCTTTTATCTTTTTTCTCATCATATTCACGCTCAATTCTCCACCAAGGCAAACAAATACGCTCTGACTTCCCACTTGTGGTGTTCATTACTTTACAATCTGCTTTTGCATCGTAATCCCCAGCCCCATAACCAAACTTGAGCGATTGAGTTTTGTTTTTACTGAAATCTTTGTCTGCAAAAATTTCATAATCTGTCAGCGTAGCAGGCATAAATTGCTTAAATTCTCTTATTTCTTGAGAATCAGGCTTAAGGTTGGTGATTGAGCCTTTTGCTGGATCTGCTTTTGCATCGTGCCACCAATAAAAGAGATAGCCATTTTCCCCTACATCAGGTTCTCTTGAAGATACATTTGCATAGGCAGAAAGCTGTTTTGAATTACCCACAAGATAGACTTTAACTATTTCCTCACCCATTGTGCCATCACTTTTTAAGTCAATAAGGAGATTCTTGTTGTCAATCTCTAAAAGGTTATAAATAGCGTGAGTTGGAGCAGTTGTCTTTTCTTTTACAATAAGCTCTTCTGCAATTTCTCTATGAGTAAGCTCTTTGTCGCTTAAAAGGGCGTAGATAACATAGTTATTTGGTGTTTCATAGCCTTTGAGTTTTGGCTCCTTTCCATTGTTTTGAGCAATAATTTCAGCAGGAATATCCGCTTTTGTTTTTACTTGGACATATATCTCTCCAAGCATCGCCCTAAATGGATCTCTCAAAATAGGCTTACCAGTATTAGGATCTATAATAAACTCACCGCTACCAGCAGCATTCCAATATGCTCTTACTTTTGGCAAACCTTTGATTTGCTCTAAAAGGGCATAGCTGTTGTTTGTGATTTCTTCTTCTAGGAAGTATTTATTTTTCTTTACAGAACCAAGCAAATCATTGTATCGCTTAAACACTGGAGCACTATTGCCTTCTCCGCCTTCAACCCATTTCTTACCATTGAATACTTGGTATCTATTTCCATTATTTATATATTCCGCAAGATTGAAACCTTGGTGTCTATAAAAACCTTTTGCTTGCTTATTTTCATCAAGCAAGAAGTAGTGGTAGCTTCTAAAAGCGTTATCTCTTTTTTTACACTCTTCGGTTCTTTTATCATACTCAGGTGTATTTGGGACAAGATTGTCATAATTACAAGGTGGAAGCGTAATTAAATCCTTTGAAACGCTCTCAACCCTTACCATTACATACAAGTATGCGGGTTTATCATAGAGTGTATCACTTGGTTTTACCCTTACAAAGAGTTTTTTATCTATCGCTGGTTTGCCATCAGCCGTTTTATTTGCCTCCGTTCTTATTGCATAAGAAGTTTCTCTTTTTTGATTGAGCGGTAAAGAGGCGTTATAGCTTTGGTTTTTAATCATATTGGCAAAGGCTAAAGATTTAGTTTCTTGTTGAATTTTGTTGTTGTAATCTCCACTTGCATCCGCCATAACTCTTGGGCGAACCGTTCCGGGAACAGCAATACCATTTTTAATGGTTTCTGTAACATTCCCTTCGCCATCATAAACCTTTTCGTTTAAAATGGGGGCATCTTGCTCTCTTGAAGTTCTGCAGCCTGTATTCGTGCAGCTCTTAGAATCTGTAAGACAGCCTTCTTGGAATCCAAAGAATTGAGCCGCATCAATGCTTGGATTTTTAAAGAGGCATTCCCCATTTGTTCTACAAGTTGCTCTACAGCCTTCTTCTGTGGAGAATGTGCCATCATCATTATCTCCAGAGCCAAATGCCTTACAAATCTCTATTGGACCTTCTGGGCTTTGGAGTAATACTCTATCAGATTTAGCACAATTCTTTCTCTTTTCATCTTTGAAGTAGAGATTTTGTGAGCTACATGCAAATCGTTTAGTTTGAGGAATGACAAGCTCTATATCTTGGATTTCTATGAGCAAGTCTTCTTGTTTTTTATATTTTTCCTCAACTTGGAAGCCTAGTTTTAAATCTTTTACCTTTTGAGTGAGAGTATAGCTTTTAGTTATTTGCTGGAGTGGCTTTTTATTGTTTTGGTTAGGCTTGCCATTTGTATTGCCTCCACTATTGCTGCCGGTGTTAGGTTTTTGGTTATTTTGATTAGGTTTGCCTGTATTGCCATTGTTGCTGTTGCCATTTTGATTTTTGTCTTCTTCCTCTCCAGTGGCTGTAATTTGTGTGCCATTTGCCATAACTCTTTTGTATCCGCTTTCATCAGTATATTCAAAGAAAAACAAAACAGGAGCATTGCTTTTTATCTTAAATGTAATGCCTTTTGCCTTTCTCAAGTCTGTAATGGTGCGTGTTACCTCAAAAGGCTTAGTATTGTCTTTGTTGAATGTTACCTTGCCAAGCTTTTCTATAGTGTCTTTTGAGTTAGTATCTTTAGCACTTTTTACCTCATAACATCTTCCAGCTGTATAACAATTTTTCTCACAAGCTTGCTTTGCTTTTGTTGGAGAATTGCCATTATCTGGGCTCCCATAGCTTACGCCATTAAGACTGCATTGATAGTTATAAAAAGATTGCCCTCTTGCAATATAGCAGTAAGCTCTACCTGTTGTAACAGCGGTGTTTCCTATGGATTGTGTTGCTGCCTTTACAGCCTTGTCTATTACGCCACTTCTTTTGACATCTACAAATGATTGAATGCCCGGGTGTTTAATATTAGTGATTTTACCATCAACCATATTGCTAATATCCCCGGAGTTTGCTCTATCAGCGGCTTGTCCGCCAAACATATTTTGCATAATCTCTTGCGTTTGAAATTCTCCGGGATTTTTTTGTTGCCCATAGATTTTAGATAAATCTTTTCCTGTTGAAATATTGCTTTGTGAGGAATTATTGCTGTTGTTGTTTCCACTGCTTCCATTATTACCTGTGTTTGGTTTTCCATTATTGTTTCCACTAGGCTTATTTGTGTTTTGTTGTTGATTTTGATTTTGTTGTTGTGCATTATTGTTTGCATTAGAGCTTGAGAACACCAAAGCTATAATACAAAGACTTGCATATAGAATCTTTTTCACATTCCCCTCCTTAGTTTGGATCTATCATTTTGAAGTAATAATCAGTATAAGACTTATCTATGTCCCCTATACGCCTAAATACATCGCTGAGTGCCATATCGCCCTTGATGAGATATTTAATTTCGCATTCTTTAAAGGCAAAGTTTTCGCCTTCATGGCAATAGCCTAATGCGTAGGCAGGAACTCTTTTTAGTTTAAATTCTCTGAATATGAGTGGATGAATCTTAATGATTGCATCTGTGTTTTTAGCCTCTTTTATGGCATCTTGCAAATAGGTTTTAAAATCATCTGGAAAACCATTAAGCACAACAAAGCCTTGCACTTGAACCTTTTTGTCAATAAGCTTTTGAAGTGAATTGCTAAAGCCAGATGCCGCCTTAGCTCCCATACTTGAGGAGGTAAGATAGAAAATAGTAAATACCTTCTTCTGAGACTTAGCTAGGAGTTCTTTTTTCTCCTTATAGACTTGTAGCTGTTTTGGTGTCATTAATTGCTCTCGTATCTCCTGTATAGTTTTTCCTTGAGCAAATCCAAAACTACAAATGCAAGCTGTGAGTAATAGGTATCTTAGCATTTTGTTGCTCCTGCACAGAAGTCTCTTTGTCTCCATATCCAAAAGAAAAAGGCATCTTTGTCCGCTGGAGTGCTTTTAAAATCGTAGTGAAAACGCATCGCTCCAAAACGCTTGGCACTTCCATAGGCAAGTTGAATATAGTATTGAGATTTTAAAAGCATTGGGAACATTTTATCTCCACACATTGTGTCTGGAAGCTCATTGCCTCCTGTGAATGTCATACTCGCATTACTTGTTTTAAACAAACGCAATGTTTCATGTTGCGAAGCAATTTGTCTTAGGGCTATCATTTCGCTGTTTTCTATGGGATCGCCTAATCTAGTCCAGCCTGTATCACTTGAACCCATATTTCCCCTACAACCATCACAAAAATACAAAGAATTAAGCGGATAACCTGCTGTTGCTGAGGTGCAGTCTGCCACACAAGCCATATCAGCCACCATATTTGTGAAAAATGCCCTAGAAGTAGGTTTGGCTGAATTAGTTGAATTTGATAGGATTTCGTTATTGTAGAGTGGATCTACATCGCTGATATAATTTGCTGTGATTTCACTATTCCTATCAAAACATACAATATCTGGCAAGGCAGCGGCTATCAAAGCAAGAATAGGGAAAGTTACAATATTGGCTTGGCGGAATCCAGAAGTATCTCCTTCTCCAGCGGCTCCTGACAAATCAGATCTGCTTGTGCCTCTTTTTGAAAGCACATCGCTATCTAATTCCATACCCAAGCCTACAAGGTGCATAGGCTGATTTGATGATGAGAATCCAAGTAATGGCTCAATAAGTGTCGCTGCGAAACCTACGGGTAATGGACCATCTCCTTTAGGACAAGTGCATACTTTAAAACTGATACTGAGCTTATCTAAGAAAAAAGACCAGTCTGCACTATTCATAAAATCAATCATAGGAGCATTTGAGCCTGTGCGATCTCCAAAGTTATTTCCGTGATCGCTTCCATCTGTTCCAGTGCTATCTTGTGCTGCTGTCAAAAAAGAAAGGCTAAGGGCTAAAGCAAGTATATATTTCATTTTTTCTCCTTTCTTTTAAGCTTAATTTCTGTGATACTAAGAGTATCTTTACTGACTTTAATAATGCTGGGTGTGCATCTAATTTCAAGTTGTTTGGCTAATGTGTCGCTGATAATGTATCTTTCTTTAAAATGGGAAAGCCTCTCATCTCTCATATCTCCATTGGCGACTAAAACCATTGATGGGAGCCCTTTTGTTTTTGAATGCTCTATCTCTTCTTTTGCATCAAGATTAATGATATAGTATGAAATACTTGCATTTTTTAGCTTCTTTGATACCATATCACTAGCCTTGGTTCCTTTGGGGATAAAAATATCCCCTTCTGGAATGTCAATATCATATTGTGCTATAGCACTAATGTCTTTCTCTCGTATGTTGTTTTCTTTGCAATAAGGCAAATTCAATTCGCCTTGAAGCGAAGCCTTAACAGATTCTAAAACCTTATACCTTAGCTTATTGGTATCAATTTTAGCGGCTGCCTTATTCATCTCATCAAGCAAATCTTTTTCAACAATATCATAGGTATTGCCAAATGTTCCCAAGTCCTTATAAGCAGCTTGGGCTAAAGCGCAAGAGATAAAAACACAGACAAGGATTTTTTTCATTATTGTTCCTTCCCTTGCTCTTGAGTCTGCGACTCTGTGGCATTTACTTCCTGCTGTGTGTTTTGTGAGTCGCCTGCATTTGTAGCTTCAACTTTATATTCAGGGTTTTGTCCTTGAATAGCCTTCCCGGTGCAATGGATATGCTTAATACTATTGTTACGCTAGAAGGAATGGCTAAAAATACGGATTATGACCCACAACAGAGAGCTGAATTTACGAATCAAGCTGCAGATCTTGAGCTTATTTTAGCAAAAAGTAATGCCTATTATTGCGCTCAATATTTCTTGGCAAATCTTCAAGCTCAGAAAACTGAAGGCGTAGCTCTTGTTACAGGAAAAGGCAGTATGACGACACAAGAAATGACAAGAACTATCAGTATCCTTGAGAAATATTTAAAGGGTCTATATGATGATCTTATGGGTAAAACAAAGAAGTTGCACGAATTTAAGACGCCTTTTGAGGCAGCTGATAAAGCCATGAAGGAAATGAGAAACAAAGCTTCTAGCGCTAAAGCAAAAGCTAAGGGGCAATAATGTTAAGAGCGCTTGTTTGTTTTTCTTGTATTTTTGTCTTTGGACTTGCCCAAGAGATTCAGAATGTGTCTCAGCAGGAAATGGATAAAATATTTTCCGACATTCGTCAAAATGTTGGCGGTGATGCGGAGATTGTTGAGGCAATAACTTATGAGGCAGGTTCAGAGGCAGTGCCACAGGATTTGCCTAGAGCTCTCAGCGTTTATGCAAGACTCTACAAAAAAGACTATAATCCTATTGCAGCCTATAAGCTTGGCATGTTTGCTTGGAACATTAAAAAGAAGCCTCAAGACATAGACAAAACGCTTGTTGAAATGCTAGAGCAAGTCGAAGGATTAAACCCACAAACCTATTTTTCTAGGGGCTCACAGCAAGCAAAAGAAATTCGATACCGCGAAGTCGCACGCCTGAATGGTATATTGCTAGGTATATATCTTTTTGATGCGGATAATATCCTAGAAAGCATCAAGGCATTAAACATTAGAAGTGATATTGCTAACCATTCTCTTTCACAGCTTTATCTTGCCTTTAACTATCTTAAACTCAAAGATACAAAAATGGCAAACTTTTATCTTAATAGAGTCTGCTTCCACGAGAATCCAGAGCCTAGTGTTGTAAATTTCTGCAAGAACTCAGATTCTCTAAAGCGAACAGCTGCATTAAGGCAATAAATGAATAAAGTAGTGCTCATTGGAATTTGTCTTGCCTCTTTGGTAACATTGGGTTTTTCATCGCAATATAAATGCAAAATTCACTCTGATGTGCTTACAGCTATTGCAGCCATAGAAGGGCACCCAAAGCGTGAAGTTGGCTACCCATATATCATCAGTTTTAATAAAAACAGCGATATGAATAAGCTCAAAAAAGACGAGCGATGGTTTGCCCTTGATAAGCGAACAATAGACTGCACGAGCTTAGAGAATTGCATTTCTGTTTATGATGAATTAAAACAGCTTAAGGTTACTAATATTGATTTGGGTCCTTTCCAAATCAACCCAATGTTTTTTCAATATGATTCCAGCGTATATTTCACGCTAGAAGAAAGCAAACAAAAAGCGTGTGAAATTCTTACTGAAATCAAAAACACAAAGGGTTGGAGCTGGGAAAGTCTGGCTAGCTATCATTCAAGCACAAAAAAGCATAATGAGGCTTACCAGAATAGACTAAAGCAATATGTAGCCAAAAAGCAAAACACAAAACAGCAACAACAGCAAGTCGCCGCAGAAAACAAGGTTTCACCCAAAGCTGAAAAAACCTTGAGATTCAAGGTGAATGTTAGAGTTGCAAGCAACGAGGAGCTTTGATGAAAAAAATATTAATACCCATAGCTATTATTGTAAGTGTTTGCGGGCTTTTTGCGAGTGTGCCTCAAAAACAAAAGCCAAAAAAGCTTTATGGATTTGAGCACTTCTATATTGCTTCTCTGCCAGATGGCGCGAGCAAAAATATACCGCAAACACCTCTTTATCAAGAAGCTTTGTCCTTGTATTACAATACAGACAAACACAAGCCTGAAAAATTCACATACAGGGAAAATGGCAAAAGGGTGAGTAAGCAAGTTGCCTTTCCAGACTTTGAAAAGGTGAGAAAAACATTTTTGAAAAGTTACATAGAGGAAGGCAACAAAGCGGCTGGTTTTATGGCTGCGTATGTCCATAAAAACTATGGAGATACCTACAACCTTAAGGGACAGCTTGAATACTTCAATAATGTGGCTGCCTTAGCAAAAGATGGAAATTGCTTTGGCTATGTTGAGAGTGCGAAGTATTTTTCTGAAGGAATTGCAGATATTTCCTATAACGAAAAGCAAGCACTCAAAATTTTAAGAATCGCAGAGAAAAAATGTGCCAACAACCCTGATTATTCTAAGCGAATTGCTAAGGAGTTGTTGATACACAAAAATGGGTTCTACAAAGAAAAATATGAGGCAAAACAAAAGGAGAAAAAATGAAACCATTTCAAAATACATTTCAAGAAAAGATGGCTAACTTTAGCTTAAAATGGCAGCTTTGGATATTAAGAAAGGCATTTCAGCCTGAAGATCCTTATAAAGAGCAAAAACTAGAAGCCTTTATGCACAAGACATTTGGCATTACAGAGCGAATTACATATTTTGCTTGTGGGCTCTTTATAGGCATACCTGACCCAAGAACATTTCTTGTTGCTTTGGTAAGTATTGCTATTTTGTTTATTATTATGCAGGGCATCAAAACAAGAAAAGAAATGCTCGCTAGAATGAGCGCTCAGGCTAATGTTGCACCACAACAAGCTCAACCGCAACCACAAGCACAAATGCAAGCTCAAGCACAACAACAAGAGCTAAATCCTAAACCTAAACAAAACAAAGCTAACTCTTTTGTTGAAAGTTGCCATTGATTCGCAACAGTTGTCGCTATAAGAGGCGTATAATCATAAAGCTTAAATATGCTACCAAACATTTTTTCAGCCTCTTTTTTCTTTTGGTCTTTTTCCAACCCAGAACTTGTTGCCTTGTCAAGCCCATCCTTTATAGTCTGCTCCACTTTATCAGCACTCTTATTCAATATAGCCTGAGCATTGTCTATAGCTCCCTGCATTCCCCATCCGGGTCTAACTTTAACCGTACTTAAAGCCTTGTTGCCCAATCCTTGCCCAATGTTACAAGCATTTGCCAGCAAGCCTTGAATTTGCTGAATCATACGCTTGATTCCAGAGAACACATGTTCTATGCTAGGCATAGAATTGACAAGTGCTATAAATAAACCATACACAATGGCACCGGAAGCATTGCCCAGCTGTTCTGCAATGTCTTCTAGTCCTAACAAGTCAATAAACCCGCCGTCAAGTGTAAAACTACCGCATGTCGCCTTCACTGAAGGCTCCTTGAAATCTGCCCAAGGTTGAAACACTGCAGAATTGGCATCCACCTTAAACTCGATACTGCCACCATAATAAGTGCCATCTATGGACTGTGGGCTAGTAATGTTTGAAAAATTTGCACCAAGGCTACCTATATCACTTGCCTGCCCAATAGGGCTATTACCCCACCCCTTTTTAAAAGCATCGATAAAACCTGCTTCAGCCGTGCTTCCAAACAAGCAAAGCGCTAAAGCTAAAGATATAGAATGTCTTTTCATTGTTGTCTCTCCTTTTTCAATAATTCTTTCATTGCGGGCGCTCTTTTCTTTTCTTCCTCATCATTAAGGAAGCTGCGATCATCGATTTGCCTAAGCAAATAGTCTGTTTGATATTTTTGAGCATGTGTTCCAGCCAACTCTTCTGGCTTGATAACCCCAAAAAGTATCATGCTTCTAGTAATTGATTTAATTACAGTGTCCTTATTATCCCTTCCAATTCCGACAACCTGATTAAAGCTTTTGTTATTCTTTATATCAAGATACCTAAAGATATACATAGGTGTCATATATGTGTCAATTTTAGTGTCTTTAAAAGTATTTGGAGATATGACTTTTTGTGTGTCTGGAATACTTTCCCAAAGTTTTGCAGCATCTAAATTGATAGCGTTTTTGTGAAATTCATTGAAGCGATTGAGACTTTCTTGACTTTCAAATACAAATCTTGCCTTTGCTCCTATTCCGATTATTTCATCATAAATGTCCCTAATGCTTTGTATATCTTCAACATCATAGCCATAATTTTTGCCCATAAGGATGGCAATTTCCATTTTTGTAGAATGTTTTTTAAGAATATCTTTAGTCATCTCTTCTCGTTGATCATGTGCCTCACCTGTTATTTTATTAAGGTGTCTAGGTGTCCCAGCAAATGGATAGCGTGTATTTTTGGCTGCCATTTCAAGCGAATACCCGGCATTGAGCGAGTGATTTAGATATTTTGATTGCCATTTGTAATATGCAAGGGCGTTTTCTACCGTTGGATTCTCAAGCCATTTTCTCATAACAGGGATTCTTGCACCATCGCCGATGATTGGCATCACAAAACAATCTTCTGATGAATTAGACAGGCATTTTTTGCCATTAACCTCAACCATTCGCGGTAAATCATGCACGACTTTCATTATCTCTAGCATTTCCATCTGTATTCTATTGGCTATTTTTTGTTCTTGCAATATTGCTATAAGTAAATCTTTTTCAGTTGCTTTTGGGTTTATTTGTTGAGGTTGGTTTTGTGGTTGCTTTGATTCATCATCATATTTTAACCAACCCCTTCCATATTCTTGTTGTTGTGATTTTTGCCCTTGCTGTTGCATTTGTGTAGGCACACTTGTAGGTGCTGCATACAAAATTGCACACAGGGATAAACTCACACAAAGTATTTTTTTAGGCATAGTTAATCCTTTTCCTTTGGTGTATTGTCTGACAATTTATTATAGAGGGCTTCTTGATACGCATAGGCATCGCCATAATTCTCTACAAACTGATTAATTTTCTTTAGTCCAAAATCTATCTCTGCGAACAGCTTATCCATTAAAGACAATAAGTCTGGCGTGAAAGGAATATTTTTTACATCCCATAACAGAATATTGTTTTCAACTTGCTCTAATACTTTATTAGAGTGTTCATACAGGTTTATAATAGATTGCAAGGCATCAAAAGCTTGCTGTGCTTCTTGCTGAAAAGCAAGACAATATTGTATATTATCATTGTAAATACTATGGGAGTAAGTGATTTGAAACTGAATGAATTTAAAGCATTTCGCATCCCAACGAGAAAAAGCCTCCTTGTAGAATCGTTCAATCTCTAGCAGCCTAGCCCTTATAGCATTTTCATCTCCAAAAATTACTCTTGTTACAACTCCAAACAATCTGTTTCGCTCATTATAATCCGTCCAGCTCATGTGCTTCAGCAAAAGCAAATCAGAATAGTCCAAATGTTTTCTATCATTAAGCACAGCACTTACACGCAAAGCTCTTACGATAAAATCAGGTCCAAACTTTCTGTCACTCGCCTTAATGTTATTTCTGCTGATTTCTGATTTTAATCTCAAATAGCAATCCACAATCTCTTCGCCTATTTCAACTTCTTCTGCCATTTCTTGGGCTTTTTGTATGTCAGCCATTGTGAATGTTTCGCCCATAGTCTTTGTTCTATCAAAGACACCGCGCACATAGTTTTTCATATTAGATTCTTCTTGGATACGCTGAACCTCATACCACACTAAAATTCTGTCTGAAAAAGGCTCAATCTTTTCGCCAAATGGCAATTCGTTTGATGCTGAGAACAAAGAATTAAGTGGCACAGGAATACCTTTACCCCCTATAGTCCATCTTCTTTCATTTAAAAGTGCAAGCAAGGCTACAAGCAACTCATCTGTTGCTTTAAACATTTCATCAAAGAATATAAAAGGATGCACAAGAAGCGTTTGTTCTTTGGGGGTATCCTCTGTTCCCACAAGCTGCTTTTCTTGCGTTTCTTTTGTCATAAGAATTTCCCAATAAGTTGCATCACTTATTGTTTTGCTGATAGTTTGAATCGCATAGGTTTTTCCAACACCGGGCTTCCCTATAAGAAACATGTGATGTCTTGCAAAGATGCAGAGCATAGTGAGGCGTATAAGCTCTTCTCTTTCAATGAGCTTACCCTCTAATACTTTGATGACATTGGCTACCTTTTCCTTAAACATTTAGAACCCTTGCACTTGGATTTTCTTGTTGAGATCTAGCAATCGTGCGAACATTCTCTCTGTATCTACCTCATCCATAACAATCAAGCCTTCACTTGGATCTAAGTCTGGCACATAAGCAAATGAGATTTGATACCTTCTATGAAGGTTCTTCAAAAAACCTTCCGCTGGTCTTAGGTTGGAGATAGACTTGCTTGATAGAATACTTTGTGTGTTAGAAGAGAAGTTAATGCGAGCTTCTCCCCCTCCATGCACGATATTGGTGTTAGTAACTGAAGTTTCCCCAAACATATCGTGTATCTTTCTAATAGAATCTGTTTCGTTCATCTTAAAGACAAAATATGTATTAAGAGAATCTTGAGATACCTTAGCTAAGGTTGTGCCTAGCCTTGCTTCTAAGTCTGCAAGAGATTGCGTATAAATAAAGAGTGTCATACCCAAACCTGCCATTTTATTGAGCACAGCTTCTATCCCTTGATACAATGAGCTTTCCCCTTCATCTAAATGCACATAGAGTCTTCTTTTGTTGATTTCACGCCCTGTAACTGAAGTTGTAGCATAGACAGATTCAAGCATCTTCATAAAGATTTTATTGACATTGTCAGCCACCTTTTTAAATCTCAAGGGTGAAGGGTGCATAAGAATAGCAAACCCCCTTTCAGAGTTCGCAAGCCTTGAAAGAAGTGGGTTAATACGCACCGTGCAGAACATTGAGCCCAAGAATCCATTTGCCACATCGGACAAGAAATTCACAAGCGAAACTGAGATTTTTGAGTGGTATTCTTTTGGTATCTCAAAGACCGTCTGTAAAAGCATCATAGCTTCAGTTTTCATTAGAGATAGCTCAGGTGTTCCAGCGATCGTGCTTTCAACCGTGCCTTTAAGTGCTGAAAGGTTTTCGTGCAAACAATAATGGAGCAAGTCTTTAAAAGTAACAAGTGTGCGGTTAAACATATTTTGTTTGCCAAGCTCCACATAGGACATATCTGCTGAAAATCGTTCAGCCACATCAGGGTTAGCTATGCTATTTTCAACATCAAAGCTTAAAAGCTCTTTGCCTCGCAAGTGCTTAATCTTAATATATTTTTCTTGCTCATATCTTTCTTTTTTTGCCACACCTTCCCCTGTTGGATCCATTGCTTTTTCAAGGAAGTTCAGCGAATAGAGTATGGTTTTTAGAATAGTAAAGGTATAGCCAGAATAAAAGGCATTGTCACCCTGTGTGTTTGGATAAAGGATAGTGGCAACAAGGTTGGCAATATCATCATCACCTAGTCCATAGATAGGATTAAAATATTCTGTCGCATTAGGAAACACTGGATTTATATAAATCAAATCTGTTTCTCTGCCAGCTTCTCTTAGAAAATTCACTACTTGATTTAAAATTTCTTGATCTATACCACCTTTTGGGTCGTTAATAATAACATTATCTCCATGGAGAAGGTTCTGTCGTATGATATTAAGCATAAGCTTTGTTTTACCCATACGAGTTGTCCCATAAACAATCGCGTGGTTTATAAAGTCTCTCCAAGGCAAGACAATGGTGTGTTTATCAAATGTCTCAAGATTAATGCCTATACCCAAATACAAGCCGTCCTTGATGTTCTTGTTGATAAACTTTGTTTCAAGCTCATACTTCTTGTTGAATAGAGAATTGATTTTTTTGTTAATCTTGTCCTCTTGCCACCTAGAAAGATGTCCTTTATCTTTCTTTGTGATAAGCTCTTTCCTTGCACTTTTGATTTCCTTATCGTTATTGATGATTTTTTCTTTCAGTGGTGTAAAAAACATTAGAAATTCTCCTCTTCTTGCATTTGAAATTGATAACCTTGTCCTGCAAAGTTTTCTAACATATTGTTTGGCTCATTAATAAAGCGACCTTGGTAGAAGTTAAACTCAAGCTTTCTCGCTAGATTTAAAAGGCTTCTATTTTCTATGTGGGCTGCAAGAATATTGATATTTAAAGCTTTGGCTATAGGCGACATAGCTTTAAGCTCCATAAGCTTATCGTTGTCATTTTGAGCCGCCATAATAAGCTCTCCATCTATTTTAAGCACCGTGGGTTCAATAGCCTTAACAAGACCGGGCGTAAAGTTGTCAAAATTCAAGTGATCTATAGCTATCATAAAACCTGCTTCTCTTGCCTTATTACAAAAATGCACAGAACGCTCTTTGTCTTCCCTGCTTTCAAAAGCAGAAGCTGGAATTTCAAGAATCACATTGTGTGCGTAATCGCCTAGAATGCTGATAAGATTTTTAAGATGTTCGTGGCTAATCTCTTCAATCATCACATTTATTGAGAATACAAAATTCTTTTTAGAATAGAAGTCTAACGCTTTTTGGATACATTTTCTAGCAAGAAGAGGCATCATATCTTGCTCTAGTGCCACTTCTCCAAAGTCTTTAAAACCATAAAGTTCGTTTGTCCTAGCATCTCTAATGTAAAGATGCACTTCATAAAATGCTGGTGTTCCACTATCATCAATAATCATTTGAGATTGTGGCTCTACTAAGTCTTGGTTGATAGCATTCCTAATTTTCTCCATCCAGTATTTGACCGTGGAGCTTCTATCACCTTCCTTAAGCCTTGCAAGCATTGTTGCCTTATCAAGCCCTTCTTTATGGAAACCTAGCATTTTAGTGGCTTCTTGAGGGGTTAAACCAAACTCTTTTTGGAACTCAAGCTTGAGATTTTTGTCTTTTGGATTGGTTGTAAACATTGCCGCTTCCTGTGGGGTTGCTTTCAATAAAAGCACTTCGGAAACCTTATCGTTGTAGATATACATAACCTCAGAATAGTGCGGAGCTCTGTTTTTAACTGAAGTCATTTGTTTTTTTCTAAAATCTCCATACCCAAAGAATAAGCCATTTTCAGCAAAGTTTTGCTCAACCTTAGAAGCATTAAGCTCTAGAATAAACTTATGGGTTGTATTCACCCATACAGCCTTTGAATTGACATTATGCAAAAAGTCTGCAGGGTTTTGTGTAATGACCGTGAGTGAGCCATTATACTTTCTTACACGCCTTGCAAAGTCATCGAGGTATTTTGCAAACATAAAGTTAGCTAGAACAGGAGCAGCCTCATCAATGATAACTGATTTTCTTTGCCCTTTACCATTGCTTGCAGAATCTAAGAACATTTCCTGTGCGGCTCTCTCTAGCATACTCATAAAGACGATAAAATACAACACGCCCTTTGGAGCGAGCTCTTCTAGCTCAATCACACAAAAGTCATTTTTGACATTGATGTTATAAGCCCCATTGTAATATGTGTAAAACTTACCGCCCTCTGTAATATAAGGTTCAAGGGCAAGAATCATATCTTGGATAAGATCCACAATCCTATCGTGTCTTCTTACCTCAGCCTCTTTGGCAAATCCTTTAAGAGCTTCACCAACATCACGCATACCTGCGTCTCTACCTCTACGATAAAATGCTACTTGAATGGCTCCTTCTATGAGGGCTGCCATTTGGGCTTCAGAGCTTTCTTTGGCGACATCATCTTTCATACTTAAATCTCTACCACACATTGCACCTACAATGATAACCATAGATGAGAAGGCATCTTCTTCTATCATCTCTACATAGCCATTTACAGCAAGCTCTGCCAAAGGGAATACCTCATAAATGGCTTGAATACTTTGTCCCTCAAATCCTTCTATATGCACTTTTTCGGTAACGATGTTTGTAAAGAAATTAAGACATTTGGCATTAGCACTCCCATCAGAATTTTCTTTGGAGAAGTGGATAAATTCACCGCCTATTTCATCGCACAATGGCTTATAGCTCTTACCTATATCAAAAATCATACTTCTTACGCCTGCTTGTGCGTTAGAGGCTTGAATAGAGTTTGAAAGGAATGATTTCCCAGTTCCTGAAGGACCGATAATACAAGCATTGTAGTTAGAATCTGATGCCCATAAATCAAGTCCAACTACTTGTCCGCTTCTGCCTAAGAAACGCAAAATAGGAGAGCCTATACCCTTAAAGCTTCCTATGAGTGGAACAATGGCTGAAATATTGCTTGAGAACATAAGGTTGTATCGGTTAAGATAATTCTTTGTTTCCAAATCAAATTGAAAAGGCATACTCCACAATAAAACCTGCAAAGCAACAATGCCATAGTCTTCTTGTGCGATTTCCCAACCTCCAAAATCAATAGAGGCAAATTTTGTCTTAATACGCCCTATAGCATTATCTAGCTTTTCAGGAGAATTTTCAAAGATAGTCAGTGAATACATACCTTCATAAATTGGCTCTTTATCCTCATCAATGTATTGGATAATATTGTGGGATTCCTGCATAGTCTTTTTGATTTTTGGCATAAGTGCATAAGTGCCATCAGGTATCTTTTTCTCTGCTGATACATTAGCTCTTGCTCTTTTAAGTATTTTTTCTTTTAGTCTATCAGGGTCATCAATATGCACGGTAAGTGTTGTTAAAAATCTGCAAGGAAGCGGGTTTTGAAATTCCCCTTCTAAGTCAAAGAAAGCATTTTGCACATCAAGGGGTGTGGTATGCTTTGGAAACTTGTCTGTTGTCAGCACTTTAGCATAAGTCTTTTCGCCTATGTGGATAATACTATTTTCGTTATTTACCCTTACTCTAGCCCCTTTAACAAGCTGGACATTCATTCTTTGGTGTGGATCATAATCTTTAAGTTTGAAGTCCTCTTTAAAAATTTCGCCATAAAGAGATACTACAAGTTTTGGGCTTAAAGGCTCTGGGCTTAAATCTGTTAAAACCCCTTGGATTTGCCCATAAATACTTCTTATTTTAGCGATTGAAGTGTCTTTAGGGAAAATCACCGTCATAAAAGAAATAAGGTTTCTTGCTCTAAAATCAGCACCATTATCAAGCATTGAGCTTTTCGCCCATTTTTTCATCTTTTGGATTCTATCATCACGCATCATTTTTAGGCTAGAAGCATTTAGGACATTAATGTCTTCTTGGGTATTAGCTTCAATAGCCTCAAGATATTCACTGATATTATCAGAAGCATAGGTGCTTATTTGCACGGCAACATTTTTTATATCAATGGTTTTAAAAGCAGATTTGATAAGCTTGATTGTGCTATCTCCTACATGTGGAGGAGGTGTAATTTTGAAGCCTATAGCCCTTCTCCCAGTGCAAAGATTATAAATTCCAAAATCATCACTTTTTTGCTCGTAAGAATGAAGGAGTATCATTTTAGACAAGGTGCTCGTGTCGTTGAGCGCCTTAATAACGCTTTTTGTTAAGCCACCTTGTTGCTCGTGCCATTCATCTGGTAAAAGCCAGTCCCAAAACTGCTTGAGATAAGGCATAATCTTTTGTAGTCGTTTTGGTTGTTTAACATAAAAGAATAAAGCAACAATAGCGACAATGAGAACTAAATAGAACATTTATCTTCCCCTTCTTACTTGATTTCGCTCTCTGGCAATCCACATTGACATTTTTTCATTTGTGCCTCTAGTTTTTTAAGTCTTTCCCAAATTTCATTCGAACCAGTGTTTCCTAAGCCACCATTTGCCATAAGAGCATTAGCCCTATCAGTGATGTCTTTTATGGATTTAAGCTCGTCTTTGACAAATTTTTGAAACTCTTCAAATTGCTTTTGATTGACATAGGTTTTTGATTTTAAATCATCATTGCCTGTAATGTTTGCATCAGGATCAAGGGCTTTGATTGCAGCTTGCAAATCAGTAATTTCACTTCTTAGCTTTTCTACTTCATTAGAAGAAACACTTTCCCCTGAAGCTGCTCCCGCATCTATGGCTGTATCTCCACCTGCACCTTCTTTATGAAACTCATTAGTAATGCCAAGCTTTTTTTCAATAAGCAAAAGCCTATCCTCTGCTCTTTTCTTGTGCTTAAGAAGGATTTGTATAACCTCTTTTAGATCTGAAATGGTCGCAATGTTCTGCGGAGATGCAAAGCCTACTTGAAGGCTTAAAGCCAAAGCTGTTGTGATGAGTGCTATTCTTTTCATTTAATGCTCCTTATTTTTTCTTGTTGTTTTTAGATTCTTCTTCTTCATTTTCCTTAAGAATCTTAGCCATAACGCTCCCGTCTGTATTCTTGTAGCTTTCATTGATGAATTTACCGATATTTTCATCATCGCTCAAGTCAGCCCTGTCTATCTCTTCTGGCGAGATGCTAAATGGTAGCTTACCTAGCTGTGTAGGAATACCTCTATTGCTTCCATTAACCGTTGGCACTGAGCTTCCCGGGATAAAGTCTGGGCGTTCTAGCCATACATAAATATCGTGTCCTGCTATAAGTGTGCCATACTGATCTTTGTAGGGTGCTACCCAAATTGTTGCCACAACACCAAAGTCAATAATTGTCCTTGCGGTATTGTTTCTACTTCCTATAATGGGCTTAAAGCGTGATTGATAAGCCTGTTGATCTACAACCGCTGTTTCATAAATAATCTTGCTCCCACAGCCTGTAAAGAGCAAGATAGATGCGCTTAAGAGTATAATTAGTTGTTTTTGCATGCGATTCCTTTATAAGTTCTTTCTATGGTTTCCTCCCTATTAGAGAGAACCTCAAATGTTGGCTTACAAACACCAGCTTCTCTATAGTTACAGCCATTCTTTTCACAATACCCCTTGCTTGCACCTATAGAGCAAGCACTTAAAACAAGCATTTCAAATCCTAAAATCAAAGCCATTTTCCACATATTAAAAGTCCTCCATAAACGCATTGTTGGTTTCTTGGTAATTGTATTTATCATCACCCATTCCTTCATCATCGCTAGAATCGATGCCTGCTATACCTTGCCCCTTATACGGAACAAGAGCTATCTTTTCTCCGCCCTTAAACATAAGGGTAACCTCTCTCCCACCTCTTACATTGATGACTGGGTTAAGGTTTTGAAGGTATTTTTCATAAATCTGAATAAGTCTTCCTAGAGTTTGGGAAGCTGCGTTGCTACCACCCGTTCCAAATGAAGCATTCAGGTTTTGATAGCCAGTTGGCGTTCCTGTTGTTGGAAGCACAACATTTGTAGCGCTTCTTGTAACATAATCAAGTGCTGTTTGAACGGCTGCCAAAGGAAGAGAGGCTCTTAAAACCTTGCCTTCTTGTGTGATAAGCACGCCTTGCACGCCAAGCTGTCCATTCTCATCTGAAGCCCAACCTTGGACTTGTCCTTCGGCAATAAATTTATCTCCTTCTTTGTTGGTAAAGATACAAGAGATTTTATCAAGCCTGATTTGTGCTTTTTGCACTGTCATTTGCCCCACTGCACTTCCTAATACAAGACAATCTTTTGTATTGGTGTATTCTCCATTAGCAATACTCATTTTACTCATAATGGAAAACATTACAGGGACATCTTCTTGCCTTCCCATACCTAAAATACTCGCATCAACACCATTAAGCATAATGGCTCTGCTTAGTCCTAGAGCAATATCAAAGGTCAGTTCTTTTGGCTCATTTGGATCTGGATACTCATCATCTGGATCAGGTTCTTTTTGAGTAATATTGAGCTTTAATTTTTTTGTTACAAGAATCTTGTTTTCTGGGGAATCATTTTCAACCTCTTCTAAATCTTGCGTGTCTTCTCCGGGAAAGCCTACTACATCATTTCCTGTAACCTTTTTTGTCGTATCTTTTTTGTCTTTGTCGCCATCTGTCTCAGTAGGCGGGATTTCGCTCTTCTTTTTGGCTTCCTCTAAAACTAAATCTGATTTTTTATTTGCCTCGTCAAAAAGCTCTCCCTGCTTTGCTTGAAGCTCTTCAAATTTCTTTTTAGTTTCTTCGGTGTTTTTACCAAGCATACTCAAGATTTCATCTTTAAACTTTTCAAACGAGCTGTCTTGTCTAGCCACTTTTTCTTCTAAGTCCTTGCTCTTTTTTTGCGTGTATCTATCCACATTCTCAACACGCTCATCAAGAGATTTGATTCTAGAGCTCATATTATCAAGCCCTTTTTTAAGAATATTGCCTAGCTCTTTAATGCCATCTTGCTTTAAGCCTTCTATGGCATCAGAAATCTCTTGAAATTTTTGGCTGTTGGTTTCTTTCATATTTTTCATTTGTTGTTCTGTTTGTTGCTGCCATATTGCAAAGTTATCAACCTTAATATCAACGGTCTGCCTTTCTTCTTTCTTGGCATATTCTTGTTGGCTTTCGCTATAAAGTGTCATTGCTCGCATAATAACAATTATGATAAAAACCACAATTACAGCAACTACAAAGATACCTATCTTTTTGTTTCTTATTTGTTTGTAGCGTTCCTTAATCTTGTCTCTTGAATCCATATCATCAAAAGCAGAGTTTGTTTTTGCACTTAATCTGTCTTTGATAATGGCGAAGAAACTAGGCTTTTTATTGTTTTCTTCTTGCATTACTTCTCCTTGGGTGCTACCACTGGTGCTGCTATGTTAGGCTGCTCTTGTATTGCTTGACTTGCCTGCATATATTCTTTTTCAGTGCCTCTTGTATCAAATACTATCACAAAGATAATGCTTAATGCAAATGCCACAACTGCAATGATAAGCTGTTTTTTTAGCGTATTCATTCCTACTCCTTTCCTCTGGTGTGCTACTCAATTAGGGATATTTTCTCTTCAATATCTCTAATTTGTTGAAAATCAAAGGCATATTGCTCTGGTAGCTCCATTTTCTTCTTGGCTCTTGTAAGGGCAACATATAAAAGATTAAGCTCTTCTCTAGGAACTTCAAATGGACAGCCTTTATGATCGTCCATAATCTTCAACAAATCAATAAAATCATTTTCTATTTGCACAAAATCCCACTCTAAACCTTTGCTTTTATGAGCTGAAGTAATAATACAATCAGCATCTTTAATGGGATAATGTTTTATGTCCCTCACAACAGCAAAGAGATTTTGTGTTTTTGCATACTTGTAGAAAATCATCAATCTTGTTTTTGCTTCCACATCAGAACATTCTTTGATATATTCCCTTAATTCTTTTGCATCTTGAAATTTTGAATAGAAGTTGTTTCTGATAAACTTTCTAGTCTCTAGATTTCTTGAATGCAACAAGGCAATATCTAGTATATCTGAAAAATTATACCCTTTGATTCCTCCGATAAAATGAAATTTTATCTCTGGATTAGATACGACATAGTCAAATACTTTCGCATTTGTCCTGCAGATTATACATTGCTTGTTTCCACTTTTTGGTAACAAATTCTCATCGAACTCCACATCTTGTCCTACAAGGGGCTTACTAGCTCCTAATAAATACAAAAATGGGTTTGCACGATCCACAATGTAGTTGGGGCAACGAAATGTTCGTGTGAGGTAAAAAATTCTTGCATCTTTATGGTCTTTTAGCATATCAAGAGCGTTGATGCACTCTCTAAAACCATAGATTTTTTGATATGTGTCCCCTATATAGACCTGTTTGCTTTTTTGCGTGGATACTATATCAAACATAACCGGGTTTAAATCTTGTGCCTCATCAACAAGAATATACTCGTATTCGCTCAAATCTGGAGAATCAAGCTGATACATTTTAAGATAGAAATCATGTTCAAACGGGAGATCATCATCAGTGAGAATGTCACTCCACAACTTAGGTAACAAAAAGGATATTTGCTTTTCATCGCTGTTACAGCTCGCTAGGGCTTCTTCTATTGTCATGTTTGAGTTGATAAACTTCCTAAAAAGCTTCATTAGCATATTGGCAAAGATACCCTGATACTTGTTCCCCTCAAAATACACAAAAAGATCCTTTGGAGTTAGACTACTATTAGAAAGTCTGCTCCTGTATGGATGTATCTTTTCTTTGAGAGAACGCAGGGCAAGGGAATGTATGGTTACACAATTTACATTCTCAAGAGAGCTGAATTTCTTTGTTGCTTCCTTAGCCATAGATGAATTGTATGCTAGATACAAGATTTTAGATTCTGCTCTCTTTTTGCAATACTCCACTAGGGTTGAGGTTTTGCCTGTTCCAGCATAGGCATTCACAAGCGTGATTTGGCTTTGGCTCTCAACAATCTCTTTTTGCTCCTCTGTTAAATTCACTTAATCTCCATAACATGTTCTTTTTTTGTTGCTTGGCTTTTTGAAATTTGACAAACAATGATTTTAACCGTTGAAACTGGTTCAAATACCCTTGTGTGTGGATTATTTTTACTTTTTTTTTGAAAAAATCACATTTCAAAAAGCTAAACCAAGCCCGTAGGCTTAGTTTATAGGCTTAGAATGGAAGCTCATCTTCTTCCTTATTTTCTGCCTGAGGGGCTGGAGATTGTTGTGGTTGTTGCATATTTTGTGTAGCCGGAGCTTGTGGGCTCATCTCTCCCCCTTGCTCTGCAATGCTTGGTGTTGAAAAAATATCATTTTCTAGCATATTCTCCTCAACAACTTGAGCCTGTGGTTGTGGAAGCTGTTGTGTCTGAGCTTGTGGTTGTTGTTGCATCTCAGGCTGGACTTGTGGCTGCATACTTGCTATATCTTGATGAGCTGGAGTTTGAGCTTGGGGTTGGGCTTGTGAGGCTGAATCATCACCAGCTTGTCCTTGAGCAGCAGACATAACAGAACCTGCAAGTATATCTCTGGCTTGTTTAAGTGTAGCATATTGGCGTTGCCCATCTTCCTCTATGGCTTGAAGCAATTCACTATACAGCTTAGGATTTAACGCCTTAATTGAGCTATCTGTTCCGACATTAGCCTTAGCTTGATTGATGTTTTGATTAAGCTTGTTAATCTTGGAATCGAGGACACTTAATGCTTCGTCTTTAGAGAAAGCAAGCTGCCACGCATTAAGTTGTGCTCCTAGTGTTTGCACGCCTTGAAGTTGCTTTTGCATCTTATCTTTTTCTGCTGCGAGGGTAGCTTCAACTTCTTGTGCAACATCCGGGTTTAAGCCAAATTTAGGAGCTATAATTAATCCGCCAACAAATCCTATGCCCAGTGAAAGAGTCATAACTATAGCGATACTTTTTATAGAGCTTGAACTTCTTTTTTTATAAGCTCTAGGCTCATCAGGATACGCAGCATTAGAAAAGCCATTGTTAAAATAGTTTTGTTGAGATTGTTGCATTTGTTGTTGCATACCTGCATTAATTTCGTTTTGAATGGCTTGCTCGTATGACGAGGTTCCACCTTGACCTTCAGGCATAGAACCTGCATAATGTCCATTTTGCATATCTTGCCCGTATTCTTGTTGTGTCTTGTTTTTTTGTTTAACATTTTCTCTCCTTTTGTTTTTCGTATGTTTCAATGTTCTTTTTGAGAACACTCCTTCTTTCTGAAACCGTAGCCATAAAAATAAGGCTAATCAAAAGTATTGGGGCAATTTCCCACAATACACCCTGCATCACTTCCCCCTGAAAAGCATCTTGCTGGTATATGTGAATGTGGCTCATAAAAGTATGAACCACAAAGAACAAAGCACCATATATCCAAGCCTCAAGGGCAAGCTCAAGACGAGAGACAAGCTTAATTTGTCTGCCTATCTTATTTTCAAGATTTGCCATGTTTATCCTCTCGGATTCTTTTACTTTGTTTGAATACTCTGGATATTTTTTTGCAAAAAATCTACCCAAGAACGATTCATGTGGAGACAAAGAAATGGATGGCTCTTTTTGCTTTTCTTCAAGAAACAAGCGATCCATATCAACAGATTTTGTTTGTGGGGGGTATTGTGCTTCCCCATCTTACCATAGATAGTTTTCTTTGTGTCAAAAACAACAATGGATGAATCCAAATGGCTACAAGTAAAACTCCGACAGAGAATGGTTCCTCCGCTAAATACGCTGCAGTAAATGCAATTATTACAAAATGGCATAGCATCAAAAAAATGTTACATATCCTCAATGCTATGCCTAATGAAAGATTTTTCACTAGGCACTCCTTTTGGTATGTTTGTGATCAATAATACAAAAAAAGCTAAAAGTCGCAAGAACTTTGGTGATATTATAAGAAAAAAAGCAATATAAAAGCAAACGATGGCAAATCTAAGGCTTTTTGATATTCTGAAAAATAGCTATCGCAAATTCAATATGTCGAAAAAAACATTTTTTTTCGACATATTCCAAGGATATGGTGAAATTTTTCATTTTTTTCGACATATCACGCACTATACGAAACACAAAAAAGTTGAGACCAACTCATATTCTTTTTGATAACAGCTCTATAAGAACAAGATTTTCTCCTTGCATTTTTAACAGCTCATCTGTGAAGCCACTTTTACTGAACAATATGCAGCACTTAATTGGAAGCTGACTTTCTATCGTCTTGGCTTTCTGTTTTAAATTGTCAAATACATCTATGCCTACTTTTTTGTTGCTGTATTTACACTCTCCAACTATTAGGGAGCTATCTGTGATCCCAACAATATCAATCTCTATATTCTTGTTCCAATATCTCCCACATTTAAGAGTGTTGAAATATTGTGCAACATAGGAAACAGCAAGTTTTTCATAGCTTTGCCCCACAAAAGCGTTGAAGTTTTGCTTTATTTTATGCAAGACATATTCGCTGTTGCCTATCTCAAGCTGGCTTTTAAAAGGCAAAACATACCTAAACCAAAACCTAAAGAAATTATCCTTAATAAAATATAAGCCTTTCTTGCTTTTGACTGGATTTTCCTCTGTGATTGGAACTTCCTTATAGATTATATCCAGCTCAATCAGCTTAGAAAGATAAGGCATAATACCATTGGCATTTTTTCCTAATCTACTTGCTATATTGCCTATTTTATGCTCTCCATTTGCAATGATTTCCAGTATTGAAAAATAAGTAACAGGCTCATTAACTTCGTGCTGAAGAATGAATTGTGGCTCATTGTAAAGATAGCTTGAAGGACTAAGAATATTGTCTTTAATATTCTCAAAAATATTTTTTTTTGGTTCAATCATTTCCAAATACTTTGGCACGCCATAAAATATACTATAAAGCTCAAGAAGTTGTTCTTGGCTATGTGTTGGAAAAAACTCATTGAGATGGCAAAATTCTATTGGTTCTAGTTTTATAGAACTCGTCCTTCTCCCATAAAGCGGAGAGCTGTAAGACAATGTTTGTTCACACATCATAGAGATAATTGAGCCACACAAGACAAGGTGAATGTTTTTACTTTTGATAGTTTCATCAACAATATATTGAAATTGCGATGGCACAGAAGAATCTTCTTTGCCAAGATACTGAAACTCGTCTATGATAACCACAAGCTTTTTTACGATCTCCTTGCTAGCAATATATTCAAAAATCCCAACAAAGTCTTTGAATATGAGAGTTTTCATTAGGTTATCTTCAAAAAAATCAGCAATAATGAATTGCAGCTTTTCTCTCAATATGCTTGCGTTCTCCATTGTTGAGAGAAAATATATTGCAGGCTTGTCTTTAACATATTCTTTCAATAAAGAAGTTTTGCCAACTCTTCTCCGACCATACAAAACAGAAAAGCTCAAGCCTTCCTTGCTGTATTCATTGTTTAGTATCTCTAGTTCATCATATCTATCAACAAACACTTTCACTCCTCTTGTAGATTTATTATAATCCATTTTATAATAATTTGGATTATAATAAGATTAAAGTGTTGGTGCAAAACAATACACATGCGATATATGTGATTGTTAAGGCGAATCTAGAACACATCTAAATTAACAAAAATTAGCTATAATCGGGTTATATTTGGGTTTTTAACCTGTGAAAAAAAAGGAGTAGAGCGATGACAAATTACAACACTTACAGCGAGAGAAAACTACAAGGGGAGCTAAATGCCACAAGGACAGCTATCTCAAAGCTTCAAAGCGAAAAGGCAAAACTAGATAAAAAAATAGAAAAGACCACACAAAAGGAAAATGCTATCAAACAAGCATTGATGCAAAGGCTCACGCCAAATGATGAAACTGCTTATGCACTAAAAAATGCGAAAAGTCTGCCAGAATACACAAGCCACGAACAACTACTCAGAGATGTGATGGCTGAAATTGAAGCGGAAAAAGAATGAGAACGATAGATGTTAAAAACACTTACAAGCAGGATTTGAAGCGGGTAATTAAGCAGGGATGGGATGGCAGCAAAATAAACAATGTCATATCTCAACTCTTAAGCGATGATATTTTAGACCCAGCATTGCGAGACCACCCGCTAACTGGCGATTATAAAGACTTTAGAGAATACCATGTGAAAAGTGATTTAGTAGTCGTGTATAAGCGAACCACAGAAATTCTAAGCCTTTATCGCATAGGACGCCACCAAGATATTTTCAAAGGCTACTAATCAAAGCATATCACTGAACGACTAGGATGTGCCAAAACGCTCCATCCCCACTTTTTCATTTTTTCCACTTTCCAGTTTCCTTTTTTGTGATAAGATCTAGCAAATTCTGCTACATAGCAGTTTTCCTCAAAACAATACAGAACAAAAGACCATAGGAATATATAGCATTGCAAGTGCATACTCAGATTCTATCTGTGCCTTGACAATTTTCTATATATTCTCATTAATGTTATAAAAATAAGAAAATAAACAAAGGAGTAAAGTATGCCTAAAAAGCTACTTCTAGTCATATTGTCTGCAATTCTAATGCCTGTTGTTGCTTCAGCACAGAGTTTCTTGGTTGATTATTTCCCAGTGCTTGTTTATGGAGACACAGACATTTACAAACAAGTCTTTAACGGCGTAGCTGTTATGTTTAATAACAAAACGACTGTGGGCTTTGTAACAAATGTTGTGGGGATATTAGCGTTTATTATGATTGTGTGGAGACTAACCTTCAGGCACGGCTCTGCTGGTGGCGGTGAAACTGGAGCTGCACCTTGGGAGATGTTCTTTAAACAATTTGCATTTCTTTGTATTATTATGTTTGTTTTTCTCAATCCAGCATTCAAATCGACTGTGACAATTATAGACCAAAGAACATTCTTTGGGAAGCAGACTATTGGAGGAGGAGCGAGCAAGATTCCTATTGATAATGTCCCAACAGTGCTGGCATTTGTAGCATCTGGAACATCATATTTGGGGTACGCTCTTGTCAATCTTGTAGATACAGCCTTTGCCAGCTCAAAAATTAATGGTGCAAGATATAGTGATATTGGTTTTATGACAAATTTTTCATCTTTAGACAGAAATAAAATGCTAGAACTGCCCGGTCCAAAAAACCAAGCCCCAAATGAAGAAAGAGCCATAAAAAAACTAATCAGATTTATTGAAAAATGTGCCTTGCCATATGAGGAAATTACAGGGGATAGACTTCAGGCAATGGAGTTTGGAAGCTCCAGCTACACTGGGCTAGATCCAAATACTTGGAGATATAAAGATAGAATTAAACACCTTGAAGCAGAAAGAGGCGTATCCTGTTTGGATTATTATAATAATATCGATGGACAGGTTACAGATGCTTTTAAAACTTGGGAAAAAAGAGCAATTCTCTCTATGGGGCTTAATCCGGGCACGGCAGGACCTGCACTCAAAGCAATGGGCGAAAGCACACTTGCAGCACCAGATAATGTTGCCGGGAAGATGACAAATATGTCGGGGCTTCTGCAATATCATCTTAGGTCATCTATGGACAAAGCTGTTGCTGCAGCACGCTACAACGATAGTCTTGGTGTAACGGGTGCAAGTGCCGAAGCCATTAATCAAAGCATATTGTCTGCCAACGCAAAAATGGCGGATATAACTTCTCAGGTAAGATTCTTGTTCTCCGCTCAAACCTTACCAAAAGCCCTGCATATTCTTATAGCGATACTTTATGCCATATTCCCATTTATGCTGGTAGTTGTGGCTATTCGTGGCTATCCAGAAGGGCTAAAGGTATTGTATTACTTCGCAGGCGGTATGCTTTCTATGGAGCTTATAAAAATGTCTATGGCTCTTATTCACGGTATTGTTTCGCACATTACAGCTACTAATGGAGCTGAAATTCTTGGTGCAGCTACAGGAGGAAATGGGCAAACAGTTGATTATAATAATATTGTGCATGGGGAGGCATACTTTCGGTATATGGCAGAACAGGCTACACTTGCTGCTGATATAGGCACAGCTGCAATGTTTATGATTCCTATGGTTATTGCAACAGGGCAAGTAAAACTACTTGGTTCAGCTTTGGGTGGAGCTGTAACAGGACATGCTCCAAACGCCACAATGCAAAGTGCAAGTGCTGAAATGTCAAAAGCTAATGATGCGGAAAATAGGGGGGCAGATACAGTAGTTGCAGGCTATGCAGCTGCAGCTGTGATGAAGGGCATTGAGGAAAATAATGCCGCCATTGCATCACTTAGTAAAATGGATCTTTACAATGATTTTAATAAGGGGCAAATAGGACAACAAAGGCAACAAATAGGATCTGTTGCCGGATATGGTAGTGAGCTTAAGAGTGAACAAGATTTTGCAGCGGTAACAAGTGGTGGTATGTTTCAAGGCGTTCAGTCTGCTGCTAATATGAAGTCGCTTGGGCAAGAGTTTGAATCTGAGCAAAACTTTCTTAATGGCAAACACTCTGATGGCAGAGCTTTGGCTAGAACTCTTGGTAATGATGCCACAGCAAAAACCATAGGTTCAGCTAGAGGATTAATGGCAGGAGATTTCTTTAATGAGCATGGCGATTTTGACACGGCGAGAGAAGGCAATATTTATCGCCAAGGCTTAGAGAACCAAGCCCGCATTTCAGCAAACCAAACAGCAGGTGTAGGTAAATTAGGAGAATTTACAAGAGAACAGATGAATGCTATTCAATATGGGGCTGAAGCTGGGGCATTAGGGCAGATAGCGCAGGGGAAAGCATTGATGGATGTGCATAACAGGGGACAAGCTTTCCAAGATAGCTATAGTAAAACAGCATATATGAACGCACACCAAAGCCTTAGCCAACAAAAAGGAGCTGCTCAGGCTTATGATTCGGAAACAAATGGAGGCAACATAAAGATAGCAGAATCTATGGGGAGAGTGAGTAATGCTATAGCGTTAAGGGGACACGCCAAATCTATTCAAGCTGCTGGGAGCGAGGAAAACATCATATCAGCAAATGCTGGAGATGCGGCAGAGAAAGCATTGACTCAGGCAGTATCACACGGAGCAAAAGTTGCATTAGGAGCGAGACATAGCAATGGTGGTCTCAATCTTGGGAGTGAAGCAACAAGTGGGATAATGGCACAAGCATTAAAAGATGCAGGTGCTGCGGTTGGTAATGCGGAAAATACAATTAGTAATTTTCAAAATTCATTAAAAACAATGAAGGACAAAACAGATGCTGAACATAATGAAAACTATGTTAAAGACCCTAACAGCACAGCAACTTTTGCTCGATTTGCCGCTAGCAATCCAATGCAAAGGTTTGAGGATATTAAGAATCTTCCAATAACAGCAGAGGGAAGAGAGGGTGAAAATTGGAAAAAATTCCAAGGAGGTGTAATTTTAGAAAACAAAAGGCTTGATGATGCTAAGACCCAAGCTGACAACGCTTTTAATGCTGCACAAGATGGTGATTTTGCAGAAGCTGGCAAACTCTCTAGCGTACAAAACTACACTTTAGGAGCAGCTGGGACAACAGGGACATTCAATGCTTCTGGTGGATTTGTGCAAGGTGGCACTCAATCAGGTGTAAGTCTAAGCCATAATACACAACATAGTTATAGCAGTGGAATCACAGCAAGTGGTGGAAGTTTATTTGCAGCTAGTGCGACACAAATGGGCTTTAGTGCTGATGGATTTGCAGCTGGTGCCTCTGCATTGTCTGCGGTAGGACAAATTGCAAGCACAGCCTCAATGTTTGGTAGGATTGCTGGTGGTGTATCCTCTCTTATGGGTGGAGCTGGTGGAGATGCACTAATGGCAGCACAGCAAGGAGTGCAAAGAGCTAGTGCTAGAGTTGCTTCAGCACAATCACAACTTAACTGGGCGACAGAGCAAGCTGCCGGGACTTATCAAAGGTTTGGTGGAGCTTATGCTGGAATGAATGCCCAGCAAATTGGAAAAGCCTCTGCGGACTTACAAATGGGCATACACGATATGAATATGAGAGTAGGAAGACTGAATGGTATAAAAGGTAGGCTTCTAGATGAAGGTGTAAATAAGTATGACCCTACGATAAAAAGTCTTAATAGGCAGATGAGACACCTAAATACAAACATAAATAGAGATGGAATGAGAGTGAAATATCTAGGCTTAAGAAACAATCAAATTAATGCAGAACACAATCTCGCTCAAGCTCAACTTGAGGAGAGTTTTGCAAGGATAAAGCTAAGTAGTTTGTAGGGTTATTTGACACATGGATAAAGAATGGTCTCAGTTTTTGGAACAACAACTCTCTCTCCAAATACGATTGAGCGAATTGTTTCCTTGTAAGGATTTTCAATATATATCTCATCTTTTTTATTGGGAAGCTCTACGCCATTCATCTTTTTCATATTGGTTGAATAGCAAACTTTCATTTCCCAATTCGGCTTACCAGAAATATCTTGAATTGCAAGATAATTTTCATAATTCTCATTCATAATCTGAAGCTCTTTGTATAAAGGGTTGTTTATTGTTTGTAAATAGCCCATTTCCTCAATAATTGCATATCTCAGATTTTGTTCTATAGCCACATATCTATTATCGACCACTCTATTCAGTGTTGTTTTTGGAACAATTCTCTCCACAAATAAAGTCTCCAGTGCAGCATTCTTGTTAGGTAAGGATAAATATACAAAAAGAACACCACACAACACAACGAATAATACTGCAATCAACAATAGTCCATTCCTAGCTCCTTTATTCTCTTCAAGATCTTTCATCAAAAAATGCCAATCTGCATAACCCATTTCAAACTCCTTTTTTGTTTTATTTAGCGACATTATAACAGAATCCAAAGTTTGGATTCAAATGGGAATTTGTAGTAAATGGATTCTGTGATAGAATAGTGGTTTGATTTTGTGTCAAAAAAGGAGAAAATATGCTGCAATTCCGCTTAAGCACAAATGAAGAAAATAGCAGTATAATTCCACGCATAGACTTCCCGGGCATTGTATGCTGACTGGGGAGTGCTTTATGTCCTACACAAAAGGCTTCAAAGACTATCCAGAACTTATCCTTTTACTTAAAGACCGCGGTCTTGTTGTCAATGATGAGAAACTAGCAATCAATTTTCTTAAGTCTGTCCATTACTATCGCCTTAGTGCGTATTTTATTCCTTTTTATACATCTTCAAATCTCCCTTGCTTTACACCTCATACAAGCTTTGAGGATGTGGTTTTGCTATATTCCTTTGATCAAGAGCTAAGAGACTTGGTATTCAAACACATAGAGCAGGTAGAAATACTACTAAGAGCTCAAATCACGCATATTCACGCAAGAAAATATGGAGCATTTGGCTATGCCAAGCAAGAAAATGCTTTGCGAAGACACATAGACAGAGGCAAATTGTTCAATGAGTTTATGGCACAACTCCAGCAAGAGCAAAAAAGATCTGGAGAGGAGTTTGTCGCACATATACAAGACAAATATGGCACTGATGTCTTGCCTATTTGGGCGGCTGTGGAAATTTTGTCTTTTGGTAGCCTTGTAAAATTCTTTAAACTTCTTTTGCAAAATGAGCAACTTGATGTGATGTCGTATTTTGGTGTTGATTCACTTAGGTTAAATGTATTTATCAACTGGCTAGAAACGCTTGTGTATGTTAGAAATTTATGCGCTCATCATTCAAGACTTTGGAACAAGCAATTTGTAAGAAAGTTTAAACACGATACTCGCCAAAATTTTGCGACAAATGGTATTAAGACTGATAAGGTTTTCTTTGTGCTTAGTGTGATTGCAAAGCTTACTAGAAAGCATAATATTGTGGATGAAATCCAAGTGCTGTTAGCAAGGTATCCTAATGTAGCCATTGAGAAAATGGGGTTTCCTGTTGATTGGAAAAGCATACTTTCAAGAAATAGTTTGGGGTTAAATAATTCCCATTAGATTCTTTCTTTAACAGCCCTATCTTTAATTCCTACAATACAAAATATATTCCATTCTCAACACTCCCTCTACACCCAAGGCTTAGAGAACCAAGCCCGCATTTCAGCAAACCAAACAGCAGGTGTAGGTAAATTAGGAGAATTTACAAGAGAACAGATGAATGCTATTCAATATGGGGCTGAAGCTGGGGCATTAGGGCAGATAGCGCAGGGGAAAGCATTGATGGATGTGCATAACAGGGGACAAGCTTTCCAAGATAGCTATAGTAAAACAGCATATATGAACGCACACCAAAGCCTTAGCCAACAAAAAGGAGCTGCTCAGGCTTATGATTCGGAAACAAATGGAGGCAACATAAAGATAGCAGAATCTATGGGGAGAGTGAGTAATGCTATAGCGTTAAGGGGACAT
>NZ_QXJF01000004.1:141351-143882 GCF_003670275.1 Helicobacter labetoulli
ATCGGAAACAAATGGAGGCAACATAAAGATAGCAGAATCTATGGGGAGAGTGAGTAATGCTATAGCGTTAAGGGGACATAGTTTGTCTGTGAGCGCACATGGAAGCGAATCAAATATGATAGGTGCAAATGCTGGGGCTGCAATGGAAAAAGCATTTGAGCAATCTGCGGAACACTCAGCGAAAGTAAGTGTAGGCGTAAGAGATGCTAAAGGAAGAATGGATATGGGGTCTGATTATGCACTTGGAAAACACTTACAAACATTAGCACAAACTGGTAAGGAAATAGGAGATGCCAATAATTTCGCATCTGGTGCTAAAGTTGCGGCAGAAGAACTTACAAAACAAGCTGAAATGGTCGCAGGAGAAAATGCACAGAGTTCAACATTAAAAAAGACATCAGACAATGTTGGCAATATCACTGATGTGCTACTGGCTGCAAATCCATCTCTGGGTGTAGCAAATTTGGTAAACAAACACTTACTGGGAGGTGAATCGATTGGCGATAAAATGCAAGCAAACTTCAACAAAACAGATTTTAAAAAAGGTGTCGATAATACATACAACCAAGAAGTTGCACAAGATGCGGGCGTGAAGCGAGCTAAAGGAATAGAACAGGCAATAGCTGAGGGGGATTTTGTAAGTATGGGCGCTCAATCAACTTCACAGAGATTTTCAATGTCGGCTGGAAATGTTTTTGGAGATATGAATGTTAATTCAAGCGGCGGAAAGCAAGGCAGTTTCCAATCCGGCGTAAGCTTCTCACATAATGAATCTAGAAATTATAGCTTTGGAACAAATGTCAGCGGTGGTAGTGCAATAGCAGGAGCAGCACTCAGTATGGGTATGTCTGCCTCTACCTATGGTGCTATTAACTCTGGAGTTGCGGCTGCTGGACAAGTAGCTGGTGCTGCAGCTATGTTTTTACCCGGTGGAGCTATGGGTAAAGGTTTAGCTAATATGGGAATTATAGGTGGAGATTCTATGATGGCTGCTGGTGTAGGAGCTGCTAGAGCAACAGCAAGTAAGAGTGCTACTTCACTTCTAGATTCTGTAGGAAGGGCAGGAGCAGCACCAACACCAAGTGCAGGAGTTATAAATGCTCCTTATGTTGGTGGATATAACTTTACACCAAAAATGGCTATGCAATATAATGCAATGTCAAATCAAGGAAAAGAAATCTTTAGGAGAGAGCTTGGTAATATGTCTCCAAATAGGCTAACACAATTTGAAAGATTCTTAAAGGGAGAAGCTCAAACACCACTTGGAGGTGCTGGAGGGGGAGTAACGGGAGGAGCGTTTGGACCAGATGTTATCCGACCGTAACTAAAGTATATATCTTGACATTTACTAATATTTTGCGTATAATCACACCGACTTTCGGGTTAAATTCCGTTCCTCCCAATTATCTTCGGATTCTTGGGAGTTATTATCTCTTGCACTATCTTTCTGTCGATACATTCCAAGACATCACTTAAAAATATCTCAATGTTTTTGGGCAATATCCGCATTGTTTTACCCTTTTCTGATGCTGATATATTTGATATGTGTCTGCCATTATCTTCTCGTTTGATTTTAAGTAGATTTTCCCAATGGAAGACTCTATTTCTAATGTGCTGTATTAGCCTGACAATGAATATAAGCTTAAGTCTATTGTCATACAAGATATGATTATTTATGTCATATTTTCTCAAATCAATTTTTGACACATCAAGAATTTCCGTATAATTTACTTTTGCAAATCCATGATCTTCCCAGCCAAAAATTAGGAGTTTGCTGAGATTTACCCAAAAACCAAATGTCAATCTCGAAACAATCTGTGAATGAGTCTTTGCTTGCTCTCTATTGACTTTCCTAAAATTTTGATACATATTTTTCTCAATTTCACTCATAGCATCAAAGCTCAACAGATTGAAGCTGTTCATTAGATTAAAGAGCCATTCTTCATTGTCTGTTTTATCTCTAATAACACTATCAATTTTATTTCGAAAAAATAATTCAAATATTCCAATATATAGGCTTATGCTAGAAATTAAATGCAAATTTTTGTTATGTTGTTCCACGCTATCATAACTATTCATTCTCTCTTTTGAGAAATAAAATTCATAATCCTCAAGTTGCATCGTATTGTATATCATAGTCTCAACCAATCGTTTTTAAATTTAGCAACTAATGTATCCCGCATATTTGATTGGTTCTGTGTAGCTTTATTTTTCATTTAAAAACTCCTCCGCTTTATCTCTATCTAAAAAGATTAAAACACAAGAATACTTAATAGCTGATAAATGATAAGGCGTGTATTAATTAACAATCCTATAAGTTCCATTTGCGATGACACTTTTTACATAACTATCTCCCTGCTTATATCCTTCTCTCTGAGCTTCTTCCCTTGTTTCATCGGTCCAAATGTAATTTAACCCACTTCCAGAGCCTTGTGTTGGAGCAACAATCTTAACTTCTCCACTCTCAATTAAATCCGCCCATTTCTCTTTGGAAATATCGGGGTAAGTCACAGGTGAAAAGCGTAAATCAT
>NZ_QXJF01000042.1 GCF_003670275.1 Helicobacter labetoulli
TACTATAACAAGAAATTTACAAACATTTTAAATGAAATAGATTTTAATGCCCCAACAAAACAAGTAAAAACACAAATGCTAGAAGCATTAAAGCCTATATTTAACCAAACAATGACAAGCAGTGATGGAGTGCAAGCCTATATGTCTCTAAAATCTCTCTCAAAGATGACAAGCCCACAGGCGATACAAAAAAGTATAGACAATGGATTTAGCAGAGAAGAGCATTTAAGGGCAGTGCTAGATATACAGAGATTGTTTGAAAATGCGAAGCTACAAGCGACAGAACCGCATAAAAGCGGAGAGAAAAACGCAATTATACACAGATTAAATAGCGAGTTAGAAAATGCTAATGCCTTGATTACAACAAAAGAAAGTTTAGATACAAATAAAAATAGAGTGTATAGCTTAGAATTAGAATTAATCCCACGCTTTAGCGACTCTAGCACACCCTTGAATACTAAAATCAGCGAGGGCGGTTTTAACTCACAAAAAGGACACCAAGAGCAGACTATAAAAGCCGAGCCGTCTATTGCTAAAACCGATGCGAACATTATACCGCAAACCACACAAACAAAGCACGAGTATAGTGAGCTGCTGCCAGAGCTTGAAAAATATAATGCAATCGC
>NZ_QXJF01000005.1:0-11796 GCF_003670275.1 Helicobacter labetoulli
TCTAGTGCTGAAATAAGTCAAAGAGTAGATAGAGTAGCTAAAGATATATTAGATGATGTGAATAAGAAGAGGTTTTAGGGGGATTTAGATTCTAAACTTGCATTTTATTGAAAGCAAAAAGGCGGTGTAGATTTTAAAATTTAAAAAATGCAGAATCTACACGCGTGTAGTGAAGTGCGTGTAGATTCTCATATCATCTTTGCCAAAGGCTTGAAGCAGTTTATTGACAATAAATTGTGCTTTTTCTTCATCTAAAAACATTCTAAAAAGCCCATATTCCTGTCTTCCGCTTACTTGTTCTGCGGCACTTTGTAATAATGAGCTAGAAGCATATTTGGAGCAATGGATATAAAAAAAGTCATCATATCCATCTTCAAGCAGCATATCAACAATGGAATCTTTAAGTGTATCTTTAAAATAAATATCAATACTTAGCTCTTGCATAACTCTCCTTATTTGAGTGGATTTTGTGAATCTTCGCCATAGGCCACAATAAGACGCAATCTAAAGATTCCAATAAGAAAGCATATAGCTCCCCACAGCATTACCGCAAGTGTGCCAAGCGAGATAACAGCTACAAGCATATTATCACTAATGGCAAACATTGCTGTGCTTATGATAGATAGGAAAAACCCCACAAATCCAACTTTTGCACCAAAAAAGAAAAGATGATCATTTGTGATAAAGCTTAGCTCCTTAGCAATCTGCCACGCTAAATAGCAAACAATCACAGCAATACTAATGACACAAAGCTCATACGCCGGACTTGGAATCTTGATATAATCAATAAGCGTTATAAATGCACTTGTGGCAAAATTAAACACATACAGCATAAATAATCTTTTACGCAAAGCAAACCTTGAGAGATAAAAAAAGGTAAATGCTATACAGAGTGTTGTAAGCGTGTTGGCAATGCTTAAAATACCAAGGGCTTTGGTTTGATTATTTAGAAGTGCGTAAGCTGGAATCGCCCCGCATATCGCAATAACAATGGAGAGAATCCATAATATCTTAGCTCTCCGCAAAAGGGGTGTTTGATGGATAAAGTGAATGTGGTGCTTAACATCTAGCAGTGTGGGCATATTCTCAACTTTAAACAATGCCATTTTTGTCCTTTTTGCTTAATTGTATTTGCTTCAAAATAGGGTGGATTATAGCTTAAGGCATATAAGCCCTGCCTTAAGGCACTTACCTTAAGATAAAAGGCGTACGAGCTAGAATCTCACAGCTTTAAGGTTTTATAATTTCAACTCCATAGCCTTATTTAGAGTTTAATTACTTTAGCACCAAAGCCGCCCATATTTGCCGGAGCATCATCAAAGGATATGATTTTTGGGTGCTGTTGTAAATATTCTTTAACAAGCCGACTTAAGATTCCCGTGCCAATGCCGTGATACACAAGCACTTCATCATACCCAGCCATAAGGGCATTGCTTAAAAATTCATCAAGCTTCTCTATGGCTTCCTCCCCTCGCATTCCGTGTAAGTCAAGGCTCACACCCACACTTTTATTTTGTGCAATCTTAAATGTTGTTTTTTGCAGATTCAAGCTTTTGGGGCTTTGCTGTGTTTTTTTAAGATTTGCTATTTTTTCTTTCAATTTCATACCGCTTTCAAGCTCTACAAGGCAGGTTTCACCTTTGATACTTAGAATCTTTCCCCTTGTATTTTGATATTTGACATAATCATTCACTTGGAGATTCTGCTTTTGAAATTGCGTAGATGGCTGTGCTTGAAGTGCGTTAAAAGCGGAGTGAGCAGCATTAAAGGCTTTGTGAATCTCCTTGCTCTCTTTTGCTTTAAGGGCGTCTTTTAGGGTTTGTGTGGCTTTGTGATATTGAGTTTGTAAGGTATGCTTTAAGGCTTGAAACTCTTGCTTTTGCTGCTCTTCTTGCTCTTTGAGAGAGAGAATCTTGTTTTGATACTCTGTGATTTGTTTTTCTAGTTGCTCTTTTTTGTGCGTAAGCTCAATCTCTAATGCACTTGAGCGTTCTATCAACTCATTGAGCCTTTGTCTATCTTCTCCATACACATCTTTAGCTTTTTGAATCAGTGTAGATGGGATATTGTAACGCTGGGCTGTTTCAAATGCGTAGCTCTTGCCAATACTACCATCAAGAAACTCAAAAAGTGGTCTTTGGGTATTTATATCATACATCGCCGCACAAAGTTGGACTTGCGGATTGTTTGCCATAAGGGCGGCTAGGCGCTTATGATGAGTGGTGAGCAAAATCTTAGCCTTGTTTTCTAAAAGATGCTCTAAAAGCACCTTAAACAGACTTGCCGCTTCATCAGCATCGGTGCCTAGCTCAATCTCATCAATGCCGAGCAAAAGATTTGGCGTGTTTAGAATCTGTGAAAACTCTAACATTCTGCCGGCAAAAGTGGAGATGTCATTTTTGCTATTTTGCGGGTCTGAAATAATGGCGTTAATATGCTTAAAATGTGGAATCTTGGAGCGGTGGGGATTGATTTTAAGAGGGATAAGAAATTTGCTTAAAAAACACGCACTTAGAATTGATTTTAAAAGCATAGTTTTGCCCCCAGCATTTACCCCTGTAATCATTAGGCAATCGCCGCTAAAGTCAATGCTAAGTGGCTTTGGGGAATGCAAGGCAGGGTGGCTAAACTCGTGTAAGATGATGTGATTTTTAGAATCTAGTGCGTAAATAAAGCTAAGATTCAAAGCCTTAGCAAAGCTCAAACGAGCAAGAATAGAATCAAACATATCAAAGCAGTGATTGAGGAATTTTAAAAATGGTAGATGTTTAGTGAGAGTGCTTGAAAGCTCCTTGCAGATGAGATATAGGCTTTCTTCCAAGCTATTTTTAAGTATGTTTTGACGCTCTTTAAGCGTGAGTATAGAATCTGGCAAGAGGTAGAAAAAGCCGCTTTGAGAACGCTCTAGCACCATACCCTTAATGCTGTGATTATATCCAGCTTTAAGCAAAAGGCATTCATTTTGATTGATGTAATGCACGGATTTATCCACAAGGTAGGGCAGTAGGGCTTGTGTATGCAGGAGCTTTTGTAGAGATTCATCAATGCGGATTTTTGTTTGTTTGATTTGTGAGTAAAGCTCATCAATATACGGATAAATGCCCTTTGTAATCTCGCCTTTTTGGGTAAAAAATGTGGGGAGCTTGGCAATGACTTCAGGGATTAGAATCTTATCGCACCACGCTTTTGTGCGAGGCGAGCAATCAGCAATGTGCTTTTTAAGATATATAAAATACCCCACAAGCTGCGAAAAGCTAAAAATCTCATTTAAACTTAAAGTGCCTTGTTTTTGTAGGTGGAGAAGGGGAGTATCAAGCTTTGGCAGCCTTGGCAGGGGCTTTAACTCTACTGAATCTAGTTCTTGTAAAAGGGAGCTAAAAAACTGCCTATCGCCCGGAAGCGCAAAAATGGGAAAGGTAGAAGTGAAGTGTGAATCCTTATTTTTTTCTCGTGCGAAAAATGAAGCAAACTTTTCTATAAACGCTATTAAATCAAGCCTTGAGACGAGAATCTCATAATCTTGCTTAGGTTGCTTTGTCATGGAAAAAAGAATCCTAAGATTCTGCGTTGTTTGTTTTGGAATCTGTGGATTCAGATTCTATATCGCAATCTTGCAGGGGGATAATAATGCGGTTGTATTTTGAATCTGCCCTGCCTTGGAAGCTCATCGTGCCATTACTTAGGGTAAAATTTTGTGTAGTAACACGAAGTTGTTTGCCTTGAAAGTTGCAAATAAGTGGAGTTTCACTTACAAACGCCGTCTTTAAACGCTCTAGATTCTGTGTTTGTTTATTTTGTAAAAGATTATATACGCCAATAAGGATTGCTAGGCTTAAGATACAAATGCCTAAAATCACTTTTGTTTTGGTGGATAGCTTACTTTTAGCAAATACAAGCCCGATTGCCACAAATAAAAAAAGTAGTAAGATGAAAATAAAATAACCCATTATTTTTCTCCCCGTAATTGATAGGTAATATCCCCCGCTCCAAGCCCTATGATAAGGGCATTTTCAAGGATTTTTAGCAAGACTTCATTCTCATAGAGATAAATTTTTCCATCTTTTGCTTTTAAATGTGTGGCAAATGTTGGGTTGTATCGTGCAAAAAGTTTAGCAAAATCAATCCCAATATGCTCTTCCCCAGCCCTCCACACAGGCAAAATCACAAGCTCATCGCAGCCATTTTCAAAGCAATTCACAAAAGATTCAAGATTATCAAGCACACGGGAGTATTTATGGGGCTGCCAAATGGCGATGATTTTTTTATGGGGTTTGAGATTGTTATAAATAGCTACACTTTTGAGTGTGGCTAGAATCTCAGTGGGGTGGTGAGCGTAGTCATCAATAATGGTTGTGTCTCCTTTTGAAAGAATATCAAAACGCTTTTTGATACCTTTGAAATGTTGCAAGTTCTGCTTAATAGCGGGGAGCTGTGCCTCTCCTAATTCATCAATAGCACATAAAATCGCTAAAGAGGCATTTTCTGCCATATGCTCCCCAAAGCCCCATACGCTAAATTTCCCATAGTGCTTTAACTCAAAGCTAGTGCAAGGCTCATCATCATTTAACTCAAAATGTATATTTGTAATATCATTTTTTGGATTAAGCCTTATAGCATCTATATCCGTGAGGGAGTGTAAAAACGCATCGCTTGTGTTTAGCACACGCTTTTTTGCTTTAAGGATAAAGTCTTTATACGCCCCATAAAACTCATCTAAATTATGATTATAGCTTTCCATATGCTCTGGCTCGGCATTTGGGACAATGGCGTAGTAGGGATTTGAGTTTAAAAAACTTCTATCAGATTCATCAGCTTCAAAGATGATGGTTTCACTCTTTGCTTCACGCACATTTGAGCCAAACTCCTTAGAATCCGCCCCGATAATCGCCCCATATTGCGGGAAAATCGCACTTAAAATCGCACTTGTCGTGGATTTGCCGTGCGCTCCACATACGCTAAAAACACGCTTTTCTTTGAGGATAAAGGCTAAGGCTTCCTTGCGTGAAAGCACTTTAATACCTTTTTTGTGGGCTTCTTGCACTTCAACATTATCGGGCTTAATAATGGCAGAATGTATAATGAGATATTGATTTGTAATGCAGTTTGCATTGTGTGGGATAGTGATAGTTACGCCGTGAGATTTAAGGTATTTTGTCGCATTGCCCTCACTAATATCAGATCCGCTAATCTCCGCCCCTTGAGCGTGTAAATACTTTGCTAAACCGGAGATTCCAATCCCGCCAATGCCGATAAAATGTATTTTCATTCCTGCTCCTTTTTGTAAAGTGTTTTGTAAAGTATAAGTGCCTCTCTAAGCTTCAGCAAGGCTTTTTGTGTTGTGTCATTATCATGCACAAGGGCGATTCTTACATATCCCCTGCCTTGATTCTCCCTGCCCAAATAACTTCCCGGGAGGGTTAGCACACCGCATTTTTCATAGGCAAATTTACAAAACGCTTCATCATCGCCCACTTCAAGCCATACATAAAATGTGTAGGGATAAATCTTACAATCCCTATCTAAAAGCCATTGATCTAGAATCTCTTGGGCTAGGGCGAGATTTTTCGCATAGATTTTGCGGCTAGATTCAGGACTTTGCATATCTTGCCACGCTGTTGCGGCAGCTTTTTGCAAAGGCAGGGGCAAGGCACAGCCTAAATATGTGCGATACAGATTATACGCTTTTAGAATCTCACAATCCCCTGCCACAAATCCACTTCGCAAACCCGGTGCCGAGGAGCGTTTGGAGATGGAATTAAGAGCGATGATATTTTTAAAGTCTTTATTGTTTGCCTTAAGTGCGGCTTCAAGTATGCTAGGTGGCGGGGAATTGCTATAAATCTCACTATAACACTCATCGCTTAAAATCACAAAATCATATCGCAGGGCGTTTTCTACCCATTGGATAAGGGAGGGCATATCCATAACCTTGCCAGTGGGGTTATTTGGGGAGTTTAGAATCACAATATCTACTTCTTTGAGTTGGCTTTCTGTGAGTTGTGGAGTGAAGTCATTTTCTTTTGTGAGATTCATATGAATAACTTTTGCCTTAGAGGCAATAGCCGCACCCTCATAAATTTGGTAGAATGGATTTGGATAAGCAATGGTTGGATTTGCCTTGCCATAGAGATAAAATTGCGGAAAGTTAAAAAGCACTTCGCGTGTGCCAAAGGTTGGGATAATGTGCTGGTGTGTTAGGGTGATATTGTAGCGTTGCTTAATGAAGTGAAGTTGTGCGTCTTTAAGGTAGTCCTCGCCACTTGCTTTTGGGTATTTATTTAATAGCGGTGCGTTGTGCTGTAGAGATTCTACAATATTTTGTGGTGTGGGGAATTGCGGCTCACCGATGGTGAGTGTGAAAAGCTCACAATTTTGCGGAGGAGTGCTATTGCTTAGAAGGGTGCGTAGCTTTTCAAATGGATAACTTTCAAACTGATGTAGCACAAAAACTCCTTATGATGATGTGTTTGACATTTGCACAGAATCTAAAAAGGCTCATTGCCATTTATTATGATGCTATTGAAAATTTATATTTGGACTTATTTGCTTTGTGTGATAGTTGGGATTATATAGCAAAAAAATCAATGTTTTGACTACAATTTACCTATTTTTTGCGTTTTTGCCCTTGATTTTTTTAACAAGCATTGCTACAATTATGCCCTTAAAAGTCGTATGCGGGAGTAGCTCAGTGGTAGAGCACAACCTTGCCAAGGTTGGGGCCGCGGGTTCGATCCCCGTCTCCCGCTCCATTTGACTTAAACTAGAATCCACAAAGTAACTTCTTTTTACAATATGTTTTTAATATCTGTAAAGTATTTGAGTTGCGTTTTTGGAATAAAGCCCGGGTGGTGAAATTGGTAGACACAAGGGACTTAAAATCCCTCGGACATTGCGTCTGTACCGGTTCAAGTCCGGTCTCGGGCACCACCTTAGAGTTTTTTGTAGGATATTAATTAAGAGGTGGCGACATAGCCAAGTGGTAAGGCATGGGCCTGCAAAGCCTTGATTCCCCAGTTCGAATCTGGGTGTCGCCTCCAATTTACACACTTCTTTCTTTACAAAATAAGGCGGGAGATGGCTGAGTGGTTGAAAGCGGCGGTCTTGAAAACCGTTGAGGGTCATACCTCCGGGGGTTCGAATCCCTCTCTCCCGGCCACTTTTTTGGTAGATTTTAAGGAAAATTTGACTCTTGACTAAAGTTTATAAATCGATCTGGTAAGGATTTTTTGCTGTGTGTGCAGTTTTTTTCAAATATTCTTTTTGCTTAAAGTATTTTTTTGTGTAGTGGCTTATGAGCATTACAGTTATAAATTTGTGCATATATGGGGCGTTGCTGTGCGTGGTGTTCCGTTTGTATTTTTTATTTGCAGGAAGGATTATAGGCGTAGACTAACCTAAAAAAATAGCTCTGTTGCACTAGAAATCCACATATTCATAAGTGAGCATAGTTCTCGTAAGAATTAAAGTTTTGCAAGTTCATACACATTAACATACAAATTGTATAGCAATATATAATAAAAACTTATACCAGAAACAAAAGTGAGATCCACAATGTGATGTGGATCGATAAAACTTTGTACAATTTGTTGTTTCTATGCTGTATCCTTACAGTAAGTTTAAGAATAAATTAAGGATTATTTGCTTTTCACAATCCATTCTCGCCAATATCGTTTTGTTTTTAAATGAATTTTTGTATTTGCAAATTCTTTATCATAAAGTTCTTGTGTTAATTTACAAGATTCTAAAATATTGGCATTTTTGGTAGGGTTATGACAATTTGTTAAGATTTTAAATGGTTGTGGAATGAAACCACATATACGCCCTATTTTTCTCCAAGCACGAACAAAAAAGTCTTGTTTGTAGAAATGTAATATAAATGCCATTGTGTAAACAATCGCAGGATTTACATCAAGCCTTTGCATAAGATTTTTAAAATTCCTTTCTCCTATTATTTTCTCATCTGTTGTCATATATTTTGTATATTTATGTCTCTCTCTTACAATGGTGACACAGATAATATAGGCAACAGATTTTGTTCGATAAAATCGTTGTGTTTTTTGACTTTGAAGCATAGAAGCGTTAAGCATACATTCCCACATCCACATTGTTATTCCTATATGCTTTAAGTTTGCATAATCTCCACCAAGCTCTTTGGCACACTCGATTGTATCTTTTGGTAGATCATAAAATTCTGCAACCTTCTGCTTCTCAGGTGAAGTGCCTATCCAAGTTAAAGGAACATATGAGTGGATATATCGTTCACCTATACTTGCCATGGCTGCGCTTGCATAACCATCACCGGCAATGCTTTTAAAAAATATACCATTTTGAGCTCTTTTGATATAGGCTATTACATCTTTATGGACAAGACTTCCAGCATAAATCTGTGGCATAGAAAAAAAACCTTCACCCCTTAACAATGTGGGCATAAATTCCTTGTCGGCACTTTTAATAATATATCGAGATTCGGCTATATATTGTGTTTGTATATTTCCATATTTTTTGCCACAGTCTTGCCAAAAGTAATATGCTCTCTCTCCATTGATAACCCTAATGTTTTGTGTATTTGCCAACTCTATCAGTCTGTCAGCAAGAGAGAAAAAATATGGTTGTACCCCATCATCGCTTCCCACTATCGTAATCCAATCACCCTGTGCTTGATCTAACAAGTATTCAAAATGAGTGGACATTGTTTTAATCGATGGTGGTCGCAAAATTTTTACACACGGATGTGTGATGGTTTGGATATATTCATACGACCCATCACTTGAATAATTATCACTTACAAGCAGTTCATAATCTGTTCTATCACCAGCTTGTGATAAAACACTTGCAATGGCATACTCCAAAAACTCTTTACGATTCCTGTTGGGTATAATAATACTATATTTCATCATAGCTCCTTGTTGTAAGATAAATTTATGGAAGTGGTAAAAGAAAAGGTAGTTATAAAAGAATAAAATCTTGTGCGATATACATAGGGATATGGCACAACAGTATGATAAACATATGAAGCTAGAGAAAAAATAATTGTATTAATGAATTGTTGCGAGAATGGAATGGCAAACCATACTCTCTTTGTACATAGAAAAAAGAGTATGATTAAGGTATTAATGGGGGGGGGGTAATTATATCTTTTGTTGATTGTAATGATAGAAAGTTACCAGTAGCAATATTTTTAATATTTTTCAAAAATACAAAAAGCCATAAATGATTGATTTTTAGATACATTTTGAATTTTTGATGTGGAGTGAGATTTTCATATGTTTGAAAAATTTGTATTTGTTTGTGTAGGCAATTTTGCGCATAGAGCTTAACTAAAGGTGCTTTATTTTCAACATACTTTAAATTCTCTATATAATTACCCATCAAAATGCCTAACAAATCATTTTTTTTATTGAAAATTCTTAACATTTGTGGATTTTGCATTATAAACATCAAAGCTATACTTGGATTATTAATGCAGGATATTTCAGGATGTTTTATTACAAGAGACATTGCTCGATAACAATATACATCTCCACTTATTGCGGCACGATTAAAAAATGTCATATCGGCACTTGGAAATTCGTTTTCATCATATCCCCCAATTCCTATACACTTAGCACGATTATGTAGCACAGCACTAGGTGGAAGTACTACAAAATCTCCAATTTTTTGAGGTTGCATTTGTTTTGACAATAAGTAGGGTTGTGAGTAAAAAAAATTACTCACAATTTTTTGCATTATGCTTTTAGGATATATCATTGTGCTGTCATCTTCCTGGGCAACACCTATTAGATACGCTTCTTTATATGAAGGATTTGCAACAAGTTTTTGCATCATACCAAGATATTGTGGCAATAATTCGTCATCACTATGCAAAAGGCATACCCATTTGCCACGGGCTAACTCTAAACAGCGATTCCAGTTATTGTATCCACCAATATTTTGTGAATTTTGATAGTAGGTAATTTGTCCCCTAAATTCATCTAGCAACATAGATTCTGCCACAAATGTTGTGTTGTTTGGATTTTCTACGACAATAACTTCATAATACCAAGAAAAATTCTGCTTCAATGCACTTAGTAATGTACGCCTCAATGTCTCAACACGATTAAATGTGGGAATAGCAATTGTAAATAGAGGTGCATCTTGTGAGCTAGAATCTTGTGTAAAAACACATCTAGATTCTATATGTGCTACAACGGCAAAATTATCTCTAGGAAATACGAAGCTTGATGGATCAAAATTGGGATCCATATATTTTTCACATTGTTCTCGCGCTTTTTGAATCATTGCGTATTGCTCAGCTTTTGTATAGTGATCTCTCAAGTTGCTACCACCAGCCTCCCATTGATCGACTTTTAAATTATCTTTTTGATTTGACATACTAATCTCTCCTTTAAATTTTATCTACTGCTCTTTTTCCACTTAAAAAACTCTCATCACTCCAGAGATAGTCCCACTCTCCAAACCTTCCACAAGATACAACGCCATTCTCTTGTAAAAAATCTAAAGCAATTTTCCTATATCTCTCTATACCGTGCGTAAATATTATATTCCCATAGGGCCATATACGAAAATCTTCACATATTATATCATTTAATACTACCCCCCCCCCCATTCTAACTAGCCAATCTTTAGTATGTGCTAGAAAATATTGAGATAGATTTGAGCCTTTTGGTGCTAGTTTTTCTAAAGGCTTAAATGTGGAAAAATACACTTCAGCTTGTAAGCTAGAGCAGCCTTTTGGGGCATTGTTGGGACTTTTCTTAGATGGACTATATACTCTTGCAAACAAAATGTCCTCATCATAAACATAAAACCACAAATTTTTGGGTATATCCGGTTTATTAAAGCCAAGAGAAATAAGCGCAACTTGTGTATGATGAAGATTTTTAGCTGCATCTTTTACATCCTTGTGGGCATTTGGCATCATTTTGATGATTTCAGGAAGTGGAAGTGTAGAGATAAGCACATCGTAGGAAGCTTGTTTGTCATCTGTAAAAGACAAAATTTTCTTTTTTGTGTCAATATGCTTAACTTCTTTGTTGTATTTTATAGTGATTTGATGGGCTAGATTCTTTACAAAGGATCTATATTGTCCTTCTTCTGGGTATCTTTGCTCTTGTGCGTAATAGGTTGTTGGAGTATCATCTGTCATAGCCCCTTCTAACACTTCCTCAACACTTGGCTGATAGAATCTTGATCCAACCCACTTTGCATTTGTATTAAGCTCTTTTGCTTCAACACTCCAATATTTACGCGTATATTTCATTGAAAAATTTTCGGTAAAAAATGTCCCATATTGTGCTTTTAACCATTCTTCAAAATTCTCTAATTTTTCTTTTTTGTTATGATTATTCATCATATCTTTAATGGCTTTAACTTTCATCTCTACTGGCAAATGAAAAAGATTATTTTGTGCTGGGTGTTTAAGCCAAGATCCTTGAAAATAGTTTATAGGATCTGGTATATGCCGTATAGGCTTACTAGATTCTGCAAATACTTTTTGGACATAAGAATCCTTAGCAAAAGACAAATGCACCGCATTGTCAAACCAAAATTTACCCTTGTTAGAATCTATATAAAATCCACCGCATAATCCGCCCCAATCGTTTGATTTTTCATAGATTAACACTTCGGCATTAGGATATTTTTCTTGTGCGTGGAATGCAGCTGAGATTCCAGCGATTCCTGCACCCAAAACAGCAATTTTTTTCATTGTTTCTCCTCAACCATCATTTTAAATCCTTCTCGTAATGTAATTTTTTGCTCCCAGTTTGGTAGGGTTTCTCCACCTTCCCAAGGAGT
>NZ_QXJF01000005.1:11895-106842 GCF_003670275.1 Helicobacter labetoulli
AACCATCATTTTAAATCCTTCTCGTAATGTAATTTTTTGCTCCCAGTTTGGTAGGGTTTCTCCACCTTCCCAAGGAGTCATAATCTCTAGCTCTCTTAATGGTCTAGCTCCCCATTTGATATTGAGTTTTTTACCTAAGACTTTTTCATACAGCATTACCACTTCTTTAAGCGTTTGTCTCTCTTTTCCTTTGAGAGAAAAGATTTTATCTTTACAAAACTCCGGGTCTTTTTGGATAAGCTCTATTAAACAATCAAATCCATCTACAATATCAAAGACATGACTATAATCTACGATTTGACTACCATCGCTCATTGGCAATTCTTCATTTGTTTGTGAGATTTTTTGCAACAAAGAAAAGAGATACTTTGTATCGTTTGGTCCATATATATTGTAAATCAATAGATTTGTAAAAACTGCTTGAGATACTAGAGAGTAATATCGCACAATATCTTCAAAAGCCTTTTTTGTAGCGGCGTATAAAGAGGCTGGGCGATAGGATAGAGAGTTGCAGTAGCTACCACAAGTAGAGGTATTGATAAAAAAAGCCTGATGCTTAGCAGCTGCTTTTAGCAACATTATTCCCAAAATGATATTGGTATTAACAAGTCTCTCTATATCTGTGGCTGGCTGCATAGTGCTTGGTACCATAGAGGCTAAATGCACCACACCATCAAAACGCTCTTTTTGAAAAAGTTGTGATATAGAATCTAGATTTTCATAGCGATAGATTTTGCAATAAGATTCTATTTTGCTTATATCACTGCTCGTTCTTGCAAGGGCTGTAATATCGTATTTGTCGTGTAAGCGTAAAATAAAATTCATTCCTATAAATCCTGTTGCACCTGTGAGAAGAAGTTTTAGCTTATTAGATTTCACTATGCCACCATTTTGGTGACAGAGAAATCTAATCTATTCTGCCCCCCCCCCCGTATGTTTTTAGCAGTTACCATCATTTTAAATCCTTCTCGTAATGTAATTTTTTGCTCCCAGTTTGGTAGGGTTTCTCCACCTTCCCAAGGAGTCATAATCTCTAGCTCTCTTAATGGTCTAGCTCCCCATTTGATATTGAGTTTTTTACCTAAGACTTTTTCATACAGCATTACCACTTCTTTAAGCGTTTGTCTCTCTTTTCCTTTGAGAGAAAAGATTTTATCTTTACAAAACTCCGGGTCTTTTTGGATAAGCTCTATTAAACAATCAAATCCATCTACAATATCAAAGACATGACTATAATCTACGATTTGACTACCATCGCTCATTTGTATGACTTCATCACTTTGGGCAATGGTACCTAGTAGTGCAAAAAGTTTTGTTGCTGTATCGTTTGGTCCATATACATTGTAAATCAATAGATTTGTAAAAAGGGTTTGAGAAGTGAGAGAATAGTAGAGCATCATATCTTCAAATGCCTTTTTTGTAGCGGCGTATAAAGAGGCTGGGCGATAGGATAGAGAGTTGTAGTAGCTACCAAAAGTAGAAGTGTTAATAAAGAAAGGAATGCTATGGAGCTTACAAGCTTCTAAAAGATTAATGCCAAAGTATATATTAGAATCTATGAGTTCTTTGGTGTCTTGTATGGCGTGATTTAAGAAAAATGAAGTTGCCAAATGCACTACACCATCAAATTGTCGATTTTCAAACAAGTCCAAGATGGAATCCACATTTGTAAAGCGATATATTCTGCAATAAGCTTCTATCTTGCTTGTATCACTACTTGTGCGTACTAGAGCGATGATTTTGTATTTTTTATGGAGTTGTAGGACAAAATTTGTGCCTATAAATCCTGTTGCACCTGTGAGTAGAATATTCATTATACTTCCTTATGTTATGCTTCTTGGATTGTTTTGTATTTTAGCCATTGATGGAGTTCTTCTAGGGATTCTTCATAACTAATTTGACATTTAAATTTTAAATCTTCTTCTAGCGTTTTAGTGGAAAACACTGCTCTATCTAGTTTCACATCGCTATATGCGACCTTACCAAATTCTACTGGATATTTTGGTGGATATATTGTTGTCATAATCTCTATATATTCCTTTAGTGCTCTAGGTTTTCCAGACCCTATCCAGTATTCTGCGTTTTTTTTACCTTTTTCACCAATAAGTTTAAATGCTCTAACACAATCCCTTATAGAAATCGTGTCAAAAGTTTGTTCCCCTGAAGTCATTTCTATTTTTTCATCATTTAAAATCTTCTGCAACGTTACAAGTAGAAAGCTGTCCCTAGAATCATTTGAGCCTATAACGTGGGATTTGGTGACTATAATTAAGCTTGTTTCAATCTCTATGGATATTGCTTTTAGAAAATCTCTAGCAGCTTTTTTGGCGAGACCATATATCACGTGGCGATTATAATGTGAATATTTATGATAGTCCAAGTTTAAATATGGCTCTACAAAAGCTTCCTCCATGGTTCCGACATGAACAAAATTTTTACACCCTATCATATCTGCGACTATAAAAGCTTCTACGGAATAAGAAACATTGTTGTACTGCTCTTCCACATTTAAATCAGATAGCACATTTTTACCTCTCCAAGCAAAGTGATAAAAACTCGCATCTTTAAAGTGTAGATTTTTATCCTCTAAAATCTTAGGTAACCTAGAAATTTCTGCCATATCAAGCTGGATATAAGTGAGCTTAGGGTGATCTTGTAAGCGTAAAGGATCGACTTCTTCTCTTTTTTTTCTTCCAAGGGCTATGACTTCAACTCCCTCTTTTAGTAAAAATCTTGTAAGAGCTGAACCTATGAATCCCGTTGCACCTGTAATAATTGCTTTTTTCATTAGATTACCTCCCGTGCTAGATGTGTAAAATCTTTGTTAAAAATAAATCCTGTGTCATTTTCTAGGGCTTGATGGATTGTGTAAAGCTCTAAAATACCTTTATCAAAGCTATTTTGTGAAAGGCTTTTTGTTTGATTGGGGTATAAGAGATTGTTGAATTTTATAAAATAATTTTCTAAAGTGTCTATATCGCCTTTGCCTAAGTAATAGTCTGCCATATGTTTCCCGTGTAATCCAATTTTATAACATGCTTCTACTAATTCCTCTAAGAGCACAATTTCACACGGCTGGGTATTTTTCACTTCTGGGATCGGCTCTTTGTTTTTGATTTTTTTAAAAGTTTCTGCTACAAAACTTGGACCGCTTAACTTCTTATCTAGTGCGATAGAAAATCTTGCATTTACATAATCAATTTTTTTCAAGTATGACAAAAGACACACAAGTTCAGCATTAGCTAACTTTGCTCCAGCATAAAAAACTGGACTAGAAGAATATTTCTTTACCTTCCATTGAGCACTTTGAATGTAGTGCTGAAAAATAGCTTCTTCTTGGGAGCTAAGATTTATAAATTTGGAGCAGCCAATTTCACTAGCAAAGGAGAGAATTTGGGAAGTTATACTTAGATTCTTAATTTGCTTCCTTATTCCACCATTAGTAAGTCTATCTACCCCAGACCAAGCAAGATGGTATAGGACACTACCTTTGCAGTCTGTGTTTTGTGATAATTTATTTAAAAAAGATTCTAAATCCCCATTGATTTGTAGATAATCTACATTCTTATTGTGTTCTAAGCTTAGTTTATCATAGAAGTATTTTTGACTTTTCCTACCAATAGCAAGGACTTGTATGTCGTTGGATAGAAGACTTTTGGTAAGTGCTATACCGATATAGCCAGTTGCCCCAAAAATAATTGCATTTTTCATTTGTTTTTCTCCTTAGATTTTTAATCCTTTGAATGTGTTGGCAAATGGAGCATTTTTGTCTTTTTGTGAGAGATTGTTAACCTCTAGCTTCCATTGGATATTGATTGTTGGATCTAGCGGATTTAAAGCGCTATCAGCTTGTGGATTAAAGGATTCCGTAACAAGATATAAAACTTCGGTCTCCTCGCTTAGAGTTTGAAAGGTGTGTCCAAAGCCATCTGGGATTATTAGATATTTTGCGTTTGTTTCGCTTAACTCTGTGCCAAAATGCTGTAAAAAGGTTGGGGAGTCGGCTCTTAAATCCACAGCCACATCATATATAGCTCCCTTTAAGCAACGCACAATTTTTGTCTCACAAAAAGGTGGCGTTTGATAGTGGATTCCCCTTATAGAGCCTTTGCCTAAGGTTTTAGAATGGTTCATTTGTGCGATGGGTTTAAGGATTCCAATTTCTTTAAAATCTTGTGCGCAAAAATAACGCTCAAAATAACCCCTTTCATCATATATGGGCTTTGGCTCTGCTATAAAAACGCCTTCTAAAAATGTTTGTGTAAAATTAAATCTGCTCATAATGACTCCTTGTATTTTTGTAGTTGTATTGTGCTTATGACTTGATTGTTTTCATAAAATTCTTTATACCATTGCATTGTATACATGATGGCATCAATGTGATTCCAAACTGGATTCCAGCCTAGCATTTTTTGTGCTTTTGTAGAATCTAGCATTAATAAATTTGTCTCGTGTGGAGCGTTAGAATCTTTATGGATTTCATATTGAATCTTATTCCATTTTGATTGTGCGATTTCTAGTACTTCTTGCACACTTACATTGCCTTCAAGATTTGGTCCAAAGTTAAAACTTGTGGCAAATTCTTTTTGCCCTTTTAGTAATTTCTGTCCTAGCATTAAATATCCGTGCAATGGCTCCAATACATGCTGCCAAGGTCGCGTGGTGTTAGGATTTCTAATTCGCGTTCTGTTATTGTCTGCAACTCCGCGTATAAGATCGGGAATTAACCTATCTTCACTCCAATCTCCACCACCAATAACATTTCCAGCTCTAGCAGTGGCGATTAGCACGCTATGGGTTTTTCTATAACTTTCTGGGTCAAAAAAGCTTTTTCGCATAGAATCTATGATAATTTCCGCACAAGCTTTAGACGCACTATAGGGGTCATGTCCGCCAAGTCTATCATATTCTCTATATCCATAGAGCCATTCTTTGTTTTCATAGACTTTGTCTGTGGTGATGATGACAATAGCACTAAGATTTTTTAGTTTTCTAGCGGAATCTAGGAGATTTAGTGTGCCTATGGCATTTGTTTGAAAGGTGTAAAGCGGCTCTTGGTAGCTATATCGCACTAAGGGTTGTGCTGCAAGATGAAAGATGATTTCAGGTTCTACTTCTTGTAGGGCGGATTCTAGGCTTACATAGTCGTTGATATCGCCAAACTTTGAGTTTACAAAAATGTTGGAATCCAAAAGTGTATAGTGGTTTGGTGTGGTATTTGGTACAAGGGAGTAGCCATAGACTTCCGCTCCTAGTGTGTGCAAGAAAAGACTGAGCCAACTTCCTTTAAAGCCACTATGCCCTGTTAGAAAAACTTTCTTATTGCGATAAATTTCATCAAACATTAACAAGCCTAAATTACCATATTTTCCAAAGGGCGTTGCCGCTTAGCCACATTTGTGTTAAATCATTTTTGTCTTTAAGTGTGTCCATACACTTCCAAAAACCATTGTGTTGATAAGTGTAAAGCTCATTATCTCTTGCTAGTTTTTTTAGTGGTTCTTGCTCAAAAATCGTAAGATCTCCTTGCGTGATATAATCAAATACCTTTGGCTCACACACGAAGAATCCACCATTAATCCAGCCGCTGTGTTGTGCGCTAGAATCACCTTTGGGTTTTTCTGTAAATGTTTTTACTTGATTGGTGCCAGGCTCTATGTCTAACGCACCAAAACGCCCTTCTGGTAGCACGGAAGTCATAGTTACCGCACCTTTGTGAGATTTGTGGAAATCTAAAAGTGCGTGGAGATTGACATCACTTAGCCCATCGCCATAGGTAAGCATAAATGTTTCGTTGCCTACATAAGGTTGAGCGTGGAGAATTCTACCCCCTGTTTGGGAATCTTGCCCAGTATAGAGCATTGTAACCTTCCAAGGCTCGTGGCGATTGGTATGTGCTTCTACACGATTTGTTACCATATCCACGCTTATATCACTATATCGTGTGTAGTAATTTAGGAAATAGTCTTTGATGATATGCCCCTTATAGCCTGTAAGGATAATAAACTCATTAAACCCATAGTGGCTATAAATTTTCATAATATGCCATAAAATCGGACATCCACCTATTTCTACCATAGGCTTTGGCTTAAGCCCCGTTTCTTCAGCAAACCTTGTACCAAGCCCACCAGCTAGGATAAGAACTTTCATTGTCTAATCCTTATGTATGATACACAGAGTAGGGGCATAGTGTTGAGTCTAAATTTTAATAGGGATATGTAGGTTGTAAAAAAAACATTCTGCAAAAAATGAAAGCGTAGCGGTAGAGTTAGAACTCTAATGTAAAATAAATCAACAACAATAGAACAAAAGACACTGCAATAATGAAATGCTATATTAACGAGAGAAACAACATTACGCCATCCCCCCCCCTAATATGCGTACAAAAGAAAGATTGGCTATATTCGTAGAGATGTTGGGTTCAATACAATTAGGATATCTATGCATACCTTATCCTTTTTTTTGTTTTTTTTGATAGACTTACAAAAGAAAGTTGGATTGTATCACATATTTTTTAACGAAGTCAAAATTGCTAAAACAATTCCCCAAGACAATCCATAACTTTCCTTATTTGTCTTGTTTGCCCATAATTGCTCTGAATACTAAAGTGCAATATTTTTAGAGTTGGTATTCTCTGTCTCAATTTTGTAGGATTGTGATGCTTGGCTTTAGATTTGATGAGATGATTGAGGCACAAAGACGCTTAGGCAATGAGTTGGAGGGAGTTGAGCAAGAAATTAGAGAAGAGATTGAAGCATATGAGTGCAAGAAAGAAGTGTAAAAATACTAGAGATTCTAAATGACATTTGCGGGGGCATATCTTTTGGTAAAGAATCTTACTTGGTGTTTTGGGGTTAAGGGAGCTTGATTGTGGGTTTGGTTCAATTTTATTAATCTATGTATTTAATGCTGTTTTTGAAAGAATCTAGGTTTTTGCAACATTGAGGGCTTGGAGTTGGGAGATGTTGGGATTTTGATGAGTTTAAAATAATGAAGTGTCTTAAGGGATTTATGTGTGCTAAAATGAGAATCAAAGTTATGGTCAGGGGTTTTGAGGATTAATGGGGATTCAAATTTTGGTAACAAAATCGCCTTATTAACCTTGACAAAGTTATACAAAATCTATATAATCACGCCTTTTAATTCCAAGAAGTGCTGGTTTAGCTCAGTTGGTAGAGCATCTGCCTTGTAAGCAGAGGGTCGGGGGTTCAAGTCCCTTAACCAGCTCCATTTTTCACACTCTAGCGTATTGCTTTCAGTGTTTTTACCAGTTTTTATAATTGTTTTTGGTGAGTTACTCAAGTGGCCAACGAGGGCAGACTGTAAATCTGCTGACTATGTCTTCCGTGGTTCGAATCCACGACTCACCACCACCTAACTCATTCCGCAATAAATAAAGGAGTGATAGCCAAGTATTAGGGTGGTAGTCGAAATGATTTTGTTTTTTTGCGGGAATAGCTCAGTTGGCTAGAGCATCAGCCTTCCAAGCTGAGGGTCGCGGGTTCGAGCCCCGTTTCCCGCTCCATACTGGGAGCTGAATCTTTAACTTATACAATTCTTAAAAGTAAAGATTTTTCCAGATAGATTTTTGATTTTCTTAGGTTGCCCATATAGCTCAGTGGCAGAGCACTTCCTTGGTAAGGAAGAGGTCGGCGGTTCAATCCCGCTTATGGGCTCCAGTTTTTTAAGTGGAATCTCGCATTAGCAGGATTCTAAAAATCAATCTTAAGGTTAGGAGAATAAAATGGCAAAAGAAAAGTTTGTAAAAAACAAGCCACATGTGAATGTAGGAACAATTGGACATGTGGATCACGGAAAGACAACTTTGAGTGCAGCTATCTCTGCTGTATTGGCAACAAAAGGTCTTGCAGAAATGAAAGACTACGATAATATTGATAATGCCCCTGAGGAAAAAGAAAGAGGTATTACTATCGCTACTTCTCACATTGAGTATGAGACAGAAAATCGTCACTACGCACATGTGGATTGTCCCGGACACGCCGACTATGTAAAAAATATGATTACAGGTGCGGCACAAATGGATGGTGCGATTTTGGTTGTATCTGCTGCTGATGGTCCTATGCCACAAACAAGAGAGCATATCCTTCTTTCACGCCAAGTGGGTGTGCATTACATCGTTGTGTTCTTAAATAAGCAGGATATGGTTGATGATGCTGAATTGCTTGAGCTTGTAGAGATGGAAGTTCGTGAGTTGCTTAGCCAATATGACTTCCCTGGTGATGATACTCCAATCGTGGCTGGTTCCGCACTTAAAGCACTTGAAGAAGCTAAGGCTGGTAATGTTGGCGAGTGGGGAGAGAAAGTATTGAAATTGATGGAGGAAGTTGATAGATATATTCCTATTCCACAGCGTGATACTGAAAAAACATTCCTTATGCCTGTGGAAGATGTGTTCTCAATCGCTGGTCGTGGAACAGTTGTAACAGGTAGAGTAGAAAGAGGTGTTGTATGTGTAGGTGATGAAGTAGAAATCGTAGGTATCCGCGATACACAAAAAACAACAGTTACTGGCGTTGAGATGTTTAGAAAAGAGCTTGATAAAGGTGAAGCTGGAGACAATGTCGGTATCCTTTTAAGAGGAACAAAGAAAGAAGAAGTTGAAAGAGGTATGGTGCTTTGTAAGCCCGGCTCAATTACACCTCATAAGAAATTTGAGGGTGAAATTTATGTTCTTTCAAAAGAGGAAGGCGGACGACACACTCCATTCTTTAAAGGTTATCGCCCACAATTCTATGTAAGAACAACAGATGTTACTGGTTCTATTGAGCTTCCAAGCGGTGTAGAGATGGTTATGCCTGGTGATAATGTAAAAATCACAGTAGAGCTTATCGCACCTGTAGCACTTGAAGAAGGAACTCGTTTTGCGATTCGTGAGGGTGGTAGAACGGTTGGTTCAGGTGTTGTAACAAAAATCATTGAATAGTAAGAGGCTATTAGATGGCAAAGGGAAGCACTATTAAGATAGGACTTAAGTGTTCGGAATGTGGTGATATAAATTATAGCACTACTAAGAATGCAAAGACAAATACAGAAAAACTGGAGCTCAAGAAGTTTTCTCCTCGTTTGAATAAACATACAATTCACAAGGAAGTAAAGCTTAAAAGCTAGGCTTTTTGCCTAGCTTATAGGTCAGTAGCTCCAATGGTAGAGCGTCGGTCTCCAAAACCGAGTGTTGGGGGTTCGAGTCCCTCCTGGCCTGCCACAAAAGCTGTAAGTTGATAATTCTTTAAGAAAGAGATACATAATGATTAAAAAGATAAAAACCTATTTTCGCAACGCAAATGAGGAACGACTAAAAGTTATTTTCCCTACAAAAGAGCAGATTCGCAATGCGTCTATATCTGTGCTTATTGTAGTAAGTGTCGTTACTTTATTTCTAGCGTTGGTTGATTGGATTTTGCTTCATTCTGTGTCAAGTATTTTGTAATATTATTGTGGAGAGGTGAAGCTTGGAGTGGTATGCTATACAAACATATTCTGGTAGCGAAAAGTCAGTAGGCGAGGCAATCCGTAATTTGATTGTGCAAAATCAAATGCAAGATAGATTTGGAGAGGTTGTTGTTCCTACAGAATCTATCATAGAGACAAAGAAGAAGATCGTTGATAGGAGTTTGTATCCTGGGTATGTGTTTATTCAAGTTGATTTAGACACAAAGCTTTGGCATATGATCCAGTCTTTGCCTAGGGTAGGGCGTTTCATTGGTGAGAGCAAGAAGCCCACACCTTTAAATGAAGCTGATATTGCAAAGATACTTGAAAAGGTAAGGAATCCAAGTGCTCCAAAACCTAAGATTTCATTTGAACAGGGTGAAGTTGTGCGGATCATTGATGGTCCATTTGTAAATTTTACAGGCACGGTTGAGGAGTATGACTTAGAGCATAAGAAACTTAAGCTCAATGTTTCTATATTTGGTAGAAATACTCCTGTTGAGATTTTATATTCGCAAGTCGAAAAAATTGTTTAAATTTGCTTAAGAGAAAGGAATAGATAATGGGCAAGAAAGTTGTTGGTGAGTTGAAGTTGCAGATTCCAGCGGGCAAGGCAAATCCATCTCCTCCTGTTGGTCCAGCTTTAGGGCAAAGAGGCGTAAATATTATGGAGTTTTGTAAGGCTTTTAATGAAAAGACAAAGGATATGGGTGATTTTAATATTCCTGTCGTGATTACAATTTATCAGGATAAGAGTTTTACCTTTATTACAAAAAAGCCACCTGTAACGGATCTTATCAAGAAAGCAGCTAGGATTACAAAAGGCTCTGATAATCCGCTAAAGAATAAAGTTGGAAAATTGACAAGCAAACAGCTTGAAGAGATTGCTCAAACTAAAATGGAAGACCTTAATGCATCAGACCTTGAGGCTGCAAAGAAGATTGTAGTTGGAAGTGCGAGAAGTATGGGTATTGAAATCCAAGATTAATAACGGAGTTTGTTTATGGGTAAAAAAGTAGCAAAGAGATTACAAGCTTTACAGGCGAAGATAGATTCTCAAAAGGTGTATGATGTTCAAAGTGGTGTGAGTGCAGTAAAATCATTGGCATCTACAAAGTTTGATGAAACGGTTGAAGTTGCACTGCGACTCGGTGTTGATCCTAGACACGCTGACCAAATGATACGCGGTGCAGTCGTATTGCCTCACGGGACAGGTAAAAAAGTGCGTGTTGCTGTTTTTGCTAAAGGCATCAAGGCAGATGAGGCAAAAAGTGCTGGTGCTGATGTTGTGGGTGCTGATGATTTGGCAGATGAGATTAAAAATGGCAAGATTAATTTTGATATGGTTATTGCGACGCCGGATATGATGGCACTTGTAGGGAAAGTGGGGCGTATTCTTGGACCAAAGGGTTTGATGCCAAATCCAAAAACAGGCACTGTTACAATGGATGTTGCTAAGGCGGTTTCCAACGCTAAAAGCGGACAGGTGAATTTTAGGGTAGATAAAAAGGGTATTATTCACGCTCCTATTGGCAAGGCTTCATTTGATGAAAATAAAATCCGCGACAATATGCTAGAGTTTGTTCGTGCTATCAATAGACTAAAGCCAACTTCAGCAAAAGGCAAATATATCCGCAGTAGCACTTTATCCCTTACGATGAGTCCGGCTATACAGCTAGATTCTCAAGAACTTATGGATATAAAGTAAGCCTTATAGATTGTCGTATTGTTTTATCTTAGACCAAAGAATATAGGGGCTTTGGCTTAAAAATTACCCTATGTGAGGTTTTGGGCTGAAAGGAGGAGGAATGACTAAACAAGAGAAGATTCAGATTGTAGAATATTTAAGTTCTGAATTTAAGAATGCTTCCGCACTTATTGTGTGTGATTATAAAGGTTTGCAAGTAAGTCATCTTGAAGAGCTAAGACGCACTTCAAAGGCAACAAACATTAAAGTCCAAGTCATTAAGAACACTTTGGCAAGTATCGCACTTAAAAATGCGGAGCAACCAGATTTGGCACTTAAAGATACAAATATTTTTCTTTGGGCAGATGATCAAATCGCATTGTCTAAAGTTGTTTGTAAATTTGCAGACACACATAGTGAGCATTTTGTTTTGAAAACAGGTTTATTTGATGCTCAAGTTGTGGATACACAACATATTGTATCTGTTTCCAAGCTCCCAAGCAAAGAAGAGCTTATTGGTATGTTGTTGTCTGTTTGGACTGCACCGGCGCGTTATTTTGTTACCGGGCTTGATAATTTGAAAAAACAAAAAGAAGAAAATCAATAAGAGGAGAAAAAGATGGCAATTTCTAAAGAAGATGTATTGGAATACATTGGAAACCTTTCCGTGTTAGAACTTTCAGAGCTTGTAAAGGCTTTTGAAGAGAAGTTTGGTGTAAGTGCTGCTCCAACGGTTGTTGCAGGTGCAGTTGCAGGTGGTGGTGCTGGAGCTGCTGCTGAAGAAAAAACTGATTTTAATGTAATTCTTGTTGATGCAGGTGCAAATAAGATCAATGTAATTAAAGCGGTGCGTGAGATTACAGGCTTGGGCTTGAAAGAAGCAAAAGATGCGACAGAGCAAACTCCTAGCACACTTAAAGAGGGTGTAAGCAAAGAAGATGCTGAAAACTTTAAGAAAAAACTTGAAGAAGCGGGTGCGAAGGTTGAGATTAAGTAATCTTGCATATTTCCTTGTTTCTTAATGGTTGCCAAATCTTAGAATCTAAGGTTTGGCTTTTTTGCATTTAAGTAATATTGTAAAAATACCTTATAATTGTAGGCTTTTTTAGAGTATTTAGCTCTTTTTAATCTATAGACTGAGAAGGATTCAACATATGGCAAACTTCACAAAATTAAAAAACAGACTCCGAGCAGACTTTACGAAAAATCCTCAAAGCATTGAAGTTCCCAATCTCTTGCTTTTGCAAAGAAACAGCTATGATGATTTTCTTTGCGTTGATAGTGATAAAGAATCTGGTATTGAACGCGTATTTAAGTCTGTTTTTCCTATCCAAGATAGCCAAAATCGTATTACACTTGAATATGCTGGTTGCAAGTTTGGTAAGCCTAAATATACTACTAGTGAGGCAATGGTGCGTGGTGTAACCTATGCAATTTCATTGCAGATTAAGATTCGTCTTGTGCTGTGGGAAAAAGATGAGAAAACTGGCGAAAGACTTGGTGTTAAAGATGTAAAAGAACAAAATATTTTTGTGCGTGATATTCCGCTAATGACAGATAGAACAAGCTTTATTATCAATGGTGTTGAACGCGTGGTGGTTAATCAGCTTCATCGTAGCCCGGGCGTTATCTTTAAAGAAGAAGAATCTAATACTTCATCAAATAAGCTTATTTATACAGGACAAATTATCCCAGATAGAGGTTCTTGGCTGTATTTTGAGTATGATGCTAAAGATGTGCTGTATGCGCGTATCAATAAGCGTAGAAAAGTGCCTGTAACGATTATTTTGCGTGCTATGGGCTATAGCAAACAAGATATTCTTAAGATTTTTTATCCATTGCAAAAGGTGAAGTATCAAAAGGGTAAATATCTTATTCCTTTTGATGTTGATGGTATTGGTACTCGTGCGGAGTTTGATATTAAAGATGCTAAAGGCAATCTTTTGGTTGCATCTGGCAAACGACTTTCAGCCAAAAAAATTAAAGAACTCAAAGAGGCAAACATTGATCTCATAGAATATCCGCTTGAGAGTTTAAGTAACAAATTCCTCGCAGAGCCTGTATCTAATGCACAGGGTGAAGTATTGTTTGATACTCTCACACAGCTTGATGAGCTTAAGCTTAAAAAAATACACGAATCTAAAATCACTGAATTTGTTATTGCTAATGATAGTGCTGTGGGCGTGGATAATTCTATTATCAACTCGTTTATGGCGGATGCAGAATCTCTTAAAATGCTCCGCCAAAGTGAAAAGATTGATGATGAAAATGATTTGGCTGCAATTAGAATCTATAAGGTTATGCGTCCGGGTGAGCCTGTAACAAAAGAGGTGGCTAAAAATTTTGTGCGACAACTTTTCTTTGATTCAGAGCGTTATGATTTGACACGCGTAGGTCGTATGAAAATGAATCATAAGCTTCAAATTAATGTGCCTGATTATGTTACCGTGCTGACACACGAAGATATTCTTAAAACGATTCAATATTTGCTTAAAGTCAAAAATGGACTAGGTAAAATTGATGATAGAGACCATCTTGGTAATCGTAGAATCCGTTCAATTGGTGAGCTTTTGGCAAATGAGCTTCACTCGGGACTTGTGAAAATGCAAAAGGCTATTCGTGATAAGCTCACTTCATTAAGCGGTGCATTTGATACGATTATGCCACACGATTTAGTCAATGGTAAGATGATTACAAGCACGATTATGGAATTTTTCACAGGTGGGCAACTTTCACAATTTATGGATCAAACTAACCCATTATCAGAAGTTACCCATAAACGCCGACTTTCCGCACTTGGTGAGGGCGGGCTTGTGAAAGATAGGGTAGGTTTTGAAGCAAGAGATGTGCATCCTACGCATTATGGTAGAATCTGCCCTATTGAGACACCAGAAGGGCAAAATATCGGTCTTATCAATACGCTTTCAACTTACACACGCGTGAATGATTTGGGCTTTATTGAAGCACCATATAAAAAGGTTGAAAACGGCGTTGTAACCGATGAGATTATATATCTTACTGCAGCACAAGAAGAGGGGCTTGTTATCGCTCCTGCAAGCACGGCTGTGGATAAAGATGGACGCATTATTGAAGATTTGATTGAGACAAGAAAAGATGGGGAGATTCTACTAGGCGAAAAATCTCGTGTGCAGCTTATTGACTTAAGCCCTAGAATGCTTGTTGGTGTTGCGGCTTCGCTTATTCCATTTTTGGAACACGATGATGCAAACCGCGCTCTTATGGGGTCTAATATGCAGCGTCAAGCTGTGCCACTATTGAAACCTGATGCACCTATTGTTGGCACAGGGATTGAGCAAGTTATTGCTCGTGATTCTTGGGAAGCGACAAAGGCAAAAAGAGGCGGTATTGTAGAAAAGGTGGATTCTAAAAATATTTACATTCTTGGTGAAGATGAAAATGGTGCATACATTGATCATTATTATCTTGGCAAGAATCTACGAACAAATCAAAATACTTGCTTTTCACAGCAGCCTATCGTGCGACAAGGTGATAGTGTAGAAGAGGGGCAAATTATCGCTGATGGTCCAAGTATGGATAGTGGTGAGTTGGCTTTGGGTAAGAATATTCGTGTGGCTTTTATGCCGTGGAATGGATACAACTTTGAAGATGCGATTGTGGTGAGTGAAAAACTCATTAAAGAAGACGCTTTTACTTCTATCCATATTTATGAGAAAGAAATTGAGGCTCGTGAGCTAAAACACGGGTTAGAGGAGATTACAGCCGATATTCCCGGGACAAAAGAAACTGAAACAGCACATCTTGATGAAAGTGGGATTGTAAGAATAGGGACTTATGTGAGTGGCGGTATGATTCTTGTTGGGAAAGTTTCTCCCAAAGGGGAGGTAAAACCAACGCCTGAAGAGAGATTGTTGCGTGCAATTTTTGGTGAAAAAGCAGGACACGTGGTAAATAAATCGTTATATTGCCCACCTTCACTTGAGGGAACTGTTGTTGATGTAAAAATCTTTACAAAAAAAGGCTATGAAAAAGATGCTCGTGCCATAAGTGCGTATGAGGAAGAAAAAAAGGTACTTGACATAGAGCATCACGATAGATTGACAATGATTCAACAAGAGGAGACTTTGCGAATCTCACTAATGCTTTCTAAAGAAAAGCTTATTGGTGAGGCAAAAATTGCCGATAAGGTATTTAAAAAAGGTGTTCAGATTCCAAAAGAAGAGCTAAGCGCACTTAATCCTTTTGCTCTTAGCACTTTGATTAAGAGCTATTCAAAAGAGGTGCAAAGCCGATATGAACAGATTAAGACAAACTTCTTAGAGCAAAAGAAAACCTTAGGTGAAGAGCACGAGGAAAAGCTTTCCATCTTAGAAAAAGATGATATTTTGCCAAGTGGTGTTGTTAAGCTTGTAAAGATTTATATCGCTACAAAACGCAAACTCAAAGTGGGCGATAAAATGGCGGGACGACACGGAAATAAAGGTATTGTTTCAAATATTGTTCCTGTGGTAGATATGCCCTATACTGCTGATGGTGAGCCAGTGGATATTGTGCTGAATCCTTTAGGTGTGCCTAGTCGTATGAATATTGGGCAGATTCTTGAAGTGCATTTGGGGCTTGTAGGTAAGAATCTTGGGCGTCAAATTGAGGAAATTTTTCACTCACAATCAAAGCAATGGATAGATACATTGCGTTCAAAAATGATTGAGATTCATAATGTTGTGAATCCCGAAGATAAAGCAATGCTAGATTCTCTTAAAAAGCTTGATGATGAGCATTTATTAGCGTATGCAAAAGATTGGAGTAATGGTGTGAAGTTTGCCATTCCTGTATTTGAGGGGATTAAGCAAGAGCAGTTTGACAAACTTTTTGCTCTAGCAAAGATTGACACTGATGGCAAGACAGAACTATATGATGGGAAAACAGGCGAAAAAATGCGTGAGCGTGTTAATGTTGGTTATATGTATATGTTAAAACTCCATCATCTTGTTGATGAAAAGGTACACGCACGAAGCACGGGACCTTATTCACTTGTAACGCAGCAGCCTGTTGGCGGCAAGGCTTTATTTGGTGGGCAACGCTTTGGGGAGATGGAAGTATGGGCACTTGAAGCCTATGGTGCAGCACATACGCTTAAAGAAATGCTCACTATTAAATCCGATGACACAGAAGGGCGAAGAGGTGCGTATAAGGCAATTACAAAAGGCGAACATGTTGGTGAATCTGAGATTCCAGAAACTTTTTATGTTTTAACAAAAGAGCTTCAGTCTTTAGCACTTGATGTAAATATTTATGGCGAAGAGATTGATGAAAATGGTATGCCTATACCTATCACGATTAAAGAAGATGATCGTCCAAAAGATTTCAGTTCTTTCCAGCTTGTGTTGGCAAGTCCAGAGAAGATTCTCTCTTGGAGTCGTGGTGAGGTTAAAAAGCCAGAAACAATTAATTATCGCACTTTGAAACCTGAACGCGATGGTTTGTTCTGCACAAAGATTTTTGGACCAGTGCGTGATTATGAATGTTTGTGTGGTAAATATAAGAAAATGCGTTATAAAGGCATTGTGTGCGAAAAGTGCGGCGTTGAAGTAACAAAAGCTAAGGTGCGTCGCTCTCGTATGGGGCATATTGAGCTTGTAGCACCTGTGGCACATATTTGGTATGTTAGCTCTTTGCCAAGTCGTATAGGGACATTGCTTGGCGTGAAAATGAAAGATTTGGAACGCGTTTTATACTATGAGGCATATATTGTTAAGTCTCCGGGTGAAGCATTTTACGACAATGAAGGTTCAAAGCCGATTTTAAAATATGATGTGTTGAATGAAGAGCAGTTCCAAAGTATTAATCAACGCTTTGAACATACAGGCTTTGTAGCTCAAATGGGTGGCGAGGCGATTAAGGAGCTTTTAGAAGAGCTAGATTTAACCCAGCTTTTAGGCAGTTTGCGTGAAGAGATTAAATCAACAAATTCCGAAGCAAAGAAAAAGACCATTGTTAAACGCTTGAAAGTTGTTGAAAGCTTTATTAATTCAGGCAACCGCCCAGAGTGGATGATGCTGACTATCTTACCAGTGTTACCACCGGATTTGCGTCCTTTAGTTGCACTTGATGGTGGAAAATTTGCCGTAAGTGATGTAAATGATTTGTATCGCCGTGTGATTAATCGCAATCAACGCTTAAAGCGACTTATTGAGCTAGATTCACCAGAGATTATTGTTCGCAATGAAAAGAGAATGCTCCAAGAGGCTGTTGATGCACTATTTGATAATGGTAGAAATGCTAATGCGGTTAAGGGTGCAAATAAGCGTCCGCTTAAATCGCTTTCAGAAATTATCAAAGGGAAGCAAGGACGCTTTAGACAGAATCTGCTTGGTAAAAGGGTGGATTTCTCCGGAAGAAGTGTTATTGTTGTAGGACCAAATCTTAAGATTGACCAGTGTGGATTGCCTAAAAATATGGCATTAGAGCTATTTAAGCCACATTTGTTTGCCAAGCTTGAAGAAAAAGGATATGCTACAACGCTTAAACAAGCTGTGAAGATGGTTAATCAAAAAACAAATGAAGTGTGGGAATGTCTCCAAGAGATTGTTGAAGGTTACCCAGTGTTGCTTAATCGTGCCCCGACATTGCATAAGCAGTCTATTCAGGCGTTCCATCCAAAATTGATAGATGGTAAAGCAATTCAGCTTCACCCACTTGTATGTTCGGCTTTCAATGCGGACTTTGATGGCGACCAAATGGCTGTGCATGTGCCGCTTTCACAAGAGGCTATCACAGAATGTAAGGTGTTAATGTTGAGCTCTATGAATATCCTTCTGCCTGCAAGTGGTAAGGCAGTAGCTGTGCCTAGCCAAGATATGGTTTTAGGCTTGTATTATCTATCTTTAGAGAAAAAGGGCGTGAAGGGTGAACACAAGATTTTCTCAGGTATTGATGAGATTGTTGTGGCAATTGAGATGGGTGAGCTTGATATCAATGCACGCATTAAGACCGTTTATGAAAGACGCGTGATTGATACAACAGCTGGGCGTATGATTCTAAGTTCTATATTGCCTGATTTTGTGCCGTTAAGCTTGTGGAATCAAACGATGAAGAAAAAAGATATTGGCACATTGATTGATTATGTGTATAAAGAAGGTGGATTGGGAATTACAGCTACTTTCCTTGATAATCTTAAGAATCTAGGATTCAAATACGCAACAAAAGCGGGTATCTCTATCTCTGCGGCTGATATTATTATCCCTCAAAACAAAATGAGTATGATAGAGGAAGCCAAAAAAGAGATTAAGAGGATTCAAGGTGAATTTGAGCAAGGGCTTCTTACTGCACAAGAGCGATACAATAAGAGTATTGATATTTGGACGGAGACAAGCGAAAAAATGGGCAAACTGATGATGGAGAAAGTCAAAACAGATAAAGAAGGCTTTAACTCTATCTATATGATGGCAGATTCAGGAGCGAGAGGAAGTGAAGCACAGATTCGTCAGCTTTCTGCGATGAGAGGTCTTATGGCTAAACCTGATGGCACGATTATTGAGACACCTATTACTTCAAACTTCAAAGAGGGCTTGAATGTATTGGAATACTTTAATTCAACGCACGGTGCGAGAAAGGGTCTAGCAGATACGGCGTTAAAAACGGCAAATGCTGGGTATCTTACAAGAAAGCTTATTGATGTAAGTCAAAATATGAAGGTTACTATTGAGGATTGTGGCACACACGAGGGTGTGGAGATTACAGACATAACTGTTGGAAGCGATATGATTGAGCCGCTTGAAGATCGTGTAGTTGGGCGTGTGTTGGCGCGTGATATTATTGATCCTATTGCTAATGAGATTCTGCTTAGCGAGGGTGTGCTGATTGATGCAGCGATGGCAAAACGCATTAAAGAGGCAAATGTCAAGTCCGTGATGATTCGCACTCCTGTAACTTGTAAGGCTCCAAAAGGTGTTTGTGCAAAATGCTATGGTCTAAATCTTGGAGAATCTAAGATGGTCAAACCGGGTGAGGCTGTTGGTGTATTGGCTGCACAAAGTATTGGTGAGCCCGGAACACAGCTTACACTAAGAACATTCCACGTTGGTGGGACAGCAAGTAGAAGCACAGAGGAGAGACAGATTGTTGCTAAGAAAGAGGGCTTTATACGCTACCACAATATCCGTACTTATACTAATAGTAAGGGACAAAAGATTGTGGCAAATCGTAGAAATGCAGCAATTCTTGTTGTTGAGCCACGCATTAAGGCGGAATTTGATGGAGAGCTTCAGGTTGAAAATATCCACGATGAAGTGCATATTACAATTATCGGCGATAAGAAACGAACAGAAACATATCGCTTGAGAAAAGATGATGTGGCTAAGCAAAATGAGCTTGCTGGGGTTACAGGTAAGATTGAAGGTAAATTGCTTGTGCCACACGAGAGTGGGTATAAGGTTAAAGCGGGGGGTAGTATTGTTGATACCATTATGGATAGTTGGAATGTCCCTGCGCGTATCCCCTATGGTAGTGAGCTGAAAGTTGAGGATAATGCACCTATCTCTCAAAAGATTTTCGCAAAAGAGAAGGGGATTGTTAAGTTCTATGCACTTCGTGCTGATACACTTGAGCGTAACCACGATGTCAAAAAGGGTATGGTTGTATCCGAAAAAGGTATGTTTGCTGTGATTGCTGACCAAAATGATAGAGAGGCTATCCGCCACTATATCGCGAGAACCTCCAAGATTCTTGTTGATGATAATAGTGAGGTGGATATTGATACGCTTATCTCTGAACCAACTTCAGATGAGCATATTGTCGTGGCTGAGTGGGATGCATATAGTGAGCCTGTAATTGCCGATCAAGCTGGGGTTGTATCCTTTAGAGATATTATCGCAGGTATTACGGTGAGTGAGCAAGAAGATGAGAACACACATCAAAAGAACTTTGTGATTAATGAATATGTCCCAGCTGGATACAAACCTATGCTTGTTGTTACCACAAAAGATGGTAAAGAGATAAGCTATCGCTTAGAATCTCGCACATCTATCGCGGTAAATGATGGTGATAAGGTAGAAGTAGCTGATGTTATCGCCAAAGTGCCTAAAGCATTGGCAAAATCAAAAGATATTACAGGCGGTCTTCCACGCGTTACAGAGCTTTTTGAAGCAAGAAAACCAAAAGATACGGCTATTCTTTCCGAGCTTGATGGAACGGTAAGTTTTGGTAAGCCTATACGCGGTAAGGAGAGAATTATCATTACCTCTACTGATGGTCGTGTTGCTGAATATGCCGTGGATAAGAATAAGAAGATTCTTGTGCATGAGAATGAGTTTATCCACGCAGGGGAAGCAATGACTGATGGCGTAGTTTCAAGCCACGATATTTTGCGTATCAGTGGAGAGAAAGAGCTTCATAAGTATATTGTGAGTGAAGTGCAGCAAGTGTATCGCCGACAAGGTGTAAGTATTGCTGATAAGCATATTGAGATCATTGTCTCTCAAATGCTGCGACAAGTAAAGATTGTTGATAGCGGTAATACGAAGTTCATTGAAGGTGATTTGGTCAGCAAGCGACACTTTAAAGAGGAAAATGAGAGAATCTTGCGTATAGGTGGTGAGCCAGCGGTTGCTGAACCAATCTTGCTAGGTATCACTCGTGCGGCTATTGGAAGTGATTCTATTATTTCAGCAGCATCTTTCCAAGAAACCACAAAAGTGCTTACAGAGGCGAGTATTGCAGCTAAAAAAGATACGCTTGATGATCTCAAAGAAAATGTTGTTCTTGGGCGTATGATACCTGTGGGAACGGGCTTGTATAAAAACAAGAAGTTTAACTACAAGTATGATGCACAAGATGATAGAGCAGAAGAATAGGGTAAAATCCTATTCTCTAAGAGAAATAAAAGTTTTAGTTGGGTAGAATCCCCGCATTTTTTATTTTCAAATTTTACATAAAGGAAATGTCAGTGCCAACCATAAATCAATTAATTAGAAAAGAGAGAAAGAAAGTCATTCGCAAGACGAAGTCTCCAGCGTTGTTAGAGTGTCCGCAAAGAAGAGGTGTATGTACGCGTGTTTATACAACAACACCAAAGAAACCAAACTCAGCGTTGAGAAAGGTTGCAAAAGTCAAGCTTACTTCTAAGGTTGAGGTTATTAGCTATATTCCCGGTGAGGGACACAACTTGCAAGAGCACTCAATCGTGCTTGTGAGAGGTGGGCGTGTTAAGGACTTGCCGGGTGTGAAGTATCACATTATTCGTGGTGCTTTGGATACAGCAGGTGTGGCAAAGAGAAGTGTTTCACGCAGTAAGTATGGTGCTAAAAAAGCTAAAGCCGGTGGCGATAAAAAATAGTTAAGGATAGAATATGAGAAGAAGAAAAGCCCCTGTAAGAGAGATTCTAGGTGATCCAATTTATAACAATAAGGTGGTAACGAAGTTTATCAACAAGATGATGCTTGATGGCAAAAAAAGCGTGAGCGAGAAGATCATTTACGCAGCGTTTGATAGGATTGAAGAGAAGAGTGGTGAAAAGGGTATTGAAGTTTTTGAAAAAGCATTAGAGCGTGTAAAGCCACTTGTGGAAGTAAGAAGCAGACGCGTGGGCGGAGCAACTTACCAAGTCCCTGTTGAAGTGCGTCCTACTCGTCAGCAATCTCTTTCTATTCGTTGGTTGCTTGAAGCGACACGCAAGAGAAATGAACGCACAATGGTTGAGCGTTTGGCAAGTGAGCTTGTAGATGCGGCAAATGATCGTGGTGCAGCGTTTAAGAAGAAAGAAGATGTGCATAAAATGGCTGAAGCAAACAAAGCATTTGCACATTATCGTTGGTAATAGAAAGACAAAGGACATATAATGGCAAGGAAAACCCCTTTAGCACGAATTAGAAATATTGGTATTGCTGCACACATCGATGCTGGTAAAACAACAACTTCAGAGCGTATTTTGTTTTATACAGGTGTTAGCCATAAAATAGGTGAAGTGCATGATGGTGCTGCGACTATGGATTGGATGGAGCAGGAGAAAGAGCGTGGTATTACTATTACTTCAGCGACAACCACTTGTTTTTGGAAAGATTACCAAATCAACCTTATTGACACTCCCGGACATGTGGATTTTACCATTGAGGTGGAACGCTCTATGCGTGTGCTTGATGGTGCTGTGGCGGTATTTTGTTCTGTTGGTGGGGTGCAGCCTCAAAGTGAAACCGTGTGGAGACAAGCCAATAAATACGGCGTTCCTCGTATGGTGTTTGTAAATAAGATGGATAGAATCGGTGCAAACTTTTTCAATGTAGAATCTCAAATCAGGCAACGACTTAAAGCTAATCCCGTGCCTATTAATATACCTATTGGTGCAGAAGAGAATTTTAAGGGTATTGTAGATTTAATTCAAATGAAAGCTATCGTTTGGAATGATGAATCTATGGGGGCTAAATATGATGTGGAAGAGATTCCAGCTGATTTATTAGAAAAGGCTAATGAGTATCGTGAGAAATTGTTAGAAGCCGCAGCCGAACAAGATGAAGCTTTGATGGAAAAATATCTTGGTGGAGAAGAGTTAAGTATTGAAGAGATCAAAAAGGGTGTTAAGATAGGCTGTCTCAATATGAGTCTTATTCCAATGCTTTGTGGCTCAAGCTTTAAGAATAAAGGCGTTCAAACACTTCTTGATGCTGTTGTTGATTATCTTCCCGCTCCTACTGAAGTTGCTGAGATTAAGGGTATTGATCCAAAAGATGAGTCTGAACTTAGTGTAGAATCAAGTGATAATGGTGCATTTGCTGGTTTGGCATTTAAGATTATGACAGACCCATTTGTTGGACAACTTACATTTGTTCGTGCATATCGTGGAAAATTAGAATCTGGAAGTTATGTCCTTAACTCTACAAAGGGTAAGAAAGAGCGTGTTGGGCGACTTTTGAAAATGCACTCCAACAAGCGAGAAGACATAAAAGAGATTTATGCAGGTGAGATTTGTGCTTTTGTTGGTTTAAAAGATACGGTTACGGGTGATACGCTTTGTGATGAAAAAGTGCCGGTAATTTTGGAGCGTATGGATTTCCCAGAGCCTGTGATTCAAATTGCTGTTGAACCAAAAACAAAAGCAGACCAAGAGAAAATGTCTATCGCTTTAGGTAAGCTTGCAGAAGAAGATCCAAGCTTTAGAGTAAACACACACGAGGAGACAGGGCAAACGCTTATTGGTGGTATGGGTGAGTTACACCTTGAAATCATTGTTGATAGATTGAAAAGGGAATTTAAGGTTGAGGCTGAAGTAGGTGAGCCACAAGTTGCCTTTAGGGAGACTATCCGCAACGCAGTAGAGCAAGAATGTAAATATGCAAAACAATCTGGTGGGCGAGGTCAGTATGGACATGTTCATATCAAGCTAGAGCCAAAAGAACCTGGCGAAGGGTATGAATTTGTAAATAATATTAGTGGGGGTGTGATTCCAAAAGAGTATATTCCTGCTGTTGATAAAGGGATTCAAGAAGCAATGCAAAATGGTGTGTTTGCTGGATATCCTGTCGTAGATTTTAAAGTAACTCTCTACGATGGGAGTTACCACGATGTGGATTCATCTGAAATGGCGTTTAAAATCGCTGGTTCTATGGCATTTAAAGATGCTTGTCGTAAAGCAAATGCAGTGCTGTTAGAGCCTATGATGAAGGTTGAGGTTGAGGTCCCTGAAGAGTATATGGGTGATGTCATAGGAGACTTGAATAGAAGGCGTGGGCAAATAAATTCAATGGATGATCGTATGGGATTAAAGATTGTAAATGCATTTGTTCCATTGGCTGAGATGTTTGGGTATTCTACTGATTTGCGTTCAGCTACACAGGGTAGAGGCACATATACTATGGAATTTGATCATTATGGCGAGGTTCCAAATAATATTGCCAAGGAAATTATGGAGAAAAGAAAGGGGTAACATATGAAAAGGTTAGCTTTAGTTTTGGGTTTAGGTTTAATATTTGCGGCGTGTGGTGATAACATAAAGGAAAAAGAAGCTCCAGTAGCACCGGCACCAGAGCAAAGAGAATCTGCTGTGCCTCTTGTTGAAGATCCAGGTATTGAGATTAAGGACCCAAAAGCAACGGAGGCATCTGCAGAGGCTAATGCTGAGGTTAAGCCTGAATCTGATGCTTCAGCAGCGAGTGAAGAGCAAACGCAGTCTAGTGAGCAAAAGGAAGAAAAAGCTCAATAGTGCAATATTCTCTCCTTTATGCGTTCTATTTGCCATAAAGGAGAGATGTATAATCTAAGAAAGGTGAAGGAAAAATGTATAAGTTTATTCTTTTGGCTTTTTATCTCTCTTTTTTATTTTTTACTGCCTGTTCTACTGATGATAAAACTACACAGTCAAATCAAACTATACCTTTAACACAAGATTCTATCACTACATCTTCTAGCGATAATTCTCAAGATTCTGTGCAAAATACATCTGATCCAGAGCTGCTGTATGCTCGTTGTGCCTCCTGCCACGGCAAAGATGGCAAAAGTGTTGCACCCGGTAGTGTAGGCAATGTTTTAATCGCTTCATTAAATAAGAAGCAGGTTATAGAATCTTTAAAAGGCTTTCGTGCGAGAACTTTGAGTAGGGGTGGTAATTCTGTGATTATGTATATGCAGACAAAGCATTTGAGCGATGCTGATATTGAGGCGTTGGCAACATATATTGATGCATTTTAAGTGAGTTGCTTAAACTTCTTGAAAATTCTATATAGTTGCTTGAAATTGCAATATAAATCTCTCGACTTATATAAAGGCAGAGTAATAAGTGCTTCCTACCAAAGATTATAAAAAAGTTTCTTTAAAAAACCCAAATGTAAGTCTATAAATTCAAGTGTTTTGACAAAACAAATAAGCTCTGCCTACTCATTTAAAAACACAATAGCTTTATGTTGCTTAGTCTAGAATCTAACGAGGCAATCTTTGCAAAATCATTGTTGAATCTTTACAATCAATCACACAAAGCTTGATTGTTGTGAAGATTCTAAATCTATTATTGTGAATTTTGTAAAGTCTCTTCTAGGATAGACTGCGTTGCAGGGACATCTTTTTGATCTACAAAGAAAAATATCTCCACACGATTATTCTTGGCACGATTAATGGGGCTGTCATTTGGTGCAACTGCTTGATGTTCTCCATAGCCAGAAAAAGAAATGCGTTCGGGTGAGATTCCATTTTTAATAAGATTTTTCATTACAGCAAGAGAACGCGCTGAAGAAAGCTCATAATTATCCTTGTATCTTGAACCAATAGGTAATGAAGCATTATCGGTATAGCCCCGCACATCAATCTTAACATAATCGGGCAGTTTTTTAATAATCGCTGTCATACGCTGAATATATAAATATACATCACTATTATTAATCTCTGCACTTCCAGATTCAAAAAAGAGATTTGAGGGTAGTCGCAAAGACAAGCCCATCTCCATTTGCTCTAAAATCCCACCTTCTTCTGCCATTTGTTGAATCTCAGCTGTTGTAACTGAAGAGGTTTGGCTCACAGCTCCACTTTCATTCTCCACCTCACTATCATTAATATCGTCTTGATTTGAGGGAAGCGGCGAAGTGAGTGTAAAATCAAAAATTTTTACAAATTCCGTTTTTAGCGCCTCAGAATCCGCAGAGCTTGAGGAAGAGATTGCCCACAAGGCAATGAAAAGCGCCAAAAGCAAAGAGAGAAAGTCCGCGTAAGGAACAGCCCACTTCTCACCAGCTGGGCATTCAGGACATTTTTTCTTTTTTGCCATAATCTTTGCCTATTCAAATTGTGAGATTTTAGGCTCACCCGGTGGTATAAAGCCAAGTAATTTCTCTTCAAGGTTGCGTGGGTTATCGCCATTAGCAATGCCAACAACACCTTCTAAAACAACCATACGCTCACGAATAATGTCCTTACTTTTTGCAATCATTTTATGTCCCCAAGGACCAAAGAGTGCATACGCACAAAAAATCCCTGTAACCGTTGCGGTAAATGCCCCCGCAATACCAGCTGCCATCGCTTTTGGGTCATCAAGAAGTTGGAGTGCAAGCATAAGCCCCATAACCGCCCCTACAAGCCCCATTGTTGGGCAGGTTTCAGCATAGGTTACCCAATAGTGTGCCGAGCCGTGATAATACTCTTCCAAAGATTCTATTTGCACTTCCATATCCTCACGCACAGCGTGTGCATCTCGTCCATCAATAATCATTGAGAGTGCTTGTCGCAAGAAGTCATCTTCAATTTGTGCTGCCTTACCTTCAAGAGAGAGAACGCCATCTTTTCTTGCGAGGGTTGAGAGCTCAACAATGGTGCGTATAGTCTCATTAAGATTAACCTTACTTGCACCAAAGACAATTTTTAGCTCCTTTAGGGCACCTTTTACGTGTGTTGGGTGTGTGCTAGACATCGCCGCACAACCAGCCGTTGGGATAATGATAATAAGTGAGCTGATGTGAATGAGGTGGATAGGGTTGCCCCCTTCCAAAAAGTCCCCTATTGAGAGGCTCACAATCGCCCCAATGAGCCCTAAAACGGTCGTTAAATCCATAAGCACCTCTCCTGTCTAATTTGGGATAAAAAAGCAAAAAACATTCCAGCCTCCTATAACCCATTTTTTATATGTTTTATCCAAAGTTTAGCATTATGTTGCTCATCTGCAAGAGTTGTTGCGATGCCGTGTCCTGTGTGGATAGTTTTATTTTGAGTGCAAGAAAGCTGTGAAAAGCGAATAAGAGAATCTGTCATATCTGTGGCATTTGAGTAGGGAAAGTCATAGCGTCCAATGGAGCGATAAAAGATAAAATCACCGCTAAAAATTTCATTTTCAATCTCAATAATGGAGCAACCCGGTGTATGTCCGGGAAAATGAGAAAAAGTAACCTCTACACCATTAAATTGAAGAAAATGTGAATCTTTTTTGCATTCTGTAAGAATGCTTGGAGTGCTTGGTGTGAGACCTATATCAAAACAATCAGATTCTAGCATAAACGCATCAAGCTCTGGGCAAACGAGCGGCGTATCTGCAAAATGAGTCTTAAGATCGGCGTTGCTCCAAATATGGTCAAAATGTCCGTGAGTATTGAGAATAGCAAGAGGATTGGGACAATTCTCAATCACCCATTGTGTCGCACCAATCCCCGCATCAATAATGATCTCTCCTTGTGGGAGTTTGCAAATATAACAATTTGTTTGATACTCGCCAAAACTTTGAGAGAGAATTTCCACAACAATCCTACCTCTTTGAGAATTGTGGGCTTCTGCGCGCCTTTCTTTTACCATATTTTTTACGCTCAACAACGCGAGAATCTCGTGTGAGTAAGCCTTTAGGCTTAAGAATTGCTCTAAAAGCAATATCATAGCTATTAAGTGCTTTTGAGATTCCGTGTCGCAACGCCTCTGCCTGTGCCGAGTAGCCACCACCTAAAGTAACAGCGTGAATATCCACAGATTTTTCTTGCTTTGTCAAAATGAGAGGCTGCATAACTTTCATTTTAATCGCCTCGTGTCCGCCAAGCCATTCATTGAGACTTTGTCCATTGATGGTGAGTTTGCCACTTCCAGCACTCAACCAAACTTTTGCGATTGCTGTTTTTCTTTTTCCTGTTGCATAAACTTTTGCCATAGTATTCCCTTATTTTGAGCTTTTAGAAACTTGTGCGCTGTGTGGATGTTCGCTACCACGATACACTTTAAGCTTTTTGAGCATAGCTCGTCCAAGTTTATTTTTTGGGAGCATTCCACGCACTGCGAGATGATAAAGCTTTTCTGGATGTTTTTCTAACATTTCTTGCAAAGTCTTGCTTTTTGTGCTTCCAAAGTAGCCAGAATGCGTGAAGTATTCTTTATCTTCAAGCTTCATTCCTGTAAATTTTGCCTCAGTAGCATTGATAATCACTACAAAATCCCCACAATCAATATGTGGCGTAAAGCAGGGCTTATGCTTACCGCGTAAAAGTGTCGCCACCTCAGTGATGAGACGACCAAACACTTTGTCTTTAGCATCAAGCACAACCCATTGACGATTAATGTCATTTTGTGTTGCTATTTTTGTCAATTCCATCGTATTTCCTTGAAAGTATAGTCAAAATTGAGAGTCGGCATTATAAGTAAATGTAGCTTAAGAAAAAATTAACTTAAGGTTATTTTAATGTAAGATTCCAAATCGCTCCAAAAATGCCTCATCAATGCCTTTAAGCAATCCTTTTTGCCTTAAAGTTTCAATAACTTGTGCATTGCAATTCGTATCAAGAGGCCACTCCCGCAAATGCCCATCAATCTTACCTTTATCCGTTGCATCTACAAACACAAGATTCTGTGTGATGAGTATGTCGCGTTTAGCATCAATATTATTCACAATCCTCCAAGTAAGCATATATGGGTTATCTAGCTGATTTTTATGAGAATCTACAAAAATGATAATACTTAAATGATTGTGCAGATTCTCAAATGCTTGTATTGTCTCTTTTGTAGCGTTTAAAAGATTGCTTTTTTTATCCACACTGATAATGCAAATGGGATTTGGCGTGTGGGTAAAATACTGCTTTAACCCCACTGCTTGTGAAAAAATCGCTCCAATATGTTCCCACAATGCTTTATCAGTTAAGGCATAAAAATTTGGCTTATCCACCGGCGTGATAGCCTCAACACCAAGCTTTCCGCCGTGGGCAAAATCTGGGCTAGAATGATCAAGTGCATCGCAAATCCCCTCCGTAATGAGCAGGCTTTGTGGCGAGAATCTATGTAACACATAAGAGCCAAAAGCTTGATAATCTTGCAAATCACTTACATTTTCATCGGTGAAAATGGCGTGTTTGACAAAGCTCATCTGCCCTACACCCCAGAATGCGTGCATAATCTGCTTGCTATGTGAGGGATATTCAGGTTTGATTTTTGCAAAAATGAGATTATGGAAGACGCCATTTTCTGGCATATGATAATCAAGCAAGCCGTGAGCAGTGGTTTGCAACAGGGGTAGGAACACACGCTCTGTCAAATAGCCCATATACTTGTCTTCAAGCGGTGGTTTGCCAACAATTGTTGCTGGAAAAATAGGCTTTTGCCGCATAGTGATAGCAGAGACTTCAAGCACGGGATAAGGCTCAATAGGTGTATAGAATCCTGTATGGTCGCCAAAAGGTCCTTCATCTCGCATTTGTGTCGTATCTACCCAACCTTCAATAACAATATCTACATCATAAGGCACAAAAAGTGGATTTGTGATACAGGGGCAAAGCACAGGCTTTTTTCCACGGATAAAGCCATAGAGCATAAGCTCAAAGATTCCTAGAGGCAAGGGGGCTTGTCCGCACCAAATATATAATGGATCGCCGCCAAGTGCAATACTTACAGGCATTTTTTTATTTGCTTTTTTATACTCGTGAAAGAAATGCTGTGAATCTTTGTGAATCTGCCAATGTAGCCCCAAATGCGTTTCATCATAAACTTGCAAACGATACATACCGAGATTTTTCTGTGTGCCATCAAGGCTTTGTGTATAAACCTGCCCCATTGTGATAAACGCTCCACCATCAAGCTCCCAAGTCGTAAGGATAGGTAGGTCAAATAGATTAAGATTACGCGTTTTAATAATCTCTTGGCATAACCCTTTTTTTTTGATGTATTTTGGAAAAACAGAACGCAGGGCATACAGCTCTTTAAGCTTGTGGAATATCTGCTTTACACATTTGGGTGGGCTAAGGTGCAAAAGGCTTTGTAGGCTATGGGCGATTTTTGGAATGGGTTTATTGATAAGAAGCTCAAGTCTTTTATGTGAGCCAAAGACATTCATAAGCACAGGAATATCAAACTCCTTGCCACTTTTTTTGCAAATAGGACGCGTGAAAAGTAGGGCTTTAGAATCTGGTTTTTTTACTTCAATATAGGCAAGTTGCGGGATTTCAAGATAAATATCAAGCGGTGTGTCAATGATGGTAAGTTCATTATACTCTTGTAAAAATGCAATGAGTTGTTTAGAATCTAAAGCCATAAAAAGCTCCAAGTGAGAGTTTAAGTAACGAATTTTAGAATCTTAGGGCTAGATTCTAACCCTAAGATTCTATGTAGTGCTAGAAATGTAAGCCTATCAATGCTTGGATATTGTGCATTTTTTGTTTAGCATCAATTGTCTTAAACTCCGGATTTTGATAAGTGTAAAGCAAACCTAAAGAGATAGGCAAAAGATCAAATTTTAGCTTTAATCCTGCGTTGTATGAAGTGGTATCTTTAAAATAGTCGCTAAAGCTTGAGCGATTGACACCCACATAAGGTGTAAGTCGCGCAATAATAAGCCCTATGTTATATCCTGCAGACACACCATATTGAAGATTTCTAAACTTTGTTCCATCACCTTTGTTGAAATCATACTTCACCTGTGGAGCCACAACAAGGCCAAAAGCCCCAAGCCACACGCTACCAAATACTCCATAGCTGTTTATATCAATGGAGCTATCCTCTTTTGTTTGGGCTTTAATCTTACCTGCTGCCAAGCCAAGCTCTGGGCTTATCTCAAAGCCTGCAATACTCACAGCAAACGCGTTTGCCCCAAATCCCGCTGCAACAAGCAAGGATAACATATACTTTTTCATCAAAAACTCCTTTTGTTAAGGTATCGTTAAAAAACGAGCGGACATTATAGGTAAAATATGTTTGATTTTGCTTAAAAACTAGAAAAAACAAGCAGAATGTGAAACATTTTTGCCATAATCTCGCAGATTCTCAAGCCTTTTTGATAAAAAAAATGATTTAGAATGAAAAATGAGATACAATCAATCCCTGTATAACAATAGGCAAACAAGGGGGAAGCAGCTATGACAATCAATGATTCTAAGATGTATTTTAATCGTGAGCTTTCTTGGCTTAAGTTTAATACGCGTGTGCTTAATGAGGCGAAAAATACGCATATACCGCTTTTAGAGCGGTTGAAGTTTGTGGCTATTTATGGCACAAATTTAGATGAATTTTATATGATACGCGTAGCAGGACTAAAGCGTTTGTATGCGAGTGGGATTACAGAGGTTGGTGCGGATAAGCTCACGCCCTTGCAACAGCTTAAAAGCATACGAGAATACATTGATAAAGAAAAACGCACATTAGAGAGTGTTTTTAAGGAGATTCAAACCGGACTCGCACAAGAGGGTATGCATATTAAGCAAGTCTCTCAACTTAATAGCGAGCAAAAAGCCAAGCTTTATGAGTATTTTTTGCATTATCTTTATCCTGTGATTGTGCCTGTAGTGGTGGATTCAACACATCCTTTTCCGCATTTAAATAATCTTAGTTTTGCCATCGCTCTGCGGCTAAAAAGTCTCCAAGATGGTAGTGTCAAATTTGCAATGGTAAGAATCTCGCGTTTATTGCCTCGTTTTGTGGAGATTGAGGGGGGGATTTTCATCACCATAGAAGATGTGGTAGGTGAGTTTGCAAGTGAGCTATTTGGGGATTATGAGATTCTAAGCTATATACCTTTTAGAATCACGCGTAATGCGGATATGGAGATAGAAGAAGAAGAGGCTGATGATTTTATTGAGATTATGAGTGAGGGGCTGAAAACACGCCGTAAAGGCGAGGTTGTCCGCCTTGAAGTGGGCGTGGATAAGGATAATAGCCTGCTTCATTTTATTAACTCTCATCTTAATGTTGATGTCAAAGATATATACACTTACAATATTCCTTTGAATCTTAGTGGGTTGTGGGAGCTTGTAGGGAGCAAGGCATACGCTCATCTTACAACACCACCATTTAATCCCAAGATTCTTCCACCATTGCAAGGCAATGCCGATTTGCTTTCCATCATAGAATCTGAAGATATTTTGCTTTTTCACCCGTATGAAAGTTTTGATCCGGTAGTGAATTTTATCCAAAGTGCCGCAAAGGACCCTGATGTGCTATCCATTCGTATGACGCTTTATCGCGTTGGGAAAAACTCACCTATTGTTAAAGCCCTTATCCAAGCAGCTGAAAACAATAAGCAAGTTACTGCACTTGTGGAGCTTAAAGCGCGTTTTGATGAGGAAAATAACTTGCATTGGGCGCATTCACTAGAATCTGCTGGAGCACACGTGATTTATGGGGTTCCCGGACTGAAAGTGCACGCTAAAATCGCCCTTGTGATTAAAAAGATTGGCAATACACTTAAGGAGTATGTGCATTTAAGCACGGGGAATTATAATCCAAGCACGGCTAAGATTTACACCGATATTTCATTGCTAACTTGCAATGAGGCTTTTGCAAAAGATGCCATCAAGCTTTTTCACTCGCTTTCAACAGGTTCATCATATCGCACAAAGCTTGAGCGTTTGATGATTGCCCCTACGCAAATCAAGCCCAAGATTCTAGAATTGATTGATAATGAAATCAAAAAAGGGGCTGAAGGGCAGATTATTATGAAGTGCAATGCTTTTATTGATATTGATGTGATTGCGGCGTTGTATAAAGCATCAATGGCAGGAGTGAAAATTGACCTTATTGTGCGTGGTGTGTGTGCATTGCGTCCGGGTGTGAAGGGCGTGAGTGAAAATATCCGTGTATTTTCTATCATAGGCAAATACCTTGAACACGCCAGAATCTATTATTTTAAGAATGATAGTGTGGGTGTGTATTTTGCTTCAGCAGATATTATGCCAAGAAATCTTGAAAGACGCGTGGAGATTCTCACGCCAAGTCTCAATACACAGATGAGTAAAAGGCTTATGGAGATTTTGCAAATGCAGTTAAATGATAATGTGCAGATGTATGAGTTGCAAAGTAATGGTGAGTATCACAAAGTGCAAAGGACACAAAAGGCATTTAGCTCACAACTTGCTTATGAAGAATATGTGAATGCGATTTATGGAGATTCTGTAAGGAATGATGAATTAAGCAAGGCAAAGAAGCTTGCTAAAAGAATGTTAAAAGAAAGCTAAGAATATAGAGTGGTGGTGTCCTCGACGCGATTCGAACGCGTGGCCTCACGATTAGGAATCGTGTGCTCTATCCAGCTGAGCTACAAGGACACAAAAGCAAAGATATGAAAGGGTGCTAGGAAAGTCAAAAGTCGCTATTTTACACTCATTTCAATGATAAATCAAGCTTAAAAGGTGCGGGAAAGCATATTTTTGTGCTAGAATACGCCTTGAAATTTACCTCTCTTAGAGTTTTGAGATGTTTTTATTCGTAGCAAGATTCTGTAAATGGGGTTTTGATGCGTGGTAAGATTATTTTTTAAGGAGAGCAAGATGGCAATCAAACTTGCAATCAATGGCACAGGACGCATTGGACTATGTGCGGCTAGGATTATTGGGGAACGCGATGATGTAGAGCTTGTGAGCTTAAACACTACGGCAAGTATAGATACTTTGGTGCATTTATTGCGTTATGATTCTGTGCATAGATTCTATGATGTTGAGAAATTAAGTGAGCACACACTCCGCATTGGTAAAAGTAAAAATGTAAAGATTCTAAGTGATAGAGACCCTCTCAATCTTGACTTTGGCGAGGCAGTAGCCGTGCTTGAATGCACGGGTAAATTTAACGCCCTTGATAAAGCAAAAGCACATATCAAAGGCAATGTAAAACGCGTGATAATCTCCGCTCCTGCGGATAATACGCCAACTTTTGTCTATGGTGTCAATCATACGCAATATAATAATGAAAGCGTGATTTCAAATGCGTCCTGCACCACAAACTGCCTTGCCCCCATTGTAAAAGTGCTAGATTCTACTTTTGGTATTGAAAATGCCCTTATGAGTACTATCCATAGCTATACAAACGACCAAAATCTCCTTGATGTCAAGCACAAAGATTTACGCCGAGCTCGTGCAGCCGCCCTATCTATGATACCTACAAGCACAGGTGCGGCAAAGGCTATTGGGCTTGTATTGCCTCATTTAGCAGGTAAGCTTAATGGCATTGCCGTGCGTGTGCCAACGCCTGATGTGAGTTTGGTGGATTTAAGTGTGAATCTTAAAAGTGAAGCAAGTAAAGATTCTATCAATGAAGCATTCTATAAGGCACAAAGTGGTGAAAGCTTTGAAGGGGCATTTAAGGGGCTTATTATCGTTGATGATGAAATGCGTGTATCCAGTGATTTTATCGGTAGCAAGGCGAGTGCGGTAATCGTGCCAGATAAGACAATCGCTATTGGCAAAAGTGCAAAAGTCCTTGCGTGGTATGATAATGAAATGGGTTATACACACCGACTTGTGGATATGAGTGCGTATGTATACAGTTAGTCTTTTGGGCTGCGTTGTTTTGCGTTGTCTCTTGGGCGATTTTCAGGGATTCTGCGTTCGCCAACTGCGGCACTTACGCTCAAGTAAGCTTCTTGTTGGCTTACTTGAAAACCCTAAAAATCACTCCAAGATACTTCCGCAGCGGGTTTTGGTAAAATATTTGCAGCGGTAGTGTAGATTCTGAATCTAGCTTAAAATGGAAAAAAGGTAAGTAAATTAAATGGAAAACAAGCAAGATTGTATGGTAAATTTTTCTCTACATTTTAGTCATACGCATTCCCAAAGCGAGTGTGATGGCGTGTTTAATGGAATCTTGCAGGAGAGAGAGAGTAAGAAAAGCGGCTATTATGATTTGCCTTTTAAGTCTTGTGCCTTGCAGGAGGCAAGGGCGTATATCAAAGAAAATGAGCAGTTTTTAGATTCTTTATCTTATCTTGTGATTATTGGCATTGGTGGGAGTTCTTTGGGATTGAAGGCGATTGATGGAATGCTAGAGCATTTGCCTTGTAGAAATGCTTTAAAGCTCGTATTTTTGGAACATACTGACCCTTTGCATATTGTGAAAGCCTTGCAGGGTGTGGCGTTGCATAATGCCCTGTTTATTGTGATTTCAAAATCAGGCACGACCATTGAGACTTCTTCATTGTTAAAATATGTGCTTGAGCGATACAAAGTGCTTGAATCTGCGGAGAGCAAAAGGCATTTGCTTGCCATTACTGATAAGGATTCACCGCTTGAAGCTTGGGCAAAAAGTGTGAAGGTAAAGTATTTTGAGATTATGCCAAATGTTGGTGGGAGATTTTCTATTTTAAGTGCGGTGGGGCTTGTGCCTTTGGCAATTTTGGGCTTTGACATAGAGGCTTTATTGCAAGGGGCAGCTAAGATGACGCAAGGTTTTTTTGAGCGAAAAGAGGAACATATCTTATACAAAGCTCTCACTTATGCTAAACAAAGGGAACATATTCCTATGAATGTGTTATTTTCTTACTCTAGCCTTTTTAGGCAGTTCAATGCGTGGTATGTGCAGCTATGGGGGGAAAGTCTAGGCAAGATTAATGTTAATGGGGAAAAGGTTGGACTTACACCTATTGCTTTGATTGGCAGTATTGATCAGCACTCTTTTTTGCAGCTTATCGTGCAAGGTGTGCGTGATAAGAGTGTAACTTTTCTAAGTCTTAATCCTGCTCATAGTCTCAAGCCAAGTATCCCAGATATAAGGATTCCATATTTAGAATCTACAGATTTTGTGAATAATCAAAGCTTTGCTACCCTGCTGCATAATCAACGCCTAGCCACAATGCAAACTATTGAAAACGAGGGTATTACAACTGATTGCATTGAAGTGATGGGCTTGTGTGAAGAGAGCGTGGGGATTCTTATCGCGTATTTTGAGCTTTTGACCTCGTGCGTGGGCAATATCTTTGAGATAGATACTTACAATCAGCCCGGTGTGGAGTTTGGCAAGGTAAGATTAAAAAAACTCTTTGAATCTTAGATTCTTATCATATTGTTTGAGAGAGATAAGGGCTTTACATATTGTTATATAAAATCTATGCGAAGCTTGAGAGAATATTCTAATACTCTATTCCCACGGCTTTAAGTTTATCACGCAGATAACGCATTTGGATATTTTTATCAAAACACCATTTTGGTGCAAGGAGCGTGTCATCGTGTGCTCCTGCACTAATCCTTTGCACTACCACATCTGCTGGAATCCTTTGTAAAGATTCTACAATAAGGTCACTAAAGCATTCCATCGTGATTGGCTCATATTTGCCCTCTTTGTAAAGTTTGGCAAGGCGTGTGCCATTAACGACATATAGTGGGTGAATCTTAATGCCATTAATCCCCCATTCTAGCACGCAATCAAGCGAGTGAAGCATCATCTCTGGGCTTTCTTCAGGCAGCCCATAGATTAAATGCGCACAGACTTTTACACCCTTTGCCCTTGTTTTTTCAAACATCTCCTTTGCTCCAGCAATGCTATGAGCGCGATTTGTAAGTTCCAAAGTCTTATCATACACACTTTGAATCCCATACTCTAGCCAAATTTCTTTACCATTTTTGACATACTCTCCTAAAAGCTCCAATAGCCTATCTTCAACGCAGTCTATGCGTGTGCCTATGCTTAGCCCCACGACATTGGGAAAGCTCAATGCTTTATCATACAAGGCTTTAAGTGTATCAAATGGTGCATAGGTGTTTGTGTAGGATTGAAAATACACCATATACTTACCCACGCCAAACTTCCTTTGATGAAACTCCGAATGCCAATAGAATTGTTCTTCAAGCTGATGAAGTTGCTTTTCAAGTAATGGATTTGTGGTGAGGGAAAAATTCATCTTTACTTGCGAGATTTTATCAAGTTTAATAAGGCTAGGTGAAAAGCTCTCATTATCACAATATATGCACCCACCTTTTGCTAAAGAGCCATCAATATTTGGGCAGGTAAAACCCTGTAAAGAAATGGGGATTTTTCTTACCCTTCCGCCAAATCGTTTTTTAAAGTAACGCCCCACACTTAGCACGACACGCACGGATTTGCCTTCGTGAAGTCATCAATATACATCTCATCAAAACACGCCTTACACATTGGTTTGTTTTCATTACCCAAACTTCGCATAAGCCCTTCGATTGATAAAAATCCTAGGGAATCTGCCCCAATATATTTCCGCACCTTTCCAATACTTTTATTTGCGCAAATAAGTTCCTCTTTATGTGGTGTATCCACACCATAAAAGCAAGGTGAGATAGTCGGTGGAGAGCTGATAAGTAAGTGAATCTTCCTTGCCCCTGCTTGACGCAAAATCTTTATAATCTGCTTACTTGTTGTCCCTCGCACCACAGAATCATCAATAACAATAATATCTTTATTAGCAATGAGTTCGGCAATGGGATTAAGCTTTAGTCGCACTTTAAGCTCCCTTTGCTGCTGTGTTGGCTCAATAAATGTCCGCCCAACATAGTGATTGCGGATAAGCCCAAGCTCAAAGTCAATCCCACTTTGCTTACTATACCCAATCGCAGCTGCTACGCCAGAATCAGGCACAGGAATTACCATATCGGCTTCAATCTTATGCTCTTTGGCAAGTTCAATACCCATTTGCTTTCTCGCCTTATATACATTATGTCCAAAAACATTACTATCAGGTCGTGCAAAATATACGTGTTCAAACACGCAAGGGTGTTCATTTGGCTCAAATACTTGAATGCTTTTTGGTTGATTATCACTTAAAGAATAGGCTCCATCAAAAATGAGCATTTCTCCCGCTTTGACTTCTCTTACAAACTCCGCCCCTACCAAGTCAAATGCACAACTCTCACTTGCGACAATATAGCCCGTGCTACCATCTTGATTTTGAATCTTGCCTAGACTTAAGGGACGCAAACCATAGCGGTCGCGGATAGCAAACATTTTTGTGCGTGAAAGGAATATAAAGCAATACGCCCCATCAACCTGTCCTAAAGCATCTATGATTCTATCCGTGAGGCTTTGCTTTTTACTCCGTGCGATGAGATGGATAAGATTCTCCGTATCAAGGTGGCTTTGGAATATTGCTCCCTCATTAATGAGCATTTGTCGCACCTGCTTGGCATTTGTGAGATTTCCATTATGTGCTATTGCCATTTCACCTAAATCATAGCGAGCAAAAATAGGCTGTGTGTCATTCATAGAATCTTCCCCAGCTGTTGAGTAGCGATTATGCCCTATGCTTGAGCGACCTTGAAGTTTGTTTAAGCGTTTTTCTGTGAAAATTTTTGTAACAAGCCCTGTATTTTTTATTGTGGTGATTTTGCTACCATTACTCGCTGAAATGCCGCTCGCTTCTTGTCCGCGGTGCTGCATAGCAAAAAGTGAATAATAGCTCAAAATACTTGCATTCTCTACATTATATACGCCTACAACCGCACATTCCTCATTCCAATGTTTCATTTGTGTGATAGTCCTTGTGTTCTTTTAGAAATCGCTATTGTATAGCAACAAAACTAATAATTTTTTATAATTTTAGAGCATCTTGAATACTATATAAGCCATTTTTTTGCTTCACAATCCATTCTGCCATATCAATCGCACCTTTGGCAAATGTAAGGCGTGAAGTAGCATTGTGTGTGAGTTCCAAATATTCCCCATCAAGATAGAATCCTATCGTATGTCGCCCGGCTACATCTCCACCGCGTAGGCTCATCACAGCAATTTCATCTTTTTTTCGCTCTCCTATCATTCCACAACGCCCACTGACTTGGACATTTTCAAGGCTAAGATTCCTAGCTTTAGCACAGCTTTCAGCCAAACTTAAAGCAGTGCCAGAGGGTGCGTCTTTTTTATGTCTGTGGTGAATCTCACAAATTTCTATATCGCTTTCTTTGAGTGTGCCACTTACAAGAGCGGCGATTTTACTTAGCATTGCCACACCTCTACTCATATTTGTCGCATACAAAATCGACATACGCTCCGCAGCATTTTCAAGCAAATGTTTTGTGTCATTATCAAGCCCTGTTGTGCCAATAACAAGCGGAGTAGGGGATTGCAAAGCTACTTCTAGCAAGGCTTTGGTAGCGTGAGCTGAGCTAAAGTCAATAATAACATCACTAGATTCTAAAAAAACTTTAAAATCTTTTGTAACCATCGTGCTAGAAGGAAGCGAGTATTGCAGCTCATTTCGCACATATACACTTGAGAGATTAAGCCTATCGTGGTTTAGAATCTCTTCAATAAGCAGCCGCCCCACACGCCCTGTCGCACCAAAAATTCCTACTTTTAGCATTAGTTTCTCCTTTAATGGTTTAAGAGCGTAGTATAGCACACGCAGATAATGTAAAGGATACTTAAGCAAGATATTTTTGCTTGTTTGTTTGAGAATCTACCTTGCGTTTTTTTTGAGTATCATTTTTGGCTTTTGACTTTCAAAATTTAAAAAAAGGAGTAACAATGAAAAATGTCATTGATTTTTGTAAGGGTAGATTCGTGCTTACGCACGAATGCAGGTTGCTTTGGCAGCTTTGATACTTTTGAGAAAGGTTAGCAGACTTAAAGTCCGTGCCTTTCATAAGAAAAGCAACCCTGCCAAATGGTTGCCTTAAACTAAATTTTACTTATGCTCCAAATATGCAATCGCACTTAACGCTGCAGTAGCACCATCTCCGGCAGCACACACGACTTGCTTACTTGCTTGGGTTCTTACATCTCCAGCGGCAAATAGCCCCTCTACACTTGTTTTCATTGATAAATCAACTTTTACACTTCCCCACTCATCGCACTCGCACAGCATTGAGCCATCATCTTGTTTTAAAGTCGCAGTATTCACATCATAGCCCACAAAGATAAAAAGCCCATACACAGAGATGACTTCAGTTTCATTAGAATCTGTATGCCTGATACGCACGCCACTCACACCCGAGCTATCGCCTAGAATCTCCTCAATCACTGCAGGTGTGATGAAGTGAATTTTCTCATTATTCTTAGCGTGAGTAATGGTGCTAGGGGCAGCACGAAACTCGTTGCGTCTATGGATAAGATGCACTTTTGAGCAGATTCTACTCAAATAAATAGCTTCTTCAAGGGCAGTATCGCCTCCACCTAGCACGACTACTTCTTGGTCTTTGTAAAAAAATCCATCGCAAGTTGCACAAGTGCTAATGCCTTTGCCCCAATATTCATTTTCCCCTTTGAGATTAGCTCTCTTTGGGCTTCCACCAGCAGCAAAGATAACAGCCTTAGCTTGCTCTACACTGCCATCAGCAAGATGAATGCCAAAGATTCCATTGTCTTTTGTGATTTTTTTGACCTCGCTCATTTTGTGTTTTAAGCCAAAGCGGAAACATTGCTCTTGCCAAGGCTCCATAAAGTCCATACCGCTAACTACTTCTTTAACACCCGGATAATTTTCTATCTCACTGCTTCCTGTGATTTGTCCGCCGGGCATTCCTTTTTCAAATAATACAACATTTTTTAATCCACCTCGTGTGGCATATAGCCCAGCACTTAGCCCAGCAGGACCACCACCGATAATTGCTACATCAATCATTTTTTACTCCTTTTTTGATAAAAATTCTCCATTATTAAAACTCAATAAAAGAATCTAAGAGTAAATATGCTCACAATTTCGTATTTTTATGGGCTTAATGTAGATTTATGAAGTTTTTTATAAGCTGCAAACCGACATTATGGCTTTTTTCAGGGTGAGGCTGAATCCCAAAAAGATTATCTTTATTGACAATGGCACCAAATGGGTAGCCATACTCGCACTGGGCAAGGATAAATTTTTCCTGCGTTAGGATATGAAAGCTATGCACGAAGTATAAAAAACTGCCATTGTTAATGCCCTGCAATAATGGTGAAGATTCTCCAAATTGTGTAAAAGAGCAACTATTCCAGCCGATATGAGGGACTTTTAGCGGAGCGATATTACCAAATCCCACAACTTCCCCCTCAATTAGCCCAAGCCCCTTATGCTCTCCAAACTCAAAGCTTTTTTCAAAAAGTAGCTGCATTCCTAGACAGATTCCAAGCATATATTTGCCACTTTGAGCAAACTCTCTAATCGCATCAAGCAAATGGGCGTTTTTAAGATGTTCCATAGCGTTACCAAATGCCCCAACACCGGGTAATAAAAGCTTATCATACTTTTTAAGATTTTCAGGTCTAGATTCTATATGGAGGCAAAACGGACGCAGTGAGTGAGATTCTAGCTGTGAAGATTTTAAATGCAAAGATTGCAGTGGGTGTGGATTTGCACAGAATCTAAAGGCGTTTTGCACACTGCCTAGATTACCTACACCATAATCAATAATGCCTATTTTATCCATCTGCTAGTCCTAAAAGCCATTCTTTGTTTTCTGTGATAATGGCATTGTGCTTTTGTAAAAGACTATCGCGGATAGATTCTAAATCACTGCATTCAAGTGAGTTCATCACATCTAGGGAAAGCGTGGTTTGGGATTGAGACGGGATAAGATTAAGGATAGATTCAATATCTTTAATCAAGGCTTCTTTGGTGGTGATTTCGCCATTTTTTGTGATGTAGGGGGTAGTCATTCTATGCCTTTGTGTGTGGTGGCTTGAGATATGTGCTTTTTCAGTGTTTGGGTAAAAATAGCAGAGTAGGGCTTATCTTGTGGGAGCTTCTCGCTTAGGATTTGTAAAAGATGATAATAATCTTCTAGCAAAAGCTCACCCTTAAGCAATTCATACTTAAGATAGAGCCAATAAGTATTGAGTGTGTCGCTGTGGCAATAGTGATTGATAGTCTCAAGAGCGGATAGCTTTGCCTCTTTGGTATTCTCTCCACCAAGGTAAGTTTCATACACTTCGCTCCCACTCATATCGTATTTGCCAACGAGATTTAACATTTTGCAAAGATTATGAAGATTCAAAGAGCGTGTCGCACCAAACTGCCCAAGGCTATCAAATAAATCAGTGTGAAACTGCTCGCTATATCTTTGGCGATAGTTTTCCCATTTTGTTTTATTTAGGGCTTGATTATTTTGCTCAAATAACGCCCACGCATTGAGATTATACCGCATAGAACGCAAGGCAAGGGTAGGAATATCAAAACCGCGTCCGTTAAAGCTTACAAGCTTTGGGTTATTTTTATTAAAATAAAGCCAAAACTCTTGAAGCAAAGTTTTTTCTAGCTCATCAAGAAAATCGCTTGATAAAAAATCATTTGATAAATGCTCAAGCTTAGAATCTTCGTGTAAAGATTCTAAAAAATTTTTCCCAAAATGCCCCACTTTTTTGAACGCTCCAAATTCATCACATATCACGCTGCTAATGCTGATAACGCGGTGAAAACAAAGTGGTAAAAACTCACTACCGCTTTTTTCTTTCTGCATATCCTGAGCGATTTTAGCAATCTCTAGTGGCGAACCGCTTAGCTCAAACACATCTGCTAAAAGGTGAAAATCGGGGATTGTTTCAATATCAAAGACACATATCATTCAAACCACCTTGTTATTTAATTGCCTTATAAAAAATATGGCTACAATACTACACAAAATTTACAAATAAGGACAATTATGTATGCATTACTAAGTGTGAGTGATAAAGAGGGTATTGTAGAATTTGGAAGAGATTTAGTAGCATTAGGCTATGAGATTCTAAGCACAGGCGGGACTTTGAAGCTTTTGCAAGATTCTCACATTAAAGCCATTGATGTGGGTGAATACACACAGAGTGAAGAGTTATTTGATGGGCGGGTAAAGACCTTACACCCTAAGATTCACGGCGGCATACTCTATCGGCGAGATTATGAAGCTGATGTGAGAGTGGCGGAACAAAAGGGCATAGTGAGCATAGATATTGTTTGTGTGAATCTTTATCCATTTAAGCAAACTATACAAAGGACGCAAGATTTTGGAGAGATTATTGAAAATATTGATATTGGCGGTCCGGCTATGGTGCGATCTGCTGCAAAAAATCACGCAAGTGTGCTGGTGGTAACTGATAAGGCGGATTATACAATGATTATAGAAGCGTTGAAAAATAATCAAAATACGCTTGAATTGCGACAAAAGATGATGATTAAAGCTTATGAGCATACGGCAAGTTATGATAGCACGATTGCAAATTATATGAATGAGCGATTTAATGGTGGGTTTGGGGAGAAGCGATTTATCGTAGGGCAAAAAGTCTTTCAAACGCGTTATGGGGAGAATCCACACCAAAGCGGTGCATTGTATGAGTTTGAATCCTTTTGGCAGAAGCATTTTGTGCAAAAAAAGGGTGAAGCGAGTTTTAATAATCTCACGGATATGAATGCCGCAGTGAGAATAGCAAGTGCATTTGGGGAAGATTCTAAAGCGGTATGTATTGTCAAGCACGGAAATCCTTGTGGTTTTGCATTAAAAGATACACTTCTACATTCTTATAAGGCGGCTTTAAAATGCGATAGTGTCAGTGCGTATGGTGGCGTGGCGGCTATAAATGGCGAAGTGGGGCTTGAACTTGCTAAAGAGATAAATAAGATGTTTATAGAAGTGCTTGTGGCAAAGGGTATCACACAAGAGGCGTTAGATGTGTTTGAAAGCAAAAAGCGAATGAAAATTTTTATCCAAAATGCTCCTTTGCCAAAAGATGATTATGATTTTAAACATATCCAAGGCGGATTTGTGTTTCAAAATAGCGATTGTGTGAAAAAAGAAGAGATTGTGCATTCTAGCCTAAAAACGCAAAAAGCCCTAGATTTTGCCCAGAGCAAAGATTTAGAGATAGCCTACATTATTGCCGCACTCACAAAGTCAAATTGTGTCGTGTATGTCAAAGATTCCGCACTTGTAGCCATTGGTATGGGCATGACAAGCCGTGTTGATGCAGCAAGGGCGGCATTTGCTAAGGCAAAGGATATGGGGCTAGATTTGCAGGGTTGTGTGTGTGCGAGTGAAGCGTTTTTCCCATTCCGCGATAGCGTGGATATGGCACATAAAATGGGAGTGAGTGCGATTATCCAGCCGGGCGGGTCAATCCGTGATGATGAAGTGATAGAGGCATGTGATGAATATGGCATAGCTATGCTTTTTACACATACAAGGCATTTTTTGCATTAATGCTTAAGGTGTGAGGGCTTTGCCTGCGGACTAAACTCAAGGGCAAAGTCAATAAAATTTAATGCTTCCCACTCAAGCTTTGTGTGAGCGAGATTTAATGTCCCTTTGCCTTCAAAATTAAGCGTAATCACATAAATATGCGAGGCGTTAAAGCTAAATTTTTTCAATTTAGATTCTATGCTCTCTTTGGTGCTAAAGGGCAGAAAGATAAAAATCCCAAGTGGGCTTATAAACTCTCCAATATCGCCATAATATATACTGCTTTCACACTCATACCGCTCACAAAAAGCAATAAGTTCAAGCAAAAGCATATTTTCTAAACTCGCTAAAAAATCCCGCTCAACATTCACGCACAAAGGCAGGGTAAAATCATAAAAATATAGTTTTTTGCTTGGGCTTGTGTGATGAGGGAGTAAAAAAATAAAGCCAGATTCATTTAGGGACTGCAGCAAAGGGTAGATTCTATCTTTTGAAATTTTATGCGTTTTTTTCAAAATCGTGTAGATGTGATTAATTGTAAGCTTTTGCCCCTGCATTGTTAAAAGAGAACAAAAAATATCAAAGTCATTTTTAAGGGATAGCTGTAAAATCTCTTGCTTACGCGTGATTTTATAGCTTGGATTAAGCGTTTGAATCTCAGGCAGATTGCCCTCTTTTAAAAACAGATTAAAAAGATTATTGATGGAGAGATTTTTAGAATCAAAGCTTATATATTCCTCAAAACTTAAGGCGTGGATTTTTTTGCTCTTAAAATCCTGTGGGCAATGGGCAATAGAATCTGCAATAAGAATGATGTGATTAAGATTTGGCAAAGAGATGTGGGGCGTGTAAGAATCAATGATGAGTAGCTCAAGATTTTTCTCCAAAAAGCTTTTTAAAATAAGGGCATTAGCAGATTCTATATTGGTGCGAGAATCAGCACAATTAATATAAAGCGTCTTTTTATATCTCGCACTATGTAAAAAGGCTAAAGAGCTTTTCCCCACAGCTGCGGCACCATAGAGAAAAGTTTTTTGCTTTTTTAGTCCATAACGCCTAGGCTTAACCCCCACAACGCGTTCAAGGTAAGACTTTGAAATATCTTGCATTAGGCTCTAAAGCCCATAGGCTTGTTGTTATCAAAATTGCCACTAAGCTCGGCTTTTATTTGGGTAATAAAGTCATCTTGTGTGAAAATAGTATCTTTTTTGGTGGCGACTTTATAGGCAGTATTTTTAATCACAAGGGCGATTTGCCCTCCGCTTAAATCATATTCTGCTAAGGTTTTGGCGAGATTTTCTTTAGAATCTACGCTAAATTCCGCATTTTGTGGAAGATATTTAAGCCATAGAGCTTCCCTTTGCTCTTTGTTTGGACGCTTAAATTCTATTTTGTAGTTAAAGCGGCGTGAAAAGGCGGTATCAAAGTTTTCTAAAAGATTGGTTGTGGCAATTAAGATTCCATCAAATCGCTCAATTTGCTCTAAGAAAATATTTTGCATTTGGTTATGCATTTTATCTGCACTATTGCCGCTGCTAGAGCGTGTGCTAAGGAATTGATCAGCCTCATCAAGTAATAAAATTGGCTCATTTTTAATGCTTTTGCAAATCTCATTATAGCTATCAAAAATCCTGCGGACATTTTTTTCAGATTCACCAATATACATTGATAGAATTTTAGAGCAATCAAAGCTTAACACCTGCTTTTTAAGGCTTTTGGCTAGAGCAAGGGCAGTGATTGTCTTGCCAGAGCCCGGCGCTCCATAGAGCAAAATTTTTGCATCAATGCCCTTTTTCTTATCTTTTATGCCCCAAAGGTGCAGTAAATGCACGACATTGCTATTAACTTGGGCTAGGAGGTTATTTAAAATCTCACGCGTGTTTTGGTGTAAAATAATCTCATTCATATTATATTTTGGCTCTACAAGCTCAAAAATATCCTGATTTTTGATAAGCGAGTGAAGGCTGATTTTATTTCGCTTTTTCTTTTTGTTGGGGTGGATAATGTTTTGAAGAATCTCATCGGGGATAAAAAAAGTGCGTGAGATTCCACCAAAGGGATTTAAAAGCTCATCATAATCAATCAAGCCCTTTTGCACGAGATTGGAATTTTCATCAAGCAAAGAGCGGTGCTTAATCTTATCATACTCATCAAGGCTTATAAGCTCAAGCAGGGCATTCATATCACGCAGATTCTCATCACTGCTGCTATATTCCTCTTTCAATAACGCAAAAAAGATAATCTGCTCCTTTGGCTCTAAATGCTGCTCTTTAATAAATTTGATGATACTTATATCTTTTTTTGTGAGTTTTAGTCGTGCTTGAATTGTTTCTTCTAAAAGTTTTAAGCGATAGTTTGCACGAGAGAACGAGGGAGAATCTAGCTTTTGAGAAAATTTTAGCCCACTCATCTTGTGTAAAAGCTCAATATGCGAAAAGCGATCTTTTAAGTATTCTAAATGATCTTCATAAGGTGTAATTTCTGGCAAATCCACATTGAGCGTGCCATCTTCTAGGAGTTTTAAAAATGCGTGAGACAAGCAGACATTATCATTATAGAGTTCAAGCAGGGTAATATCGGTGATTTTTGGCTGTAAAAAAGAGCTTTGGCTAATCCAACCTAGCTCAATAAGATTGCGGATATGGGGCAAAAAGCTCAAGGTTTTTTCACTTGCTTTTATCTTAGAATCTTCTTGTGTTTCTATTAGGCTTTTATAAAGTAGGTTATGCACGACAAAGTCTATTTCACCCTCAAGCAATGCCTTTGCCATAAATTGCAGAATCTTCGCTTCAAATTCATTGCATTTTAAAAAGCTAAAAATTTTTGCTTTTTTGATTGATTTAGTGTGGATAAAATCAAGATAATGCTTCATTGTTGCTATCCCTTTTGTTTTGCATTTTATTTTGTGTGTAGGTTTTCATTATTGCCCCCCCCCCCCATTACTATTTGTTTGTAGCTCAATCTTACGCTCACATTTCTCAATCGTGCTTAGGCGGTGGGCGATAATAAGGAGTGTTTTATTACTTGCCACATCATAGATTTGCTCCATAATATCGGATTCTGTTTGGTTATCTAACGCGGAGGTTGCCTCATCAAGCACAAGGATTTCAGGGTCATCATAAATTGCTCTTGCAATGCCTATGCGTTGCTTTTGTCCGCCACTAAGCAAGATTCCACCCTCTCCTACGCGTGTGTAGATTCCATTATGTGTGTTGAGAAAATCTAGAATCTGGGCTTTTTGACAGGCGATTTTGATTTTTTCTTCATCAAAGTTAGAGCTAAAGGCGACATTTTCCGCCACAGAGCCATCAAAAAGATAAATGCTTTGTGGGATATAGCCGATTTTTTTCCGCCACGCTCGCAAGTTATGGTTGGTAATAGGCACATTATCTACGAGTAAATGTCCTTTTTGGGGTTTGTAGATTCCAATGATGAGATCTACAAGTGTGCTTTTCCCAGCTCCGCTTTCTCCCACAAAGGCAATCTTTTCTCCCTTTTTAATCTCTAATGAAAAATCTTTTAAAATCGGCTTATGGCTTACATAGGCAAAATCAACATTTTGCAACTTAATAGAATCTACAAACGCACAAGGCTCCTGATATTCATCTTCTGTGTGGTAGGTAAGATTTTCATACACGCTATATACGGAATGGGTAAGATAGCCCATCATATTAATGTTATTAAGGATACGCGTTACTGCAGGTAAGATTCTATATAACGCCAAGGCATACATAGAGATAATAGGAATAACCGCACTTGCATCTTGATATTGAAACAAAATATAAGCTACACAAGCAATAAGCACGCTAAAGCCGATAGTCTCAAGGATAATGCGTGGGAGTGGAAGAAGGCTTTGCGTGATGATAGTGGCATTTGTGCGTTTATGGGAGAGCTTCTCAAATGCGTGATAGACTTCATCTTGATTACCTTTGAGTTTAATAAACTTAAAATTCCCAAAGGTTTTTGTGATAAGCTCATTAAGCTCTGCGCTCATCTCCACATCAATTTCACCTTTTTTCTTAATCTTGCGTGAGAGTAGTTTGAGGATTAAAAGCACTTGCACGCCAAGCAAAAGGGTTAGCACCAAAGTCATTTTCCAGCTTACCATAAGCAGAAGTGCATACATAAGACAAATGGTAAAAAACTCTGAAGCAAGTTGTAAGAGATTTTGCAGATAAAATGAAGTGTTTTGTGCTTCTGCAACTATGGTTTGGCGAATTTTATCGGTTTTTTTATGAGCAAAATCAAGATAGCTAAGCTCCACACTTTTACAAAAAAGCCGATAGGCAAAGTAGTGAAACTTCCTAAATGCAAAACGCGATAGCCCATAAGAATAGGCTGCATTATACAACGCACGAAAGACATAAAACCCCAAAAGCAACCCACTAAAAGCATACATAAAATGCAAAGTGCTTTCAAAGCCAAGTGTATTGTATATCCACGCCGAGCTTTGATGTGCAAAAATCATTTCAGGATTGCTCGCAAATGTGATAAAAGGCATAATCACGCTGATACCAAGTGTCTCAATGAGAGAGAGAATAATCGTGGCAATAAATAAAAAAAGCAAAATGATTTTATCACGCCTTGTAGTCAGCTCCCTTAGAATCTGCAAAGCACTTTTTTTGTCTTTATGCTGTTTTTTGTATTTTTTTTGGTGTGGCATTTTTATCCTTTTTTTGTTTCTATGCTTTTCTATGTTGTTGTGTAAAAAAGCGTGGATTCTAGCATTTTTTAGCTTTTTGCTCCCTTACTCCACCATAAGTATGGATCAATCCCATAGGGAGGGATTTGACTAGGCATAGCGATGTTTCGCCAATAGGCTATGCGAAAAGCGGGGAGATTAAAATGTGGTAAGACATAAAAGCCCCATAATAGCACTCTATCAAGGGCTTTGCCAATAGCTATTCTCTCTTCTTGCGAGGTGGCGTTTAAAAGTTTTGTAATAAGCTCATCAACCACAGAATCTTGCACACCAGCAAAGTTTTTACTTCCTTTAGTGTTGGCAACTTGAGAGTTCCAGTAGTAGTTTTGCTCATTGCCCGGAAATAGACTTTGTCCTAATAGCTCAATCACTATATCATATTCAAAATTACGCACACGATTAATGTATTGTGAATCATCAACCTTGCGAATTTTAGCTTCAATGCCTAGCTTTTTAAGATTCTTAGCAAAAGGCAGACAAATGCGTTCAAAGGCTTCATAGGAGATGAGAATTTCAAAGCTAAAAGGCTGGTGTGTCGGTGTGTAAAGAGTGCCATTTTTCACATAAAATCCTGCAGATTCTAATAAATCTCTTGCGTATTTGAGATTTTCCCGCAAATTTTCCCCACGCTTTTTCTCCCCATTTGTTATAGGGACAATATAGGGTTGGGTAAAGATTCTAGAATCTAGCTTGTCTTTATAGGGCAAAAGGATTTCCAGCTCCTTTCTCTGTGGCAGGGCAGAACTTGCAAAAGGGGAGTTGTGAAAAATATGTGTTGTGCGTTCATATTGATTAAAAAAAAGATTCTTATTGCTCCATTCAAAATCAAAGGCATAAAAAATTGCTTCTCGCACTCTTTTATCAGCAAAAATGGGCTTTCTTGTGTTGAAAAAAAAGCCTTGCAATGTGCTAGGAAGCTGATGTTTAAAGCTTTGTAAAATAATCTTCCCCTCCCTTTTTGCCCTGCCTTCATAGTCGTTTGCCCATACTTTTGCCGAAGTTTCAATGCGGTAGTCATATTCTCCCGCCATAAAGGCAGTTTGTGCCACAGCAGAATCCTTATAATACTCCACAATCACTTCATCAAAATTATACATTCCCTTTTGGGTTGGATGGTCTTTTGCCCAATAGTTTGGGTTTCTTTCATAAGTGATACTGCGTCCTAGGTCAAATTTTTTCACACGATATGCTCCGCTCCCAACGGGGATTTGCAGGGGGTTTTCACCAAAAGTATTTTTGCCATCTTTAAGGTAGATATGAGAGGGCAAAATGGGAATCTGCCCTAAAATCAGCGGAAGCTCCTTGTTGGAATCTGTTTTAAAATAAAAAATCACTTCTAAATCATTGAGTGCCTTGACACTTTTGACATCAGCATAGTAGCGTTTAAAATCAATCTTACCTTTTTGCAAAAGCGTCTCAAAACTAAAGACAACATCTTTAGCTAAAATGGGCGTCCCATCGCTAAATCTCGCTTTTTGATTAAGATGAAAAATAATAAAATCCCTGCCTTGTGTCATAGATTTAGCCACAAGTGCATATTCGCTAAAAGGTTCATCAAGGCTTTGAATCGTAAGGGTGTTATACACAAGAGTGCTAAGCTCTGCGGCAGGATTGCCTTTTTGGATAAAGGGATTAAGGCTATCAAAAGTGCCAAGTGCAAAACTTTTTAAAGTGCCACCTTTGGGTGCATTTGGATTAACATAATCAAAATGCGTGAAGTTTTTTGGATATTTTGGATTGCCATAAATGCTTAAAGCGTAAGTTTGTGTGCTAGTGGCAGCAGTGGCAAAGGCACACAAGATGAGAGAGAGGAAAAAGATTCTCATTTTAGATTTGCTGCAAAGCAGCAAGCAAGTGTTCAAGGCTCTTTGGAAAATTCCCAGCGATAAAAATGAGCACAACAATAAAGGGAAGAAAAAACTTCACATAGTAATACCAGATTTTTACAAGCAATGGATGCAAAGTGTTGTTATTGCTAAGCTCTTTTAAGGATTGAGACTTAAGCACCCAGCCTACAAAAAATAAAGTGCCAAGGGAAGTCATCACAAAAAGGATATTTCCACTCACATAATCAAAGAGGTCAAAGATATTTTTGCCATTCCAAGTGATATGCTCCCAAGGACCATAAGAGAGAACACAAGGGATATTGCCAAGGATAAAAATACTTCCAAGTGTGATATTTATCGCCATTGTGCGAGAGATTTTTAGCTTTTCGTGTAGGGCAGTGATGATAACTTCATAGATAGGCAGTGAAGTAGTAAGGGCAGCAGTGATAAGCAAAAGGAAAAATACCACAGCCAAAACATTGCCAAAATAGATATGAGAAAAAACAATGGGCAATGTTTGAAACACGAGGCTTTGTCCTTGATCGGGGCTTAGCCCAAAGCTAAAAAGAGATGGGAAAATTATAAATCCAGCTAAGAGGGCGATGATTGTATTTAAGATTCCAGTGGCAATGGCGGTTTTAATCATATTTTCATTTTTTTGCAAATATGATGAAAGGGTTATCATCACGCCAAAGCCAAGTGAGAGTGCAAAAAATACCTGTCCTAGCACATCAATAAAAAGCCGAGTATTAATCTTGCTAAAATCGGGCAAAAGGTAGAATCTCACGCCTTCCATTGCGTTGGGCAAAGTAAGGTTACGAGCAACCATAATAAGCAAACAGATAAAAAGCAAGGGCATAAGGTATTTCATACTGCGTTCAATACCATCAATCACACCTTTTTTAAGAATAATCCAATTTATAATAACAAAAATGCCCGTGTAGATTCCAACCATTAGCGGATTGTGCGTGATGTTAGCATCATAAAAGCTTTTTGCAATGTCTTTTTCAATAGGAGAGCTAAGGTTAAGATTCCCACTGATGATATTAGTGATATAAGTGATGACATATCCGCCAAGCACCATATAATACGCCATTATCCCAAATGCCCCAGCAATACTAAGATAACCAATAATCTTATAAAAACGCGGGATTTCTTTGCCATTTACCTCGCCACTAAAGGCGTCAATGGCATTTTTTTGTGCGCGTCTGCCAATGACATTTTCTACCAAAATAACGGGGATTCCAACTAGAATCATTGCCAAAACAAAGATAAGCACATACGCTCCACCGCCATTTTCTCCCACAAGATAAGGAAATCTCCAAGTCGCTCCAAAGCCAATAGTCGCTCCCGCAACGGTTAAGACATAAGTGAGGCTAGAACTCCAAGTTTGACGCGGTGTTTGCATTATTTCTCCTTTTTTGGCTTCCAAAATACATAGATGATTTTTATAAGAACACTAAAAATAATGCCCTCTAAAATCGCACCAAGCACAAATGAAGCATAAAGTGTGTCATCAAGCTCACCAATACTTTTGCCTAAAGTAGCAGTAGCGATAAGAAAAGTCAGCGGCATAGAATCACTTAGAGCAAAAAGGAGTGTGGATTTAAGATTCTTAAAATACCTACCAAAAACAATACTTGCACTGATAATGCGTAAAATGAGCATTCCAACGATGAGATATAAAGCGTGGTAGAGAATCTGCGTATCGCCAAAAACCGCATTAAGATTGAGCGTAGAGCCAACATGCACAAAGAAAAATGGCACAAAAAAGCCAAAGCCAAAGTGATTAAGCTGCTCGGGCAAATCCGCTTTGTGCTTAAAAAATGTGCTTAGAATTGTCCCGGCTAGAAACGCCCCCAAAACCGCTTTAATCTCCAAAAACATCATCAAAAACACAAAGGCAAAGAGTAAAAAAAACACAAAACGCAAATCTTGAGAGTTGCTATCATCGCGTGGCAAAAATAAAAACCGCACTTGTGGCATCCACCAAAAAAACACTTTTGCAATTCTAAAACCAAATCCCACAACAAGCAAAAAGATAAGCAGAATAAGAAGTTTTTGTAAAAGCTCACTTCCCACGCCGTGCCTTGATGCACCATCAATAATAACAAGTGCAGTAATACTTACAAGCTCTCCTAAGATTCCAATTTTTAGGGCTAAATCAAGCCAAGGTTGGTGTTTGCCATAGTCTTTAATCAGTGCTACAATCATACCTAAGCTCATTACAGGAAAAGCTGCGATATACACATAGGAAAGATGAGCGCTAAACACAACAATGCAAGTGATGCCATAAAGAGTGCAAAAATATGCTAGGGCTTTAAACAAGAAGCTTTTGCCAAGTTTTGCAAAAGATTTAATATCCACTTCCAACCCGCATAAAAACATTAAGAATAAAAAGCCAATTTCAGCCACAAGCGAAATTTCTTCAAATTGATTGAGAAAGCCAAAAAAGTGAGCTGCCACCGCACCTAAAATCATCTCAACTACAACAATGGGAATGCGTGTGAGTGAGCTTATAGGCGAGGCAAAGAGAATAAGCAGTGCAAAAATACTAAATGCACTTAGCATTTCAAGTGAGTGGCTCATTTGCACCCCTTGCTCGTATGTGGGCTAGATTCTTGTGGGAGCAGATGAAGGGCTTTGAGAATGGCTTTAGGGTAGAGTATGTATTCAAGGGCGTGGATTCTAGATTCAAAGCCTTCAAGGCTTTCATTTGGAATATTCTCTAGTTTTTCTTGTAGTATAATCTCTCCGCCATCAAGCTCTTCATTAACCCAATGCACACTTACACCACCATAACTTTGTGAGGCATAAAAGCTATCTTTTATGGCGTTTGCCCCTTTGTGTTCGGGCAAAAATGATGGGTGGATATTAATCGTGCGAAAAGTGTTTGTGAAAAGTGGTGTTAAGATTCTCATAAATCCAGCTAAGATGACATATTCAATCTTATAAGAACGCAAGGTGGCAATCATTTGTTTGTCAAAGTCTTCTCGTGAATCATAATCACGATGAGGTAGCACAACACAGGGGATATGTAGATTTTTAGTGCGTGTGATACCATAAGCATTTGGATTATTACAAAGTGTAAGGGCGATGTGGAGGCTACACTCTTTATGAGTGTGTGAGTGCGTGAAAGTTTGATTATGCAAAGATTCTATAAGATTTTGCATATTACTACCATTGCCGCTAAATAAAATCGCACATTGAATCTGCATAGGTCCTACTTCATAAAAAACTTTGGATAATCTTTTTTGAGAGATTTAATAATCTCAATCATCTCATTTTGCCCATAAGTCGCATCTTCTGGGAGTTTAGCATAAAACTTATCCATTTGCGTGGAGTAAAGCTCAATCAGCTCTTCAATATGTGCTTTTTTAGCCCCGGCAAAGTAAAGTGCCACACCTAGCATATCAATCACTTCTAATGCCATTTCTTCTAAGCTCATCTCCAAAGTCAGCTCTTGGCTAATATCTTCATTGATATTCATATATCCTCCTTTATAGTTCCTCTTGGTGTTTGTTTAAGATATATTCAATTTGCGTTTTTATATCGCAATATGAAAAACTCTCTTTAAATCCGTCAATCTTCCCACCCGAAGCATTTTTATGCCCTCCACCATTGAAAAGCTCCCTGCTCATCTCGCTCACATCGCAATTGCCATTTGCCCTAAGGCTCACATTGCCGCGTGGATTCACATCAAGGTAAAAATCATACTCACTATTTGTGCGTAAAAAAAGATTAGCTAGTACACTCACACCGCCCATAGAGTAGCTTAAAAAGCCTTTTTTGTCATTGTAAAAAATGGTGCAGGAATCCTTTTTTTGGCTTAAGAGCTTGACTTGGGCATTTGAAGTAATTGTATCCATTGTCTCCGTTTGTGGGTTTCCACCAAGGGCGCGTTTTTTAATCTCATACAGGGCATTATCAAATGCCACTTCGCCATTTGGCTGCTCTAAAAACTCTCTAGCAGATTCTAAAATGGCAAATTTATAGAATCTATGCTCTTCATCAAACATAAATCTATTTAGCTCAAAGCTCCCACTAATTGCTCCCATAGCCACTTTGCCAAAGTCAAATTTATAGCCATCTTCAAGCCAAATATCCACGGAGTTTATCATTTCACTTGCATTTCTTATCCATTTTTCACGCGTAGAATCTAACATTTTCTCTCGTGTAATCAGCGTATCAAAGGTAATCTTACTCGCACAACGCGTAGAATCTAAATGATACCATTCATATTTATCCGCACATTCCTGTCCGCTGATGTGGTGATCCAATAATAAAAGCTCTACATCAACACCATTGATTTTTAACTCTTCTATCCTTTGTTGCAGGTAGTTTGACTCATTTAGTGTGAGATTTAAATCCGTGATAAGCACAAGATATTTATTGTGCGAAGTGGGGGTGGGGGATTTTTTGCTTTTGCCAAATTTTTGCTCAAGCAAAGAATGGAGACTTTGGGTAGAATGCGAGATTGAATCAAGGATAGCATTAACACGCACAAGCACCTCCCTGCCATAATTAGCATTATAAAATGTGATATTTGAAAAAAACTCTTTAGCGATGAATTGGCAACCATAGCCATCTAAATCCGTGTGTGAGAGATGATAAACTTGCATATTAATCCTTAAAATTCTATATTGAGTGTGCCTACAACTTCAAAGGTTGCGTGTGGGTCAATCTCGGCATTGCCCAAAATGGTAATGCTTAGTCTAAATGGCTCAAGGAGCTTGACAAGTGGCTTGCGGATTCTGTAATCCACAAGCAATACGGGCATAATATTTTTTTGCTTCAATTTCATATCTTCTTCTTGGATAGAATCTATAAGCTTTTGCACCTCATTTGAGTGTAATACAAAGTTTTTCCCACCGGGCTGTTCTTTGAGCCTATCTATCAAGTATTGCTCTGTCGCAAGAGAGAGAGTAAAAAGCTTAAGATTCCCATCTTCTGCCTTGAAAATATCCGTGATTGTTCTAGCTAAGCGAGAGCGGACTTGCTCAACAATGCTATCTGTATCATCTTGTAAGATGGGATATGTATCTGTAATAGATTCTAGAATTGTTGGTAAATCTTTGATTGGAATCTTCTCGTGTAAAAGCTCACGCAGAACGCGTATAATAATACTCATTGGAATCTTAGAGGCTTCTCCCACAACCACAGGATAATCTTTAGCGTGGCGATCCATAAGGACTTTGACTTCATCTTTTGTGATAAATTCTTCCGCGTAAGTTTTAATAAGCTCTGTCATATGTGTCGTTACAATCGTGGAAGGATCAATGATATGATAGCCTCTAATAATCGCCTCTTCTTTATCTTTAGAATCTATCCACAACGCATCAAGCCCAAAGGCTGGTTCTTTAGTTGGGATTCCATCAATGGCTTCTGCTACCATTCCTGTATCCATAGCTAAAAATTTATCTGGCAAGACTCTTCCCTCGCCAATTTTGACGCCCTTAAGCAAGACCTCATAGTCAGTTGGCTGGAGATTGAGATTATCTTTAATGCGAATCTGTGGGATAAGAAAACCATAATCTGTGGCGATTTTTTTACGCATAGCACGGATTCTCTCTAGTAAATCGCCATTTTGTTTGACATCAGCTAGACGGATAAGCTGATAGCCTAGATAAATCTCTAGTGTTTCTACTTTGAGTGCTTCATTGATGATTGCTTCTTCTTCTTTTTTAATCTCTTCTTCGCTTTTTTGCACCCTTTGGGCTTTATGCTGATTAATATCTATCTCTTTTTGTGAATCTTCATCGGCTTTTTTGCTATTTGGCGGAGCTTTTTTACTGATAAATTTTTCTACCATAGAAAAAAGACTCCCCACATCTTCACGGCTCACAAGCCACGCCACCGCAAGGAAGAATGCCCCAACAAAACCAAGTGAGATAGGCAGCCCGGGCACAAGGGCAAAAAGGATTAGGATAAAGCCAACAATGCTTAAGATTTTTGAGCTGCCCGTGATTTGCGTGATAATATCGCCTGCAAAATTTGTTTGAGAGCTTTTGGCTGCACGCGTGGTAATGATACCCGTGGCAGTAGCAACAATGAGTGCTGGAATCTGCCCTACAAGCCCATCACCAATAGTAAGAATTGTAAAAGTCTCCGCACTTTGTTTCACACTCATTCCGTGTTCAAATACGCCAATTAAGAATCCACCGATAATATTTACAATCGTAATGATAATAGAGGCAATCGCATCGCCTTTGACAAACTTACTCGCACCATCCATTGTGCCGTAAAAATCCGCCTCTTGAGCCAACGCATCGCGTCTTTTTTGCGCTTCATCTTGTCCAATAAGCCCTGCGTTTAAATCCGCATCAATCGCCATTTGCTTACCGGGCATTGCATCAAGTGTGAATCTTGCACGCACTTCAGTAACGCGTGTAGAACCATTTGTAATAACGATGAGATTGACAATCACAAGAATGGTAAAGACAATAATCCCAATAACATAATTCCCGCCCACGACAAAATGTCCAAAGGCAGCCACAATGCTACTTACAGATTCTACACCATTATGTCCCTCGCTTAGAATCATACGCGTTGTAGCGACATTGAGTGCTAAGCGATAGAGCGTAACAATAAGCAAAATAGTAGGAAAGGCTGAAAATTCCGTGGCTTTATCCACATACAGCGTAATAAGAATAATCAAAATAGATAGGGCAATGGAGATGCTGAGTAAAAAATCAAGCATCGCACTTGGCAGTGGCACGATGATAATGGCGACAATAAGTATCATAAAGACAATGACAATCATCTCTGTGCTTTGTGAGAGATTTTTAAAAAATGGTGTGATTCTATCTAAGATTGAAGTTGTGTTAAATGCCAAAACCCTGTCCTAATGAAAAAAAGATGAATATATCCCCAAAACTAAATAAACGCGTATTGTAGCAAGAATTTATTAATTTTATGTTTTGCTTGTAGGAGAAGTGGTGGGGGAGTGCGTTGAAAGAGGGGAAAGGCTTATTAAGTTGCAAGGGTTTATGAAAAAGAGTTTTGATGGTGCGTGTTTTGAGCTTTAAGGCAGTATTTTATGAGTAGGAAGATAAAGTTTTCTTAAGTGGTGCAAAAATATGCTAAGATGAAAGTTTGTTTTTGCAAATATTTAAACTTTAAGGAATTGTGCTAATGTTTTTTGATGATTTAGAATCTACACTTCATCTTGTAGGGCTTGGTATGGTAGCTATTATTGCCGTGCTTAACCCTTTTGGGAATCTACCGCAATTTATCGCTATGACCGATGGTGTGCATACCCCTTTGCGTCAAAAGCTTTTTAGAAATATTTTATGGACTGCACTGCTTATTGTGCTTATTTTCCTACTCACAGGCTCTTTTGTTATGCAGTATCTTTTTAGGGTGAATCTAGATTCTGTGCGGGTAGCTGGAGGGTTGATACTCATTGTGATGAGTTTAAAAAATCTGCTTTTTTCTACTGCACAACAAGATTACTCCGAATACAAAAAACTTAAATTTGATGAGCTTTTTAAGCATAGTATTATTCCTATGGCATTCCCTATGCTTGTGGGACCCGGGACATTGGCAAGTGTGATTGTTATTGCCGAAGAGAGCAATATGCTTGTGGCGATTATGGCGGTGGTGGCAAGTTTTATCTTTTTGTTTATTTTATTTCATTTTTCAGCAATGATTGAAAAGATTCTAGGAAAACTCGTGCTGTATGTGCTTTCACGCATTGCACTTGTTTTTATTGTGGCAATGGGAGTGCAGATGATTATCATAGGGCTAAGGGGAATGGGCGTAATAGGCTAGGCTTTATTGTAGCGTGATTTAAGCTTTTTTCTTATAATGGGATTTTAATTTTATAAAAGGCAAGAGTATGCAAAGAGTGTATGAACCAAAAATAATAGAATCTAAATGGCAGGAGTTTTGGCGGAATAATCAAAGCTTTGAGCCAGAGAGCGTGGATTCAAAAAAAGAGAAAAAGTATATTTTGAGTATGTTTCCTTACCCAAGCGGGGCTATCCATATGGGACATGTGAGGAATTATTGCATAGGCGATGCGTTGGCAAGGCACTATCGCAAGAGCGGATACAATGTCTTACATCCTATGGGTTGGGACGCTTTTGGTATGCCTGCAGAAAATGCCGCTATCAAGCATAAATCTCACCCAAAAACTTGGACTTATAGCAATATTGACACAATGAGAAAAGAGCTTGCATCTCTTGGGCTTAGTTTTTCAAAAGAGCGTGAATTTGCTACAAGTGATCCTATCTATACGCGTTTTGAGCAGGAATTTTTCATCAAAATGTGGGAAAAGGGGCTTATATATCGCAAGGAGGCGTATTTAAACTACTGCCCAAATGATAAAACAATTTTAGCAAATGAGCAGGTGATTGAGGGGAAGTGTTGGCGTTGTGATACACCTGTGGTGCAAAAGCTGATGAATCAATACTATATAAAAATCACAGATTATGCAGATGAATTGCTTGCTGGGCTTGATGAACTAGAGGGGCATTGGTCCCCGCAAGTGCTACATATGCAAAGGAATTGGATAGGTAAATCAAAAGGATTAAGCTTTGAATTAAAGCTAGATTCTAGTTTGGAGATAAAAAGCCTAGAGGTTTTTACCACGCGTCCTGATACTATTTTTGGTGTTACATATTGTGCGGTAGCACCTGAACACACCATCGTGCAGGAATTGATTGCTAAAAATAGGCTTTCACAAGATGTGGTGCAATCTATTCAAGCCATTAAAAATACAAATGCAAGAGAACGCGCTCAAAGCGAGAAAATCGGCTTTTATTTGGGGATTTATGCACTTCACCCATTGACGCAAGAGAAACTTCCCATTTGGGTGGCAAACTTTGTGCTTATGGATTATGGAAGTGGTGCGGTAATGAGTGTGCCAATGCACGATGAGCGGGATTTTGACTTTGCTAAGAAATACAATCTTCCCTTAAAATGTGTGATTGTAAAAAATGAGCAAGATTCTATTCTGCTCACAAGCCCAATGTGCGAAGATGGCTTTTTAATAGAATCTGCAGAGTTTAGTGGCAAAAGTAGTGCGGAGGCACGAGAGGCTATTATTGCTTATTTTGAAAAAAAGCAAATGGGCAAGGGGGTTATCAATTATCGTTTGCGTGATTGGGGCGTTTCACGGCAGAGATATTGGGGTGCGCCTATCCCTATGGTGCATTGCAAATCTTGTGGCATTGTGAGTGAAAAGATAGAGAATCTGCCTATTATTTTGCCTGAAGATGTAGTGATTGATGGTGAGGGTAATCCGCTTGATAAGCACCCTACTTGGAATAAATGTCAATGTCCGCGATGTGGCAAACAAGCCATAAGAGAGAGTGATACAATGGATACTTTTATCCAATCAAGCTGGTATTTTTTGCGTTACACAACACCAAGGGAGCTGTGGGAAAAACAAGCCTTTGATAAGGCAAGCTTGGAGTATTGGCTCAATGTTGATGAGTATATTGGCGGGATTGAACACGCGATTTTGCATTTGTTGTATGCGAGATTTTTTACAAAGGTATTGCGAGATTTAGGCTATGTGTATATTAATGAGCCTTTTAAGAATCTTCTTACACAAGGTATGGTGCTAAAAAATGGTGCAAAGATGAGCAAAAGTAAGGGCAATGTGGTGAATCCCAACGACATTATTGCACGATATGGGGCGGATACCGCAAGACTTTTTATGCTTTTTGCCGCACCACCTATGCGTGAGCTAGAGTGGAATGATAGTGCGTTAGAAGGGGCATTTAGATTCTTAAAGCGATTGTGGGAAAGGGCGAGTAATGCTTTAGTCTGTGAAAAAAAGCCTATAATCGCCCATAGTGAGCTATCAAAGCAGGAACAATATGCTAGAGCTAAGGTATATGAGGCATTGCAAAAAAGTAATGATATTTTTAGCAAAAAGCAAAGCACATACGCGTTTAATACGCTTATTGCTGCAAGTATGGAAGCCTTTAATGCACTAAGTGAGCAGGAAAATCCACAGGTATGGACTGAAGGGTATTTTGTCCTGCTTCATATCTTAGAGCCTATTGTGCCTCATATTTGCTGGGAGCTAAGCCAAGAGCTTTTTGCTTTGGCAAATTTTGCTTCCATCAGTGTAGATTCTGCGGCGTTACAAAAACAAAGTGTGCATTACGCGGTTACTATTAATGGCAAAAAACGCGCTGAAATAGAACTTGCCTTGGGATTAAGCAATGAGGCGATACTTATAGAGGCGAAAAAAAGTGTAGAGAAATGGCTAGAAGGTGTGAGTGTGATAAAAGAAATTGTCGTGCCAAACAAACTTGTAAATCTTGTGGTGAAATAATGCGTGAATATCTCAAGTGGATTCTAATATGCTGTGTGGGCTTATGGGTTTGTGGCTGTGGATATAAGCCTGTGAGCCATTATTCGCATAACATTTTTAATGATGGCGTGTATGTGGAAGTGCGTATTAATCCCTCTGTGCCCGAATCTGGTTCTGGGGTAAAAGATGCGGTTAATAATGCTATTATCAAACGCTTTCATAGTAAGCTTAAAAGTAAGCAAGAAGCACAAAGTTTTCTTGATATTAATATCCAGAGTATTACCCAAACGCCTATTGCATATAATCAACAGGGTTTTGTGAGCTTTTATCGCACAAATGTTGTTTTAGCAATTGAGTTTAAAAACACTCAAGGCGTGAGTTTTAGCGTTACAAATACGGGATATTATGATTATAGTGCGGATTTTTCTTCAACGATTGTGCTTGATCAATATCGCCTAGAATCTATTGCAAATGCAACAAATCAAGCCCTTGATAAATTTATCTCGCAAGTGGCTTATTATGGGGAGTTCTATTATGAGAATTGAGGAGATTTCACACAAGGCTTTGCAGTGTTTGTATATATCAAAAAAGCCGCCAACGCCCAGTGCTTATTTTGAGGCATTTTATGAGATTGTAAAAAAGGAGAAGGCTTTAAAAGATTCTTCGCAGCTTAAAGATTTGGATTGGCAGCAACAGTGGCTTAATAAATTTGACAAAGACACACAACTTCAACTCAAAAATGCCAAAAGCCCTGATGAATTTGTAGAAACATTAGCTTTAATTATCAAAGATTCTAAGGAATCGCAACATTTGGAGCATATAAGGGAGCTTAAGAATCTTAATCGCTTATTGCTTGGGTGTGTGAGTGATATTTTTTCTATTAATGCTAAGCAAAGATTCTCTTTTCTTTTTGGCATTGGCGGATTAAACAAAGTTGAAGGCACAAAGAAACTTGCTAATTATTGGCGGCGTTTTAGGGTATCTGGAGTGCATTCTAGCATCTTAAGGAAGCTTGTTAGAATCCTTGCCTTTGTCCTACGAACTCCAGCGGAGAATGGGAAAGTGAGTAAGGAAGCCTTAGAGTTATCCTCAGTGCTACTTATGCACCCTGAAAATCTTGTTGATGTGTATTTGCTTGAAAAAATAGAGAAGCTTTTGGGGATTCAGGCGATTCAGAGTGCATTTTTAAAAGATGAAATGGCACAAAGATGTATTGTGATTTTTAAGCTCAATCATTTGCAGTTTGTGGAGAAAAAGGCTGATTTTGATAAAGATAAGGCAATCAATAAGGCTATGGAGATTCTCAAAACAATGTGCCTTGAGGCGTTAGAAGAAGCTACACTTGTGGGGCATTATCAAAATGGCTTTGCCGTGATGATAAAAGAGCAAAAAGAGCAAGTGCTTGAAAAGATGAAACTTATTACAGAGCGACTTCAAACACAGAAATTTTCTTATCAAGGGGTGCTTTTCAGTTTTGGGTTTAATGCTGAAGTGCTTGAGTATAGGGAATTTGAAACATTAGAGCAGCTCAATAACACTTTGAGAGACAAGCTGCATAATGCACATATCAGTATTGAATCTAAAGATTCTTAAATGCTCTCTCTCAATGAAGTTTTGTTAAGCAAGGGGGCGGAATATGCTCCATTTGATACAAGTAGAGCTAAAAGAATTTATGATTCTATTGCGTCTATTTTTGGTTTTGATAAGTGCTTTGGCACACGATGTAAGGTTATACATATTATTGGCACAAATGGTAAGGGTAGCACAGGGCGTTTCATAGCAATGGGGCTAGAGCAACAAAAAAAAAGTGTGCTACACTTCACTTCACCGCATTTATTTGAGTTTAATGAGCGATTTTTTGTAAGTGATGGGTGGTTTCAGGGCGATATTCCACACGATAGGCTTGAATCTATTCATCAAAAACTTTGGGCGATAGAATCTGTGCGTGAGGCAAGCTATTTTGAGTATACGACTTTTTTAGCCCTTGTGCTAGGAATGGAGTATGAATATCTTGTGTTGGAAGCTGGGGTTGGCGGGGAGTTTGATTCTACCTCTGTGATTAAAGCAAATGTAAGTGTTTTTACACTTATTGGGCTAGATCATCAAGAAATGTTAGGGGAGCATATAGAGCAGATTGCTACAACGAAGCTTAGGGTAATGAGTGAATATGCCATACTTGCTAGGCAGAATCACAAGGAGGTGGAGCAAATCGCAAGAGAGATTGCCTTGCAAAAAGGTGCAAAATGTGTCTTATGGGAGGATTTAGAAGAGATTCTAGGAGAGCAAAAAGAGGCGTTTTATCAATATGTGAAGCGATATAAATTGCCTTTATTTTTGCAGGAGAATCTTAGCACGGCTATGCGTGTGATGGCATTTTTTGGAATGGAATTTGATTTTTTGAGGCTTGGTAGGTTGTCTTTACGCGGACGCTGCGAGATTTTAGCGAAAAATATTGTGCTTGATGTGGGGCATAACATTGATGGGGCTAGGGCTTTGAGGGCTTTTTTGGATAAAAAAAAGCTTAATTTAGTGTATAATAGCTACATTGAGAAGGACATTGAGGCAATTTTACGCGAACTTTTGCCAAATATTAAGAAAGTTTTAATATTATCCGTTGAAAATTCTAGGATTTGCCCAAAGGAGAGATTGATTAAGACTTTAGAGGCTTTACAAGTCGCGTTTATGGACTTTGATATAGCTATGATGAGCGAAAGCGAGGAGTATCTCGTTTTTGGCTCTTTTAGTGTGGCACAGGAATTTTTACGACAATATACAATATTACAGCAAGAGAAGGGGAAGTGCAGTGCAAGATAAACTAATGATTTCTATTATTGATGACAATGGTTCAAGGCAATTTAGTGTGCATCGTTTGGTGCAAAAGGTTGCACTATTTACGGGCATAGGTATTGTGTCGGTAGTGATTTTGTATTTTGTGTTAGCACATTTTTTGATGAGTGAGCTTGAAGTTATTTTGGCAAATAACACAAAGGTGCGTGAGAGTTTTCAAAGTATTTATGAAAAAAATAGTGAGCTAGAACGCAATATTGATTATAAGACAAGTGAGCTAATGAAGGTGAGTAGTAAGGTTAGCGAACTTGAGAGCATTGTAAATATACGCAAACATAGCAATGAAACGCATAATAACCAAGATGTGAATCTAGATTCACTCACATCACTTCAAAAAGATATGATTTTAAAGATTATTCCTAATGGCAATCCGGTTGATGAGTTTGCAACCCAGACTTTTCCAAGCAAGGGGGCGTCAGTTTATGCACTTGCAAAAGTCTCTCCTGTGTATGCCACGGCAAATGGGATTATTGACTCTGTGCGTGTAGCAGGGAGTGAAAACTATGGAATCCAGATTCAGCATTCTTATGGTTTTACTTCAAGTTATGGACATTTGGGTAAGGCTATTGTGCAAAAAGGTGATTTTGTAACTAAGGGGCAGATTATAGGCTATAGTGCATCAAATGCAGATTTGTATTATAATTTACGCTTTATTGACTCTACGCTTGAGGTTGCTAAATATACAAGCTGGGATAGTGATAATTTTGCGATTATTGGCTCAAATAGTGCTATTGATTGGAAAAGTCTTGTGTGGGCGCTTGATGATATTATTCAGCTTAAAAATTATCGCGTTAGTTACCAAAGCGAAGAAAATATTTTGACTTACTAATCATAGAATGAAAGCACAAAAAAGCCGCCTTGTTTTGATGATAACCGACCAAAATGGATCGCGTTATTTTAATGTTAGCTCTATTTTTAAGCAAGTTGCTCTTTATAGCATTGTTTTTGTCATTACCCTTATGGCTTTTGGGGTGATTTCCATTAAAACATTTAGTGCAGAGATTAAAAAAATGGCTATTTTAAATGAAAATATCGCAAAGCGTTATGAAAAGATGCTTGCTAAAAATGAGGCTTTAAATATCAAAATAGAGCAAAGAATGGAAGAAATTACAGAGGTTGATAATCGCGTTGGGGATTTGGAAAATATTATAGGGGTTTCTACAGAGTTGCCTGAAGGGGAGCAGAATAACCTTGAGTATCGTATTGATGCGGCGTCTTTGAGTGGGACGCAAAAGGCATTTGTAATGAAATTTGTTCCTAATGGTTACCCAATGGAGCATTATAATAGAATCTCCGCAGATTACGGCTATAGAGTGCATCCACTATTTTTCACAAGACATTTACATACAGGTGTAGATTTTGCCACTGCTATTGGCACGCCTGTATATGCGACTGCTGATGGTGTAGTAAATGCGGCGAGTTTTTCAACCGGCGGTTATGGTTATTTGGTTAAAATAGATCATTCGCTTGGGTTTATGACTTATTATGCTCATTTGAATAAAATAGTGGTGCAAAAAGGAATGTTTGTCAAACGAGGGCAGCTTATTGCTTATAGTGGCAATACAGGACAAAGCACAGGTCCTCATCTTCATTATGAAATAAGGTTTTTAGGTAATGTCATTGATCCTAAGAACTTTATGGAATGGAAGATGAGTAACTTTGATTCAATTTTTGAAAAAGAAAGGAGTGTAGCATGGCAATCTTTGTTAGCGACAATAAACAGCTTGATGGAGTAAGTTCTAGTGGTGGTGGAGGGGCGACTATCATCGCTCAAGGCACGAGAATTAAGGGAGAGATTAATACAGATTGCCGTTTGCATATTGATGGTGAGTTTGAGGGGAATATCCACGCTAAAGATGTGGTGATGGTTGGTAAAAGTGGTGTAGTGCGTGGTGATGTGCGGGCTAACTCTTTGATTGTGAGTGGGCGATTTATGGGCAATGTAAGTTCAAATGTGCTTGAGATTAAGCCTCAAGGGCGTGTTGAGGGCAGTGTTGAAGTGGCTGAATTTATCATTGAACGCAAAGGTGTGTTTATGGGTGAGAGTAAGACAAAAGACCCCAAAGCCTCAAAGGCTGATATTCAATCACTAGAGCTTCCTAAAAAAGATAAATAGCAAGGGCAGAGATTGATACAATCTTGCCTGTATAAACTTCTAAAGCAGGGGCATTTTGCCTATGAGCTTTTGCTGACAAAGGATTATAAAGAGGCACAAGAGGCGCTTGAGCTTTTTAGATTCTATGAAGGCATTACGCCCTTTGTTTTGCCAGAGATGCGTTTTGTATATGGCGATGATTTGAGTGCGTTTCGGGAGGAATTTTTAGAATCTTTAAGCGTATTGCGACTTTTTTATGCTACCAAATCACCCAAGATTCTCATTTCACCCATCTCTAGTGTGCTGTATGCTTTGCCAAAGGCGGAGATTCTACAAAGCTTTGAGCTTGAGCAATCTGCTACTTATAAAATGCTTGAGTTGCAAAAGCGGCTTTTAGAGTATGGCTATGAGTGTGTTGAGGTTGTGGAGCTAGAAGGGGAAGTGAGCTTTAGGGGGGAGATTATTGATATTTTTATGCCCCATTGTGAATCCCCTTATCGCATCGTGTTTTTTGATGATGAGGTTGAGAGTATAAGAGCGTTTGATATTCATACGCAAATGAGTAATCCAAACGAAATAGCAAAACTTGATATTGTTCCAGCACTTTTTTGTTTAAATGAAAAACAAAATAAGGATATGCAAGAGAATGTCGCTCAAAGCGACTTTGATGGTTTTTACAAGGATATTGCATCATTTGGATTCTGGTTTTTGGGCGAGAATGCACATTTCTTGCCTTTAAGTTTAAAAACAATCCTCTCTCCTGAATCTTTGCAAGAGGCACAAGAGAGCTACTCACTTAATGCAATGGAGCAGGCAATAGATTTGCAAATTCTGCAAAAATTACCCTCTTTGTCAGTAGAGCAAGGATATAGTGATATTGTCTTTGTGCCAAAAAATATTCAATCTATGCTTCAAGCCCACACTAAAAGGCAAATCACAATCATCACGCATAATGATATTAAACTCAAAGCTTTTGATATAGATGTAAAAAGTTTTGAGAATGTAAAAATTAAGCATTCAATTGCGGTTGTGAATCTTATTACACCAAGTGAGCTTATTCTTTCTCTTAATACCTTTGCCCCAAAGGCTAAGCATAAAAAACCCACATTAAAGCTCAATGAGATTGCACAAGGCGAATATGTCGTGCATAGCGATTATGGCGTTGGGATTTTTCAGGGTATGAGACAAGCTCAAGTAGCTGGGGTGGTGAGAGATTTTATTGAAATTGCTTATCAGGGTGAAGACAAGCTTTTGCTTCCGGTTGAAAATCTCAATATGATTGACAGATATGTGGCGGATTCTGGGCAGATTCCAATCTTAGATAGGCTAGGCAAGGGGAGCTTTGCTAAATTAAAGCAAAAGGTAAGGGCAAAGCTTTTAGAAATTGCCAATGGTATCATTGAGCTTACGGCAAAACGCAACCTGTTGCAAGGTGTAAAAATTGATACAAGTAACCCGCAGCTTTTGCATTTTCAAAGCACTTGCGGATTCACACTCACAAAAGACCAAGAACGGAGTATCCAAGAGATTTATGCGGATTTAAGCTCTGGCAAGGTAATGGATAGACTTTTAAGCGGTGATGTTGGCTTTGGCAAAACTGAAGTGGCGATGAATGCGATGTATGCGACTATCTTATCAGGCTTTCAAGCGATGATGATTGTCCCTACTACACTTTTATCTGCACAGCATTTTCACTCTTTGCAAACGCGTTTGGCAGCACATAATACCCGCATAGCAAGATGTGATAGATTCTTAAAAGCAAGTGAGAAAAAAAAGCTTTTTGAGGCATTGCAAAATGGCGAGATACAAGTAGTTGTTGGCACACACGCATTGCTTGGGGCAAGGTTTAAGAATCTTGGGTTGATTGTGGTTGATGAGGAGCATAAATTTGGCGTGAAGCAAAAAGAAAAGATAAAAGAGCTAAGCGCTAATACGCATCTGCTTAGTATGAGTGCTACGCCAATCCCCCGCACACTTAATATGGCTCTCTCGCAAATTAAATCTCTAAGCTCCTTGCAGATTCCACCTATGGCTAGAATCCCCGTTAGGACTTTTATCAAAAAAAGTAATGATGCGTTGCTAAAAGAGATTATTTTGCGTGAAATTAGACGCGGTGGGCAGGTTTTTTATATTCACAATAACATCGCAAGTATTGAAAAAAGGGCAAAAGAGTTACAGAATCTTTTGCCGCAGATTAAAATCGCTATTTTGCATTCACAGGTAGATAATGCTAAGAGTGAGCAGATTATGCTTGATTTTGCCAATAATGCTTATAATGTGCTACTTTGCACAAGCATAGTAGAATCTGGCATTCACTTGCCTAATGCTAATACAATTATTATTGCTCGTGCAGATAGATTTGGCATAGCGGATTTGCATCAGTTACGCGGACGCGTGGGGCGTGGGGATAAACAAGGCTTTTGCTACTTTTTGCTAGAAGATATGCAGGAGATAACACCTGAAGCTAAGAAGCGTTTGAGTGCGTTGGAGAAAAACTCTTATCTTGGCAGTGGGGAAAATCTTGCTTATTATGATTTGGAGATTCGTGGCGGAGGGAATCTTTTAGGAGAAGCACAAAGTGGGCATATTAAAAATATCGGCTATGGGCTGTATTTAAGAATGCTAGAGGAGTGTATTAATTATCTAAGTGGCAAGGGGAATATGACACAAGCCCAATGTGATTTGAAACTTAGTCTCAATGCCTATCTTAACCCCACTTTAATTGCGAGTGATACGCTGCGTTTAGAGCTGTATCGGCGTCTTTCACTTTGCAAGGATTTAAGCGAAGTAAGCGAGATAGAATCTGAAATTTTTGATAGGTTTGGTAAGCTTGATGATGTGAGCGAGGCATTTATAGAGCTTATACGCATTAAGGTCTTAGCAAATGCTTTAAATTTAAAGCAGATTATGCACTATGGGCAAAATATCACTTTTACTTTTATGGATAATACAAAGCAGAGCATTCAAGCTCCAAGCAAGGATTGGGACGATGTGTGCGAGAGTATTATGAACTTTTTGCGTGAGAATCTTAAAAAGCAAAATGGAGTGAAAAATGGCGTGTAGATTCTGTGAAAGGCTAAAAAGGCTCAAAAAAATTGATGTGCTGCTTATTATATTTATTTGCGTGTTTATGTATGTTGTTAATCAAATTCAAATGAAGCAGTATAGAGAGCAAAAAGCCATAGAAAAAGCAAAAGAAGAGCAAAGGGCAAAAGAGCATTTAGAGCAATATGAAGCTTTGCAGCGGCAATGTTTGTTTAAAAGCGATAAAAAGGCGTGTGAAGCACTTAAGGCTTATGAATAGGAGTTTTTGATAGATGTTGTTAAGGGGTAGATTCTAAGTTGTGGGGAGATGTGTGAAAAAGATTTTATTGTGTGGGGCATTTATTTTAAGCTGTGTATGTGCTGATGAGCAAGAATTTGAATATTGGGATTTGGGAAAAACTTCTGCGGAAAAATCTTTTCAAGCAGAATCTACACAAGAATCCTACAAGGCGTTTGAATGGCGTTTGGCTCTAGGCTATGATGTGAATTTTAATGCTTATAGTAATAAAAAGATAAATTATAACACTTTTTCTATCTCCGGACTTGATGTAACGCTTGGATTTTTAGTGCGTCTTATGCGGTATGTGAGCTTTGAGCTTGGGGCGGGGGTAGGCACACAGAGTGTGAAATTCTCCCATAATGGCAAGGCAAATCATATTGATTCTGCGGATTTGGCGTATGTGGAGAGTATGTTGAAACCGGAGTTTCTTGAGAAAGTAAAAGATGCGATGCTAAGTGGGGACTTAAGCAATGTGTGGAATCTTTTTGATTGGAGTAAGCTTAATTACGATTACCAAACAAAGGGGCATTTTGCGGAGGGTTTCGCAGGTGTGAAGTTTCCATTTTTTGGGCGAGTAAATTATCATATCAATAATGATTGGATAGCCTATGTGGGTGGGGCGTATAATAAGGGTGGATTGATTGATGATGCATGAGTGTTTGTGGGCTTTAATTACAAATATTTTGATATGAGAGTAGGCTATATTGCCTATACAAGCACAAGATTTAAAGATGACAAACACGCTAGAATCTCGCTGCAAGATAATGTGCCTGTGAGTCTTACCATAGGAGCGGTGTTTTAAAGGTAGGTAAGATAGGTTTAAATCCTAAGATAAAAATCTATAAAAAAAGTTACTTGAAAATTAAAAGGGTACAAAATGGCAGATAAAAAGGTATGACAACGCAGTATGATACAAAAATTATGCGGATAGTGAGAATCTTTCAGGCTTTTATTAATGGAGAGCATATCTCTATGAGAGAGCTTGCTGAGGAATTTAATGTAGATTTGCGAACCATTCAGCGAGATATTAACCAACGCTTGAGCTTTCTGCCTATCCAGCGAGATAAAGAAGGCAAATGCTATTTGCAAGAAGAATCACTAGGCAAACTTGGTTTTAAAGATGTGCGAGAGTTTGCACGACTGAGTGGAATCTGGGGGTTATATCCTAGCTTTGATGATAGGTTTATTGGCGATTTATTATACATTTCTCTTCCAACCTATTGGGATAATTATACCGAGCAAACCCCCACTCTAAAGTCTAATGCCATCATTATTAAAAATCAAGGCTTTGAGGATATTTCTCATCATCGGTTTGTTTTTACACAGCTTTCACAAGCGATTTTAAAGCATAAAATCATCTCTTTTATCTATAAGGAAAAAAAGCGTGAAGTATGCCCCTATAGGCTTTTAAATAATAGTGGTATTTGGTATTTGTTGGCTGATGAAAGTGGAGTTTTAAAGCATTTTGCCTTTAGTCGCATTCAAGGTTTAAGCGTGAAAAATACGCACTTTGTTCCAAATCAAGAGTTTGAATCTATGATAGAAAAAAGCAAAGTTCAGTGGATAAACTCAAACCCCAAAAGTGTCAAATTGCAGGTGCAAAATATCGCTAAAGAATATTTTATGCGTAAGGCTTTTGCGAGTAATATGTGTGTGGAATATGAAGATTCTCTGTGCTTTTATGTTGTGTGTAGCCATAGCTATGATGATGAGATTTTAAATCTTGTGAAGATGTTTTTGCCTTTTGTAAGGATTGTTGAGCCTGTGGAGCTGCAAGAGAAACTAGAACGAATTTTGCAAGAATATTTGAAGGATTCTAAAAATACAGAATCTTAAATCTTAAATTCTAAAAATTAAAATTTTTTGCCCCCTGACAAAACCTTTCATACCCTATATGTATAATGTCCCCTGCAAAATAAAATTTTGCAAAAATAAAATATAAGGAGCAAAAATGGGTTGGCTTAAAAATACCGCGATAATAGGCGGAGGATTGGGGACATTGGGATACTTTCTGTATAGAAAGTTTAAAAATGAGAGTTATGAAACTGATAAAGAGCGATACGCACAAGCAAGGGTAGATTCTGCTGCTAGAATGGCGAGTGAAGCAAAGGAGCTAGAGCTAAAGACTGAGCGACTTGCAGAAGAGATTGAAAAGGACTTTAGAAAACTCTGCGATGCGATGGAGAGCTTTGAGTTTGGGAAGCTGTATTTCAACACATTAAAGGAAGTGAAGCAGGAGTGTGAAAAGCAGGATAAAGATAGGGGCAGTCAAGAAGCTAAGGCAGAATCTCAACCTGCTGATTGTGCTATATTTGGGTGGGATGATTGGTATGATAATACGGGTGAAAATATAGAAACAAATGCGATGAAAAAGCATTATATGAATGACAAGCTAGATTCAAAGGATTTGGAAAGGATCATAGAATACGGACAAGATATGTTTCAAAAAGTCATCACGGCGAAGGTTTTTGCTAGAGATTTGGAAGTAAGGAATGAGAATCCAAGAGACAGGGCATTTGGGCTTGTTAGAATCTACAAAGAAGCGGTAGAAAAGCTTGATGTGAATGAGAAGTGGCGGTATAACGATCTTTTTAACCCCGGACTTATGCCGCCTATACAAGTATGCTTAATGTGGCATTTGCAGACGCTTATATACACTAAGCCTATTAAAAATTTTTCTCTTGCTGTGGAAAAACTCGCCCATATGGCAATAAAAAAATATAGCCAAAGGCAGTTTTGCGATGCGACAATGAGAGGTTGCTGTGGCTTTGAGCATTCGCATTATTCGCCTTGGAGCAATCCTTATAGCTCAATGATAGATGATATTGGAAAGCTTTGTGCAAACGCAATGTTAAAGCAAAATGATTTAGAAAAGTGGATTGATGAGCTAGATGTTGATAAGCCCCTTTAGGCGATGCTTGGAGTGGGGATGTGGGCTTGAAGGCTGAATCTAGAGTGAGATAAGGGAGATAAAATGAGAGCAATACTATGGGCTATGGTGTTTCTGTCTGTTGTGTTGGGGTATTTTGAGTGGTGCTCTAATGCGTTATGGCAGGGGGTATGAATGCCTATGTCTTTGAGTATGCCTCTGGGTATTTCTCAAGCCTATGGGTTCTTGCCTTAGTGCTTGTTGGCTTTGAGATTCTATCTTTGATAAGCTTGCTGCCTTGCCTTTTTGGCATTGTTTATCTTATGAATCTAATCTTGTAGATCTAATCTTTTTTCTTGGCTTCTTGCTGCTCTAATATTTCATCAAGTTTTGTATCAAGTAGTTTGTAACTTTTATCCAATATATTGCTTACTTTTTCATTGGTAATCAATTCTTTGCCTGTGTGTATCCCTGCGACAATGTAGAAGAAGTTCTTGCTTGGCATAAAAAAACTACACAGAAGTTAATAAAATCGCAAGAGGCAGGCAGATAAAAGGCATAAGCCAGCTACCTTCTCCATTACTTGCATTTCCAAATCCACCAATTGTGAGTATCCCAAACACAATAGCCCCCCAACCAGCCACAGACTTGATAAGATCTGAAATATCAGCCAAATAGATTAAAAACAATGTCCAAAACATCTTACCCCTTAACTGTGTTTGTTTCCTGTGTGATTTTATGTAAGATTTACTATTTATAGAAATGAATGGCTCCGGATGCAGGATTCGAACCTGCGACCAAGTGGTTAACAGCCACCTACTCTACCGCTGAGCTAATCCGGAATAAACAAAGAGCGAGATTATATATAAAATTGTTCCTATTGTCAAGAGTTTTGCTGCTTTTTACTCAAACACAAATGCCTATATTTGCCTGATATTGCTACTTTTTGCTATACTCCACAGGGCAAGATTTTTTAAAGATTCTAGAAAAAAGGGCAAAAGATGAAAAAAACGCAAATACGAGAGCGTCTTATTATGCAACAGCTTGATATTAGCCATATTGAGCAATTTAATGAGCTTTTGCGTTATGCCTTTCAAGTAACTGATAGTGATTTGCTAGAGTTTGGTTGGAATAATGAAGAGATTAAACGCTCCAAATACCCCATTTTACAAAATGCAAGCGTGCTAGGCTGGTTTGATAGGCAAAAGCTCATCTCTCAAATTGCGTTATATCCTATGCAGATGAATATTTATAATAGAATCTACGCTATGGGCGGCATTACAGGTGTGGCGACTTACCCAGAATATTCTGGCATTGGGCTTATGGCGGATTTAATGCGTGAGATTCTAAAAATGATGCGAGAAAAGGGGCAGAGCATTTCTTGTCTTTATCCATATTCTATTCCTTATTATCGTTCGCGTGGGTGGGAGATAGTGAGTGATAAGATGAGCTTTGTCATTAAGGATAATCAATTTCCAAAGCCCCCTCAAGTTGGCGGTATGATGCAAAGGGTTACAGAGAATCACCCTGATTTAAAAGCCCTGCATAATGAGTTTGCAGCAAAGACGCACGGTTGTTTGGTGCGTGATACTCTAGCGTGGAATGAGTATTGGCGTTGGGATGTGGAGGATACGATTGTAGCCATTTATTATGATGAGAGTGATAAGCCAACGGGCTATATTGTGTATCTCTTAGAAAATGATATTTTTAAAATTAAAGAGATGATTTATTTGAATGAAGAGGCACAATATGGGCTGTGGGGCTACATCAACGCTCATCAGTCAATGTTTGATAGCATTGAGGGAGCAAACTTTAGCAATCATAATCTTGCATTTCTGCTTGAAGATGGGCATATTAAAGAAAGCATTCAGCCTTATATTATGGCACGGATTGTTGATGTGGAGCAGTTTTTGACACAATATCCTTTTGAGTTTGTTAAGTCAAATATGTGCTTAAGATTTAGTGTGAGCGATCCACTTTTGGAATGGAATAATAGGGATTTTATTTTACATTTTAAAGATGGAGAGTTGGCTTTGGAGATTGTGGCGAGTGAGATTGTGGCAAGTGGAGAGAAGCAGAATCTAGGGGAATATCACATTAAGCTTGATATACAAACGCTTGTTACAATGCTTTTAGGTTATAAGCGTCCGCTGTATTTACGCAGTATCAATCGCCTTCAAGCAAATGATGAGAGTATTGATAAGCTAGAAGAGATTCTGCCAGAGGGCAAGGCGTATTTTAGTGATTATTTTTGATTTAGTTTGTGGTGTGAGATATAAAAACAGAACAGAGTGCTAGAATCTAAGAGAGTTGAAAATCTAAGTAAATGCTAGAATCTCACTTAGATTCTAGCCTATTCTATTCATCAGGAAAAATGGCGGGGTCATTGCTATCTTTGGCTAGGGCTTTGATTGGCTTTTTTGCATAGTCTATGATTCTGTGAATTATCATATCAAGGCTTAGAATCTCGCTCACAGCACCCATTTCAATAGCTTTTTTAGGCATACCAAACACCACGCAATCCTCTTCATTTTCCGCCAAAGTATGCGCTCCATTATCGTGCATTTCTTTTAGCCCTATACAGCCATCATCGCCCATTCCTGTGAGAATCACCCCAAGGGCAGAGCGTCCAGCAGCATTATTGGCACTGCGGAATAAAATATCAACACTTGGTTTGTGCCTTGAAATGCGTCTCTCTTCATTTAAGGAATTAGCATAATATGAACCCATAGCAAAGTCAATAATCATATGTTTATCACCCCCTGCGACATAGACATGATTGTCTTTAAGAGGAGTTTTGTCTGTAACCTCACAGATCGTTAGTTCAGAGAGTGTATTTAAGCGTTTAATAAAAGATGAGCCAAAAGTCGGTGGGATATGCTGCACAACGGCAATGGGTGGTAGCTGTGCAGGTAGGCGTGAAAATATATAAGAGAGTGCATCAACGCCACCTGTGCTTGCACCAATGACAATGAGTTTGCTTCGCGTGATTTTACAGGGATTGCTTTTAAGAATAGTGTCTGGGTGATGTTTTGTTGTTTCCATTAACATAACTACGCCTTTATCTTAACAAAAGTTTTGTTACCGAGCTTTTCAAATTTTTCAGTCAAATGATAGAGGCTTTCACTATGCCCCAAATAAAAAGTGCCATCAATTTTTAATGTGTCAATGAGACGAGAGAGAATATCCTGTTGATCTTCTTGTTTAAAATAAATAAGCACATTGCGACAAAAGAGCATATCAAACTCTTCACGCATAAACGGATAGCGTTTATCAAAGAGATTCATTTGTTTGAAAGTTATCATTGATTTGAGTTTGTTTTTAGCTTTGAGCAGTCGCACATTTGGGTTTTTACCATCATCAAGTGGGGTGAAGTATTCCTCCATTTCAAACCAATTTGGGAATTTCTCTATCTTAAAATCAATCGTATAAACCCCTTCTTTTGCTTCTTGTAACACATCAGTATCAATATCTGTGGCGATGATACTTACAGGCGTGCTTGCACCATAGAGCTTTTTAGCATACAGCACACTCATTGCAATAGAGTAAGGCTCTTGCCCCGTAGAACTCGCACAGCAGTAAATTTTAATAGGCTTATTGCGTTTGAAAAGTAAGGGCAGCGCACGATCAATCATATCTTGGAAGTGAAAGTCTTCACGAAAAAAATCTGTTTTGTTTGTTGTAAAGCTATTGATAAATTGTTGTTGAATCTTAGGGTTATGCTCAATACTTGCAAGCAGCGTGTTTATGTTATCAATATGTGTATCACGCATAAGGCGGTAGATTCTGTTTTTTATCATTGTGAGCTTTGAATCACTTAAAAAAATACCACAATACTTGTAAAGACGCTCTTGAATGAGCGTAATTTGCTTATTGTCTAGCATTACCACTTTTTAGCCCCTCCTCTATTTGATAAGTATGGTCTTAGTCCCACTTGAGCTATACACAAGCACTCTTTTGTTTTTGCCTTTAAATCTTGCAAAGGCATTGCTTAAATCCGCTGGAGTTTTTATCGCAATGCTTTCAACTTGAGCAATAATATCGCCCACTTCAAATCCCGCTTGAGCTGCTTTTGATTTTGCATTTACAGCGGTTACTACCACGCCATTAATCTCACTTGGGATTCTGTATCGTTGGCGAATATTGGCATTTAAGCCTTCAACGCTCAAGCCCTCTATATTAGCACCAAAATCTTGATTGCTTGGCGATGTGCTTGATTGTGTCTCTTTAGAATCTGGTAATTCTCCTAATGTGATTTGTGCTACACGCTCTTGCTTATCACGGATAAATTTCACCACCACTTTTTCATTTGGCGAAAGCATACCGATGAGATTTTTTAGTTCCGCTGCGTTTGATACTCTCTTGCCGTTAATATGTGTGATAAGATCCCACACCATAAGCCCCGCTTTTGCCGCTGGAGATTGTGGCTCAAGGCTAATAACAACTGCCCCGCTATTATCCCCATAGCTTTCTTTCAAATCTTCATTAATATCTTGAATCCCAACACCCAAAAATCCGCGTTTAATGCTACCTTTTTCAATAAGTTCTTTGGCGATTTTTTTTACCATATCTGAGGGAATGGCAAAGCCTACGCCGTGATTCCCACCTGTGCGAGATAAAATGGCGGTGTTAATGCCAATGAGTGCTCCGCGTGAATCTACCAACGCCCCGCCAGAATTGCCCGGATTGATTGATGCATCAGTTTGTATGAAGTTTTCATAATCATTAATGCCTATGCCGCTTTTATTGAGTGCGGAAACAATGCCTTGAGTGATTGTCTCACCCACGCCAAAAGGATTCCCAATGGCAAAGACAACATCGCCAATAAGCACATTTGAGCTTTGAGCAAAGCTAATGGGGAGGAGATTATTTTTCTCTATTTTAATTACTGCTAAATCGCTTCTAGAATCTGTGCCAACAACCTTTGCGACATATTCCTTTGAGCTATCAGAGAGTGAGACAAGCACCTTAGAGGCATCTTCAATCACGTGATTATTTGTAATAATGTAGCCATCACTTGAGATGATAACGCCACTGCCAAGGCTTCGCTCCACGCGTTCTTTTGGAATCTGCCCATAAATATCACCAAAAAATTGCTGAAAAAATGGATCATTAAACATAGGGTGATTAGCAAATTGATTGCTTACATTTTTTTGTGTAGAGATATTAACGACAGATTTTTTTGCCTGTTCAATGGAGGAATTAAAAGAATATACGCTATCATCATTTTCTTGTGGATTAATGCGTTTTTGAATCTTGGGTGCTTCTTTAAAATCTATGGCAAACGCACCGCTTAAAGTCAAAATAAAAAAAATGACACCACTAAAAACATATTGTGTATATTTCATAGAATGCTCCTTAAAAATAGTGTTTGTTTTAAGCAGGAGATTCTATTAGCTTAAATTAAATGCTAGGCAAAGCGAGTTTAGCTCCCTAAAATTTCCCTTACCCCCTTCACATTGGGTGCGGATAAAAAGCCATCTCTCTCTAATTGCTCAACAAGATTTGCTGCCTTGTTGTAGCCTATGTTTAAACGCCTTTGCAGGTAACTTGCTGAAGTTTTTTTATCTTGAAGAATGATTTTTTTTGCCTCTGTGATAAGGTCATTATTTTCTCCACTCTCACTTAGATTCTCACTGGCAAGATTATCTTTTTCATCAAGCATAAAGTTTTTATCATACGCCACTTCTTGCTGGGATTTGATAAACTCTGCTACTTTTTCAATCTCTTCTTCTGTATTCCACGGAGCGTGAAGTCGCGTAACGCCTCCAACGCCCGGCGGTGTGAAAAGCATATCGCCTTTGCCAAGCAAAGATTCAGCACCAAAAGTATCAAGGATAACTTTAGAATCTATTTTACTTCCTACTTTGTAGCTAATGCGTGAGGGGAGATTTGTCTTAATCAGTCCTGTAACGACATCAACACTTGGACGCTGCGTAGCTACGATAATGTGAATCCCAGAGGCACGCCCCATTTGAGCAATTCTAGCTAGGGCAAACTCCACTTCCTTGCCTCCTGTCATCATTAAGTCCGCTAACTCATCAATAATAATCACAAGATATGGGAATTTCTCCATTCCCTCAACTTGAGCCTTGCGATTGTAGCTATCAATGTCTTTTGTGCGTAGCTCACTCATTAAATCATATCGCCTATCCATTTCCGCTACTGCACTATTTAGCCCAACAATAGCCTTTTTAGGCTGCGTGATAATAGGTGTGATAAGATGAGGAATATTTGCATAGATACTAAACTCAACTTTTTTTGGATCAATCATTAAAAGCTTTAAATTATCCGGTGAGTTTTTGTAAAGGAGTGAGAGAATCATCGCATTTAGCCCCACACTTTTCCCACTACCTGTTGTCCCTGCGATAAGCAAATGTGGCAATCGCTTTAAATCTGTGATAAAAGGATTGCCTACAATGTCTTTACCAAGGGCTAGGGTAAGTGGTGAAGTGGAAGTTTTAAACAAATCAGATTCTAGCACTTCACGCAGATAAATCGTTTGTGTGCTGTTGTTTGGTATTTCAATCCCCACAACATCTTTACCCGGAATAGGGGCTTGAATACGGATAGATCTCGCACGCAATGCCATTGCCAAATCATCTTCTAAGGTGAGAATCTTACTCACTTTAATGCCCGGTGCAGGGCGAAACTCAAAGGTTGTAACAATGGGACCTGAATATGTCCTTGCAATATCGCCTTCAACACGGAATGTCCTAAGCTTAGCTAATAAATCTTCAATCTTGCGGTCAATCTCACTTTCATCAATTTCGGTTTTTTCACTTAGAGGTTGGTTGAGCAGACTTGTTGTGGGGAGCTTAAAATGCAAAGGCTTAGCTACATTGCCATAATCAAGATTGCTAAGCAAGGCTTTGTTTTCATCAAGCTCGGTTACGCGTTGATAGAGAGGCTTTGAATCTTTGGGCGTAGAAAATGAAGTATTGGGCGTATTTTGTGGGCTGTGCTGTGCTTGAGATGTGTGGGATTGAGCTGGGGTTTTGGGAGATTCTGGGATAATCTCTTGCACGATAGAATCTGCCCAATTTGCATTGTTTGTAGTGTTGTAATTTGGCGTGATTTCTTGAATCTCAAGATCTAGCATTTTTGGCGTTTGTGGAGACTGCAAAAATTCTTGTGGATTTGGTGCAATATTTTGTGGAGCGGGGCTTGTGGGTGCTAGATGTGCTAAATCCGTGTAGGGCGAGGGTTGAGGAATGTTTGATAAAAGTGAAGGCTGTTGAGATTCTAGCTGGGTTTTGTCGCTATCTAATTGAACAGATTCTTGCAAAGGTTGAGAGGTTTGGATTTGCTTATCTTGCAGAATTTGGCGAGATTGCATCAGGCTTTCTTGCATAGATTCTTGTATGTTTAGATTCTGTGTGTTTTGTGTATGTGTGGAATTTGCCTGAATCTCTTGTTGTAAGGTAGGATTTGCTAGGGCTGTCTCTTGATTTTTTACTTCCTTTGGCTGCAAAAAGACATTGGGATTAAGCGGACGCGATGGAGGCGTGGGTATTTCTTTTGGGGCATTTTCATTAGGCTTAGATTCTAAATCTTGTTTTGCTTGTGGCGTTGTAGAATCTGCCAAAAGTGGCTGAATGTCAGTGCTAGGCTGCGAGATACTTGGCTGTGAAAGATTCTGTTGTGCGACAAGCTGGATAGAATCTTGCCTTGGCTTAATGGCTGGGTCGCTTAGTGCTGTGTGTTGGACATTTTTTGAAAATGTATTGCGATATTTTTCGGCTTGGATTCTTAAAAACTCTTCAAGCTTTAAGTCATCTTGCGATCTTGGCACAACCTCTAAATGCGGTGGTTGTGTTTGTTTGGCTGATTGATGTGGGGATTTTTGGGCTGGATTTAGTGGGGGGTGTGCAAAAGTCATTTGGGGCGTATGGGCTTGGTGGGTGGCATTAGAATCTGTGCCTTGTAGATTCTGTGGTTGAGATAGTATTTGTTGGTTTGGGAAGTGCTGTGGAGTTTGAGGTTGTAAATCTTGTGGCGTATGTGAATCTTGAGCTGTATGAGTGGAGCTTTGTGGTTGGGGCATTTCATCGAAGGCTTTATCTATAAAAACATCTTTAAAATCATAATGAGCTTGTGTCGTCATCTCCTGCTTGGCATTTTGTAAATCAAGAATATCTTGTGTCTTTTTGGCAAAGAGATTCTGAATCTTAGGCTTTATGGCGGTGCTAAAACGCTTGATAAAAGCTTTTGTGCGTGTATAAATGATAGATAAAACTAATTTTATAAAATCATAAGCGACAAAAAGTTTATGTTTAAGCTGTTTTAAGAGCAGGTCAATGTTGCGTTGTGTGGAGATAAGCCACGAAAAAAGGAATAAAAAAATATCAAGCACCCAAAGTCCAAAATAACCAATATAATCTTTGAGAAATAGCACAAGAGAGTTGCCAAAAGAGCCTTGTTTAAGGACAAGAGATTGAAAGATAAGAAGTGCGATGAAAAATAGAGAAAAAGAGACAATAAGCTCTAATCGCCTGAAAGTGATATGATGGCTTTTGTAAAGGCAAAAAAGCGGATAGAGTAAAAAAGGTAAAAATATATAAGCCACATACCCAAAAATGCCAATATTAAGGGCAGCAAAGCTCGTGCCAAAGTCACCAACAAGCCCATAATCACCAATAAGAGTTGCCACAGAGAGAAAAATAAGCACAATATTTAATGCAATATATAGATATAATTTTTTGATGAGTTATCCTTTAAAAATTCGTAATGCTTGGCTATGTAGCCTAATAATAAATGCGGTAAGATTCTAGAATCTTACCTAGGAGTTACAACGGAGCTACAACAACCCCTTAAAGTTTGAGTTGAACCCATATATGGCTACTTGGCTTTAAGCCTCTTTTTTGCATAGGCTAAAAAATTTCGCATTATATCATAAAGAATTTGAGATTTTCACTAATGATTTTTTTATTTTTATTTGGCTAGAATCTAGGCTTTGTGTTTTGTGGGACTTGTAAGTTTTAGATTCTGTTTTTTAAGGAACAATATGCACGGCAAGATATTAAGATATTCCAATCAAACCAAAAATGGCGTTGTTGTGAATGCTTCTAAGAAGATTTTTGAGCTACGCAATACGAGTTGGCATGATCAGAGAATGATGCCAAGTGCGGGAATGCTTGTAGAGTTTCGCCTTGATGATAATGGCTATGTCGTTACAGACTGCAAAGCTTCTAGGTATCAAAGCTTCCCAGAGAATGGGCTGATACGAGAGATTGATTTTTGGCGAACAAATACTGATGATGAGCTAAAAAGCAAAGAAGCAGATGCAAAAGCTGCCATCGCCAAGCAGATTTTTGCAGAGACAAATTATCTTAAGCTTAATAGCATTCAGTTAAGCACCCCAATCCCTGAAACGATAAAAGACCATTTTCAAGAAGAGTTTCACGCACTTACAGCTATTTCTGGTATGGAAGAAGAAGGGCAAGACCCACAAACAAAGATAAATTATGTCATTGTCAAGCCCTATCTTTCAAAAGCGATTGACTATCTTGTATTTAATGATAGGCATATCACTATTGATAATTTTGCCGATGATATGCAGGTGCTTAAAAAGCTTGAATATTCTTATAGGCAGTTTCAAACAAACACTAATTTAACGCCTGATAAAATTTACCAAGAATGCTTCCTTGATGTGCAGTATCATTACAAAGGTGTTATAAGAGCAATAGAGACTTTTAATGAAAAAAAGCTCTCCTTACAAAATAAGATTCGTGTAGGCTCAATGGAGCTGCGTTCAATCCAAGCCAAGCTTGATGCTAAAAGGGGCGACCCAAAGGCACTTGAAGAACGAAAGGTAAGAACAAGGGCTATCATTACAAAAGCTGAATCTGATAATAAAATTATCAGTGCGACCATTGATAGGCTAAAGGCTCTTGCGGAAAATTTCAAAAAAGAGAATCTAACGAAGTTTGAAGGCGTGTTTAACAAAATGTATGAGATTCTTGTCAATAAAACAAAAGATGCAATGGATATTTGTGCCACACATATTGATAATAAGCTATGGAAGCTTGGTATGTCATCTTTGGCGATTAAGAATGTCTTTTTCAAACATAATATTAATAGTCCATTTTGTGCGATGACATTTCTTGGTAATCATACAAAAATGCTTGATAAAGCCAAATTACGCGACAATGAATATCAAGTCTATCAATACTACAATAAGTATATGACAAAAAATGCTAAACATTTTTTGATTTTTTCGGACAATCCAGCTTTCAGCTTGGATTTGAAGATTAAAATTATGTCGGTAAGCAAGTTTCACAATGTCGTTATTTACCACAAAGAGATTGAGTATTTTAGCGCGGTTAATCGGCAAACTTTTGAGCTTATCTATATAGATTCTGAACTCAAGTTTCAAAAACCCGCCTCTATCATCAAGATTGGCAAGGAATCTAAGAAAAACAAGCAAACAAATTTTGCCCTTTTATCGTTTGCACAAATTAAGACTTTTGAATTTTGATGAATCTGTTATCGCTTCAAGATATACATAAGCAATACGACAATAAGCTTATTCTCAATCGGGCAAATCTTAACATTTCCCAATATGAACGCATTGCGGTTATTGGCAAAAATGGTTCGGGCAAATCAAGCTTGTTGCAGATTATTGCCGGAGGGCTAGAGGTAGATAGTGGCGAGAGAATGAGTGTGAAAAATCTCAAGATTCTATCTTTAGAGCAAAAGCCCATTTTCAAAGCAAATGCAAGTGTATATGATGTATTTATAGAATCTATGAGCGAGATAAAAAAGGCTCATAACGCCCTGCAAGAGATAAACAACAAGTTTTCAATGACACAAGATTCTATTAAAGATTCCCTAACGCATAAAGAGATGTTAAATGAATACGCAAGGCTTAGTGCCTTTTTAGATGACAATAATGGCTGGGATTTACAGAAAAGGGCAGAAGAGATTTTAGAGCATTTTGGCTTACAGGCTTTTAGAGATAGACTTGCAAATTCCCTAAGTGGAGGGGAGCAGAAAAAAATCGCATTGGCAAGTATTTTATTGCAACCTTGTGATATTTTATTGCTTGATGAGCCTACAAACCACCTTGATACGCAAATGGTGGCATTTTTGGAGGATTTTATTTTAAAGTCCCGTTTTACACTTGTATTCATTAGCCACGATAGATATTTTATTGATAGGGTAGCTACACGCATTATTGAGATTGATTCTGCTCATCTTACAAGCTTTGAAGGCGGATATTTGGATTATTTGGCTAAAAAGGAGGAGATTTTAAGGCATTTAAGTCAAGCTCATCAAAAACTTCTTAAGATTCTAAAAAGTGAAGAGCAATGGCTACGGCAAGGTGTAAAAGCAAGGCTCAAACGCAATGAAGGGCGAAAAAATAGAATCTATGCTATGCGTGAAGAAGCAAAACATAATCCTTCTGTGATACGCAAAATGCGACTTGAACTTGAAAGGGAGCAGAAAAGCTTTAATAAAACTGAAAATGTCAATAATCAAAAATGCCTTTTTGAGATAGAGCATTTGTGTAAAAATATAGGCGGCAAGATTCTAATAAAAGATTTAAATTTAAGAATCTTGCGGAATGATAAAATCGCCATTGTTGGTAAAAATGGCTCGGGCAAGTCAAGCTTTTTAAAAATTTTACTCGGGCAAGACAGGGCAGATTCTGGTGTAGTAAAGGTGGGTGATATACGCATAGGCTATTTTGATCAGCACACGGCTTTGCTTGAAGATGATAAGGATTTGCTAGAGACTTTTTGTCCAAATGGTGGGGAATATATTGAAGTGCGTGGAAAGCATTTGCATATATATGGGTATTTGAAAAACTTTTTATTTCCAAAAGAGTTTTTAACGCAAAAAATTGGCTCTTTAAGTGGCGGGGAGAAAAACCGCGTAGCCCTAGCCTTGCTTTTTACTAAGGAAGTTGATGTATTTATCCTTGATGAGCCAACAAATGATTTAGATATACAAACGATTAATATTGTGGAGGAATATCTTTTGAGCTTGAATTGTGCGGTTGTATTTGTGAGCCACGATAGGTATTTTGTGGATAAACTCGCCCAAAAACTGCTTGTCTTTGAAGGGGGCGGCAAAGTGGTGCAAACGCATATGCTTTATAGTGAGTATTTGGAGATGAATGAAAATTTGCTGGAACTTGAGAGATTAGAATCTTTGAGTGCAGATTCTAAGCCCAAGATTCAATCACAGCATACAGAATCTGCTCCCATAGAATCTGCCCCTGTGAAAAAAGCAAAAAAAATAAGCTACAACGAGCAAAGGGCATTGCAGATTCTGCCTCAAGAGATTGAAGTGTTAGAATCTAGGCAAAAAGCTTTGCAAACTGCTCTAAGCAACCCACAAACCTATCAGCAGCAAGGCATTAGTGTCTTAGCAGCAGAGTTGGCAGAGGTAGAAAAGGAGCTAGATTCTAAAATCACGCAATATTTGGAATTAGAGCAGAAAAATAGTGATTTGGCATAGTTAAAATATTATAAAACTTTTGCTACAATCCACGACATTGTTTTAGATTCAAAAATAAGGAGAGTATCCACAATGAAAGAAGCAAAATATATTTGGAAAGATGGCAATCTTATCCCGTGGGCGGAAGCCACTACGCATATTTTAAGCCATACTTTGCATTATGGAAATGCCGTTTTTGAAGGCACAAGGGCATATATGACAAAAAAAGGTTTGGCGATTTTTCGCTTAAAGGAGCATACAAAAAGGCTTTTAGATTCAGCTAAGATTGTTTGTATTAAATCACCCTTTACGCAAGATGAGCTAGAAAAGGCTCATATAGAGCTTTTGAGGGCAAATAAAGATGAATATAGGGGCAATGTGTATATCCGCCCTATTATTTATCTTGGCTATGGTGTTATGGGGCTAAATCACATTAACGCACCGGTAAATGTTGCTATTGCTGCGTGGGAGTGGGGAGCGTATCTTGGTGAAGATGGGATTAATAATGGAATCAAAGTCAAAACAAGCTCCTTTGTGCGGAATCCTACAAAGTCATTTATGGGTAAAGCAAAGGCGGCGGCAAATTATCTTAACTCACAAATGGCAAAGCACGAAGCATTAGCTTGTGGGTGTGATGAGGCGTTGTTGCTTGATGATAATGGTTTTGTGGCAGAGGGTAGTGGCGAGTGCTTTTTTATCGTAAGGAATGGCAAACTCATCACCCCACCTTATGACAATACGCTAGAATCCATAACACAAGCTACAACTATTGAGATAGCTAAAGATATGGGGCTATGTGTAGAGCAAAGACGCATTACACGAGATGAGGTATATATTGCTGATGAAGCCTTTTTTACCGGGACTGCAGCAGAGATTACACCTGTGCGTGAGCTTGATGCAAGGATCATTGGTAATGGCAAAGCGGGGGATTTGACAAAGAAGCTGCAAGAGGCGTATTTTGCAGTTGTCAATGGTGAAAATCCAAAATATTCTCATTATTTAACTTATATAGACTAAGGAGTAACAATGCCTATTGATTTAAATGAGCATTTAAAGAAAAAACGAGCTGAACTTGATGAAAAAAAGGGTTCTAGCGATAATCAGCAACCAAGAAACAATGGTAATAATGGTGGCAATGGCGGCAATAATCGCCCAAATAATAATCGTGGGAATAGTGGATTCAACCTTGATATGCCCATACCCTCTATGCCAAGTGGAAAATCTCTAGGTGTGATTATTATCGTTGTTTTGTTGATTGTGGTTTTTATTGCTGCGCGTCCTTTTGTGATTGTTAATGCCGGAGAAGTTGGGATTAAGGTAACTACGGGGCAGTATGACCCTAAACCGCTTGATCCCGGATTGCACTTTTTTGTGCCGATTATCCAAGATGTGATTTTGGTAGATACAAAGGTAAGGACAATTAACTTCTCCCGCAGTGAAGATATGGGAAGCGTAGGAAGAGAATCTAGCATTTTGCGTAATGATGCGATTAATGTTATGGATACAAGTGGTATGACAATTTCTATTGAACTCACCGTGCAATACCAGCTTGAGCGTGAAAAAGTCCCTGCGACTATCGCAGAATATGGTATGGCGTGGGAGCAAAAAATTATCAACCCCGTGATTCGTGATGTGGTGAGAAGTGCTGTTGGTAACTATCCAACAGAGGAGCTACCAACAAAACGCGATGAAGTGGCAAATCTTATCCATAATGGCTTTAAAAGCAAGCTTGATGCAACGCCAAATCAGCCTGTGAAGCTTGTTTCTATTCAGCTACGCGAGATTGTGCTGCCAGAGCAGGTAAAGACGAGAATTGAAGGTGTGGAACTTGCTAAAAGGGATGCACAAAAGGCAAAAGAAGAGGCAAATGCTTTGCGTGAAAGAGCAAAAGGTAAGGCAGATGCACTAGAGATTGAAGCAAAAGGTCAAAGTGAGGCAAACCGCCTTGTGAATGAGAGTCTCTCTCAACGCTTACTTGAATTGCGTCAAATTGAAACGCAAGGCAAGTTTAATGAAGCGTTAAAAGAAAATACAAATGCACAAATTTTCCTAACTCCGGGTGGGGCTGTGCCAAATATTTGGGTAGATTCTAAAAACAAGCAAAAAAGCAGCGTTGTAGGGCAGTAATCTATGTGTGATGTGCTAGAAAAGATTGATTGGGAGCGATATGAGCTAATCCCTACGATTACTCAAGAGTGGGGGAGCAATGAAATTTTAATGCTTGCGTATTCTTCTAAACAATCTTTAGAGCTTTCTTTACAAAGTGGGTTGGCACATTATTTTTCTCGCTCAAAGCAGAGAATCTGGCAAAAAGGTGAGCAAAGTGGCAATACACAAAAAATCAAAGAAGTGCGACTTGATTGTGATAATGATAGCTTGATTTTTATTGTGGAGCAAAAGGGTGTGGCTTGTCATACCGGAGAGAAGAGTTGTTTTTTTCAAAGCTTTGTGCCAAGTGATGAAGGTAAAAAAGCAAGTCAAGCCCCCAAGATTCAAGAATCTTATGGAATTTATCATATTCTTGATGAGCTATATCATATCATTGAGCAAAAAAGGCACAATGATCCTAAGCATTCTTATAGTGCGTCTTTGTTTGCCAAAGGGGCAAATGGTATTTGTAAAAAGATTATTGAAGAAGCAGGGGAATTGTGCTTTGCAATTAAAGATAGGCAAGAATCTGAGATTATTTATGAATGTGCGGATTTATTCTATCATATTTTAGTAGGCTTGGCACTAGAGCATATCTCGGTTGAGCGTGTATTGCAAGAGCTTAAAAGACGCAAAGGGCAAAGCGGTATAGAAGAGAAAGCCTCGCGTAACACACACTAGGATTCTCAATGTTTGAAAAGCTAAAGATTTTACTTATCCAAATGGTGTCTTATTTATCTATTTATGAAATAGGCTTAATACTTATTGGTTTTTTTGTCTTTATTATGGTTTTCACTCTTGGGTTGCTTTTGCGTGGGCGGAGATTTATCGCAAGATTCTTCTTTTTTCTCTCAATCGTTGCTATTCTTGCTGCACCTTTTGGTTTGCATTTTATGATGAAAAATGTGTTTTATACAACAGATGTTACTTTGACAAGTGCATATCCTATGCAATACACCAAAGGGTTTTTTGTAGCTGGAAATATCGCGAATAAGGGCAGAGTACCTATAAATGAATGTTTGATTAGTGTAGATTCTGTGCGTGATGATAAGGATAGCCAATTTATGAGACTTTTCAATAGTATTTTTCCAAAAAGTTCCTTTAGCACAAGCATTGATATTGATATTGAGCCTGATAGTAATGCTGAATTTTCCGTGATTATTCCAAGTTTTGAAGCAAAAGAGCCTTTGCTATTTAGGGTATATGTGGATTGTTATTTGTCAAATAAATTTACTCAAAAAATGCAAAAGAAAAAGCAAGCTCATATAGAAAATATCATCACTCCCAAAGAACCAGAAGTATCAATAGAAATAAATGAGAGTGAATCTACAGAACAAGATGAAGAGGAACAGGACTTAGCATCACAAATTCCAAATTTACCAGATTCACAAAGTGGGTCCCCTTCATCTTAAGTTTCAGATGAACAAAGTCTTTTTGTACCACAAAATTTTATTTTGGTGGCAAAAGCTCAAAGAGTGTGATTTCTCGCTCACTGCCAATTCGCATAGGTGGTCCCCAGAATCCTGCACCTTGTGTAACATACACTTGCGTTTTGCTAAGATTATCAAGTGTATGAAGTCCTGAAATATAGGGCTGCTGCAAGAGTATTGCTAAAGAAAATGGAAAAATTTGCCCTCCGTGTGTATGTCCGCTCACAACAAGGCTGACTTTGTCATAAGGCGGGGTAAGATAGTCTATCACCTTAGGCTGATGAGAAAGTAGAATGGTAGGCAGGGTAGAATCTACATTTGCAAAAGTCTGCTTTATATTAGGCTCAAGCTTTCCTACACGCCACCCCATAAAATCCGCTACTCCAGCGATATTGATGGTATTATCAAGGATATAGTTTTGATTAATAAGAATATGAAATCCTAAAGATTCTAGTTTTTTGAGAATATTTTCAACATCGTGGAAATACTCGTGATTGCCTAGCACATAAAACACACCTTGATTTGCTTGAAGATTTTTTAGCTCATCAACGCTATTTTCAACATCTTCTAATTTAGCATCTACAATATCTCCTACAAGAAAAATCACATCAGCATTAAGAGCATTTGTCATTTCCACAATCTGCTTTGTTTTGCTCTGCTCCATAAGCCCACCTATATGTATATCGCTTAGCACCACAGCCCTAAGTGGTGTGCTAAGCCCCTCTATCTCAAGACTATGTTGAATAATTTCTGGCTTTTTTGCACCATTATAGGTGGCAAACACAAGCATTATAAGGCTAAGAACAAAAATCCCAACCTTAGTTTTGTGTCGCCATCTACTCCTTGCAGATTTGGTGCGAAGCATCATAATAAAAAGTGAGCAAACTTGATACATAAATGCTGCCATCACAAAGAAAAAAGTAATACCAAGACAAAGTGAAAGTAGGAAGTAATACACTTGCGGCACATTGGCACTATCACGCAAAAAGAGATAGGCCACACAATGCAGAGCATTGATAGTGGTAAAAATCTTCCACACAAGATGGACAGAATGCTTGGTGCTAAGGGATTTTAACAATGCCTTATAGATGTAAATATGAAGAATGATAAAAAGCATAGAACCCATAAAAGGGAAAATAGCACTTTGCATTTGGGCAAATTCAGGCACATCTTGCATAAAAATCCTTATTTGTGGAATTGGGGTTATTAAACTCTGCTTGGCATAGAATCTACAGGATTCACAAGCAATTTTTGAGAGTGTATTGTAAGATAGGAATACTCAAAAGTCCTTTAAAGTTGCTACGATTTTATAAAAAACAGAGTTTCTTGAGTTATTGGAATAAGTCAATAAAAATGATAAAACACATCAAAAAGGGTTTTTAAAGGGGAGTAGATTCTACAATGTGGTAATGTAGCACCAAATGCAGAATCTGCACAAATATTTACTTAATCTTATCTTTGACACTCGCAACAATAGCATTGAATGTCTGTATATCATTCATCGCCATATCAGCAAGAATCTTTCTATCAAGGCCAATATTTGCAAGTTTTAAAGCGTGGATAAAGCGAGAGTAGCTTATCCCATTCATCTTACAAGCCGCGTTGATACGCGTAATCCATAGTTTTCTAAAATCACGCTTTTTTTGCTTCCTATCACGGAAAGCATAGCACATACTGCGTTCTAACTGCTCTTTTGCCTTTCTAAAATGCTTGCGGCGTCCGCTATAAAAGCCTCGTGCAAGTTTTAGAATCCTTTTATGTCTTCTTCTTCGGACAACGCCTGTTTTTACTCTCATTTTTTCTCCTTTACCTTTTTAGGTGTAAGCTTTTTGCTTCTCTTTCCCATAATGCTTTGCATAGTGGGGAGTGGGGATTCTTAAGCCATACAAAGTAGGCTTTTGACAGAATCAACATTTGTGCTGTGAACATATTTTGGTGCATTAAGGTTTGCCTTACGCTTATGTGATTTTTTTGTTAAGATGTGGCTTTTAAACGCACTTCCGCGTTTAATGGCATTTTTCTTCAACTTAAAGCGTTTAGCTGCACCGCGATTTGTTTTCATCTTTGGCATTATCTCTCTCCTTTCATAAGATTAGTGTGTTTTTAGTGTTTGTCTTTTTTCTTTGGCACATATAGCATATTAAGGTATTTGCCCTCAAGCTTTGGCTCTTTTTCAGCAACTGCGATGTCTTCAAGCATTGCTGCGACTTTGTGCAGTGTATCCATTCCTGCTTGGGGGATACTTAACTCTCGTTGTTTGAGAAACACCTTAAACTTTACATGCTTACCAGATTCTAAAAACTCAATAGCGTGTTTGACTTTGTAGTTAATGTCATTTTGCGCGATTTGAGTTGAGAGTTTAATTTCTTTAATCTCAATTTGCTTTTGCTTTTTGCGTGCCTCTTTTTGCTTCTTTTCAGCTTGATAGCGGAATTTGCCATAGTCCATAATCTTACACACGGGCGGCTTGGCATTAGGCGAGATAAGCACAAGATCAAGCCCTGCTTGATTGGCTAGATTCAAAGCTTCCTTGGAGGAGATGATTCCATACACCTCTCCATTATCGCCCACACAACGCACTTCCTTAAAGTTTATCTCTTCATTGAGTAATGTTTCTTCTCTGCTCAAAAGCGAACCTCTCCTATTTTTGTTTTTAATGTTGTAAGAAAATCAGCTTGAGAAAGCTCATATTGAGCCTTTTCTCTCCTATCACGGATTGCAAGAATCTTGCTTTCTACTTCCTTTGCCCCAATCACTACAATAAGTGGCACTTTCTGCTTTTCTGCAAGTCTAATTTTTTTACTGAGACTTTCATTTTTATCTAAAATCTCCGCATACGCACCAACTTTAATGATTTCATCACGCAATTCTCTCGCATAGGCAAGCTGTGCGTCCCCAATGGGGATAAGGATAACCTGTGTGGGAGCGATAAATAATGGAAACTCACCGGCAAAATGTTCTGTTAAAATCGCTACGAATCGTTCAAATGAGCCAAGGATCGCACGATGTATCATCACAGGCTGCACTTGCGTGTTGTTCTCATCTGCGTAGCCAAGAGTAAAGCGTTCAGGCAGATTCATATCAACTTGAATCGTCCCACACTGCCATTTGCGTTTGAGTGCATCTGTGATTTTAATATCAATCTTTGGTCCATAAAATGCCCCACCACCTTCATCAATTTGATAGGTGATATTGTTTTCTTTCAAGGCATTTTTGAGTGCATCTGTTGCGCTCTCCCACACTTCATCGCTCCCAATAGACTTTTGGGGTCGTGTGGATAGCTCCATTTCATACATAAAGCCAAAGGCATCTAAAATGCTTTTGGTGAAACTTATGATTTGATTGACTTCATCTTTGATCTGGCTTGTTTGGCAGAAAATATGTGCATCATCTTGAGTAAATTCCCTTACACGCAAAAGTCCGTGTAAAACGCCACTTTTTTCGTGCCTATGCACAATCCCATATTCATAAAAACGCAAAGGCAGTTCTCTATAACTACGCGGAGAGCTTTGATATACCTTGATATGTCCTACACAATTCATAGGTTTAATGCCATATTCTTGCTCATCAATAGTTGTAAAATACATATTTTCCTTGTAATTATCGTAGTGTCCGCTTTTTTTCCACACATCACTTTTTAGAATCTCAGGTCCCCTAACAGGCTCATAGCCCCTTTCATTCAGTGCAATGGTGAGCAAACGCTCAAGATTCTGCCGTAATCTCGCACCTTTTGGTAGCCAAATAGGTAGTCCTGCTCCAATCTCCTCATCAAAGGTGAAAAGCCCCATTTCCTGCCCAAGTCTGCGATGGTCTCGCTTTTTGGCTTCTTCAATAGCAAAAAGATAATCTTTGAGTGATTGTTTATCAGCAAAAGCAATGCCATAAATACGGATAAGCATTTGTGCCTTTTCATCTCCGCCAAGATATGCCCCAGCAATTTTAGTAAGCTTAAAGTGCTGTAAAAGCTTTGTATTTGGCAAATGTGGTCCGCGACACAAGTCTTCAAAATCACCCTGCGTATAGATACTGAGTTTATCATCTGTGATTTTACTCATCACAGCTTGTTTAAGCTCATCATTGGCAAATCTCGCCTCCGCATCTTTGCGTAGTAGGGTAGTTTTAAGGATAGGGTAGGCTTTTTTGGCGATTTCTAGCATTTTAGATTCAATAGTAGGCAAGTCTTCTTCACTCATCTTAGAATCTACCTTAAAATCATAATAAAAGCCCTCATTTACTACAGGTCCCACAAAAAACTTCGCTTCAGGATAGAGCGATTTAATCGCTTGAGCCATAAGGTGCGCACAAGAATGGCGGATAATTTCCAAAGATTCAGGGGAATTATCAAAATGTATCTGCTCCCCATTGATGTTAAGCTCACTCGCAGTGCAGAGATCATAAATATTTTGATTATGCTTGATACCTATAACTTCACTCATTTTTATACTTTCATCACTTCTTCTTCTTTATGTTTGACCATATCATCGCATTTTTTGACAAATTCATCAGTGTATTTTTGAATCTCATCAAGCGCTTTTTTACCTTCATCTCCAGTGATATTTTTATCTTTTTCAAGCTTTTTAATCGCATTATTAGAATCTTGGCGAATATTGCGGATAGCGACCTTTGCTTTTTCCCCCATTGATTTAGCATTTTTGGCAATTTCTTTGCGTTGCTCTTGTGTCATCGGCGGAAAAAAGAGTTTAACACACTCGCTATCGCTATTTGGATTCACACCGATATTTGCCTCCTGAATCGCTTTCTCAATATCTTTGAGCAATGGCTTTTCCCAAGGCGTGATGATGATTGTCGTGGCATCTTGTGCGATGACTGAGCCTACTTGATTAAGTGGCGTTGGTGTGCCGTAATAATCTATACGGATATTATCTAAAATACTTATGCTGACTTTACCGCTACGCAGTGTGCCAAAATCTCTACGGAGAGATTCAATAGTCTTGTCCATATGGGACTTGGCATTATTGTAAATATCATTGAGCATATTATTCCTTTATTTATTAGCTTCACTAGAATCTGAAGGTGCTACAAGTGGTGCGGTTGGAGCGGCATTTTCATCAACGACAAATGCACTAGAATCTGATGTTGCTGCTTGTGGTGCATTTGGCACTTGTGTGCTAGGTAAAGAATCAAGAATGCTCTTTTGAGACTGCTTGTTATATGCGTAGCTTAGAGCGATTGTATTTAGCACAAAAAGTAGCCCTAAAAACATTGTAAATTTTGCCAAAAACCCAGCAGGTCCCTTTGCTCCAAAAACAGATTCATTGCTTCCACTATACGCACCAAGCCCAATGCTTGAGCTTTTCTGTAAAAGCACTACGATGGTGATAAGCACGGCTAAAACAATTTGCACGACAAAAAAGGTAGTTGTCATCTATAAAACTCCAAGACCAAAATTAAGTTAAAACAAAGGGCGGATTATAGCAAAAAATCCTTAAACAAAGTCAAAGACTTAATGTTAAAGTGCGATTTAATAAAATTGTAATAAATTTTGAGCTACAATCCAAACCTTTCGCAACTCTTAAAAAACTTCAAAGGTGGCTACAATAACAATGATGAAAGATACTATCACAAAATCAAGCAGTTCATACATAGATATTGCAGATAAACAGGCAGTAGATTTATTCGGGGGAGAGGGTATTCCCCCAAATAGCCTAACTCAATTAGATTTAGCAAACTATCAAAGTTTTACGCAAGGGAGTGTTGCTGTAATTATCCCCTGCTACAATGAGGAAAAGACTATCGCTCAAGTTATTGATGAAGTCTTTGCTGTGCTGCCAAACGCACATATTTATGTATTTGATAATAATTCAAGTGATAACTCACGAAATATTGTTAAAGCAAAAATTGATGAGATAAAATCTTTAGATTGTCATATTGAGCGAAGCGAAATATCCAATATGGAATCTAAAAAAGATTTTTCGTGCTTACACACTCAAAATGACAAGACTGCAGAATCTTACAATTTTGCACCACTACGCCCTGCACCCACCCATTTGGATAAGAATCTAGATTCTAATCCGTGTCATACTGAAGCCTTTGAGGGCGAAGTATCTAATGTAGAATCTAAACAAGATTTTTCGCCTTTTTCAAAGGCTCAAAATGACAAGATTCTAGATTCTATAAAAATGCACCCCAAACCCTGCACCCACATCGAATTGGTAGAGAATCTGGATTCTAAAATTCCCGCAAAGTCCCTCACACTCCATAGTGTTAGCACACAAGGTAAAGGGGCGGTTATGCGTGAGGCATTTGCATTAATTGAAGCAGATTTTTATGTAATGATTGATGCGGATACTCAACACGATGCTTCCATTTTGCCAAACGCACTAGCGTATTTTAGCACTCATAAGCTTGATATGCTAAATATCGCAAGAGAGGCAGATTCTAGCATATATCGCAAGGGACATAGCTTTGGCAATAAGCTGTTTTCAAAAAGCACGCAAATGCTTTTTGGCACAAAAATTAGTGATATGCTAAGTGGATACAGAATCTTTTCTCGCCCTTTTGTCAAAAGCTTCCCCGCTCATAGCAATGGCTTTGAGATAGAGACTGAACTCACCATTTATGCCCTAGAGCAAAGGCTTCGCACCGATGAGATAAAAGCTCCCTACAAATCCCGCCCAGAAGGGAGCTTCTCTAAGCTTTCAACCTTTAAAGATGGCTTTAAAATATCGCTTATGATTTTAAATCTTTTATTTAGTGAGCGTCCTTTGCTTGTTTTTGGTGTGCTAAGCTCTATATGCTTTTTGCTGTCTCTATTCTTTGGTGTGCCTATCTTTTTGGAGTTTTTAGAGACTTCTAAGGTAGCGAGATTCCCCACGCTTTTTGTGTGCGTTGGGCTAATGGTGATTGCTGTGGTGCTTTTTATTGCAGGGCTTTTAGCCCATCTTGTTACAAAAAGCATTAAAGAATCTCGCTATTTAGCCTATTTGCAAAGCAGTAGAGAAGCTAATAAGGGCATATATGGCTAGTGATACTTGATCTTGTGAAAGAGATTCTAATACTATGAAATCTAGTGCAGATTCTAAAAGAGATTGTTGTGTTAAGCGAAGTGAAACATATTGTCATACTGAAGCCTTTGAGGGCGAAGTATCTAATGTAGAATCTAAACAAGATTTTTCGCCTTTTTCAAAGGCTCAAAATGACAA
>NZ_QXJF01000005.1:106940-128278 GCF_003670275.1 Helicobacter labetoulli
CTGAAGCCTTTGAGGGCGAAGTATCTAATGTAGAATCTAAACAAGATTTTTCGCCTTTTTCAAAGGCTCAAAATGACAAATTTCTAGATTCTCTACCAACAAATCACGCAAACAAAACCACAAATTCTAGCAGTTGCTCTATGGATTTGGAGGCTTTGAGCGAATTAGAGGGTAGGAGTTATCTAAGCGATAATGACTATCTCTCTAATTCGCTCAATCGTTCAAATTGTATAGACAAGGGCGAATTTTTACAGAATCTAGATTCTGTAAAATCCAAAACACCCTCTGCGGAAGTATTTTTAGATGATTTCAAGGGTTGTGTAGATTCTTGTGCGAGAAGCTACCTAAGCGGTAGTGCCGATGCACAAGAATCAAACTCCCTTGAAAGTGCTAAAAAGACAACGCAGAATCTAGATTCTAAAACACATAAAAGCTTAAAACAGCTCACACTATTTTTCTGTATCGGTGGAGGCATTACCCTTGCAGAACTTGCAGGATTCTATATTTTATATAAGTTTTTTGGCGTGCATTATATTCTTGCTTCACTTATTATGTTTGTGTTAGCTAGTGGCGTTGGTGTGTGGCTATATCGGCGATTTGTGTTTGGAGAGACACATCTGCATAGAGGCTTAGAAGTGGGGCTAACCTATCTTATCAACATTATAGGTATAGGGCTAAATACGCTAATCCTATGGCTATGTGTGGAGTTTTTGGGATTTGAAGCGATTATAGCAAAGGTTTTAGCATCTTTGCTTGTGGCATTTTATGGCTTTTATACAAGAAAGATTGTCATTTATGGAAAAGTTTTTAATCTAAAAAAGGAGTGCAAATGATTGAGATTCTAAAATCTGTGCGATTAAGTAAAGGGAGTAAAATTGCCCTTAGCGTGTGGTTTGTTTTGCTTATGCTTGTGGTGATTATCTTTCTAGCCTTGCGTTTTATGAGTAAGGATAGGATAGATTATGCGGATATGGTTGTGGAGGGTGAAGCATTTCCCCAAGTGTTAGCGTGTAAGGAAAAATGCAAGGAGATGGGTAATATTGATGGCAACAACCTTGCAGAGTTTAACGCTTGTGAAAAGGCGTGTGAAAATATAGAGCCTACGACATTTTCTTACAATGTGCGATTAAAATTTGAGAATCCTATTTTTAGGACACAAAAGCATTTTGTGGAGATAACGCCTCTTAGTGTGGAGTGGAGTGATAGATTAAGGGGTTTAAATCTTGGCGGAGTGGAGCGGATAGTTCAAGATTCTAAGGATAGTCATTTTGTTGCAATCACGCTAGATTCACCGCTTGAAGTTGGGCAAAGTATCGGTATATTGGGATATGAAAGCAAGATTTTAAGCAATACTTTAAGATATCCCATTAAACGACTTATTCTTATTTTGGTGATAGGTATTGGGCTTTGGGTGTTGCTTGTGTTTTGTAAAATGTATTTTAGTGCGTTTGAATCAAAATATCCTAAAATAACAAAAGATTTGACGCTTTTAGACTTTTCACTTAAAGATAAAGCCTTTCTCGTTTTAAGTGCTATTGTGATAGCTTCTCTTTTTGTATTTCAATTTTGGCTTGGCTTCCCCGGGTATCACATTATTGGTGATACTTATAATTCAATTGGTTTAGTTAAAAATAATGCCCATCCTGTATTTATTGCCTATGTAATGCAGTTTTTATATTTTATTTTTGGGAAGCATTTGTATTATTTGTTTTTGTTTAATCTCGTGCCTTTTTATGCTGGAATCTTGTTTCTAGTATGGGGCTTTTATATCCGCTTTAGAAGTGTTTTTGCATTTTTATTGCTCTTTCCCATTCTTGTAGGCAATATTTACTTTCAAAATTTTATACAATATCATAGCTTTGCCTTGCCTATGCTTTTATTTTGTGGCTATTCTATGGTGCTTTTTATGCTACTTGTGCCTTTATCTGCTAAAAAATCAAAAATAATGTGGTGGCTTATTGGTATAGTATTCTTTTGTGCGATTTTATGGCGACATAATGCGATTTTTAGCGTATTTCCTGTGAGTTTTGTGCTTGTATATATGTGGCTTTGTAATCGTGGATTTAATACTAAAGTATTTGTAAAAAAATATATAAATGGAGTGATAGCCTGTGCGATTTTATGTCTTTGTGTAGTGATTATTGTGCCAAGGGCATTAAGTGTTGGTGGCTCATATTCTGCAAATCATCCATTTTTACATCAAATTGCAGGGGCTTGTGTGTCTGCTGATGATAGCACTTGTTTTAAAGATGAGTGGTATTATCCCCATAAGGGATGGGAGGATATTAAGGTATTGTATAAAAAATATCCGCTTAATGCAGACCCTTTTAATGTGTTTTGGGGATATGATGATGAGCGTCCTATTCCACACGGCAAGATTGATGGGCTTTATAATCAGTGGCTAAAATCTATTATAAAGCACCCTGTAAATTTTATACAGCACGAATGGCGATTTTTAAATGCTATGTGGATTCAGAATCCGGGCTGGATATTTGATACTCAAGCTTTGCAAGGTAAAGCGTGGCATCCGTGGCATATTTCATTACTAAGTGGCTTTCCTGAATCTGAGCGAAGCATTACGCTTACACCCACGCAGGAGAGAATCTATAATTTTTTGTATGAGCATCGTTTGCTTTTCAATCATTTTTGGGGTGTGGCTTTAAGTTTTGGGATTATGATAATATCTCTTATAATGTGGTTAGTTAAGAAAAAATTACGCAATAGCTTACTTATGTTTAGCTTTAGTGTAGGATTTGCGGGTTTCTTTAGTGCGTTGTTTATCGTGCTTTTTACCCCCGTGGCAGAAACTCGCTATATGTCGCCGATATTACCCTTGGGACTTTTAGCCACAATCAGCTTTGTGGCATTTATGCTTGATTGTAGGAGAAGGGGTAAAGAAAGAGCTTAGTGTAGAATCTGCACTTCGCATTCTAAAGCTATGCCGCTTAGCTCAAAAACACGCTTTTTGGCAAACTCTATGAGAGCTAGGGCATCTTCAAAAGTTGCCTTGCCTTTATTGACAAGAAAGTTTGCGTGCTGCTCGCTTAACGCAATATCGTTTATCCTATATCCCTTTAAGCCCACAGATTCTAAAAGACGCCCTGCATAATCATTCTTTGGGTTTTTAAAGCAGCTTCCGCAGCTTGGCTCTTTTGGGTGATGTTTCCGCAGAGCATTGCATTGCTGATAAAGCATTGTATCAAAGCCTGTTTTTTTATAAAATCTTGCCGCTAAAATTATGCCTGTAATGCCACTATCTCGGTAATTCATAGGAAATGAGCTGACATTATGCCACTCTCCATTGACATTAATGGAGTGCAAAATTGATTTTATCTCATATTGCTTCATACCCGCATTCATTTTGACTAAGCCCCCAAGGCTCCCGGGCAAGGCTTGAAGAAACTCTAAGCCATTAAGATTATGAGATTTAAAATAGCTAAAAATTCGCCCAGAGCTATATGCTCCGCCGACCTCAATATATTCTCCATAATCAGTGATGTATGAAAAAGTTTTATCAAGTATAGCAAGTTTCTTAGCTTTGGGGGAAACAAGCAAGTTGTTTGCTTTGCCAATGATTTGCATATTGTTAGAAAGTGCAAGGCTACAATCTTTTGGGGTTTGTATAAGAGAAACTTCAAGGGGAGAGCCAATTTTTAGGCTTGAGTAGGTGGCAAAATTGATGAGTTTGGTTTGCATTGCTTAGAAATTGATAGTAGAAATCATCGTAAAAAGCATACGCGTATAATCGGTAATCATATTAATCATCCACGGCATTGCAAAGATGATTACAACCACAACAGCAAGAATCTTTGGCACAAAAGTAAGTGTCATCTCATTGATTTGCGTTGTTGCTTGAAAGATACTGATGAGCAGCCCCACAATAAGTCCAGCCAAAAGCATAGGGAGCGATAAAATCAAGGTGAGTTTGTAAGTTTGAACTGCAAGTGCCATAAGTTGAGCTTCCATAAAGATCCTTAACTTGTGATTTGAAGATGCAACATTGCTTGGCAGGAAGGCGAGAGAATCGAACTCCCCAAGGACTAGACACCTACCCCTTCAGTGGGTTTGAAGCCCACGACGCCCACCAGAGACGCTTGCCCTCCGTTACAGAATCTAAAGCAATGCTTTAGATTCTAAGCCTTTAGTGGCTACACCCACAACCTCCACCGCCGTGGCTATGTCCTCCACCACAGCAGCCTCCACCGCCGTGTCCGCCACCACTTCCACAGCCACAGCCTCCACCAACACCACCTTGAAGAATTTCTGCCTCTGTTGCTTCACGCACATCAAGGATTGTGACATCAAATTGCAAGGTTTTGCCAGCGAGTGGGTGATTGTAATCAACCATAACAGCCTTATCGTTAAAATCTTTTACGATGACTTGGACAGTTTGCCCATCTTCGCTTTGTCCAAAAAGTGTCATTCCAATTTTAAGGTCAATGCCCTCAAATTGCTCGCGTGGAACTTCGTGGATAAAATCACTTTTATAGACACCATAAGCCTCCTCCGGCTTGATTGTGGCTTTAATATTTTCGCCAACTTTCGCACCTATAAGTGCATTTTCAAGCCCACTGATAATCTGTCCTGAGCCGACAAGAAACTCTAATGGCGAACCTCCCTTGTTTGAATCAAGGAGAGCATTATCCTCTTGATTAAACACTTCATATTCTATACTGACAACTTTATTTTGTGCAATCATTTTTTATCCTTTTTTTCTTTAAGTTTTTTTGCATTTTGGGCTTCCTTGCTCGTAGGGTAGTTGCTTATCAAGGAATCCAAAAACTTATTATAGTTTTTTGTATCTTTGATAGCGTTGAAAGATTGAGCAGTATGGAGTAAAAGTGTGGGCATATATTTTGCCCGATCATTTGCCAATGCACTTTGTTTGTAGTGATAAATGGCATCATTGTGGGCTTTGTTGATAAAAGCAATCTCACCCAAATAAAAATGATTCTCTGCTTTCTTGTAATTGAGAGTGAGCAACCATTCAAACCGAGCTTTTGCAGAATCATATTCCGTTTTTTTGAATAAATCTTGTGCTTGAGTAAAGATTTCCGCCTTTTTTGCCTTGTCTTTTGTAAAAGCAACTGATTTGGCAGAATCTACATTTGTGACATTTGACTCGTCTTGTGTCGGAGTAGTATTGAGTTTTTTTAACTCATCAAGGATTGTTTGATTGAGTGTTTTAAGGCTTGTGTTTAGCTCTTGAATCTGCGTTTTAAGCAAGGTAATATTTTGAGTATTTGTCTCAACTTGTTGCTGTAGCTTTTTGTAAAGTTCGGTTTGCGTTTTAAGCTCTTCAATGTCTTTTGCATTTTGTGTTGCTTGAATGAGCTGTTGCTGAATCTTTGAGCTTTGAGATTCGTGAAAGCTCAAGATGCCCTCTTGAGCTTGTTGGATAGTCTCTACCTTCTGCTGAAGCTTGGTAACAACACTTTGTAGAGCTTTTAAATCATTTTTTGTCGCACCGCTTTGTTTCTCAAATGCAGAGGGTTCGGCGAGACAAAAAAAGGGGAAAAGAAGTAAAAAAAGGTAAGGCTTTTTCAATTTCTAATCCCCAAATGCGTTATTTGGCGAGTTTAAACTCAACGCGTCTGTTTTCTTGATTGCACTCAGGAGTGTCTCCACTTGTGCAAGTTGGCTTACTTTCACCATAGCTCACGGTTTTGATTTGAGAAGCATTAACACCGCGAGTTGTGAGTGCATTTTTTACCGCATTTGCTCTTTTTGTGCCAAGTGCATAATTGTAAGCATCTGATCCATAAGAATCTGTATGACCTTCAAGCACTACCTTAGCACCCGTGGATTTAAGGGCTGCTGCACTTTTTTCTAATCCATCTTCCATATCTTGGCGGATATCATATTTGTCAAAATCAAACAAAACTTTTGCGTATCCAGCAGCTGTATCTGCTGCCAAATCCACAAAGTTATCTTGACCAGAACTTGCAGATGTGCCAGATCCAGTATCTGCAGCTTCAGGCTCCGAACAACCAACCGACATAAGAGCGGCTAGAACACCTATTGCAATGTATTTTTTCATTTTGCCTCCTTTAAAGTAGTATGCCCTGATTGTATTTTGTAAAAGTAAATACATAATACTTTTACCAGTCAAAAGCTTGAATCTTTACTTTATTGAGTGGAAAAAAGTAATTTGCATTGTAATCTACACGGATAATGCCCAATGCACTTTGATTTTTGTAATGCTTAAGATACATAATGCTCCCTCCATCACTAGAGTATTTTGGCATTTGATTTTTACCATTTGCTGTTAATCTACGGATATAGTTTGATCCCGGAGCGAGAGAGATAAGATAAAGATTAAAGGTGTTTCCACCAAATTCATTATTTGTCTCACGGCTTGTATAAACAGCATATTTACCATTTGAGGTAATGGCACTATTGTTTCTTCCGTGCAGCACGACTTGCTCTGTGCCACCGCCATCAAGTCGCATCATAAAGATATTTGGATAACCAAGTCTATCGGATACAAAGATAATCTCCTTTTCATCATTGACAAATTTGCCATCAACATCAATGCCTGAATAGTTTGCTAGCCTGCGAAGATTCTTGCTTTTTGTGTTAAAAATATATAAATCAGAAAGGGCAGTAGGAGAAAGGCTTAAAATGAGATTCTCGCCATTTTTACTTACATCAGAGACAATAGCAACTCCTTCACTGCCTACAAGCTGCTCAATTTGCCCCGTGGCAAGATTATGCTTAACAATGGTTGGCACTTCAAGATATTTTGTATAATAAATGCTTTCTTGTTTTGAATCTGCCCATTTTGGGAAAATGTTTAATCCACCCTTAACAACGACTTTTTGGTAAGTCAAAGTATAATCACAAATGAGAATCTCACTACTACCAGAACCTACATAGCTAGAAAGCACAACAAGGCGTTGCATCCACTGAATACTAGGGGCTTTAATATATGAGTTTATATCAATTGTCATATTGTGAGCCAAAAAGGGAAAGCGTTTTATGTCATTTTCAGTGTAGCTTTTGGTGTAGATATGTTTTGAGGCATTAATATCGTAGAGTGAAATAGTGGCATTTAGTGTGTTGGAGGATTTAGCAACTTTAATCTGTGCGAGTAAATCTACTTTCTTGTCTGCATAATCTTTGTAGTTTATCTCTAAAGATTTACTGACTCCGCCATCATCAGCTTGAAAATGCCCGCTCACTTTAAGGTCAGCGACAAGCATTTTAAGCACTTTTGCCCCAAAATCTGCATTTTCAGCATTTAGTCTCTCTACCATAATGTAGGGAATTTTATTGCCATTTTTGACTATTTCTAATGTCGCATCAATGGCAAAAAGCTTTAAGCTAAATAATAGTATTAGACTAACAAATCTCATAGGACTCCTTTAATTTTTAAAAGTAGTAGCAATCTCTTTTGAGCCTTTTGGGTGCGGAGGAAAACGCATTTGTTTGCATTCCTCAAGCACAGCTTTTAAAGAATCATCAAAGGCTACATTGCCGGAGTATTTTACAATGTTATAGCTAAAATCTCCATTGTTTGCTATGTGAATATAGACTAATGCTTGCATTTTTTCTTCAATAGAAAAAGTCTTTTGCCATTGTTGGAGCATAATTTTTTCAATTTGTGCATACCATTCATCATATTCCCCATCATTTTGGCTTGTATCTGTGCTGATTGTGAGGTTACTCAAACTATACAGTTTGTTTTGCAACTCTTGGGTAGAGGATTGCAGTTCTTTAAGCTTATCAGTTTTGGTGTTTTGCTCTAATTTTTCTCTATCATCACCAATAGGCGTATTTTGCGTGGGTGTATCACTATCTATTTTGCTAAACATATCTTTTATGCCAGAACCAGCCAAAGGGTTATTTAAGCTTGAATCTTGCTTGTTTTGGGCAGGTGAGGGCTTGTCATCAATAATTGCCTCAATACTAATGGCATTAAGTGCTAGAGCAGATTCTTGCAAAGAAGAATAATGTGTGGGCTCTTGACGAAAAAAGGTAAAAATCAGAGCAATAAGGAGCAGAAAATAAATGCAAAATGAGATAACACCACTTGTGATAAATAAAAGAGCATTGTTCATTTTAGCTACTAGTTACAAGAGATACTTTGAGAAAGCCAGATTCTTTTGCAACTTTTAAAATATAGATAATGTCTTCATATTTGAGATTTTTATCAGCCCGAATAAATATACTCGTATCTTTATCAAAATTTTTGCTAAACAGAACAAAACTATCGGCGAAGTTTTTAAATTCATAGGTTTTGTCGCGGATATAAATTTTTCTATCAGCGCTTATGCGAATTTCAATCATAGAATCTTTAGCAATTTTTTTTGATTTTGAACCTTTAGGAAGTGTAATGTCCTCTTGATAAGTGATAGTAGGGGTGCTTACCATAAGGATAGCCAAGAGCACAAGCATAATATCAACAAGAGGCGTGATATTTAGCTCAGGCTTTTCTTCCCAATCAAACTCATCAAGATTCATCTTTTGCTACTTACTCGCTAGAATCAAGTCTATCTGCATTTGAATACAAGTGATGATGTGATATGCTTTGCGTTTGAGAAGCAGATGAAAAGAATATGCAGGGATAGCGACAAGAATCCCAGCGGCAGTAGCCACAAGTGCCTTTGAAATTACGGGTGCAATAACATCAAACGACACATTGCCTCCCCCCAACACGCTAAAAGTTTCTAGAATCTCAACCACAGTGCCAAAAAGTCCTATAAAAGGTGCAGTTGAAGCGATAATACTTAAAAATACTAACGAAGCAGTTGCTCTTTGTGTGGCTTTAAGCTTCCATACTTGCAAAATTTCCTTTGAAATACGCCCCTCACTTTTCTCAAGAAGTGCATTGATGAGTGCATTTTTAGGAATAAGAATACTCTTGGCTATAAGCATTTCAAGATGATGTTTTTCTGATGAGAGCCATTCACCTAGCGTAAAATTTTTGTAAATATATATCCAAAGAGTTAGAAGAAAATATAATGAAAGCCATAAAAGCACGATAATTGTTGTTATCGTGCTTTCTGTGAAGAAAGTCTTGAGAAAATCCATAGGCTAGATTCTACTCTTTGCTGCGTTTTCAATACGAGACACTACGGCTCCTATAAGCGTATTGTCTGTTGTGGCTTCAGCAAGAAGTGTCTTAGCATTATCAAGTGCTGAAGCAATTTCAGATTCTGCACCCCCACCAATAGCAACCGCACCATCAGCTATGATTTTCACATCAGTGGCAGAGACTTCAGCGTATCCCCAATTGATGGCTACAAGATCTTTGCCACCTTGCATATTTTCAAATTCAATCACACCGACCTTGAGAAGTGAGAGAAGGTTACAATGTCCGGGATAAACACCAAATTCTCCCTCACTGCCAGGCATAATGACATACTTTACCTCGCCATTATAGATGCTCCCATAAGGAGTAACAACGCTTAGAGTAAGGTGTTCCATATTATCTCCTGCTATGCACTTTTAAGTTTTTGTGCTTTTTCCAATGCTTCTTGGATATTGCCCACCATATAGAAAGCATTTTCAGGAATATCATCATACTTGCCTTCAAGAATTCCTTTAAAGCCTTCAAGCGTCTCTTCAAGTGTTACATATTTACCCGGACTGCCCGTAAAGATTTCAGCAACGAAGAAGGGTTGAGAGAGAAACTTTTCAATCTTTCTAGCTCTATCAACAACTTGCTTATCCTCTTCTGAAAGTTCATCCATACCCAAAATTGCAATAATATCTTGCAAATCTTTGTATTTTTGCAATACTTGTTGAATCCCAGTTGCAATTTTGTAGTGTTCTTCTCCAACAACTTGTGGATCAAGGATTCTAGAAGTAGAATCAAGTGGATCCACGGCAGGATAAATACCCTTTTCAGAAATCTTTCTGTTAAGCACTGTTGTAGCATCAAGGTGAGAAAAAACAGATGCAGGAGCTGGGTCAGTTAAGTCGTCTGCTGGAACATATACGGCTTGAACTGATGTGATAGAACCTTTTTTGGTTGAAGTGATTCTTTCTTGAAGTTTGCCCATTTCCCCTGCAAGTGTTGGCTGATAACCAACAGCAGATGGAATGCGTCCAAGAAGAGCAGACATTTCAGAACCAGATTGCGCATAACGGAAGATGTTGTCAATAAACATCAAAACATCAAGCCCTTTTTCATCTCGGAAATACTCAGCCATAGTAAGACCTGTAAAAGCGATACGATTTCTCGCACCCGGTGGCTCATTCATTTGTCCATAGCAGAGTGCAACTTTATCCAAAACGCCACCTTCTTTCATTTCATTATAGAGATCATTTCCTTCTCTCGTCCTCTCACCAACACCCGCAAATACAGAATAACCACTATGCTTGTAGGCAACATTGTGAATAAGCTCCATAATGACAACGGTTTTACCAACTCCGGCACCACCAAATAGCCCAACTTTACCACCCTTAGAATAAGGGGCAAGTAAATCAACAACCTTAATACCTGTCTCAAACATTTCTGTTCTTGTGCTTTGGTTTTCAAAGCTTGGTGCTTCGCGGTGAATTGCCCATTTAAGGTCAGTTGCAAGTGGTTCACCACCATCAATAACATCACCTGTAACATTAAAGATTCTTCCTAGCACCGCCTCACCAACAGGCACCTCAATCATTTTGCCACGAGCCTTTACTTCTTGAGCGCGTGTTAAACCTTCTGTCATATCCATAGCAATTGTGCGGACACGATTATCACCAAGATGAGCAGCCACCTCTAGCACAAGCTTATTCTCCTTGCCCTCAATGCTAAATACAACATCAATGGCTTCATTAATCATTGGCAAATACGAGTCAAACTCTACATCCACCACCGGACCCATTACCTGCGTAATCTTACCTTGCATTTGTTCTCCTTTGTATAAGTTTATTTAATTGCTTCAACACCAGCATTAATCTCAACAAGCTCTGTTGTGATTGCTTCTTGTCGTGCTTTGTTAAGTGAAATTGTAAGACTTTTTACCAAGTCTCCAGCGTTGTTGGTTGCTGCATCCATAGCCTGGATCCTAGCACTATGCTCAGCTGCCAATGAATCTACTAAAGCGTAATACATATTGTATTGAATATATTTCTTGGCAAGCTCATCAAGGATAGCATCCTCTTCATCTTCTGGCTCAATATTCAGGATAGAAGCTTGTGTATCCTGCTCTACATTGATTGTTAGAGGCAGAATAGCACGAGACTCAAGCTCCTGAGAAATCATATTTTTAAAGCCATTATGCACAATCATCACTTCATCTGTCGCACCATTGAGAAAATCCTCTACAACAGCATCGATAAATTCTGCCGCCTTTTCAAAGGTGGGCATAGCACTTAAACCAATAACTTTATCAAGAACCTCAATATCATTAAAGGCAAAAAACGATATGCCTTTCTTACCGATACCTCTTAAGCGAACCTTTATGCCTTTTTGCTTGTAGCTTTCCATAAGGCGGACAACTTCTTTGATGGTTGTTGTATTGAATCCTCCACATAAGCCTTTGTCCGCAGTAATGAAGATAATGTCAAGCTTTTTAATCTCTCTATCCTTGGAGTTTGCAAAAAAACGACTATTGATACTATCAAGACCTCGCACACGAATTTTTGCTATCACATCATCAAACATAGTATTGAGTTGATTGGCATACACTTTAGAACGCCTTGCTAATTCTTCAGCTTTTTTTAGTTTTGAGCTTGAAACAAGCTTCATTGCCTTAGTTGTCTTCTGTGTATTTTTAACACTTGTTATCTGTTTGCGTATCTCTTTAAGGTTGCCACCCATAATAGCTCCTTGTTACGCCCCAAAGCTTATTTTAAACTCTTCAAGAGCCTTGCTAAGTTCTGCCTCAATATCCTTATCCAAAGCTTTTTTTACGCTAATATCTTCAAAAATTTTAGGGTATTTAGCCTCAAGGAATGGATATAGTTCAGCTTCAAAAGCCACAACTCTATTTGCTGGGATATTATCCAATAAACCATTTGCACCTGCATAGATAATAATGACCTGCTTTTCAATGGCTAAAGGAGAATATGGAGGCTGTTTTAGAATTTCAACCATTCTTTGCCCTCGTTCAAGTTGCTTACGACTTGATTCATCAAGGTCTGAAGCAAATTGTGAGAATGCTTGAAGCTCTCTATATTGTGCCAAGTCAAGACGCAATGTCCCAGCTACTTGTTTGGTCGCCTTAATCTGTGCTGCACCACCAACACGAGAAACGGATAAGCCCACATTAATCGCAGGACGGATACCAGAGTTAAACAAATCTGTTTCAAGGAATATCTGCCCATCGGTAATGGAGATAACATTTGTGGGGATATACGCCGCCACATCCCCTGCTTGTGTTTCAATAATAGGTAATGCAGTAAGAGACCCAGCTCCTAACTCATCATTGAGCTTCGCAGCTCTTTCAAGCAAACGAGAGTGGAGATAGAATACATCTCCCGGGAAGGCTTCACGACCTGGAGGTCTTCTTAGGATAAGAGACATTTCGCGGTATGCCACAGCGTGCTTGCTCAAATCATCATAAATGATAAGTGCGTGTCGTGCATTATCTCTAAAATATTCACCAATTGTTACACCTGTATAAGGGGCCAAGAACTGCATTGCAGCAGAGAAAGATGCTGGAGCATTAACAACGATTGTATATTCCATCGCTCCGTGTTCTTCAAGCTTTCTTACAACCTGTGCGACAGTAGATTCTTTTTGTCCAACAGCGACATAAATACATACAACATCCTGACCTTTTTGATTGATGATTGTATCCACAGCAACCGTTGTTTTTCCTGTTTGTCTATCACCAATAATCAACTCCCTTTGCCCTCTACCAATTGGGACAAGCGCATCGATGGCTTTAATACCGGTTTGGAGTGGTTGATGAACAGATTTGCGTGCCATAATGCCGGGTGCTTTTTCTTCCACAAAGCGATATTCACTTGCTTCAATTGCACCTCTACCATCAATAGGCTCTCCAAGTGTATTGATAACGCGTCCAACAACAGCATCTCCCACAGGCACCTTCATAAGTTTTTTGAGTCTTTTGACAGATGTGCCTTCTTTGATTGTGCGTCCGGACCCAAGGACAACGACACCCACACTACTTTCTTCAAGGTTAAAAGCAATTCCCGTATCACCTGTGTCAAACTCTACCATTTCATAATACATTACATTATTTAAGCCATAGACTTTTGCCACACTATCAGCATAAGCTATAACTTTACCTGTTTCACTAATATCAATATTGATATTAAAGTTTTCAATCCTCTCTTTGATGATTGAGCTAATTTCTTCTGACTTGATTTTTGTTACCACTTGTTTCTCCTTATGTTAATTTAAAGTGCTTTGAGAATATGATTTTTTAAATCACTGCTAAAGCGATCTTTGGAAAAAGACACTTCGATACCTAAATCCTCAACGCTTAGCTTAATACCATCTATTCCGCTTAATTCCTGCTTGATACTAAGCTTTACACCGAGCTTCTTGGCTAGAGAATCTTGAATTCTTTCAAGCGTTTTGATATCAAGTTCATCTTTGCCTACAAGCACTGCTGCATATTCCTTCTTCTGTGCAAGCAAACGTTTTTCAAGTTCATTGCTAATATAGGGGATAAGCAAGATTCTATCTAATTGAGCTATAAGACGGAAGAAGTTTTGAATCTTTGTATCAGCACCCCGAATAGAATTGAGTAAAAATTGTTCTTTTTGGGCTTTGCTTAAAAACGGAGACACGATAATGTCAGCATTTTTTTTGTCTTTAATGACATCAGCAATGCCTTTAAGGATTCTAAGAGCCTCATCTAAATCACAACCTGAATCTATGAGAGCTTGAGTATATTTCTTGGAGATAATACTTAACATTATGAGATCCTTTTTGTGATGATATTGACATAATCTTCTTTATTAAGCTGTAAATTTTTATTTGCAGTAAGCTCATTTAGGAGATTTTCAACACTTGTTCGCACTGCTTTTCTGTGTTCAAATTCAATATTTGCCTCAAGTGCAGACTTTAAGAGTTCAATGTCTTTTTTGATTTGATCATCATATTTTTGGCGGATAAGATATTCTTCCTGCTTAGCAGAATTAACAATTTCCTTTGCTTTTTCCTTACTCTCTTCTAGACGCTTTTGTGCATTTTCTCTCTCTTGTTTTGCTTTATGTAGATTGTCTTGCACCTCTTGCAGACGAGCAGCAATAGCTTTCTTTCTTGTTATAAAAATACCTTTTACAGAATCAAAAGCAAAATACCACAAAATCGCAATGAATATGACGAAGTTGATCACACGCGGGATAAAATCGCTATTTTCAATACTCGCTGAAGCTAAAAGTAAAGATGGAAAAGCTACAAGCAAAGCACAATACAAAAATTTTCTCATCATAGCCCTCCTAGATTTGTTTAAGTTTTGAATCTAAAGCAAGCTTAAACACAGGAAGCTGCTCGATCAAGTCGTTGTAAAGTTGAGTTTGTTGCTCTTGCAACTCTTTTTTATATTCTGTAAGCTTACTCTCATTTTCAGATTTCTTGGCATTTATCTTTTCCTCATATGTTGCTTTTGCTTCTTTTGTGGCTACTTCTAGGATTTGAGCTGCCTCTTTTCTTGCGTTTGAAAGGATTTGTGCAATCTCCTCATCTATACGCTGAACATCGCCCCTATGATTTTGTGTGCTTGATAAATCTCGCTCAATAGAGCTATCACGATTACTCATAAAAGACATTACGGGCTTAAATAACCACTGATTGAGTAGATAAATAAGCAGAATAAATGTAACAAAAACAAGTAGCATTAAATATGGATTGAGAGTAATGCTCATCTAATCTCCTTAGTGTGAAAAGTATATGTAAAAACTTTACGCATTCTAACAGGTTAAAATATATTAAACCTTAAAAGAAGTATTATTTTGCCAATTTTTTTAACAAAATGGTAATTTCTTCATCACTTTTAAAACTCACATTGAGTTTTGTCGCGTTGATATTGCTTTGAATCCCAAGCAATGCTAACTCCTCTCTAAGCTCTTCTAGCATGGACATATCAAGCTTTTTGACATCTTCTTTAAGCTTTGTTTTGGGGGTAGAATCTTGCCCACCTTTAATTTTTTTAATCAATGTTTCAGTATCACGCACATTTAGTTTTTGTCCCACGATAGAATCTGCCACAAGCTTTTGCTCAGATTCACTTAATGTAACAAGCATTTTAGCGTGTCCTTGCGTGATTTTTTCCTCACCTAGCATTGTTTTGACTTCATCGCATAGCTGCAATAAACGCAGAGTATTTGTAATTTGCGTTCTTGATTTATTGATACGCTTTGAAAGCTCATCGTGTGTAATGTCATACTCTTCAAGTAGCTCTTGATAGGATAGTGCAAGCTCAATAGCATTAAGCTCCTCGCGTTGAATATTTTCAATAATAGCCAACTCACGCATTTTTTTCTGTTCAATTTCAGCTACAATCGCCCTTATATTGCTTAAACCAGCAAGTTTTGAAGCACGCAGTCTCCGCTCCCCAGCGATGAGAACATAGTCGCCATCGCCATTGTCATACACTACCACAGGTTGCAATAAGCCGTGTTCTTTTATAGATTCTGAAAGTTCTTGTAGTGCTTCCTGGTTGAATGTTTTGCGTGGCTGATAGGGATTTGGCTTAATAATGTCAATATCAAGCTCTAGGACAAGTGATGAATTATCACTAAGATTCTGTTCATAGGCTTCGGCTGTTTCAGCGAGTATCGCTCCTAAGCCTCTGCCCATTGCTAATTTCTTTTTAGCCATTGTTTTTACGCTCCTTGTAGAATGGCGCGTGCGAGATTTTCATACGCTACACTTCCATTAGATCGTGCATCATAAACCATTATAGGTTGGGCAAAGCTAGGAGATTCAGCAAGTTTCACGCTACGAGGGATAATAACAAACTCGTTTTGATTTTTAAAAAGTTCCTTACTAAAATGCTCTTTTAGCTCATCAAAAACCTGCCTTGAAAGATTGTGTTGCCCTGAATACATTGTAGGTAAAAAGCCCTTGATGGCAAGTCTTGGATTGATAGTATCTTTCAAAAGCTTGATTGTATTAAGCAGCTGCGATAAACCCTCAAGTGCAAAAAACTCACACTGGATTGGCACAATCACAGAATCTGCTGCAGCCAAGGCATTCACAGTGAGTGAGCCAAGGGCTGGTGGAGAATCTATAATGATAAAATCATATTGATCTTTGATTTCTTCAATCTTTTTGCTTAAAAGCAGCTCACGACCCTTAATGCTGTTTTTGCTATAAAATTCCTTCTCAATCCCTGCTAGTCCAATATTTGAAGGAGCAAGGTCAAGGTTTGGAATATCTGTCTTTAGAATGATTTTAGAGAGTTTTTTAGAGCCGGTAAGAACATGATAAATATCAGATTCTATTTTGTTGCGTCTAAAGCCAAAGCTTGTCGTGGCATTTGCCTGTGGGTCATAGTCAATCACAAGCACTTTTTTACCCTCATTTGCAAGAAATGCAGCCAAATTAACAGCGGTTGTCGTCTTGCCCACGCCACCTTTTTGATTTGCTATGGTAAGGACTTCACACATAGTATCTCCTTTATCTTAAGCTATAAATTCTCTCTCCATTCACATTAAGTGAGCCATCATCATTAAGTGTAGTGTCTTTTAAACAAACTTGCTGATTGTGAAAATGAAAAAAGAAAGAATTATTCTTGTGAAATTCTAGCTTATAAATACTAAAAATCTGCTTCCAAGATGTAAATTTTACAAAGCTTTCAAAAAAATCATTTAAAAAGCCTTCCGGCTTAATTTTTTGGCTTATACAAGATTCTAAAGTCGCATATTTTGTGGAGATGAGATTGATACCTATGCCACATACAATGCTATCACGCACTTTTTGGGTGAGAATCCCACCGATTTTTTGCTCATCTATGTATAAATCATTTGGGTATTTGAGCCACACCTGTGAGCCAAGAGAGCGTAAAAACTGCTGCATAATCACACCAAAAAATATGGAGCTAGATTCTAGTTTTAAATCATTTGGAAGAGATTGAAGCTCTAAGGCAAAAGAAAACATCAGTCCAGATTCAATGCTGCTCCATTGATTGCCCCTGCTTCCAATGCCCTGTGTTTGCTCTTTTGCGTGAATACAAAAGGGGCTGTGCAGAGTTTCATTTTTAATAGAATCTAGTGCATATTGTTGCGTAGAGGGGAGTGTATCAAAATGATACATTTGCCTTTGAAGTATTTTGAGTGTTTGAGAATCTAGCATATTTAGCTCAAAATATCGCCGATTTTAAGCCGTTTGCCATTGATGTAAAGCGGAGCGGGGATTTTAGCCTTGCCCTCTTGTTGCAAAAAGCCAATACGCAAACTCCCCATCAAGCAGCCAACAACAATAGATTCAGAATCTATGTCTAAAATCTCGCCTTCCTTGTGGGATTGCACTATCTCTACAAGCTCTACATCAAAAAGTTTGAGTGTATAGCCATTGGCACTTTGGATAAAGATATGAGGCCACTCGCAATAGGCTAGATATGCGTGATACACACTTTTGGCACTTTTAAGCTCCACCTTGCCAAAAGATTTGTGAATCTTCCCGCAATAGCTTGAATCCAAATCATATTGCTTGAGCGGTTTAATCTTATTAAAATTTTTAAGCGTATTAATGGCGAGTTTCCCCCCAAGGCGTGAAAGCTCCTCGCACAAAAGAGTAAAATTCTGCCCCGTATTAGCAAGGTAAGAAAAGCCTAAAATTTCTCCGCTATCAAGCCTTGCATTCATTCTCATTGCACTTATGCCAAAAAAATTTGGTTGGCTTAGGAGCATTTGCTGGATAGGGCTTGCCCCTCGCCATTGTGGCAAAAGTGAAGCGTGGATATTGATACAAGGGGCTATATCTAAAAAAGCTTGTGGCAAAATCTTTCCATACGCCACGACTAAAATCATATCAGGCTTTAAATCACGGATAGATTCTATAAAAACAGAATCTATGCTTTGGGGTTGCAAGATTTGTATATGTTTTAGATTTTTTTGAATAAGCATTTCCTTTGTGTGTGGGGCTTTTAGCTCTCCTTTGCGTCCAAAGGGCTTATCAGGTTGGCAAATGAGTGCGAGAACTTCAAACGCACAATCTTCAAGCAGGGGTGCAAAAACAGCACTTGCAAAGCTCGGTGTCCCAGCAAGAATAATTTTCATTTCACGCCTTTTGCTTGAAAGCGTATAGCTCTTGCAGTCCTTGAGAATCTGCAGGGCAAAAGAGCGTTCCAGAATCTTGAGTGTTATGCAAAAGAAAGTTTTTTAGCACTTCAAGTTTGCGTCCGTGGCTTAGGAACATCATACAATGGCGTTGCAATAAAAAATCCGCCGCCATAAGTTTAGTAACAATCCCGCCGGTTGCAAAGTTGCTATGTGGCGTGTGGGACTGGCTAAGGGCGTCTTTAGGGATTGTATGCACCTGTGGGAGAAGCTTGGCAGTAGAATCTGTATGCGGATTCTTATCAAAATAGCCATCAATATCACTGAGAATTGCCAAAAGCTTCGCCCCAAAATAATACGCTGCGTGTGCGCTTAGCCTGTCATTATCACCAAAAATAATTTCACTCGTGGCAATGGCGTCATTTTCATTGATGATAGGCAAAGCGTTGTTAGCCAAAAGTGCATCAATAGTGCTGCGTGCAAAGGCGGTGCTTTTACGAGAATCAAAGTCGTGTCCGGCAAGGAGAATTTGAGCTGTTGGAATGTTGAATCTATCAAAAGCTTTGCGGTAAGATTCCATAAGCAAGGGCTGCCCGATACTTGCAAGGGCTTGTTTATTTTGCAATGTGCTTTTATCAATCTGCACTCGCGTATAGCCACTTGCTACCGCCCCAGAGCTTACCAAAATCACATCAAAGCGAGTTTTAATCTCACTAATAAGATTTGCTACAGCATTAATTTGCCCATCATCAATCGCCTCGCCATTACAGAGATTTGAGCTTCCTATTTTTAAAACAATCCTTGGTTTTTGCATACATACCCCTTATGGTAAAAATTTATTAAAAGCAAAAAGATGATGCAAACGCTTGGGAATGAAAGCATTATTAATCTTTTTTCGCAAGGCACATAGAGCAATATAATCTTTGTTTCTTGTGATGATATTTTGAACAAACTGACCATTTGGATCAAGATGATGTATTTTTTGAGTAAAAATGTGATTAAAAAAATCATATAGGATATGAGAATAAAGTTGCTGCCCCCCCCCCGTGTGTTTTCTAGCCATTTTTGATTTTTGGGTGTATGAAGTAGCATAGGCTCTTTAAGCATTGCAAGAAAAGCCCCGGAATCATTATCAAGTCGCTCTACTTCCTTCACAACAGAATCTAGGCTATCAAAATTATGGACATTGATAAATGCCTTTGGGTTAAAAATAGGGCGATATTCAGCATATTTTTCATCACAAAGTGTGGGGTCGCCCCAATAGATTGGCACACATTCTGCCCTAAAGGCTTGAATGAGTTTTTCTGTAACATAGCCCGGGTATGAGGAATTTTCAAAGCAAATGTGGAATTTATAATCTTTAAGCCAATGGTATTTGCTTGTTCTAAAATCATTATATCTATCGCCAATAGCTCCCCCAATGTTGTTTCTCCACTGCCCACCAGAATCTACTTTTTTATACATAGAGAGTTTATCAAAAATTTCTCCCCTTATCGGGTCGCCACCACCATTTGTAACCATAAAAGCACAAAATTTTGTTTTTTGCTCTAAAATTTTCTCATCGCATTGATGTTTGATGAGTGCGTTTTCAAGGTCTTTAGCACATTCAGGCAAAGCAAAAAGTGGCAAATAAAGATGTCTATTGCCAAAGTTAAGAAAATCAAAATCTACCCCATAATCACATAGATTCCAATCTGTGCGGACATTTTCCCCCGTGTAAAAAATCTTTATGCAAGGGTGCTGATAGCTAAGATGATTTGAGCCAAAAACACTATAAAGCAAAAAATCCGGCTTTTCATCATACACAAAGTTATAATAGGGCGATAAAAGCTTTATAATATCATTTTCGTGTATGTATTCTTTTTGATTGCTTCTATCCCACCAATCGGCTATGGCGATTTTAATCGTTGGCTTTGTCATTGAGTTTCCTTAAAGTTTTTGAAAGATAGTGCTGATACACACTTTGGATTCCTTCTCTCAAAGGGATTTTTGGCTTCCACCCTAGGGCGTTTAATCTACTTGAATCCATAAGCTTTTGGTAAGTGCCATCAGGCTTACTTGTATCAAATACAAGCTCTCCTTCAAAGCCTACAATTTCTTTAATAAGCTGTGAAAGCTCTGCAATACTTATATCGCTCCCATAGCCAACATTAAGATGAGTGTTGCGAATTTCATTTTGATAAATCTCATTGTGATGTGTAATGCAATCTTTAAAGCTAAGATTCTGCATTGCAAACACACACGCCTCTGCCATATCGCTCACGTGCAATAGCTCTCTGCGTGGTTTTCCACTTCCCCATATCGCTACACTTTTTTCACTCACACCATAGCTTTGTAAAAACTCTTGCAAAGCTACCCCTTGTAGTCCCGTGTCGTTCTCTACTTGCTCTAACTTCCCAAGGAATAGGAGTTTAGCTAAGTGAATCTTGCGTAGCAATGCGGGTAAAACATGGGAGGTTTGTAGGTTAAAGTTATCATTGTTGCCATAAAGATTAGTTGGCATAACGGATATAAAATCGCACCCATATTGCAGGGCAAAGCTCTCGCACATTTTGATTCCAGCGATTTTAGCAATAGCATAGGGTTCATTGGTGTATTCTAGCTCACTTGTGAGCAAAGCATCTTCACTCATAGGCTGTTTGGCATTTTTTGGGTAAATACACGAGCTACCAAGAAAGAGAAGTTTTTTTACGCCGTATTTATAGGCGTTAAAAATGATGTGGTTTTGAATGGAGAGATTCTCATAGATAAAATCCGCACGATAAGTGTTATTAGCAGCAATCCCCCCCACCTTTGCCGCAGCTAAAAATACATACTCCGGCTTTGTGGTCGCAAAAAAATTTTCAACACTCCATCCATCAAGCAAATTAAGCTCCTCGCGCGTTTTTGTGATGAGATTTGTGTATCCTTGTGCCTGAAGCAAAGCAAGTATGCTTGAGCCAACAAGCCCTTTGTGTCCTGCAATAAAGATTCTAGAATCCTTAGTCATAATGTCCCTTGTGTGAAAGTTAAAAATGGATTAAGGAGTGGCATTATAGCTACAAGTTGTAATGAGAATGCTTAAGGATTTTATAGAATAAATTTATTGCTTTATATCTAAAAAGTTATGTTCTCCTCATCTCTCACACCCCAAATTTAAAAAGTCTTGCTCTTTTAAATCGCTCACAGAATCTTTAGAAAATACCCTGCCTTTATGTGTG
>NZ_QXJF01000006.1 GCF_003670275.1 Helicobacter labetoulli
AACCTAAGAGAAGAGACTAGAAGCTCAATCAAATGGGAGTGAAATAATACAGATTTAAAGCTTAATGGGGGCTTAAATATAAATAGAAATCTGCTATTTTTTGCCAAAATCCCTGTTTAAGCCATTTTCATACATATAGCTTCATAATATTTTATTATCCAAGCCTACAAAATCTACATACTTCTTTAAGTCACCTACGAGATTCATAACAAACTTCTTCATCTTCCTTTGTTAGCTTTTTTACCTCCACATATTTTTCCTCCCCTAACAATATAATAAGAATCTTATGATAGAATACGCCCCGCATTGCTATAATCGCAGTCATTAGATTCTAAAGATAACCTAAACCAAAGGCACACTATGCAATTTGAAATGCTATATTCTAAGATTCACCGCGCACAAGTGAGTGATGCTAATCTCAACTATGTAGGCTCAATTACCATAGAAAAAAATCTCGCTCAAAGTGCAAATCTCTTAGCAGGTATGAAAGTAGAGATTCTAAACATCAATAATGGCGAGAGATTCAGCACCTATGTCATTTATGGCGATAAAAAAGGTGAGATTTGTCTCAATGGTGCCGCTGCGAGAAAAGCACAGGTTGGAGACATCATTATTATTGTAGCCTATGCAGCCTACACACAAGAAGAACTGAAAAATTATCAACCCACAATCGTTCAGGTGGGACAAAACAATGAAATTCTATCCATAACAAATGAGGTGTAAAATGTTTGATCCTAGTCAATTTGGAGCAATGCTAGGCTCTATGCAAGATTCTATAAAAGAACTTGAAGAGCGTAATCAACAAACCACGCTCACGGCAAAAAGTGGAGGTGGCTTAGTCGGTATCAGTGCTAATGGCAATGGAGAAGTGATTGATATTACTATTGATGATAGCTTACTTGATGATAAAGAATCGCTTCAGATTCTGCTTATGAGTGCGTTTAACGACCTCCGCAAAAGCGTGGAAGAAAATCGTCAATCAAGCGCTATGAATCTTCTTGGCGGACTTGGAGGACTAAACATCTTTGGTGGCAAACCCAATGCTTAAAAATATGATGCCAACTCCGCTCAAAATACTTATCCTTAGCTTAAGTTTATGTAGCCCTACATTTGCTTATGATTACTCACATTGTATGAAATATTTTAAAGCTGCTAGCACACCTATAGATTCAAGCTATGCCATAAGTCTTAAAGTCGGTGGCAAACAACACCATATTTTATATGCCAAAACACCCCCTAAAAATGCAAAGATTCTTAAAGCCGATCCATTTATAGGGCTTTATCTCCTAGCATTACCAAAAACAAAACAAAGCTATGAGCTTCTTCCACTTGATGCACGCACTTTAAATGATAAGAAACTCGCCCTCATTTCAGCAAACCACACTCCAAGCATTGGGCATATCACAAAGCGACAAAATGGCTTTATAGATTATGCAAAGTTTTCAAATACAACTTCGCAAAATGGCGTTTTAGGCAATATTTGCTATCAAATCTATGGTTTAGGCGTTGGCAACAATGGCTTTATAGAAAAAAAATATATTGATAGATTTTTAAATCAAAAATCAGCCTATTATGGCGATTTAGGCATACGATTTTACTCTCAAAAGCCTATTGTCAGCTTCATTGACCCATTTTTTCCAAACAATCCCTTTCAACCCCAAGATGAGATTTCAAGTATCAATGGCACAAAGGTTTCAAATAGTGGGCAAATAGAGTGGATTATGAGTAATCTTAAAAAAGACACTCAAGCCAAAATTACCATCAAACGCAATGGTAAGCCAATGACACTTCTTACTAAAGTCAATCAACGCTATGGAGGATTCTTATTAAGAGAGACTTTTTTAGAACGCTTTGGTATCACCCTAAATGATGAGATAATTATCCAAAGCACAAACCCCGCCATTGCTGGACGCTTTAATCAACTAAGAGTGAATGACAAGATTCTATGGATTAATAAACAGCCCATTATCACACAAGATACAAACAGCTCTCACAAACGCTTTGAGCGTTTAAAAATGCTCCTTTCACAAGCAGCCTTCAATGAGGAATTTGATGGCAAGATTCAGTTGCTTATCCTGCGTGATGGACTTGAGATTTTTATCAAAGTATAAGGGGGCAATATGCGACATATCACAGAGATTTTGCACGATTTTGAATCTTTTCTTTTAAGCCAAGCACCGAAGATTCCAAGCTTTCATCAACATTATGAAAAAGCCGTGTGGGAAATGGTGCAAAATGGCGGCAAGAGATTCCGCCCTGCTCTTGTTTTTAGTATCCTTAACGCCCTTGCTCCACAGCTTATTAAAAACGCCTTTCTCCCGGCTCTAAGCATTGAGTGTATTCACACTTATTCGCTTATCCACGATGATTTGCCTTGTATGGATAATGCAACCCTGCGGCGAGGGCACCCTACATTGCATACAAAATATGGACAAACCCTTGCTTTACTCGTTGGCGATGGGCTAAATACCTATGCCTTTGCTCTCCTTGCCAAAGCTAAGCTTGACCCACAAGTCAAACTTAGCTTAATAGAATCTTTATCCATAAACGCTGGAATTGGTGGAATGGTGCTAGGGCAAATGCTTGATTGTGAGTTTGAAAACCAAACCCTAGCCATAGAACAACTCAAAACAATCCACATCAACAAAACTGCCAAACTCATCGCCACTTCATTAGAGTTTGGTGCTATCATTGCAAATGCAGATTCTAAACTTCGTAAAGCTTTATATGACTTTGGGCTAAATCTTGGCGTATATTTTCAACTCCGCGATGATATTATTGATGTATGCCAAGATTCAAGCCAAGCGGGCAAAACAACACAAAATGACAGCCATAAAAATAGCTATGTCAATCTGCTAGGCTTAGAAGGTGCAAGAGTAGAGTTTCACAAACAAAGACAATCGTTGCAAAATGAGTTAGAAAACTTTGAATCTTGTATAGCACAAAGCCTTAGTATGCTTTTAGAAAACTATTTTAAAGATATTACATAAAGGATAGAGATGAAAAAAATTTTACTTACAAATGATGATGGCTTTGATTCTAGTGGGCTACTTGCACTCAAAGATGCCTTAAAAGACCTTGCACATATTACTATCGTCGCTCCCGCAAGTGAAAAGTCCGCCTGCGGACACGGGCTTACACTCACGCGTCCTTTGAGCTTTGTGCGAATTGATGATGATTTTTACAAGCTTGAAGATGGCACGCCAAGCGATTGTGTGTATCTAGCGCTTAACTCACTTTATGAGCAAAAACCGGATTTAGTGATTTCTGGCATTAATCTTGGCTCAAATATGGGAGAAGATATTACCTACTCTGGCACGGCTGCTGGGGCTATGGAGGCTTGTATTCAAGGTGTGCCTTCCATTGCTATTTCACAGCTTATGCCTGATAAAAATCGCTCTAAACATTTTGACTTTTCTCTTGCAAAGCAGTGTATTACCGAAGTTGTCAAAATGATTTTTACGCAAGGCTATCCATTGGGAGAGCGTAAGTTTTTAAACATTAATATCCCACACATTCCACCAAAAGAGTGCAAAGGCTATAAAATCACGCAAATGGGGTATAGAATCTATGCCGATGATGCACAGGTGCATAGAAACCCACGAGGACAGGAATACTATTGGCTAGGCTTACACCCATTACAATGGGAAGAACGCACCGATACGCCCTGTGCTAATGGATCTGATTTTAAAGCTGTGCATAATAACTATATCTCCATTACGCCCATCAAGCTTGATATGACAAGCTATGAGGATACAAAAACTCTTGAATCTTGGATACAAAAATGAGTGAAATTATTGATAGATACACGCGTTCTAGAATCTTATTTGGGGAAGGATTCCAAAGCATACAGCAAAAAAGCGTTATCGTCTTTGGTGTGGGCGGTGTTGGGAGCTTTGTGGTGGATTGTTTGTATAGAAGTGGATTGCAAAATATCACAATCGTAGATAAAGATAGCTTTGATATTACTAATCAAAATCGCCAAATCGGCGCAGAACATATTAATGAGCCAAAGGTGCTTGTCTTAGCCAAGCTCTATCCGGGAGTTACGCCACTTCAACGATGCGTAGATGAAGCGTTTTTAAATGAAATTGACATTATGGGCTTTGATTATATTGTTGATGCAATTGATGATATTGATGCAAAGGTAAAAATTGCCAAAATTGCCTCAAACAAACCATTAGGTAAATACATCGTCTCCACAGGCAGTGCTAAAAAGCTAAGCCCCCTGCACATACGCGTGGCTAATGTGTGGAAAAGCTATGGCGATAAATTTGCTAGAAAATTCCGCGATCAGCTCAAAAAAGTTGGACTAAAAAAGAATTTCAAAGTCGTCTTTAGCCCTGAAGTGCCAAAATGCAAGGCGTTAGGCAGCTTTAGTGCAGTAACGGCGAGTTTTGGGCTAACCATAGCAAGTGAAATTATCCAAGACATACTTAAACATACACAAGGAGATAAAAATGTGTGAATATGATGACTACGATGACTTAGAGCAGGATTTTGATTCAGATTTCTATGATGATGAAGATGATAACTTCCGCCATAGTGGGTATGATGATGATGACTATGCAAATCCAGATGATGAATACGATGATGAAAGCGAGTAAAACAAATGAAAGAGAGCAAACTTCAAGTCGCACTTTTACAGCAAAACTACAAGGGCAACAAGGAGGCTATGCTGGATTCTACGACTTCACTTATTGAACAAGCCGTAAAATCTGGTGCAAAACTCATCGCCCTCCAAGAACTCCATACGCGAGAATACTTCTGCCAAAGTGAAGATCCTAAGTTTTTTGACTATGCTAATGACTTTGAAGCTGATATTGCCTATTTTAGCAATATTGCCAAAAAGCATAAAATTGTGCTGCTTACCTCGCTTTTTGAAAGACGCACAGCTGGAATCTATCACAACACCGCGCTTGTCTTTGACATAGATGGAAGCATAGCAGGAAAATACCGCAAAATGCACATTCCTGATGACCCGCAGTTTTATGAGAAATTTTACTTCACTCCCGGTGATCTAGGCTTTGAGCCGATACACACAAGCCTTGGCAAACTTGGCGTTTTAATCTGCTGGGATCAGTGGTATCCCGAAGCGGCTAGGATAATGGCATTAAAGGGGGCGGAGATTCTCATTTATCCCACTGCGATTGGTTGGTTTGATGAAGATCCTATGGAAGAAAAAATGCGTCAAAAAGAAGCGTGGATAGCCGTGCAGAGAGGGCATAGTGTCGCTAATGGACTGCCAACCCTTGCAATAAACCGCGTAGGATTTGAAAAAGATAGCAGTGGCAATGCACAAGGCATACGCTTTTGGGGTTCTAGCTTCGCCTTTGACGCACAAGGTGCATTACTTGCACAAGGCAGCGAGGACAAAGAAGAGATTATCCGCGTAGAAATTGACCTAAATAGGAGTGAAGAAGTCCGCCGTATGTGGCCATTTTTACGCGATAGACGCATAGAATCTTACAAGCCTTTATTGAAAAGATTCTGCGATTAGAATCTTTTCAGCCCTATTTTAGCTACTTAAGATACAATGTCGCGTTTCTTGTTTTTAGGAACAATTTCTTTTTAAAGGACAAGCGATGAAAAAACTTCTCGTTAGCGTAGCACTTAGTGCAAGTTTAGTAAGTGGGGCATTTGCTGCGGCAAATACAAATACAGGTTGTGGTCTTGGCTCACTCATCATTGATAAACAAGGCATTTTGTGGAATGTTCTTCAAGTAACAACAAACCAAACTTTTGGTATCCAAACTTTTGGTATCACTTCAGGAACTTCTGGTTGTAAAAGTGGCAAAGTAGCTATGGATAGCAGAACTCAAGAATTCGTAGCAGCAAATATGGATGCCCTTTCACAAGAAATCGCTCGTGGTAATGGCGAACACCTTGATACACTTGTAGAGCTTCTTAATGTAGATGATAAAGCAACATTCAAAATTGCTCTTCAAGAAAACTACCACAAACTCTATGCAAATGCGAACGCACAAAGTGCAGATGTGCTTGATGGTGCTGCAAGTCTATAATTTACTCTTGCACTCTCCACGCCTTATTTAAGGTGTGGGTAGAATCTCTCTTTTTTTTCTCATCTCAAGCCAACGATAAGTCAAACTCTGCTAGAATCCCCGCTTCACAAAAACTCAATTATTTTACACATTCAAACCCAAAGGAACATAATGAAAAAAATATTGTTAATACACATTGCCAAAAATCACATACAAACCATTAATCCAAGATTCTAAAAAGCTTCAATCTATGAAAAAACTCCACACATTCTTTTTATTTTGCTTTTTTTGCCTTGCTCAAAGCTATGGCTCAAATCAGCCAGATGAAACAACAAACACCGCAACATCACAGCAGATTCTAGAATCTCAACAAAATACAAACCAAACTACCACCACCACTGCGGAAGTATCTAAGATTCTAGAATCTGCCAAAACCCTAAACCTTGCCCAACACAAAGAATGGAAAGACCTTTTGCATATAGATTCTTCTAGCAGCGAGATTATCTCGCCCTATTTTTTTCTCACCCCACTGCCACACAAAGATAAACATAAAAGCCTTGCTGAAAGTGAGTTAGAGGCAACCCTCAAGGCTTTTTATCAACCCGTAGAATCTGTGGAGATTCCAGAAGTGATTGTCAAAAGACGCCAAGAACAAATTCATTTTTTTGAAGAAAATGACATTAAGCTCCCTGTCCGCTCCATACAAAAGCAGGACTATCACGCATTGTGTCGCTTCCCGGCGAGATTAAACTTTCTAAAACAACATCTTGATTTGCAGGATTTACCACAAGTGCAATGCAAAGAGTTTATCGCTATGCGTGATTATGTCGCACCCACAAAAGCAAGTATTGTTTTTCCATCAGCCCATATCAATTCTCCAGCTTCTATGTTTGGACATACTTTTTTACTCTTAGATTCTAAGTTCCAATCCCGCCTTTTAAGCTTTGCTATCAACTATCAAGCCGATGCAAACCAAAATGAAGAAAATGGCATAGTGTTTGGATTCAAGGGCTTGTTTGGGCTTTACACCGGAAGCTATTCAATCCTACCCTATTATGATAAAATCAAAGAATACTCAAACACTGAAACCCGCGATATATGGGAATATGAACTAAATCTCACACCACAGGAGATTACACAGCTCTACAATCACATTTGGGAATTAAGCGATGCTTTTAGCCCGTATTATTTCTTCCATAGAAACTGCTCATATAATGTGTTTTGGCTACTTGAAGTGGCTCGTCCTAGCCTAAAACTGCGACATCAATTTATATATCAGGTCAATCCCCCAGAAACACTTTTTGTTTTACAAAAGGCTCATCTTATTACAAATCAAACCTACCGCCCAAGCAAACGCACTAAGCTTAATGCCTATGGCAGCCTAATGAGCAACAAATCCGTGAAACTTGCCAAAAAACTCGCCCTTGGAGAAAAGCAGCCCGATGAGATTACACAAGATTCTAAACTTTCCCTGCAAAATAAGCAATACATTTTAGAATCCGCCCTAGAACTCAGCGAATATCACTTTATCAAAGGCAAACTACCTCACGAGCAATACACGCAAATCGCTCATAATCTCGCCTCTACGCGTTCCACACTTGGCTCTAGCACCCCACCGCAAATACACACACCAAAGACAAACCCACTTGAAGGTAATCAAAGCCTAAGGATAACGCCACTGCTTCTACACAACGCACAAGGATTCCACCCCGCACTTGATTTTAGAATCACCTACCACGATATTACCGATAATGATGTAGGCTATCTCAAGGGCGCACAAATTGAGCTTATGCGAGTGCTTGGGTATTATGATACAAGTATGCAAGGGGCACAAGGGACAAATGGAGCTAAGATTTATGAGATGAATATCTTATCTATTGCTTCTATTGCACCTATGGGAAAGTTTTTTAAACCCTTTTCCTATCGTGCAGAGACGGGCTTTAATAGGACATTTAACGATGAAGATTTGCATTATTTTATAAATTTTGGTGGTGGAATGAGCTATGATTTTAACAATATCGCTTATGCGTATTATTTGCTTGAGCCTACATTTTTTCTTACTCATCACAATCAGCCAGACTTTGCTCTAAATCAAGTGCTAGGACTTGTGATAAGTGATAACAATCGCCTAAAAGGCACATTTGAGTATAAATTTAAAGCTTATACACCAAAAGATTTTAGCCATCAGCTTGATAGCACGCTAAGCTTTAATCTTATACAGAATCTTGCCTTATTTGGGCGAGTGTCTTTAATACAAAATGAGCTACACAAAACGCCCCAACCCACTTCTATGCTTGGGCTAAGGGCATATTTTTAGTCTCTAATATGGCTTAGAATCTATGTCACACAAAATGTAACAATTCTTTTATATAATTAGCACTTTTTAATACAAGGGATAGAATAAAAATGTTTGATTTTCAGTTTATGCAGCAATGTGTGCCTTTATTTGCCAAAGCACTTTCTCTAACACTTTACATTTCATTCTTTGGCATTTTGCTTTCACTTATTATTGGCTTTATTTGTGCGTGGATTCTATTCTTAAAAGTCCCTTTTGTGCGATACATCATTAATACTTATGTTGAAGTGGCTAGAAACACACCCTTGCTCATACAACTCTTTTTTCTCTACTATGGACTACACGGCATTATGGGCATTTCGCTCAATGAATATGTGTGTGCTATTACAGGTTTGGCATTTTTGGGCGGTGGATATATGTGCGAGAGTTTCCGCACAGGCTTAGAATCTATTAGCAAATCTCAAATTGAATCTGCCCAAAGCATAGGATTAGGCTCATTCCAAATGATGCGATATGTTATCCTACCTCAATCCTTAGGCGTTGCCCTGCCCTCAATTGGTGCAAATGTCATTTTTCTTCTCAAAGAGACTTCGGTTGTAGGTGTGATTGCCCTTACTGATGTGATGTTTGTAACCAAAGATATTATTACAAACTACTATAAAACAAATGAAGCACTTTTAATGCTTGTCTTAAGTTATCTTATCGTGCTTTTGCCTCTCTCATTTGTCTTTTCACTCCTTGAGCGATTTTATAAAAAAAGGGTGCTGTAATGGAGATTTTCTTTATAGGTTCAAATTTTATGCGTTTATTGCAAGGTGCAACGCTTACCCTAGAAATTGCCCTTATCTCTATTATTTTTTCAACACTTGGCGGACTTGTGCTTGGGTTTATTATGACTTGCAAAAATCTTATTGTTGTGGGTTTGTGTAGATTCTACCTTGAGTGTGTCCGCATTATCCCTATTTTGGCGTGGCTTTTTATTGTCTTTTTTGGAATCTCGCAATATTTTGATATAAGCCTAAGTGCCTTTAGCAGTGCTATTATTGTTTTTAGTTTATGGGGCATTGCGGAAGTGGGTGATTTGGTAAGAGGAGCTATCACTTCATTACCAAAACACCAAATTGAAAGCGGCAAGGCACTAGGGCTACAACAATGGCAGATTCTACTCTACATCATCTTCCCCCAAGCCCTGCAAAGACTGCTCCCCTCAATTGTTTCTCTCTCAACGCGTATGATTAAGACAACTTCACTTGTAGCCCTCATTGGAGCGGTGGATTTGCTGCAAGTGGGGCAGCAGATTATTGAACTGAATAAATCCCAAGCACACGCGAGCTTTTGGGTGTATGGTGGAATCTTTGCGACATATTTTCTTTTGTGCTATCCGCTTTCTTATCTTAGTAGAATCTTGGAGAAAAAATATCAATGAGTGAAATATTACTTGACATACGACATTTGAAAAAAACTTTTGATGGAAATCATTTTGTGCTAAATGACATCTCTATGCAGGTGAAAAAAGGCGAAGTGATAGTGATTTTAGGGGCAAGTGGCTGTGGTAAAAGCACCTTTTTGCGTTGCATCAATGGACTAGAATCTATTCAAAGTGGGGAGATTCTGCTCAATGGCAAACTTCTTAATGATAAAAAAGCAAAGTGGAGTGCTATCCGCCAACGCATAGGTATGGTGTTTCAAAGCTATGATCTTTTTCCGCATATGAGCGTTATGGATAATATTTTGCTAGGACCTACAAAAGTGCAAAAGCGTGAAAAAAAAGAGATTCAAGCGCAAGCCCAAAGGCTTTTAGAACGCGTAGGACTAGCACAAAAAATGTATGCCTCACCAAAGGAGCTAAGTGGAGGACAAAAGCAACGCGTAGCCATTGTGCGTGCATTATGTATGAATCCTGAAATTATGCTTTTTGATGAAGTAACCGCTTCACTTGATCCTGAAATGGTTAAAGAAGTGCTTGAAGTGATTTTGGAGCTTGCCAAAGAGGGAATGACTATGCTTATTGTAACGCACGAAATGCGATTTGCACGAAAGGTAGCAGATAGAATCTGCTTTTTTGATGAGGGCAAACTCGCAGAGCAAAGTAGCCCAGAGAGCTTTTTCACAAACCCCAAAACCCAAAGGGCAAAACGATTTTTAAATGTCTTTGAACTCTAAGATTTTTGGAGAAGCGGGGTTTAAAAAATATTTGAAAAACACCTAGCCGCCATAGAATCTAAAATGCGACAAGATTCTAAAAACACTCAATTTTCACATAAAAATCTTAGCCTTTGTGTTGCGGTTAAAAAACTAAAGCTAGGCTCTTATAAAATTTTATAGCCCACACTACGAAGATAATCACATCAAATCCCATCAGTCTTTAGCTCATACACGATAGGAAGCTCTATTTTTGTCGTTACACTTAACCTTGGAAAATCCCCCTGTGCCTTTTTGATAGCATTGAGAGCAGCGACATTAAAAGGATCATGCGGACAAGGTTTAATAATGCGGATACTAGCCACCTTACCATCTTTATAAATGACAAACTCCACTATCACTTCCCCCTCTAGTCCTCGCTTTCTTGCCATATTTGGATACTTATTCTTGCGGTCAATAGCTCGTTTGATTTGAGAAAAATTCTCATCTTCATCACCATTTCTATACGAAAGCGTTTGGATAATCTCGCCCTCTTCTGCCTTTTCATCAGGCTTTGCCTTTGGAGCTGGGGTTGGCGGAGGGCTTGTCTCTTCTTGTTTAGCGAGTTTGCCCTGCTGTTTTACAATCTCTTTTTGAATCCGCTTTTTATGCTGTTGCGTGCGAGTTGGCTTTGGATTCTCTACATTATCTTGGTTAGAAGGCGTTTGAAATGTCGCTAGGGCAATGGTTGTAATATTATCGCCATTTTGCTGCAACTCCACATTGTGAAACACACCAAAAAGCCACACAACAAGCCCAATATGAAGCACAAAACTTATGGCAAAACCCAAGCGAGTAGGCGTCAAAAAGCTTGATTTTGCAATATTTTTATTTGGATTTTGTTGAAATGCCAAAGTTTTCATGCCCTTTCTCCTTTAAAATATCCACAATTTGTATAAAAGTCTCAAACTTAGAATCTTTATCGCTTTTGAGCTGAATGAGTGTTTTATTATCAATCTTTGCAATCTGCTCTTTTAAAGATTCTATCTCTACTTGTTTATCATCAAAATAAATCGCATTCTTATCATCAATAGTAATAACAATGGGCTTTTGCTCTTGTGTCTGTTCGTTTTGACTAGCATAAGGCAGCTCTACTTTAATCTGCCCTTGAGCGATAAAAGTAGAAACACTAAGCACAATGGCTAAAAGCACAAGCATCACATCAATGAATGGGACAATGTTTAAGCCATCTTTTTTTGGAATTCTCATTTTTTATCCTTGTTTTTGAGAAAGCTTATAGCGATTAAGCAAAATATCCATTTTACGCGCAAAAGCATTATACACAATCAATGTAGGAATCGCCACAACAAGCCCTAGAGCCGTGGCTTTTAAGGCAGTAGATAGCCCCACCATAATACTTTGAGCGTCCATTCCTCCACTCATTCCCATATCATAAAAGGTAATCATTATCCCAATAACAGTTCCCAAAAGCCCCACATAAGGTGCGTTAGAGTAAATAATATACAATGCAGTCAAATTCTTGCTCAATGCTTCTTCTAGCACACTCTCATCAGCATAATCATTCATATTAATTTTTGCATAAAATATCACTCGCTCACAGCTTAGCCACACTGCCACAAAACTCATAAATCCCAAAATAGCAAAAACAATATGATCTATATAATCTTTCAAAAATTCCATACTTTACTCCTCTTACACTGCTTTATTACCATAAAAAATTATGAAAACTTAATTCCTTTTAGGCTTAGCATATTATAAAAATCATTCTTAAAATAACTTTACACTTCCTTTTAAATTCACTTAAATTTCACACTTACAGATTCGGTGTAAATTCTATGCTACAATATCGGCATTTATCTCACCCAAACAGCCCAAAAAAAGGAAAAAGAATGAAGCAAAATATTATCCGCTTTAGCGTATCCTTGCCGCAGAATCTCTTAGATACACTTGATGAAAAACTCACGCACAATGGCTATTCATCGCGTTCTGAGCTTGTTAGGGATATGATACGAGAAAAACTCAACGAAGAAGTATGGAGCAATGGCGATGAAAGCACACAAGGCGTGGCTGTTTTGACAATTATCTATGACCATCATCAACGCGAACTCAATCAGCGTATGATTGATATTCAGCATACAAACACACATAATGGCAATGTGGAAATTCTCTGCAACACCCACGTGCATTTAGACCATCACAACTGCCTTGAAACGATTATCCTAAAAGGTAAGGGCAAAAATATTGAAAATCTTAGTATTGAAATTGGCGGATTAAAGGGTGTGAAATTTTCTAAACTCACGCGTGCAAGTCGCTTTGAGTAAAGCTCAAAGTATGCTAACAAGTAGCCAAAGCCAAGATTCTAAAGCATTTTTTGCCATCTATGGCGGGAGCTTTGATCCACCACATTTGGCACATTTGGAGATTCTAAAAATATTAAACAACAATCCTTTATGCCTTAAGATTATTCTCTTACCCAACTACCGCAATCCTCTAAAGTCTCCAACTCTTTTTACGCCAAAAGAGCGACTTAAAATGTGTGAGATTCTAGCCCAAACAAGCGGAGATAAAACCATAATTGATGATTATGAAATAAAACAAAATCGCCCAGTGCATACTATTGAAAGCATTTCTGCCTTACAAAAGCAGATTCTAGATTCTTATCCTTTGTCTTATGCACAAGCCAAGCTTTGTTTTGTTCTAGGTAGCGATAGTTTTCAATCCTTGCATCTTTGGAAAGATTCACAATCTCTATGCAAACTTGTGGAGTTTATTGTCATAAAACGAGAATCTAATGCAATAACCTATCCGCAAAATCTCAAACCGCAAATACGAGAGAGCATCTCACTTTCACATTTTAACCCTATCTCATCAAGCAAAGTGCGGGAGCTTTTACATAATGGCGAGATTGAAAAAGCTTTAAAAATGCTACCTCAACAGATTTTTCCTTTTATCCACACACATTTTAAGCTATAATACCGCCTTTTAAGTTATTTTCAAGGAACAAATATGCAAGTAGCACAATCAAATCAATCCGCCACATCAACCCTATCAATTGATGAGAGATTGCAGCGTATTCAAACACTTTTAGAGGATAAAAAAGGCGAAGATATTGAGATTTTTGATTTAAGTGGGAAAGATTATATTGTCAATAAGGTTGTGATTGTAAGTGCGATGATAGGGCGGCATTCTTTTGCCTTGCTAGATCATCTAAAAACCGAGCTAAAGCCAAGGGGCGAGACATTCTATGCCACGGAAGAGGAGAGTGAAGATTGGCTTATCGCGGATTTGGGGGATATTATGATTCATATTTTCACGCCAAATCATCGCAAGAGATTTAATCTTGAAGAGTTTTTAAACACAATGATTGCAAATAAAAAAGAGAGTTTAAACCTAGAATCTTAAAAAAATATCCAATGAGTTTAGCTTACTCACTATCTTTGGCACTTTTTGGGGTTGGGTTCTTCCACATCTTTTGCTCTAGATTCTAATGTGCTAGATTTTGATCCACTACAACAAGGATAAACGCCATAAGCATAATGATATGTTTTAGGGGCAATGGTATAGGTTGCTTTGACTAACAGCACAAATTTATTAAAATCTTTTTAAGATTCTATGCTTTTTCACATCTTTTACACAGCACCACAGCAATAGCAAAGCCTCCATCGTGGCTGATACTTAGGGCTATCTCATCTATACCAAATTCACGCATTTTATTTTGAGTAAGACTGATAAGCGGTGCATTTTTAGAATCTTTACTCACACGCATATCTAAAAAACCAAGCTCTTTGCAGATTCCAACACCTAGTGCCTTGGCACAAGCCTCCTTTGCCGCCCAAAATCCCGCTATACGAGAAACATTAAAAGCCTTGCTAGAATCCTTGTAGCAAAGCTCTATCTCATCTTGAGATAAAAACCGCCTAAGCCCTTTTATACCAAAACGCGTAACAAACTTTTGCATACGCCCTATGCTAATAATGTCAATCCCTATCACAAATCCTAGCTCACCACAAAATCAACAAAAAATACATCAAACACTTTGCCATCCATCAAAAACTCATTAATGCGTTTAACTATCTCATCTTTCACACGATTTTTACCCTTTGAAGTCGCCACATCTTCAAGAGACTTAGATGAGAGAATGTCAATCACGACATCTTTTATCATAGGCATTTTTTTATCAAGCTCTGCTTGTGTTGCCATAGCTTTAGCTTCGTCTTTATCAAGCTCAAATTGCATACTTGTTTTGAGGTATCTTTTACCTGTTTGAGTCATAAGATTCACAGTAAAAGGAATGGGACCCTCTGCTGGATAAATAAGACCGGGACGAAACTTATCTCTGCTACGCACTGAAATTGTATTGCCAACAATAATCTGTGCTGCTTTCTGTGAAGGCTGGGTAGCTTGAGCCTCCACTTGTGTGGTGCTTTCTTGCTTTTTTTCTTCCTCATCATCTCCGCCCATAAGCATAAATACAACAATACCCACCAAAATAAGAAGCACTACAATAATACCAATTACCACAAACAAAATTGCCTTGCTTTTTTTCTCTCCTCCACTTTGTGGGGTCGCTTTTTCTTCTTCTGCCATATTAATCCTTTGCAATGTAATAAGTAAGAGTGCTTTTACCAAAACTCCGCATTTTATACTGCGTATAAACACCTAGAATCTTAGGCACATTATACCCGCTCAAATGTTCAAAGACAATAAAACGCACACCGCAACGCCCAAGATTCCTAACCAATGTAAAAAGTCGCTCATATATATCCTGCATTCCCTCTCGTATGCAAAATGGCGGGTCAAGATACAAAATGACTTTTTGCGAGTTAGTCCAGCTTTGAAAGCTTTGTGTGAAAAAATCGGCATTAAAGGTAAAAAAATTTAATGTCTTTCCTATTTTTTGTGCCACATTTTGAGCATTGGCAAGATTATGACATAAAATATTATATGCTTCTTTATCAATCTCATAAAACACCGCTTCACTCGCCCCAAGCGAAAGAGCCTCTAGCCCCATAGACCCACAGCCACCAAAACCCTCAACAAACACACTATCTACAATCTCACTCCCCATCGTATTGAAAAACGATTCTTTTACAATGGACTTTGTTGGGCGTGTGGAAGATTTGGCATTCCATAAAAGTTTTAGATGCTTTAAACTCCCTGATTGTATGTGGAATCTTGCCTGTTTATTATCTGTCATCTTTGCTTTTGCCATACTTGCCTTTCATTATTTTTACACAATATTTAAAGGATCAATCTCAATTTCACAGAGATGTTCCGTTTGCAATCGCACATAGTGCAAAAGCCTCACAAGCTCACGCGTAGAAACACTTCGCAAAAGCAAAACAAAACGATATTTATCATACAATCGCTCAAGCAACGCCTTGCAATCTCCCACTATCTCAACCTGCCCCAATGGATACTCCTGCAGCAATTGCCTTACCTTTGCAAGTTTGTTTAATGCTTTTTTTTCACTTTTATCTGCAAAGCTCAAAGTCGCAAGTCGCACAAATGGCGGATAAATATGAGGACGATGTTTAAGCTCAAAACACAAAAAATCCTCATAATCCCCCAAAAATTGCTCCAAAAAAGCACCATTTACACTTTCAATCCACACTTCCCCATCATATTTGCGTCCGGCTCGTCCAGCGATTTGATGTAATAAGCTCACTGCGCGCTCATTGCAACGATAATCGCTACTTTTTAATACATAATCAATGCCTAGCACCACGGCAAGATTCACATTATGATAATCGTGTCCTTTGCTTAGCATTTGTGTGCCAACAAGAATGTCAATCTCTCCGTCATTGAAAGCCTTGAGGGTATCTTTAAGCTTTTTATGCGTAGTAATATTATCTCTATCAAAAAGGGCGATTTTAGAATCTGCAAAAGTAGCTTGCAAGGATTGTGCCACTTGCGCTGTGCCTATGCGAAAAGAGCCAAGATTCTCACTCCCACATTGCGGACAAACTCTAGGGATAGCTTTGCTCCAATGGCAATAATGGCATATAAGGGCATTTTTATCAAGATGTAAAGACATATTAACCGAGCAAAAATCACATTCCACGCCATTACCACAAGTTTGACATATAAGCATTTTGTAATGTGCGCGAGTGGGCAAAAATACAATCACCTGCTCTTTTTTCTCAAGCTTTTGGCGGATTTTTTCTATAATTGCTGTGGGCAAGGGGGTAGATTGTGTATCACAAGATTCAGCAATTTTATCACTTGCTAGAATCTTGATATATTTTTTTGAGGCAAAATACTGCCCTTTCAAACGATAAAGACTTTGCTGCTCTCTTGCATAAAAATAGCTTGACACGCTTGGGGTTGCCGAGCCTAGAATGACTAAAATCTCACTTTTATTACCAAGATACAACGCCAAATCCCGTGCATTATAATGTGGTGTGCTTTGAGATTTATACGCATCATCGTGTTCCTCATCAACAACAATAAGTCCAAGATTTTTCACAGGTAAAAAAAATGCACTCCTTGCTCCAGCAATCACGCGTATATCGCCACTATGCAATCTAGCTAAAAAATTTTTCTTTTGTGCCTTTGTAATCTTACTATGCCAAATCCCCACCATATCGCCAAACACAGCTCTAAGGCGAGATTCTATTTGTGGTGTGAGTGCAATTTCAGGCATAAGAAAAAGTGCATTTTGTCCTGCATTAAGAGTTTGTGCGATAAGGTGAATGTAAATCTCTGTTTTCCCACTACCCGTATCGCCAAAGAGCAAAGGATTTTTATGCTGCTTTAAAAAGCACAAGGCATCATTTTGCATTTGATTAAGCCTAGCGTGTGGAGAAATCTCTAGCATAGAATCTTTACAATCCTTATCTACCATACATAAAGTTTCATCAAAAGGTGTAAAAAGCCCATAAGCCTCGCCTAGATTCACGCAATAATACTGCATAATAAAATCAGCTAACATTTTTTGATAAGGCAAGAATCTTAAATGCGTTTTTTGTAGCTCCTTACATTCAAATGTGGGTTTTGGGGTAGATTCTAGCACGACGCCTAAATATTGCTTGTTTCGCACATTAATAGAGCATAGCTCATCTTTATGACATTCTTCCAAACTGCAATAAGTTAAAGTTGGGGATTTTAAGCCAATAGGAGCGATGTGATAATAATGCACAATCACACCTTAATGAAAAATAATATCACAAACATCTATGTCGTATGTTGCAAAGCCTCAATCTGCACACTATGCTGCGGAATACTATCCATAGATTCAAGACTTTTATATAAGCCCTCAAGGGATTTGCAAATGAGAGAATACTCTTGGGCTTTTGTAATATAGAGCTTTAAAAGGGTGAGTGGCTCAACCTCCTGCATAAAAAGCGTTTTGAGTTCAGCCCTCACCTCATCGCACAATTGGTCAAGTGAAATGGTATATCGTTTGCCGCTTAGAGCAATCTCTAGGCTTTCTTGTGCCATTATAGCCCTTGCTCTTTAGAATCTAAAAGGCTATCATTAAAAAAGCTTGTATTTTCGCTATCACCACTATCGTGTAGTCCTTTATCAATCTTAGCAAACAAGTCTTCAAAACCACGATCTTTTGAGGCAATCTCTTCATAAAGGCTTGAAATTTGAGTGTCTTTTGCCTCATTTTGTGCCTTGAGTGAAGAAACCTCAAGCTGCAAAGATTCTATTTCTTGTCGCTGCGATGCAATCTTAGCAAGCATTTCTTCTATTTTTTGGGAGAGTTTTTCCATAACACTGCTCATTTGACAATCCTTTAATTATGAAAATGAAGTATAATTCTAACACAAAAATTTCAAGGAGTGCGGAAAAATGGCAAAATTTATCCTAGAATCCCAATATACTCCAGCAGGAGACCAGCCACAAGCCATTGCAAAAATCACAGATTCTATCACAAATGGGGCAAAATATGCCACGCTTGTAGGCGTTACAGGCAGTGGAAAAACTTACACAATGGCAAATATTATCGCAAAGCTCAATCTCCCCACGCTCATTATGACACACAATAAAACCCTAGCTGCCCAGCTTTATAGCGAGTTTAAGGGCTTTTTTCCTAAAAATAAAGTGGAGTATTTTATCAGCCACTTTGATTATTATCAGCCAGAAGCCTATATCCCACGCCGAGATTTGTTTATAGAAAAAGATTCTAGTATTAATGAAGACTTGGAGCGTTTGAGACTTTCAGCCACGACCTCACTTCTAGCCTATGATGATGTTATTGTAGTAGCTTCAGTGTCGGCAAACTATGGACTAGGCAATCCGCAAGAATATCTCACAATGATAGAAAAGCTAGAAGTTGGACAAAGCTATACGCAAAAAGCCTTGCTCTTAAAGCTTGTCAATATGGGCTACACACGCAATGATAGTATTTTTGAGCGAGGCAATTTCCGTGTAAATGGCGAAGTGGTGGATATATTCCCTGCGTATAATGAGAATGAATTTATCCGTATTGAGTTTTTTGGTGATGAGATTGAACGCATTGGGGCATTTGATGCACTAGAGAGACAGAATCTAGCGTGGCTAGAGAGCTTTGTGCTATATGCGGCAAATCAATTTATCGTAAGTGAAAAACGATTGCAACTTGCCCTGCAAAATATAGAATCTGAACTTGAAATGCGACTACAAGAATTTGAAGCAGAAGATAAACAAATAGAATATCAACGACTCAAAGGACGCACGGAGTTTGATTTGGAGATGATTAGAGAATCGGGCATTTGCAAGGGCATTGAAAACTACGCAAGACATCTTACAGGCAAGGCTCCGGGGGAGACACCCTACTCCTTGCTAGATTATTTTGAGCAAAAAGGCAAGCCCTATCTCATCATCGTTGATGAATCTCATGTGAGTTTGCCACAATTTGGCGGAATGTATGCCGGAGATAGAAGCCGCAAAGAAGTGCTTGTGGAATATGGCTTTAGGCTACCTAGTGCGCTAGATAACCGCCCCTTGCGTTTTGATGAGTTTATTAATAAAGCACCGCATTTTCTCTTTGTCTCCGCTACCCCTGCACAATTAGAGCTAAAGCTTAGTCAAAATCATATTGCCGAGCAGATTATCCGCCCAACAGGGCTTTTAGATCCGCTCTATGAAGTGCGAGATAGTGATAATCAAGTGCTTGATTTATATGATGAGATACGCTTACGAGTAGCGAGTAATCAACGCGTGCTTATCACCACACTGACAAAAAAAATGGCAGAAGAGCTAAGTAAATATTATGCCGAGCTAGGCATTAAGGTGCGGTATATGCATAGCGATATTGACGCTATTGAACGAAATCATCTTATCCGCTCACTGCGATTAGGGGAATTTGATGTGCTTATTGGGATAAATCTCTTGCGTGAAGGGCTGGATCTGCCGGAAGTGAGTCTTATAGCGATAATGGACGCGGATAAGGAGGGATTTTTACGCAGTGAGACAAGTCTTATACAAACAATGGGGAGAGCAGCAAGAAATGTCAATGGCAAGGTGATTTTATATGCTAAAAAAATTACAGGCTCTATGCAAAGAGCATTTGACATCACAGACTATCGCCGTGCTAAACAAGAAGCATTCAACAAAACACATAATATCACGCCAAAGTCCGTGCAAAGAGGGCTTGAAAGTGAGCTAAAAATAGAATCTAGTGGCTTATCGCGACTTTATGAAAAAGGAAGTAATAAGATTCCAAAGACAGAACGCGATTCAATCATTAAAGATCTAACGCTTAAAATGCAACAAGCCGCTAAGGCATTAGAATTTGAAGAAGCCGCTAGAATCCGCGATGAAATTGCTAGAATCCGCAAGATGAAATAAAAGCAAGATTCAAAAAAAGAGTTTTGCTCTTCATTCCCCACAAAACAACATATTTTGTAGCAAAATCACACAAATCAAAAAAGAAAAAACGCTTAGTGATTTTATGTGTGTATGTCTGTGTTTTTCTATAATGCAATGTCTTGCATCACAAGAATAAATCACTTCAAGGAGAAACAATGTGTCAATTTACCATATCCGTGGGCAATTTTATCGTTAAGCTATGTTATGTGCTAAGTCTTATTGCCATCATCATTTATGGTATAGGTTTAATGTCTATCGGTGATATTCTAGTAGGCTTGATAGGTATTGTCGCCGGAATACTGCTTGTCATCTTGAGCTTTTACCTACTTTTTATTATTATTGATATTCGCCAACAGCTTGTCAATCTTAATGCAAAGCTTGATAAAAAAGAAAATAAAGAGAATCTATAAACCCCATTTGAGAGTTTATAGAGAGTTTATACAATCCACTTTTTTGTGGATTGTATGTAAGATTAGTGAGCCACTGCTTCACTTGCTCCAACACCACTTTGAGCGCGGAAATCTTGTGCTTCAAAGCCACTTCTATCGATTTGTGCGCGTTTAGAGCTATCTAGCTTAGAGATGATAAAAATTGCTATAAAGGTCAAAGGCATTGTAAAAATCGCCGGATGATCATAAGGGAAAATCGCAGATTCAAAGCCAAAGCTTTTTACCCAAATACTAGGACTTAACACCACAAGTGTCAGCACCACGACAAGCCCTATCAATCCTCCCCAAAACGCACCTTTTGTCGTGAGATTCTTCCAATAAATTGAAAGGAGCAAAATGGGGAAATTCACACTTGCTGCAATAGCAAAAGCAAGTCCCACCATAAAGGCAATATTTTGTTTCTCAAACAAGAATCCTAACGCGATAGCCAAAACCCCTAAAAATATAGTCGCACCCTTAGTTACTCTCATCTCAAGCTTAGGATCACATTTGCCATCTTTGCAGACATTGACAAACAAATCGTGGCTAATAGCCCCTGCCCCAGAAATGGCAAGCCCAGATACAACAGCCAAAATCGTAGCAAATGCCACAGCTGAAATAAAGCCTAAAAAGACATTGCCACCAAGCACTTCAGCTAGGCTAATTGCGACCATATTTGCCACACCGCTATAAGAACCATCGGGATTTGTAAATTCAGGATTCCCATAAAGCAAAGCAATCGCACCAAAGCCTATAATAAAGGTAAGGATATAAAAATACCCAATAAGCCCTGTGGCATAAAAGACTGATTTTCTCGCTTCTTTAGCGTCTTTAACCGTGAAAAAACGCATCAAAATATGTGGCAAACCTGCTGTCCCAAACATTAACGCAAGTCCAAGTGAAACAGCAGAAATAGTATTAGGCAAGAAACTTCCGGGCGACATTATCGCTTCACCTTTTGGGTGATGAGAAATAGCTTGAGAAAAATAATAGGAAAGATCAAATTTTGTCAAATACAAAATCATAACTGCCATAAAACTTGCCCCTGCTAAAAGCAAAATCGCTTTAATGATTTGCACCCAAGTTGTCGCGTGCATTCCACCAAAGACAACATAACAAATCATCAAGATTCCAACAAGAATCACCGCGATACCATAAGGAAGTCCAAAAAGCACTTGTATAAGCTGCCCTGCTCCAACCATTTGTGCGATGAGATAAAACACAATTACACTAAGGGCTGAAACTGCTGAAATAACGCGTATGGGCTTTGCATCAAGGCGATATGCCGTAATATCTGCAAAGGTAAATTTTCCAAGATTGCGGAATTTTTCAGCAATGAGAAACAATATGATAGGCCAACCCACCAAAAAACCAATAGAGTAAATCAATCCATCAAAACCATTTGTAAAAACTAGTGCTGTAATACCTAAAAAGCTTGCTGCACTCATATAATCTCCGGCAATAGCAATACCATTTTGCATACCTGTAATGTTACCACCAGCGGTATAGAATCCACTCGCAGACTGACTTTTCTTATTTGAGAGATAAGTAATAAATAATGTCGCCAACACAAAAGCTAGAAACATACCAATGGCGACAGGATTTACATCTGCTTTTGCACCACCAGCATCAAAAGCTGCACCAAAAACAGAGTTGCCTACAAACAGGCTCAAGCCTATGGCTAGAAGTCTTATGCTTTTCATTTTACACCTCCTTTTACCACGCTAGATTCTGCAAAATTTTTGTAATCAATCTCACCATTTTGCAAAGACTCTATCACATTGCTTTCTTCCAGCTCACGCAAAATCTCATCTTGGTCTTTATCAAAATATGAATTTGCTAAAAATGTATAAAGTCCCGTAGCCACGATAGACAACACAATCAAAAAAATTCCTATGATAATCCCAAGCGTAATAGAGCTAGGTCCCAAACGATAGCCCAGAATCTCAGGGGCAAGCCCCACACCTAGAATAAAAATATAATAACAAACGAGTATCACCAACGAAAGCACTAAAGAAATTTTGTTCCGTTTAGAAACAAATTTTTTAAAGCTAACAATGGCTTTTTCCTGTCTTTCAGGTAGTTTCATAACTATCCTCCTTATTTGCATTTTAGTGTATTTATGCCACCTCTATAAGATACTAAAAGTAACATACTCCTATGCTACAACATAAAGATATGCAACTAAAAGTAATTTTTATAAACTCATTTTAAAATGGTAAAAAAGTAACACTACGATATAATTTAATATATTTTTAAGCTAAAATTATAAAAATAAATTGAAATAATGGGTCATTGTAAATGCAGAATCTTTCAAAAATAACAAGAAAAATAAAAAATAAATAGAAGTCTCCAAGCCCGTAGAAAAGGGCTTGGTAAGAAGAAAATTAAAGTTTATCAGCGTGTTTGCTTAGGTAGTCAGCTACACCTTTTGCATCAGCTTTCATACCCACATCACCTTTATTCCAGCCTGCTGGACACACTTCTCCGTGTTCCTCAACAAACAACATTGCATCTACCATACGAATCATCTCATCAACATTGCGTCCAAGTGGAAGATCATTAATCACAGCGTGGCGAACAACTTTATTCTTATCAATCAAAAAGCTTCCACGAAGTGCAACTGCACCATTAAACAACACATCATAATCGCGTGAGATTTGCTTATTCAAATCTGATACCATAGGGAAGCTTACCGCACCAATGCCACCTTCATTCACAGACACATTCCTCCACGCAAAATGCACTTCTTTTGAATCAATAGAAACGCCAATCACGCTTACACCACGCTCTGCAAAGTCTTTCACGCGTTTATCAAATGCAATAACCTCGCTTGGGCACACAAATGTAAAATCCTTTGGCCAAAAAAACACTACTGCACCATTTTTGCCAATATTGCTATACAAGTTGAAGTTGTCTTCAAATGTCCCATCCGCCTTAATTGCTTCAGCCGTAAAATCCGGTGCCGCTTTTGTTACTAACATATCAAACTCCTTAAAAAAAATATTGATAATAAATCTATTATCATAGATAGAATTGTATTTTATACAAGTAACTCAATCCTAAATGATAATTTATTTCTTTTAGATATTTGTTTGCAACCCCACAAAAAAAAGCTACTTGATTGTTTATTATGAGCTAGAAGCCCCAAACTCAAGTTTGTTTATCTTAAAAATAAATCCTAACCTTCGCCCAATAACTCCTGCCCAGCTCGTAGATTCTAGTTGTTGGGGCTATGTCGCCTATGCCTACGCCATTTTTGGATAGATGATAGGCATAAAGCGTATTTGTGAGATTATCTACACCAGCAAGAAGCATAAAATATTTGCGTTTGTAGCCACCATAGAGATTAAGCGTTGTGAATCCTTGCGTCTTGCCCAAATCCTTACCAATCACATTACCATAATCAAGCATATAACGATGCTGTGCCGCGTGAGCTATCATATCCAAACGCAAAAGCCACCCACCATTATCATAAAAAGCCGAAAGCTGCCCTTGCAATGGTGCTACTTGCGGCAATGGCGAGTTTGCTTTGAATCCTGCTACACTCTTTAGATTCTCCGCATAGGTGTAAGCCAAAGAACCATAAAAATGCAAACTCTTCCACACAATATATTCCGCCTCAAGCTCCCCACCGCCCAAAAACGCATTTGTATTAAACGCACTAGGCTTATCTTTTCCATAATATAACATAATATAATCTGCAATATGGGACACATACGCAGATGCCTTGGCATTAAAATTATCCACCTTATACACAAGCCCCATATCAAACTGCGTATTTGTCTCTGGCTTTAGTGCCATACCTCCATTCTTGTTTCTCTCTCAAAAGTCCGCACCCCTTTGTGCCACACCCATACCACTATAAAATGTCAATATATCAAAATACTTCTCATACCGCAAAAAGCCACTGCCAAGGTGATTAAGCAGCTCTTTATTTGTGCTGTGCTGCAAGGTAGAAAGGGTATCATATCTCGCTCCAAAAGCTATGCTATAGCTAGATTCAGGCATATACTGCCCTTGTGCAAAAATACCCAGCGTTTGAAAAGTAAAATTTGGCTTGTAAGCTTGATTTAAGATAGTATTTGCCTCTTCTTTGCTTAAGCTGCCACTTAGCATACGCGAGGCGTGAAAGTCGTGGTTATAGTTCCCACCCATATAGAGTTCCCACGCATTGCCAAAATAAAATGTTCCTTCCACTCGTCCGCCGGTATTTATGCGTTTTGGATTATTTACATTATATTTGTTATCCATAACTTGACGATGTGAAAAATTATCCATGATATGATCAATCTCATTCCGCCATACTCGCACCTCAAGGCTATCAAAAGTATCGCTAATGTGCTGCTTATAGGCAAGATTGTATGAGATTCTATCAAATGTCCTAGCGTCCATTGCCCTATCGGCGTATGAAGCATTCCCACGCCCTATGTCAATATCTAGCTCCAAAGCTATATTTTGCGTAGGCGTGAGTGTGCCTATAAGGCTTACAGATTCTCTATTATAGGCAGAATGCACCATCTTATTATCCCCGGAGCGATAGTCCCTAGATTCATAATGTGAATAAATTGCCTGAATCGAGCCATATTTGCCACCAGCCAACACATTTGCATTTGCATCAAATCTCCCAAAGCTCCCATACAACGCACTGCCATCAAAAGCAAATTGCGATTTACTAAGCCGCAAAATATCACGATCAAATAGCACTCCACCACCAATTAATGCCCCATACCGCACATCTTGAGGACCTTTTAGAATCGTAATGCGATTATAATTTTCAGGAAAAACATAAGTGATAATCGTGTCCATTCTCCCACCACACGCACCATTGAGATTCCCACCATTAAGAAAAATGGGCAGTCTTGAAGCACTTTGAGCACGAAAGGCAATCTCACTTCCGCCACCACCCTTACGCGTCATAGAAAAAGCTGGAATCTGCAGCATAGACTTTGCCACATCGCCACTATGCAAAGGCGTATCTTTGCCCTGCCACGAGAGATTTATAGGGTTTTGCAATATATCTCTTTGGAGTGCTACAGCAATAGAGGCGGGCAGTTTTCTAGCTTGAGAAGTTGTGGGAAAATGTAAATCTTGTCTGCCCTCACTCAAAGCAGAATGTGGCACAGCAGAAGAGGAGCTCTCATTTTCTAGTTCTAGGGTATCAGCATACCCCACAACCGCAAGATTCAAACAAACAAAAACCCACAAAAACCGCTTACTATTCCTCTTCATAAGCCTAGCTCCTTCTAGTTTTGCATAGCCCTGTATTCTCAATAAGAGTTAGATTCTAATAAAATAAGATAAACCGGAAAAATACTCGTTAAGAATCAAAGTAGCAAGTATGTATGCTTAACCCACATTGTCTGCTGAAAAAAACCCTGTTAAAGAGAATAATGCGGTATATGGTCAAATATGTTGCTAAAATCCTGTGAGAAGAGATAGAATCTAAACCCGTCTTATCACCCTTGCCAAGATTTTTGGCAAGGGATAATCTCACGCTTTTTTGCCTACTCCATAGGCAAATTTCACATAGATAGCTAGAGCGATGAGCAAAAATGCCACACCACCGATGAGATACACCGCATATAAAAGCTGTTCAGGTGCTGAAAAGGTAAATTTAAACACAAGCATTAAGGCTTCAATGGCAAGGGCTATGATGATAGAGCCAAGGAAGCGGATCATTGTTTTATGCACGGTGTAGCTTCTACCGACATTTTTGCCTAGCACTTCTTCTTCAAAAATAGCTTTGACTAGATCAAAAATCGCTAGGGCAAGGGTCAGCAAAATCGTAGATTCAAAAATATCTTTAATATCAAAGCTTTGAAACTGCAAAATATCCTCCGACCAAAACCGCACCACACCTTCTACTACAAGCAAAACCGCGATAAAACTAAGCGCGAGTGAAAGCACACAATACATTCCCACACTTAGCATTGAAAAAATGTGAAACAAGCGATTGGGTGAGCTGATTTTGAGTGCATCACGCAGATGAATATCAATACACACTACAAAGAGCAGCTCGTGGTTTTGATTATACACAGGATAGGCAGCCGTTACGACAAGATTCCCATCAATTTTTGAGGGATAGGGATTTGTAATAATACATCTTTGTTCATCTAATGCCTCATAATAATACGCACGATTTGAAAAATTTGCTCCTGTATTTTCAATAACACCATTGCTTTGAAACACATCGCTCATTTGCGTGCCATTTTTATCTAAAATATACATCGCATCAAAGACTTTAATCTCATCTTTTATGCGTTTTAGCCCACTTAGCACAACCTCAAAGCTCGGCTCTGGCACAAAGTTTTTAATGTTTTGCGTAAAAAGAAAAGTAAGATACGCCCTTAGTTCATAACGCACCTTCGCATAGGTAACAATATCTTTTGAAAGCATTTTTACACTCCTTTTTTTTGTTTTGTTAGAATCTTTATTTAGATTCTAACTCTATTTTTGCTAGATTTCACACAGCCCTCCATAATCTTAGTGTAAAACTCTGCAAAGTTTTTGCAAACTCCACTTGATATTTTCTTTATTTGCATCACATCATACAAAACGCGTATTCTTGCTCTTTGTTGTCTTTGCTTCCTTGGATTTAGAATCTTTGGGGCTTTTCTTAGCGTTTTGGGCTTTTTTCACATTTTGTTTCTTACCAAATTTTGCATTTTTGGCATGTTGTGTTAGCTCTACTTTTTGAGTTTCTACATTTTCTTCTTCAGCCTTAGCATTTTTCCCACGCACACTAAGCAGCAAAGGCACACCTTGAAAGTCAAAATGCTCTCTTAACACATTGATAATGTATCGCTTGTAGCTAAAATGCAAACTCTGCGGGCGATTGCTCACAAGTGCGATTTGCGGCGGGTGCGTGGCGTATTGTGTAGCATAATAGATTTTTACGATTTTACCGTGATCGCTTGGGATATGATGAGTTTTTGTCGCCTTTTCTACACATTCATTCAACACACTCGTTGGGATTCTGTATGAAAATCGCTCATATACTTTTAAAATCTCCTGCTTGAGCTTGTCAATATTTCTGCCATTTAACGCGCTCAAAGTCATCACAGGAGCAAAAGATAAGAATGAGAATCTATGCTTAAACTCCGCCATAATCTCCTTAAACTCCTTATGCCGTTTATCCCATTTATTTAGCACCACAATCACACCCAGTGCGTGTTTGGGGATAAGAGAGCTAATCTTTTCATCAAGCTCTACAAAAGGCTCACTTGCATCAAGGACTAAAATAGCGATATGACTTTGAGTCAAAGCCTTATTTGTGCGATCAAGGGCAAATTTTTCAATCCCCAATATCTTGCTAGAGCGGCGGATACCAGCTGTATCTACAAAACGCACCTTCTGTCCCAAAATCTCACTCTCATCATCAACAGGATCAATAGTCGTCCCAGCCACTTCACTCACCACGCTTCTCTCTTTGCCAAGCAGCGCATTAAGCAAAGAGCTTTTACCGACATTCACACGCCCAATAATCCCAACAGCAATGCACTCTTCCTGCTCTTGCTCCTTAGAATCTAGCATATCTAAAAACTCCTCCAAGCTCTCATCTTCATCATCAATTTGAGATTTAAGTATAGCACCAAGATTCTGCTCATTTGCCAACTCTAAAAGCTCAAAAATCTCTTCAAGCAAAAGGCTTAAGCCACGATTATGCTGCACAGAAATAAAGCTCATATATGTTGCACCAAAAGAGCTAAAATCCCACGCCCTTTGCTTAATCTTATCATTATCTACTTTATTCACCACAAGTATTAAGGGCTTATTCAAACGCTGAATCTTGCGAAAATAGGCTATATCATCATCTTGTGGTAAAAGGCTTCCATCTACCATATACAGCACCAAATCCGCCTCTGCCCCGGCTTTAAGCGAGTTTTCACTCACTTTGGCAAACAGCCCTTGAGCCTTTTCAATCCCACCTGTATCCACAAGCTCCACACCTACACCGCTTATTTCAAAATGAGCCTTTTTCACATCGCGTGTTGTGCCACTCACATTTGAGGTAATAGCTAAATGCTGCTTAATAAGGCGATTAAAAAGGGAGCTTTTGCCGACATTTGGTTTGCCTAAAATTGCTATTGTTTTCATTACATCACTCTTAAATAAATTTTTTTTCTAACGATATGTTAGCTAAAGTTGTGTTTTTTCTTGATAAAACTTCTATAAAAAGGATTCTAAAATGCAGAAGTTTCTTGTGCTTGTGTGGATATGCTGCCTTTCTCTTGAGTTTGCACAAGATGAGACACATTCAAATAGCACAGATTCTATTATTACTGATTTTAATGAAGTCCAAATAGAGCTAGATTCTCAAAATAATACACAATCCCAAGCCACTTATTCAAGCAATGATGAGACAAATGATGAAGAGATATTGTTGCAAGAAAATCAAAATCTAGTAGAAAATCCAGAATCTAAGGAGCAAGAACAATCTTGGGCACTTATTGTGGATTCTACACTTGATTCTATGCTTACAGATTCTTTACAAAGTGTGAGTTTTGAATCCCAGCAAGATTCTAAGCCCCAAGCCCAACAAGCAGATTTAAACTCTTTAGAAAATGAAATCTTTGTCAATGAGGGTGGAATATTTCCTTTGCAAGATAAAGATGCTGAGATTCTGCTCTATGGCGATACTTATGTGCTTGTGCCACGCTCCAAAGCCTTGCTTTCTTTTCTTAATCAGCAAGATTCTAAACTCAATGCACGCACACTCAAATCAAGCTCTAGCACGACACAAATCTACAATCAAGGCAAAGACATTCTCTTTTACTACTCAAGCAAAAAAGGCTCAAATCTCTATAATAAAGTCGCCCCAAAACGCTTTAAACTCACGCTTGAAGAGCTAAGTGAACCTAACAAAGAGCCAAAAGAGATTAAGCAAGTTTATGCCATCACGCAGTTTAATGAGAAGATTCTAAACTCGCCTTGCCATATCGTGCAAACGCGTCAATTTGTCCGTGATAGAAACAAAAGCGAAATACTCATTAACCTTGATAAGAAAATCAATCCACGACTGCTAAGTGAAGGAAAATTAGAGCTGTTTTTAGAATGCACAATCCCAGAAAATGAAGATATTTTTAGCTAAATGTAAAAGGAGTTTGTTATAATGCAAAAATCTCATTCCAAAGGCTATTTTTATGCGTGGTTTTAAAATTTTTAGTGGTTCAGCCCACACGCTTTTTAGCAATGAACTTGCTAAGTATCTTGATATTTCTCTCTCCAAAGCAACAATCAATCGTTTTAGTGATGGTGAAATCAATATCCAAATCGGTGAATCTGTGCGTGGCAAGGATATTTTCATCATTCAGCCCACTTGCGCTCCAACAAATGATAATCTTATGGAGCTTCTCATTATGACCGATGCACTCAAACGCAGCGGGACAAATAGTATTAATGCGGTTATTCCATACTTTGGCTATGCAAGGCAGGATAGGAAAGCTGCCCCTCGTGTGCCAATAAGTGCCAAGCTCGTGGCAAATCTCATTGAACAAAGTGGAATCCACCGCGTTATTACAATGGACTTGCACGCCGGGCAGATTCAGGGCTTTTTTGACATACCTGTGGATAATCTTTATGGCTCAATTGTCTTTGCTGACTACTTGCGACAAAAACCTTTTAAAAATCCCATCATTGCTTCACCTGATATTGGCGGTGTGGCAAGGGCTAGGTATTTTGCCGATAGAATGGGAATGGACTTAGTCATTGTGGATAAAAAGCGTGAGAAAGCAAATGAGAGCGAAGTGATGAATATCATCGGTGATGTGAGTGGCAAAGATGTGATTTTGGTTGATGATATGATTGATACAGCTGGGACGATGTGCAAAGCAGCTGATGTGCTTAAATCGCGTGGGGCAAATAGTGTGATGGCTCTAGGCACGCACCCCGTGCTAAGCGGACCAGCTAGTGAGCGAATTGCTAAAAGCTCACTTGATGAAGTTGTGGTAACAAACTCTATCCCCTTGCGACTAGCCCACCCAAAAATAAAAGTCTTAAGCGTGGCACCACTTTTTGCGGAGGTTATACGCAGAATCTATCACAATGAAAGTGTTAATTCACTCTTTATCTAGGGCTAGATTCTAGGGCAAAATATGGAGCATATAGAAATTGCTAGTCTTTTAAGCATTGCTTTTTTTGCTTCCCTTGGGCATTGTGTAGGAATGTGCGGGGGTATTGTCATTGCATATACAAGTTTATATCGAGCACATAAATACACCAAACCTAACTCTAAACAATGCAATAGCTCCTTGCAAAATAATAAGTCTTTAGACAGACAAACACAAGGGCAGGGTTTAATAGATTCTAGAATCTCATCTTTTTTCTCACAAATCCCCCTGCATCTAAGCTATCACATCGGCAAAATTACCACTTATGCTACGCTTGGCTTTATCGCTGGAAGCTTAGGGCATTTTCTTAGCCCAAATGAGCAGATTAAAGCTACTATATTGCTCATTGTTGGAATCTTGCTTGTGCTTTTTGGACTTTCTAGTTTTAATTTTGCTAGGATTAATGCCTTTTTTAGCTCTCTCACACCTAAGCCTTTGTATAAGCTTATTAGCCTAACGCGTCCATTTTTGCTAAAACTTTCGCTTTGGCGTATATATATACTTGGTTTGCTTAATGGTTTATTGCCTTGTGGGATTGTGTATTATTTTTTACTCACAGCTACAATCGCTGGAAATGGACTAAATGGAGCGATTGTGATGATTCTTTTTGGAGTTACGACCATTCCACCACTATTCACACTTGGAATCTTAAGCACAACCCTACAAAGCAAACGCACTCTTTTTTTACGCATCGGTGCATTTGGTATGATAATCTTTGGGTGTTATGAGATATACAAATCACTAAAAATAATTTTTTAGGGGAATTTATGCAAAAATGTGCGTTTTTTGATAGAGATGGTGTGATTAATGAAGATTTGGGCTATGTGTATAAGGCGGAGGATTTTGTCTTTTGCGATGGACTTTTTGAGCTTTTAGCCACACTTAAAAAGCAAAACTATCTTCTACTTGTTATCACAAATCAATCTGGCATTGCACGAGGCTACTATACGCAAGAAGAGCTTTTTATTTTACATCAATATATGCAAAATACGCTCACACATAAGCTAAGATTTGGCTTTGATAGAATCTACCACTGCCCCCACTTGCCAAGCCAAAACTGCGAGTGTAGAAAGCCAAATATTGGTATGATTAAATCTGCGTGTGCGGATTTTAAAATTGATTTGAAGCAATCTTTTTTTGTGGGGGATAAAATCACGGATATGCAATGTGCGGAGAATGCGAATATTTGGGGCAAGTTTTTGCTACAAAAAGATGAAAAAGACACTGAATCTTACCAACAAAATATCAAAAATCTACAAAAAATTAGCACTTTGCACCAACTCCATAGTATAATACAAGACCCAAACTATAAAATAGGAAGTTTCAAGATAAAAAATATCTAAGGAGCAGGTATGAAATACATTTATGATGATTTAGCGGAAAAAAAGATTCTTATCACCGGTGGAGCGGGGTTTATCGGCAGCAACCTTGCATTTTATTTTCAAAAGCACCACCCACAAGCACAAGTTTTTGTCTTTGATAAATTCCGCAATGATGAGTGCTTCCCCAGTGGAAACCCAACTTCGCTAGGACATTTTAAGAATCTTATCGGCTTTAAGGGTAATGTCATCGTGGGCGATATTAATAACGCTAAGGATTTAGAAAAGCTAAGAGAATATGACTTTGATATTATCTATCATCAAGCAGCAGTGTCTGATACAACCGTGCTTAATCAAGAGCTTGTGATGAGAACAAACCACGAAGCATTTTTAAATCTCCTTGAGATTACCAAAGATTCACAAGCTATTATGATTTATGCCTCTTCAGCAGGGACTTATGGCAACTCCCCCGCACCAAACATCGTAGGACAGGGTGAAAATCCAGAAAATGTATATGGATATTCTAAGCTTTGTATGGACGAAAGTGTAAGAAAAATCCTTCAAAATGAGTCGCACCGCCACATCATCGGGTTGCGATATTTTAATGTCTATGGGGAAAGGGAGTTTTACAAAGGCAAAACAGCTTCTATGATACTTCAGCTTGGACTACAAGCCCTAGAGCATAAAAAAGTGCGGCTTTTCAAACACGGAGAGCAAAAAAGGGATTTTGTGTATATAGAAGATGTGATTCAGGCAAATGTCAAAGCCATAGAAGCCTTGCAGGGTGGAATCTACAATGTCGGCAGTGGAAAAGCACGAAGCTTTAATGACATTGTTGCTGCTCTCAAAGCGGGGCTTGGGGACTTTGAAGTAGAATATTTTGATAATCCTTATAGTTTTTTTCAAACGCATACACAAGCGGACATCACGCAAACACAGCAAGATTTATCCTACACGCCACACTTCAATCTTGAATCTGGTGTGCAAAGATACTTACAAGAGATTAAAAGCATCTTTGGTAATAAGTAATGTTTAACCTTGAAACCAAAAGCCCTAAGATTCTCGTTGTTGGGGATTTAATGATAGACCATTATGTGTGGGGGGATTGTGAGCGTATATCGCCTGAAGCTCCGGTGCAAGTTGTTGAAGTCAAAAATGAAACCAATCGTTTAGGTGGAGCATGCAATGTCGTGCATAACCTCGTTGCGTTAAATGCTCAAGTGTTTGTGTGTGGCGTGATTGGAAGCGATGATTCTGGCACTTGGCTTGGAGATAAACTAGAATCTATGGGAGTTGATATTTCTCATCTTTTTGTGGATACTTCCCGCCCCACGACTAAAAAAACTCGCATTGTCATTGGCAATCAACAAGTTTTGCGTGTAGATAGGGAAAGCAAAAAGCCCATAGATCCCCACATACGCGAAAATATCATACAGAGAATCCACGCGGTGCTTGATGTGGTGGATTGCGTGATTGTAAGCGATTATAACAAAGGACTTTTAAGTGCTGAACTCACGCAATTTATCATCACTTACGCTAAAAATCAAGGCAAACTCGTGCTATGCGACCCCAAAGGCACAGATTATAGCAAATATAGTGGCGCGACACTTCTCACACCAAATAAAAAGGAGGCTCAACTCGCCACAGGCATTAACATTGTAAATAAAGATTCTCTTATTCAAGCGGGTATGAAGCTCAAAAACGAATGCAAACTTGATATTTCGCTCATCACTCTAAGTGAAGATGGTATTGGAATCTTTGATAACAACACACTTCATCAAATCCCAACAAGAGCAAAAGAAGTCTATGATGTTACCGGGGCTGGAGATACCGTTATTGCTGCACTTGGCTTTGCTTTGAGCAGTGGTTGTGATATTGTCAAAGCCTGTGAGTTTGCTAATATCGCCGCAGCTGTGGTTGTAGGTAAAGTCGGTAGTGCTGTGGCTACACATAGCGAGATTTTACAATACCTTAACGCTGAGCCTTCTCATTTGCATAATATAGAATCCAAATTCATCACGCAAGAAGCCCTTATATCTTTGCTTAAGGGGTTAAAACAAAGCAAGATTGTTTTTACAAATGGTTGTTTTGATATTCTCCATAAAGGGCATATTACCTATCTCAACAAGGCTAGAATGCAAGGCGATATGCTTATCGTGGGGCTAAATAGCGACGATTCTGTCCGTCGTCTTAAAGGTGAATCTCGCCCTATTAACACCCTAGAAAATCGTGTCTTTATGCTTTGTGCATTAGAATGTGTGGATTATGTGGTGAGCTTCTCTCAAGATACACCACTAGAGCTGATAAAAGCCTTGCAGCCTGATGTGCTTATCAAGGGTGGAGATTATCATAACAAAGAGATTGTAGGCAGGGAATATGCTAAAGAAGTCGTGTTAATAGACTTTGTAGATGGATATTCCACAACAAATATTATAGAATCTATTCAAAGGAGCAATGTATGCAACAACTCATAGAAGCTGAATTTCAAGCACATTTGCAAAGTGCCAATAAGATTTTTGCCCTCACTCAAGAAGTGGAAAAAGTTGCAAAAATTCTTACAACTGCCATTCAAAATGGCAACAAGATTCTCATTTGTGGGAATGGTGGAAGTGCAGCAGACGCACAGCATTTTGCCGCTGAACTCACCGGTAGATACAAAAAAGAACGCAAAGGCTTGAGTGCTATCGCTCTAAGTGTAGATACCTCCGCACTCACAGCTATTGGCAATGACTATGGCTTTGAGTTTGTTTTTTCTCGTCAAGTAGAGGCTTTAGCCAAAAGTGGCGATGTGCTTTTTGGAATCTCTACAAGTGGAAATTCTGCCAATGTCTTAAATGCTGCCAAAGTCGCAAAAGATTTGGGTGCAGTTGTAGTGGGCTTAAGCGGACGCGATGGTGGGGCATTAAACCAAATCAGTGATATAAATCTTATTATGCCAGATAATGACACACCTAGAATCCAAGAGCTACACATACTTGTGATACATATTTTGTGCGATATTATTGAAAAAAACTGCCTAGAAAAGTAAAGATTAATGTTGCTGCCAAAAACGCTAGATTCTATCCATAGTATAGAAAAAGAAAGCTTCAAAGACACACTGAGTGATATGCTCCATACTGATGGGCTGAATGTCGCCTTAGCGGATTTAATCTTTGGGCATTATTTTGTCTATACGCTGCTAGGTAATGGAATCTTGCAGCCCATTTTTCTTTATGAAGGGCAGATAAGCTATAAACACTCCCTTGCCAAAGGGCTGCCAAAGCTCCATTTTTGCCAATGCAGTGAGATAAAAAATGACTTTAGCCTAGCAAACAAAGCCCACACTCTCTCCCACAGCCACTACCTTGCCAAAATCACAAAACGCAATGCCTTTAGCTTTAGTATCAAGCAGGGCTTAAGCGATGTGGGGCTGTATAATGACTATCCGCTAGAGCTTTGCCCAATGTGTAGTGATATTTTAGAATCTATGCGGGAAGGGCAAGTCATTGACAGCACACTTGGCGTATATCTTTTTGCTCAAAGTTTTTTAGAGCTTTTGGAATCTAGCCCAGAGCTAAGGCAAAAAGAGATAACCGCTCTGCAATTTGCCAATCTCACTTGCTGTAAATGTAAAAAGCTTATTGATATAGATAAAGATATGTGGCTACAAGTTATGCCAGACAACACACTCAAAGTGTCTTGTTGCTAAATAAATGTTAATATTTATCTTTATCTTTACATAAACCAATCAAAGGAGATATTTTATGTTTTCACCCAAAGCTTGTATTACATCACTCTTTAACGCTATCAAGGATTGTTATCGTTATGTGCGATTTCCATATGCATTTATTGCCTATCGCGGTGTGTTTAAAGACTTTGCTTCTGCTTTCAACGCTGTGCCCAAAACACGCAATAGGGGACTAACTTATAATCAAGCAATATCAAGAAGTCTTGATCAAATATGTGAGGATTATGCAAAACCTATCAAACTTGTCGATACTGAATACCCTATTTTCTTTTGGCTAGATAGAATCTTGCAAAAAAATCCACATCTACAAGTCTGTGATTTTGGTGGAGGTGATGGTAGGCACTATTTTGCTTTCACTTCACATTCTTCCCACAGAATACAATGGAATGTTTGTGAACTTGATCAAAATGTGAAGCTAGGCAATGATCTAGCACACAAAATGGGAATAGACAATCTTCACTTCTCGAAGACACCAAATGCCGCCCAAATATTTTTGTCTTCTAGCGCATTTCAGTATATTGAAAATCTCTACAATCTATTAGAGAAGTATTTAACTGGGGGGTAGAGCACGTTCTTCTTACTCGCCTACCTTTGCAGGATAGTGCTCCAACTTTTGTAACACTTCAAAATGCTCTCAATCAATTTTATACACCATTTCGTATTTTCAATCGCTCTGAATTTGTTAATTTTTTTACAAAACTAGGTTATGAACTTATTGATGAGTGGAAAGACCCTTTTGATTGTGTAATTATCCCATTTCACAGGAATATTTCAGTTACTTGCTCTGGAGGTATGTATTTTAGGAAAATACAACATTGATCTTAAAATAATTCTAATCCACAGAATCTAAAAATGCCTTGAGTTTTTGTTTTTGAGCAGTGTTTTTCATTGTCTCAAGGTATGAATCTACACCTTTATTAAAACATTCCGAAAACAGCTCTCCAGCCTTTTTGCCCCGTGGGCTATCAGTATCAATTTCATTGACAATCGCAACAAAAAATCGTGTATCAAGCCATTGGGCTAAATTGTTTTGCGTTTGCTCATTTGCCAACGCACTTGCAGAGACCGCATTGAGATTCTCTCCATTCTCAAGCTGATTGTGGAGATTTCTCATACTTCGTGCCATCTTTCCTTCACAAATATGCAAAAACTTAGTCTCTTGCTTCAAAGTGTATGTATCGCCAAAATGTAGCAAGATAAGCGTATAAGCCAACAAAAAAGACATTACCACCTCATTGTTGGAAGTTCTGGCTCTTGCTTATTTTGCTTAGCCCTATCCATATTATTTTTATCATTCTACAAATTCTTTTGTTTTTTATCACTAAAAAACTTTTCAACCATCTCTGTTAATTTCATACCATCGGTTTTAAAGCCCTCTTGGAATGCTTTTTGTCTTTCTTTGTTATGTTTCATTATGAATCCTTTTGTTTATTGCATTTGAAAAATTAGAGGTGGCTATTCTAACAAAAAAAAGACAATATAAATCTCTCACACGCAACAAGCTACTTCTTACCCTTTTTCTCCGCTTTAGTGTCGTGTTTATCGTGTTTGTGAATCCACTGCTTAATCTTAGCAAAACACTCTTCAAACAGATTCTTATATGGCTCACTCTCCACGCCAAAACTCTCTTGAAGCTTCTCCACAAGAGCTTTTTGCTCCGCATTCAATTTTGGTGGATAAGTGATTTTAATCTGTGCGACAAACTTCCCTCTATACGCACTATTGACATCTTTTACCCCTTCATTATCAAAAACAAACTGCTCTTTATCACGCGTATTTGGTGGAATCTTAAGCTCTAGCTCCCCGCGAAGAGAGGGGATTTTGAGCGTTGTGCCAAGCACGATTGAGATAAAAAACACCGGCACTTCCATATAGATATTTTCCCCATCACGCACAAATATCTCATCTTCAGCCACACTCACAGCGATGTATAAATCCCCTCTTTTTCCATTTTTATCCGCATTGCCCCTTCCGCTAATGCGGATTCTATTCCCATCATCAATACCTTCAGGAATACTCACCTCAAAGCTTTCGCTACTCATCTCAAATGCAGAGCCTTTGCATTTGGGACATTTTTCAGCACTTTTTTGTCCCGCACCCTTGCAAGTAGGGCAAGTTTGGGCAAATGTCATAAAGCCCTGCCGCATATACACCTGCCCCTTACCACCACAATCTTTACACGATTCAAGTTTGCCATCTTTTGCGCCTGTGCCTTTACAATCAGCACAAGCCACCTTAAAGCTATTATGAATCTCCTTTTTGCAGCCAAACACCGCTTCTTTAAAGCTTAGCTCAAGCCCGATAATCTCATCAAGATTATATGCCCCTTTACTTCTTTGACTTGAAAACCCAAAGCCACTACCAAATGCAGATTCAAAAATTGACCCCAAATCGCCAAAAATATCGCTAAAATCTCTCCCGCTAAAACCGCTAAATCCAGAGTTTTGCAAGCCTTCCTTGCCGTATTTATCATAAATTTGCCGCCTAGAATCATCGCTCAAAACCTCATAAGCCTCATTAATACGCTTAAACTGCTCTTCGGCATCTTTATCATTAGGATTCCTATCAGGGTGATATTTTAACGCCATTTTGCGATATGCTTTTTTAATACTCTCTTTGTCGCTTGTGCGAGTGATTTCAAGGATTTCATAATAATCAAATGTCTCCAAAATCTACTCCTCTTTATCAAAATAAAATAAAACCGTGATTGTAGCAGAATTTTATAAGGCAAAGTTAAATTCTTTAGCGTTATGATTGCACTCCTTAAAAACACCCTTGCACCCTCTTAACAAAAGGCATTATATGAATACTTATAAATCAAGTCTTAAGGCTTTTTCAAATCTCATTACCGCACTTGAAAAGCTCCCTACCATCGGCAAAAAATCCGCTCAAAAAATGGCGTATTCTTTGTGCGTGGAAAATAAATTTTTAGGCTTAAATATTGCTCACGCTATTGAAAATGCTGCTCTTGTTATAAAAAAATGTCATAAATGCCTTGGGTTAAGCGAGAGTGAGATTTGCGAAATCTGCCTTGATGATACGCGACAAAATGGTGAGCTGTGTATCGTGGCAAATTCACGCGATATTTTTATTATTGAGGAGATGGGTGAGTTTCAAGGGCGATATTTTGTGCTAGATTCACAGCAGGATTTAGAACAGATTGATTTTTCACTGCTCAATCACAGAATCCAAGCAGAATCTATCCACGAGATTATCTTTGCCCTATCTCCTAGCCTTGCTAATGAGGCTATTATGCTCTATATTGAAGATAAGATTAAAGCTCCTTGTGCCACTCCATTGCAATTTAGTAAAATCGCTCAAGGTGTCCCCACAGGCATTGGACTAGATTCTATTGATCAGCTTTCACTTTTAGCTGCATTAAACTCACGCGTCAAACTCTAAAAAGCAGTTTTTAAGGATTCTATTAATTTTTGATTTGTAGAATTGCTCGGTTGATTTAATTCCAACAACGAAAGGATTGAAAATGAAAAAGTTGCTTTTTCTTACACTTTTGAGTTTTGCTAGTTTTGCTTTTGCAGAGGCTCCTGCGGTGTTCAAAAAATGTATCGCTTGCCACGGACCTGATGCTAAAAAAGTGGCTCCGGGAAGTAAGGGCGGTGTTACCATTGCTGGTATGGCTAAAGATGAGCTTATCAAAGAGCTTAAAGGCTATAGAGCAAAAACTGCTGATAATGGCGGTGCTAAGGCTATTATGTATGGTCAAGCAGCGAATTTGAGCGATAATGATATTGAAGCTTTAGCAGATTACATCTCTAAACTTCCTAAATAAATATCTTTGCGGAGCAATCCGCAAAGCCTCCTTAATCCAATGGCAGAAATCATTTTAGATTCTAAAGCTTACAAACACAATCTTAATCTCATATCCTCGCATATTGGCTCACATAGTAGCCCAAATGTAGAACTTGCCGCCGTTTTAAAAGACAATGCCTATGGACACGGACTAAACGAAATAGCCTCAATTGCGGCTGAATATGGTATTAAAAGTGTGTTTGTCAAAAATCACAATGAAGCAATACAAGTGTGTGAGCTTTTCCCTCAAGTAACGGCTTTGTATGGTATGCCACAAGGGGATTTTGCAAAAAATATCGCCTTTGTTATCCACGATAAAGAGCATATCTCCGCCCTACCAAAAGGCACAAAAGTAGAGCTAAAAGTCAATGCCGGTATGAATCGCAATGGCATACAGCCTAGTGAGCTACAAAGCTTTATTAAAGATATTTTGCAAAAAGGGTTGGAGCTTATTGGGGTATTCTCCCATAATGGCTATGGTGATGATTTAGATTCTGCATTTTTTGACACACAAAGCAATTTTGCCTTAATCAAACAAGAAGTGCTGCATTTAAGTCAAAAATATGGCTTTGCCCCGCCAAGATTCCACTCTCTTAGCACATCTGGGGCGATTCGTGTCGCAAGTGAAAGCGGCATTACAGATGATTTGGTGCGTATAGGCATTGGTGCGTATGGCTATCTTGATGTAAGTTTTAAAAACCCCATAAGTGCCAAACTCCAAAAAGTTGCCTCACTCTATGCCGATAGAGTTTCCACACGCTTTTTGCATAAGGGTGAGCGGATAGGATATAGCGGCTGCACCACGCTAGAATCTCCGCAGGTTATTAGCACCTATGACATCGGCTATGGTGATGGCTTTTTTCGTGTGAGCGAACATCACAAAGTCCATACTACAAATGGTTTGCAAATCCTGCCGCGTTCATCTATGGATTGCTTCTCGTGCTTTTGTGATGAGCCTAGAATCTGTGTCTTTAAAGATGTGAGCGAGCTTGCCAAAGCCTTTGGGACAATTAGCTATGAGATTCTCACTCATTTATCTCCTAGTATAAAACGCACCATTATTTAACCTATGCAAGATTTAAGATTCTATCCTTTTACTCATAGCCCTGTGCAGTGCCTTTTCAATCCCTCTTCACGCGATTTTGTTGTCAAAGAAATTCCACTCTATGAGCCAAGTGGCAATGGGGAACATTTGCTAATTTATGTGCGAAAAAAGGGATTAAGCACTTTTGAAATGCTAGAACTCTTCTCGCAGATTCTAGGTATAAAAGTGCGTGATATAGGCTATGCAGGGCTAAAAGACAAAGCCGCTACCACCTATCAATACATCAGCATTCCTCGCCATTTAGAATCTCGCCTAAATCTCATCTCGCCTATTTTGCAAGAGCATAACATTAAGATTCTTAGTCTCCACGCCCATAACAACAAGCTCAAAATCGGGCATTTAAAAGGCAATGAATTTTTTATGCGTCTTAAAAAGCTCCTACCGCATAATACTACAAAGCTAGAATCCACACTTGAACTCATCGCTCAAAGTGGCTTTCCAAACTATTTTGGCGACCAACGCTTTGGTAAAGAGGGAGATAATTTCCAAAGTGGTAAGGCAATTATCCAAAATAGTCTTAAAATCAAAAATAAAAAGATGAGTAATTTTCTCATCTCTAGCTATCAAAGCCACCTTTTTAACGCTTGGCTAAAAATGCGTTTGCAACTCTCAAAAATCTTGCATAGTTTTAGCCCACAAGAAGCCCTGCACGCCCTATTACACAAGGATTTTCAAGCTCTGCATAGCCCACACTACACACTAAATCTTATAAAAACATTGCAAAAACAAAAACAACATTTTGTGCTTTTGCAAGGTGATGTGATGTGCCATTATCCCTATGGCAAAAACTTTATTTGCGAAGATGAGCTGCTAGAATCCCAGCGTTTTATTCTTAAAAACACCGCTCCAACTGGGGCGTTATGTGGCTTAAAACTCACTCAAGCACAACATCTAGCCAAAGAAATAGAATCTCATTTTTTAGATTCTACAATCAAGGCAAATGGCACAAGACGCTATGCGTGGGTATGGGCAGAGCAAATTAAAGGCAAATATATCGCACAAAAAGCCCAATATGAACTACAATTCTACTTGCCAAAGGGAAGCTATGCGACCATATTCTTAGAAAGTGTGCTAGGGCAACAGAATCTATAAGCCAAACCCTTAACTACCCAACAAATTCTATCACCACAACACCGCAAAACCCACAACACAAGCTTTACACAAAAAGCAGATTCTGTTTTTTCATCGCTTCAAAAATAATCTCATAGCCCTTTAATGCCTTTTCATCACACAAAACCCACTCATTTAAGCCTTCCAAGCTCATCATATGTGCGATTTTAGAATCTGATTTTCGTGCATTTTGAGAGAGCATCATTTCCACAAATGCGTCCCTTAAGCCCTTGTCAAAGTCTTTTGAAAGCGTGAAATTACAATGACAATACTCCGCTCCTACATAAAAGTTTTTTAGCTCACTATAACTGCCCTCTTGCAAGATTCTAGCCCAAGTGCCAGAGCCAATAGCCCCCGCGTCAAGCTCCCCACTGCGTATTTTATCTAGCACATCAAATTCACTCCTGCCCGTATCGCCGTGCTTCCCCACATCGCTATTAAAGCGATAAATGCCTACCGCATTACTTGGAGCAGATTCACTTAAACTTGACATCTCCTGTAATGTCAAAGTGCAATCTTGCAAAAAATGTAAAGGCATAATCGCCGCCTGAGCTGAATCTAAGCTCCCAAGCCCAAACTTCTTGCCCTGCAAACCCTGCAAATCTTTCACGCCATTTTCCCTTGTAACAAACACGCTTTGAAAGCCTATGTCCGTATCACGCATAAGCACAGCTCTAAAGGCATTATCACTTGCCACTTGTGTGCGGATATAAGCGACATTTGTATTCCACGCAATGTCAATCTTTTTTTCCATAAGCCATTGCACTTGCCGCTCATAATTGCTAAAAAGCACATAATCTAACCGAATATCCTTAAAATACGCATTTGCATATTCCCTAATAATATCCCATATCGGCACAATTTGCGGTGCATACGCCACCGCTCCTACAATAATATGTCTCATTTTACTCCTTTGCTAAAAGTGCATCACTTAGCCACACTTGCAATACATCAAGGCTAGGTGCCATAACTTGACTTGCCATCGCATCACGCAAATACCGCTCTAGTGGCAATAACTTGCTATATGCTTTCCCACCGCCAAGCCGCATAGCCAACTCACAAATCTGCATAACAAGCTCCGTAGCATTAATCCTACTTGCAAAAATCTTGCACGCCGCGTTAGAATCCCCACAATCAAATGCCCTTGCCGCTTCTTTAACAAGGGCGATTTGACTTTGTGTCTTGGTGTAAAGATTTGCAATGTGAATCCGCACTAATTCCTTATCCGCTAGTGAGCTACCATCAGTGTATTTTCTACTCTTACAATGATTTAACGCACATTCATACGCACTTTGTCCAACTCCACTATACACAGCTCCAAGCCCCACGACAAAATACATCGCCACTAGCCCAGCGTGAGTTCCCCCCTCGCCATCTCTGCCTAGTAAATAACGCTTTGTCTCTAGTCTCACATTCTCATAACGCACGGGCTTTGAGACATTCCCACGCATACCAAGCCCATTCCACACGCCCTCTTCGTGGATAAGCCCTTGCAAACTATTTGGCGTAATCCAGTTATTTTTCCCACCACTCACTTCGCAGGAATTTGTATAAGTGAGATAGTAATCTGCCTTTTCAGCAGAAGTTACAAAGCTTTTTCGCCCATTAAGGATTCTAAATGCCCCATCAGTTGTTTCAGTAATATCAGGTGAGCCAAAATGTGTGCCTGAACCGCTTTCACTATATGCAAGAGCAAAAGTAATCTCCCCTTTAGCAATTTGTGGCAAAAACTCCTCTTTTTGCTTCAAAGTGCCAAAAGCACAAAGCACCGCTGTGGCAACATTATGCATCATATAGCACAACGCACTTGATGCATCAAAACGAGCAATGTTATAGCAAACCAAAGCGTGATTCTGGCAGTTGCCACCACTTCCGCCAAACTCTTTTGGCACAAGCAGTCCTGTGAATCCTTGCTTTTTTAGCTCAGCGTAGGCTTCCTTTGGGAATCTCGCCTCTTTGTCAATAGCATCTGCATAGGGGGCTACATATTTTCGCCCAAACTCCAAGCTTAAACTTTCAATGTTTTCTAAATCTAACATTACACTTCCTTTACATAAAATTAGGCGTGTGAGCCTTGCTTAAATCAACAGCCAAATCCTCATCAATCCCACATTCAACAAGCCTTCTTGTGCGGTTTCTCTCCATTTTTGCTTTCAGCTCCATAACCTCATCAAAACCTTGAGCCATACGCTCTTTCCCTCCACCTTTCAAAACTGCCATAGATTCAAGCAAAAGAGAAGATTCAGCACTTTGTGAATCTAGATAATTCTTTCGCCTAAACACAACATCTTTGAGTGCAAAGACTTTGGCAGGATTGATAGCTAAAGTATGCTTCACATTCCCTATACCATAGCTTACGTGCCTTGCCTCATCTTTTCTTGCTAATGAAAGCATTTTTGCACTTGGCTCATCGCCTAAATCTCTAAAGCCATCTTCTAAAAATTTTAGTAAATCAATAAAAGTCCCCTCCCCCATAATGTGTAATAAAAAGCTTGATTTAAAATAATCCTTTTCATTCCACAAGCTAAACAAACTCTGCTGTGTGGTAAGCGTGGAATATTGCACCCCAAGCCCTGTAACATTTGCTCGTTTGATAAAAGATTCAATATGCCGACTTTCATCGCCTATAATACTAGAAAGCAGCAGCGGCACAGCGGTAAAAAATGGTGAAATCTGCCCCAAAAAACGGCTAGGAATATAAAGGGCTGAAAACTCATTTTCTGTAAGATAAGTCATAATTTGAGCAATGGCAAACTCAAGCTCTGGGCTAAATCGTGGCATTTCCTGCCACAAAATATCACTTGAAGCATTCCATTGTGCATTTTTAGAATCTTCATAAATTTGGGCTACATTGTTGCTCCAAATCTCATTATCGTGCAAATATGTAAAGTGATATTCTGGACTTGCCACTTCCACTTGCACACCATTTGGGGCTAATCCGTGCATTGCTGGGGCGGGCGATTTGGTATCAAACTTTTGGAATCTTGTGAGCGATTTTTTACGCATAAGATACAAAAAATTGCCCTTAGATTCTGAATCTTGGCTTATTTTTTGCTTACAAATAAACTCTTCACCCTTAAAGCGACACCACATTCTTATGTCATTTTCAAGATTGTCAAAATCGCTTATAAGCTCAATATCCGCTCCTTGAGAAGAGAGCAAAAAAGCATTTTCAAGACGCATAAAAAAGAATGCACCAAGCGGCATCTCACCCATAAACACACAAGACTTTTGCATACAAAAACTTTTAAATTAGGCTCTACAAGATTTTGAAGACTTGTTTTCTTTCTCACGGAAAGCTAAGAGAGAATCTTATTTAATTTTGGCTTAAATATTTTTAAAGTTGCTTAGTTTCAAATAGCTCGGTTGCCACTCTCCGCTTTATCCATATATTCGGCAACATTGTCAAATAAACCCATTACAAACTCCACAATATCCTCTATCACTTCTTGCTTGTTAATCTCATTTAGAATCTCGTGCCTTGCACCCTCATAGAGTTTTAATCTCACATCAAAGCCCCAAAGCCTATATTGATGTGCAATTTTTTCTACCCCAACGCCAAAATTCCCACAACTATCCTTATTCCCACTGATAATAAGCAAAGGTAGATTCTGCCCTATATGAGCCTTAACTTTAGCTTCATCTCTGTCAGCTTTATTCACCCACGCCATACCCTTAAACAACCCAATAAAACTCTCCAAGCTAAATACAAACTGACACGCACTATCAGCCTTATAAGCCTCTACAACCGCCTTATCTCGGCATAGCCACGCAAAGCCTCCTTTCGTATTATCCTCTCCCTCATTGTGTAAAAATGGTTTGTTGAATCCGCCAAAAGAGAGTGCGTTTATCCACTTTTTACCCACAGATTCTAAGCCACACACCTGCAAGATTCTAGCTAGACTTGCTCCCAATAATGCCAATGGATTATACGCTGGAGAGCCAGAAAGGATAAGGGCATTAAGCTCGTGGTGATATTGCTTCACATAGCCTCGTGCAAGGAGTGAGCCCATAGAATGCCCCAAAAGCACATATTTTTGCGGTTTAAAATGCTCCTTAGCTAAAAGTGTAAGCTGGTGCATATCCATAATAGCTTTGAGAAATCCGCTAGATTCTGTAGTTGCAGTTTTTGAATCTAGCCCATTCATCTCGCCCCAAGGGTGCAATGTATCAATACTTTTTCCGTGTCCGCGATGATCATTTATCACAACAATAAACCCACGCTGGGCTAAATATGAGCCAACCCACTCATAGCGGTCTTTATGCTCCACCATTCCGTGTGCGATTTGAATAAGCAGAGTATTTGGCACTTCTGGCATATACACATCATAAAAAATCTCTAACCCATCTTGATTTGAGATAAAACTCTTATTTTTATACACTTGCATCACACTCTCCTTTAATGTTTTCTCTGTTGCTCTAGCCACGATCTGAGCATTTTCTCATCACCATTAAACGCATTCAAATCAATGTGCTTCTCCCCGCCAGAATAGCCCTTTAGCACACCTTGTGGGTCATACTGCCAAAAACTCCAAGATTCAAAATGCACATTAAATAATCTTGCCCACATTGAATCTGGTGCAAAAAACACAGAGCGAATCCACAGCGGATTCTCCACATACCGCCCACGCAAATACATATCATAAAAACTTGGCGTTGTATAAATGATAGGCTTTATCTTATAATGCTTTTCTAAGGCTAAAAGGAGCGTGTCAAGCTCATTATAAACTTTTTGTGGAGATGGAGAATTTTTTGCCTTAGAGCCATAAAACTCCACATCTACAACCGGTGGTAAAGCCTTAGAATCTACTACATTTGGGACATTAGCGATAAAATTTTGTGCTTGTGTAAGCCCAGAGCTATCAAAGCTAAAAAAGTGATATGCCCCTACATATAGCCCCTGCTTTCTTGCCTCTTCAAAATTATATGCAAAGCGTTTATCCACCCAAGTGCTACCCTCTGTAGCTTTGATAAAAGCAAATGTAATGTTTTGACTTTTTAGAATCTCCCATTTGATATGCCCTTGATGAGCTGATACATCAACCCCTTTTATAGGATAGCTCTTATCACTTGGCATATTAAACCACACAAGCCCATTATGCTGTAAGACAAAAAATACAAGAGCTAAAGCGATTACCACAAATAAACGCGTAGCATATTTGCCTATATGAAAAATCTTAGCAAACACGCCTTTAAGATTCATACTCTCAATCTCGCATCATATTTTTCAAGCAAAAAGCTTGGCTGATAGGAGAGCTTTGCCTTTCTCAACCCCTCAATGCCCAAATCCTCCTCGCGATTAGCATACAAACAATGGGCAAACTTATTTTTTAAAAGGGCTTGATTGATAGCCTGATACGCCCCGCTAAAAGTAATATTTGCCTTTTCAATATGAATGAGTGCCATTTTTGAATCTAGCTCTTCACCAAAACTAAAAGCGATAATCTCCCCCTCATTTCGCAGTAATCCACCGCTCAAACCTAGAATCTCAAAGTTTGCCAACGCATCATTAATGCCTAGATTCTCATAATACAATCCCTCATCACGCTCACCCTGTTTTGCCTCCATATTTGCCTCCATAGCGGCATTAAACCACTGATTATTTACAGATAAAACCTCATCTAAATTTTCTGCTCCCAAAGATTCAAAACACGCATTAGGATATTGAAGATAGAAACGATTGAGATGATTTTTTTTCTTATGAAACTTTCTACCACTTAATTCAATCAGCTCTTGTGTATTATAAATATACTCAAACCTATCGCGTCTTTGGGTAAATTCAAAGCGTTCAGGAAAATCTCTCTGCAAAGATTCTGCTTCATCTTTTTGTAAAGAGTGAAACTCTAAGGCTAGTCCCAAAGTCGCATAATAATCTATAAGCAAATTGATTATGGGCTTTTTCTCGCCCCGCCCTAATGGATAAAACACAAATGGCGTCTGCTGTGGGTATTGTGTTTGAATAATAAGCTGATTTTGAATCACACAAAATGAAATCTCCCTAGAATGCCGCCACATAAACATATTTGTAAAATTTGTATCTGAAAGCCACCGCCCACTTTGCTTTGTGAAAGGCTCTAGTAGCGATTTATGGCTTAAATCAAGCTTTGTATATTCCATAGTATATCCCATAAAATCTGCCCCTTATCGTATATCAGCAAAAATATAACTTCCAAGCCACTTTATCTCTTCTCTCCTTTTAGCAAATAGCCTTTGCAACGCTTCATCTTCATAATGCCCTTGACAATCAATAAAAAAGCCCATTTTAAAATCCCCATTATCACGCACAGGGCGAGAATATATCTTTGTAAGATTAATGCCTTCTTTTTCAAAATCCCCAAGTAATCTAAACAAATCTCCCACCTCATCTTTGCGTTTTAGATTCACAAACAATGAAGTCTTATCATTCCCACTTGGTGCGTTGCTAAAATCACTCACAATCACAAAACGCGTTTTATTATGCTGTGTATCCTCAATATGCTCAAACATCAAGGGTAAATTATAGAGTTTGCCCGCTATTTTTGAGCCAATAGCCGCACTATGCGGACTACTTGCGGCTAGCTGCACCGCCCTTGCTGTGGAATCTGTAGGGATTTGCTCAATATGGTGTAGATTATGTGCGTTAAGGAATTTTTGACACTGCCCAAATGCAATATCTTTTGAAAATATCTTTTTAATCTCGCCCAAATGCTCACAACTACTCAAAAAACTATGGTGGATAGGCAAAATCACTTCAGCTATAATCTTAAAATCATACCTTGCGAGTAGATCAATACTCTCTCCAACCATACCATTTGTATTGTTCTCAAGCGGTATCACGCCGTATTTAACGCGTTTGTGTGAAAGGGCTTCAAATACTGCACTAATGGTATTAAGCGGTATATACTCACTCATAGCACCAAATCGCTCTTCTGCTGCTTGATGTGTATAGCTCCCAATGGGACCCAAAAAAGCTACTTTTTCAGGCAGCTCAAGGTTACGAGAAATCGCAAAAATCTCTTGATAAATCGCCTCAATCGCACGAATATCAAGATATTTACTTTTTGCCTTTCCTAACCGCTCAATAATCTCTCTCTCACGCTCTGGGCGGTAGATTGCCCCACCTTGTTTGTGTTTTAATGCTCCCACTTCTGCTACAAGTGCCATACGCTTTTGTAATAACTCAAAAATACCATCATCAATAGCATCAATCTGTTCTCTTAGCTCAAGTAAAGACTTCGCCATTTATAGCTCTCCCTTGCTGTGTGAATCTATATGCCCTACATTTTCAAGCAGCTTTTCCTCATCACTGATAATATCCTCAAAACGCTCACGATTTTTAATCAGTCTTGCATTGCCATTTTGCACCGCCACTTCAGCCGGACGCAAACGCGTATTGTAGTTACTTGCCATACTATACCCATACGCACCTACATTTTCAATCTTTAATAAATCGCCGTGTGCAAGCGGAGGAAGCATAATATTTTTAGCTAGGTAATCTCCACTTTCACAAATGGGACCCACCACATCACAAGGTGTAGATTCTAAATCCTGCTTGTCAAAACATTCAACCTTATGTTTGGCGTGATAGAGCGTAGGACGCATAAGATCATTCATCGCCGCATCTACAACTACAAAGCGTTTATCACCATTATACTTTTCATACAAAACACGAGTGAGCAACACGCCACTCTCCCCTACTAAGAATCTTCCCGGCTCACAAATAATAGTCAAATCAAGCCCATACAATGCCTCTAAAATCGCTTGTGAGTAATCATAAGGGCTAATGAGATTCTCATTCTCATAGCGTATGCCAATCCCTCCGCCCACATCAAAAAACTTCAAATCAATCTTTAGAGCAATCAAACTATGAGCAAGTTGTGCGATTTTTTTTGCAGCTTGGCGGATTGGCTCTATATCTGTAAGCTGTGAGCCGATATGAAAATGAATCCCAACAGGCTCAATATATAAAGAGTTTTTAGCAAAAATATACATCGCTTTGGCTTGTTGTATATCTACACCAAATTTATTCTCGTGCAAACCCGTAGAAATATAAGGGTGCGTTTTAGCATCAATATTGGGATTCACACGAATGGAGATTCTCGCCACTTTATTAAGGGCTTTTGCAATAGATTCTATGCGTTGTAGCTCCTTCTCACTCTCCACATTTAAAAATAAAATATCACTTTGCAACGCCTCTTGAATCTCGCTATCTTGCTTTCCTACACCACTAAAAATAATCTTATATTTTGGTATCCCAGCCCTTAATGCCCTCCTCACCTCTCCAATAGATACGCAATCCGCCCCACTACCCAAAGTGCCTAAATGATGGATAATAGAGAGATTGGAATTTGCCTTTAACGCATAGCAAATAAGCGATTTTCTCGCTCTAAACGCATCTTTTAAACTCAAAAAAGCTGAAGAAATTTTTTGCAAATCATATACATAAAGTGGTGTTTGATAGGTTTGTGCAAGGGCGTTGTAGTCTATATCTTTCATCTATGCTCCATCATTTTGACAAAATCAAATCATTGTGTTTTAGTATCCTAAGGGGAGAATTTTAGCTATATTAGCATAATATTATGTTAAAATCACGCTCAACTTCTTTAGATTCAAGGATTTTTATGTCATTGTCCCCTGATAGTGTATTTATACTTGTGAGTATATTTTGCGTGGCTTTATTTGTGTTACTTGTGGCGTTGTGGCTTTTTGGTCCTGCACCCAAAAAAGTAGAACTCAAAGAGCAAGAACAAAAAGTCAGCATAGAAGAGATTATGAAGATTTTAGATAGTCCAAAAAGTAATATACTAAAGCTTACCAAAGCAGTGGATATGTTTTTTGAGCATTATGATGAGCTTGATTTGAGCGATTATCGTAAGAAAAATTTTCTCTTTGCTATTACCGTTCATAGAAACACTTCAACAGAGCTTATCATACACACAGAAGAGCGTCTAAGGGAGCTTAACCCTGACTTAGAGCGAGATCTTAATAAAACGCTCAATCGCGCCCTTGATGCAAGAGATATTTAGATTCTAAAGGATTTTAGACTTAGCATTAATGGGCTTGTATGCGACATCTACTTAAAATCTCATTTTTATATATTGTGGTGTTGTGTAGTTACACTCAAGCATTGGAGTTTGCTATAAAAAATTTTAGCCCTTATGAGATTTTATTCATTCAAGATTCTTATCTTCAAGCACAAAATGGCATAACTGCTCAAAATCTCTGCAACAATGGTGTGCAAGAAGTGTGCGATAGGATAATTGGCATTATGCACCCATTTATCACATTTGGGGCAAAAACACAGAGAGACTAAAGATTCAACAAAAGCAGTGGGGAAAACGAGAAAGAGAGCTTTACACACAATATATAAGCCTTTGTGATAACACTGATATTTTTGGCACAAATTATTCTAAAAATCCCGCCAAGCACCCTTTAAAACTGCTTCTCAAGTCAAGTCGCCAACTTTTCTTATCTATACAAAGCCTTGTGCATTACCATAGCTCACATTTATCCCAAGCAGAGCAAAATCATAAAGAGCATTGCGTTGCTCTTTCACATAGTATTTATGAAGTGGAATCTTACAATTTTCGCAAAAAAAGAATATACTCGCCCCTCATCTATTGATAATGCCCTACTTGCTTCCTGTCTCAAGTATGATAATCTCATCTCCTATATGCAGACATATCACCCATTAGGCTCATTATATGGTGCGTTTCTAGCAAAGTATGATAAAAACTTAGCAGATTCTACTTTTGCTCATTCTACGGATGAAATCCTCCCATTTGCAGAGAGTGATAAATGGAGCGAAGAACAAGCAAAGCAGGTATGTCAAAGAATGCGTGAATCCACACAAAGCAAGGGGCATTTTATAACCCTAGAGACTTTGTATGACCTTGAAAAGCTCAATACAAACTTTCTTAAACAAAAGCAAGAAACAATGGCTATCTTTTCTAAACTTTGTGAAAACAAAGATGAGCTTAATTCACTCTTTGCCTATCCGTGTCAAAACTTAGAATCTGTGCATTATGCTATATTACGCACATACCTTGCCGCAGAGGGAGCTTGTCAAGGTGGCATACTCTTACGCCACAAGGCAGAATACGATAAAGAGCTAAAAAGAGACAAAAGCAAAGCGACAGCAAGAATGTCAAGAAAAGACAATGTTGCTGTGCGAATTAGAATCTACTTATCACTTATAATACAAAGCCTAGATTAATAACCCTGTTGTTGCAGGTTTTTGTAATCATTACAACCCACAAGTGCCAAGATAAGCGATAGGACTGCCACAAGCCCAACTGCTATTTTTTGCATTGTATTTTTCATTTTTGCCCTTTTTAATGAGAATCTAAAGCCTACACAATACAAAAAAACGCATTTTAAATTTTGGCAAATTTATTCTAAGATTCACGCAAAAATACAAAATCTAGCATAGAATCTATGCTAGATTTATTCTCATTAAAACTTGACTTAATGCTTGTGCTGCGTAGGCTGAATGTCCTTATTATCCGCAAGATTCTGCGATGAGACTTTTTCTAAAAAGCTTAGAAGTTTTACTGTGGCTTGCATATACGCCTTAGCACTTTTAGAATCTGGCTCAAAAAACGCAATAGGCTTTCCACTATCTCCACCCTCACGCACTTTAGGCTCTATCGGGACTTGGGCAAGTGTGCTTGTGCCATACTGACTAGCTAAATCCTCACTTGTGCCTTTGCCAAAAATATCATATTCTTTCCCACAATCAGGGCAGATAAATCCGCTCATATTCTCAATAAGTCCCGCGATTGGCACTTTTAGCTTATCAAACATATCAAGGCTTCTTGCACTATCATCAAGGCTGACTTTTTGCGGAGTTGTTACGATAACCCCTGCACTCACCGGCACACTTTGTGCGAGTGTAAGCTGTGCATCGCCCGTGCCCGGTGGCATATCAATCACAAGCACATCAAGCTCACTCCACAGCACATCTGTTAGCATTTGCTCAATGGCTCGCATAATCATAGGACCACGCCAAATAAGGCTCTGCCCCTCATCATACAGCACGCCCATACTCATCATCTCCACACCAAAGGCTTTGAGAGGGATAAGCTTTTTTTGTGCTTCATTGACTTCTGCCTTTGTGGCATTAAGCCCTAGCATTCGCGGAATATTTGGACCATAAATATCCGCATCAAGTAGCCCTACTCTTTTGCCCTGCTGTGCTAGAGCAATGGCAAGATTCACACTGCTTGTGGATTTACCCACACCGCCTTTGCCTGAGCTTACCATTACAAAATGCTTGATATGTGGGGCAAGATTCTTTGTCTTTGGCTCTGGCTTTGGAGCGGGTTTTGGGGGGTTAATCTCTAAGTTTAGATTCTGTCCTTGCAGTAGAGAATCTAGCTGTTTTTGCACCTCAATTTTCAGTGTATCAATGACTTCTTGTGTGCTTGAGGGAATATCTATGCGGATATATACACCCTCATCACTTACCTTCACTTCTTTAAGAAACCCAAAACTCACAATGTCTTTTGAAAAATTTGGATAAATCACATTTTTTAGATTCTGTGTGATTTGTTCTTGAGTTAGCATATTCAATCCTTTTAAGTTGTATTCCTTATCATCAAGGACTTTTGGGGAATCCTTAATGGGACAAGGCGGTGGATTATAACAAGTAAAATTTAACTTCTCATTAAACAATTTTTCTTAAAAAACAGACAAAAGATTATTGAATCTACGCTAGAATCTAGCCCAACTTACCTTTAAGGATTCTCAAGGATTTTTCCACAATGCTTCTTGCGATTTATAGTGTATGTGTCTTTATTTTTATCGGCTACATAGCAAAGCTTTTGCGACTTGTTGGAAACAAACAGAGTGGAATCTTGCTTGGATTCTTACTCAACTTCGCACTTCCTGCACAGATTTTTAATGGCACATATCACGCTACTTTGGATATGGACTTTTTTCTTGTGTGTATTGTGAGCTTTGTCTGCTCTATCAGTGGTGGATTGGCACTTTTTGGCATTGGCAAAGCCCTAAAATTAGAGAGAAATTCTCTCATTACACTGAGCTTTATGGGAGCATTTGGCAATACGCTCTTTTTGGGATTGCCTATTGTCAATGGAGCATTGGGTGAATCTTATGCTAACAAAGTCATCATTTATGACCAAATCGTTACAGGCATTCCTATTGCATTTTTTGCTCCTTTTATTTTGAGCCTTGGGGGCAAGGGGAGTTTTGGATTAAAAGCTGTGGCATTGCGACTTTTTCAAAGCCCACTTTTTCTTGCCCTGCTCTTTGGACTAGCACTCAAAGCCCTGCCCTTGCAGATTCCTGATGAGCTATTTTTACCTCTTAAAAGTCTTGCTCAAACCGCTACGCCCGTGGCACTTTTTGCCATTGGGGTGCAGATGAGTCTGCAAATGATTAAGCAAGAATGGAAGCTCACTGCCCTTTTACTTTTTGGCAAAATGTGTATCGCTCCGCTTTTGCTTTTTATCTTTGTGGTTGTAGGGTTTGGAGGGTTTAACGATTTATGGCGTATGGCACTTATTGAAGTGGCAATGCCTCCTGTTGTGAGTGCTGGGGCGATTGTTATTAAAGCTGGGCTAAATGCCAAACTTGCGGTGAGTGCTATTGCTTTTGGAATCTTGCTTAGCTTTATCAGTGTGCCTTTGTGGTTATTTTTCGCATAATTTGGCATTTTACATTCAGTGGAGCATTAAACATTTAGCGTTTAAGGCTACAATGTGATAGAAACTTTGATAGCAAATAAAATAATGGCAAAATTTGGGGGGGCGATTATGTTTCAAAAATACCTTATTCCTTTATGTATCGTGGCGATTATCTATCTTGTATCCACAAGCGATGCTTTAACAAATGTCAGTGCTGGACTTGCGATTTTGCTCTTTGGTATGTTAAGTCTTGGGAGTGGTTTTCGCGTTTTTAATGGCGGCTTTTTGGAAAATCTCCTTACAAGTTCCACAAGCACTGCTGTAAAAAGTATCACTTTTGGGACTATCGCTACTGCGGTTATGCAAAGCTCTTCTTTAGTCTCCGTGCTTTCAATCTCTTTTGTCTCCGCAGCACTCTTAAGTCTTACTCAAGGTATAGGTGTGATGTTTGGAGCAAATCTTGGTAATAGTGCGGGATCGTGGCTTATTGCAGGGGTTAGCGGTATGAAAATCTCCGCTCTTGCCTTGCCACTTATTGTTGGCGGAGTACTATTTAATTTTCAAAGCTCAAAAGCAAGTAAGGGCATAGGGCAGATTCTCATCGGTATTGGTTTTTTCTTTTTGGGTGTTGGGTATATCAAAGATGGTTTTGAGGAGTATAAAGAAGTTGTTGATTTTTCGCAATACTCTATGGAGGGACTATATGGGGTTTTGCTCTTTGTGGGATTAGGTGCATTAATGACAGCTATCGTGCAAAGCTCTCACGCCACACTTACAATCATTATCTCCGCTTTTGCCGCTGGAAGTATGAGCTATGAAAATGCCCTTGCAGCGACACTTGGCACAAGTGTAGGGGGTGTGATGACTGCTGTTATTGTCTCACTTAGCACAAATATTGATGGTAAGCGTTTAGCTGTGGCAAATTGTATTTTTAACTTTAGCATTGTCCTGCTTGTGATTGCGACATTTGATTATTTTGTGCTGATTAATAGTAGTATCTCCACACTTTTGGGCTTAGAAGAAAATAGTGTTTTGCGTATTGCTGTGTTTCACACACTTTTCAATCTTGTAGGCGTGGTGCTGATGTTACCTCTTATACCCAAAATCGCCACGCTTTTAGAATCTATAATGAAAGATAAAGATTCACAAGTTGATAAGCCTTTATATGTCAATGATACGATTGTGCAGTATCAAGACACCGCTTTCATCGCTCTGACACACGAAGTGTATCATTTGTATGAAAATGCCTTTGAGCTTATCTCTCACGCACTTGGATTCTCACGCCAAGATATAAAAAGCCAAGATAAAATAGATGATGTGCTAAAGGCTCGTATATGGGCAAAAGAAGATGTGGATATTGAGATTTTTTATATTAAAAAAATCAAGGTGCTTTTTAATGCCATACTTGATTTTTCCACAGAAGTGCAAGCCCACACACAGGATAAAGTCTATATCTATAAGTTTGCTATGCTTACTTCTGCTTCACGCCACATTGTTGAAGCCATTAAAAATATGGAGCTTTTACAGCCCAATCTCAAAAAAAATAGTCTTTCCAAAAATCAAATTCTCTCTAATGAATACAATGCTCTAAGAACACACCTTGCCATACTTTTGCGTAGTATTGAAGAGATTAATATTGATGAGGAGTTGCACCCACAAGTAGCCATTGTCAAACTCAAGGCACAAAAAAAAGCTTTTAAAAGGATTGATAAAGATTCTATTCTCAATATAGAATCTATGCTAAGCAAAAAAGAAATCAGTGTGCCTAGCGGAACATCACTCCTTAATGCTGTAGGCTTTAGCCATAATATCGCCAAAGAACTTGCCAATGCGATGATACAGATTCAAAAAACACGGCTTGAGCTTGATGAAAATCAAAATGAACTAGAAAAAAATATCAATGATGGGAGTGTGAGTGAATAAAAAGCTCATTATTTTTAGCCTAAGTGCTGCAATCTTACTTTGTATAGGAATCTTGCTTTTTACCACACAAAAAAAGCAAAAGGAGCAAATCGCAAAAGAGCCTCCAAGCCTAGAATCTTTACAAGTTAAATATGCCAACATTACGCCAAAACTTTGGGGAGAGAATATAGAGGGCATTACTTCACTTCTGCCTAGTGAATCTTCACCTGTGGTTTATCTCACCTTTGATGCGTGTAGTGGGGCGTATGACAAGGCATTGATTGATTATTTGAGCGAAAACAAAATTGAAGCGACATTATTTATTAACTCACGCTGGATTGACAAGCACGAGCAGGATTTTTTAGCCCTAGCTCACAATCCACTTTTTTCAATCCAAAATCACGGCACACTCCATCGTCCGCTAAGTGTCAATGGCAAGTCAATCTACCATATTAAAGGCACAGATTCTATCCAAGGCGTATATGATGAGATAATGGGCAATGATAGACGCATTTTTGAACTCACCGGCAAACACCCTAGATACTTCCGCTCTGGCACGGCGTATTATGATGAAGTGGCAGTAAGTATCGCCAAAGATTTGGGCTATGAAATTGGTGGCTTTGATGTGTTAGGCGATGGTGGGGCGACTTTTTCAAAAGAGACAATCATAAAACAAGTCAAAAAAGTTAAAAATGGCTCAATTCTTATCTATCATTTTAATAAACCAAAAAGTGAAACATTAGCTGGACTTAAAGAGGTCGTGCCACTTTTGCAACAAAAGGGCTTTAGTTTTAAAAAGTTAGAATGATTAAAAAAGAGTTTTGTATAGAATCTACACTCCCAAAAGGAGGGAGTGTTTGCCAAAGGAGATTAGTTTCCTTTAACAATTGTTGTTGAAGTAGAGTAAAGTCCAAGAATACCAAAATTCTTAGAATCTACGCTTTTGATTTGAGAAATACCACCAGCTTTTGCCGCAGTATCAACAGAGCAATCACCAATAGCTACAAGACCAAGGATATTGCTGCAAGTTGCACTTCCTTCTTTTGAAGCTCCACTTGCTGAAGTAGCAGTCCCCGGTGTGCTATTACCTGTATAAAGCATACCCGGTGCTGTTCCAGCTACAGAACAACCTGCGAAGAACGCCATAGAGCCACCTAAACCTAAAGCCAAAATAAGCTTTCTCATACAAACTCCTTAAGGAAATTCCACACTTTATAAATCTAGTGGGTAGCTCCATTATAAAAAAAAACGCTCCTAGTAATTCTCTCTTTTTGCCACAAAAACACCAAAGATAATTACAAAAATACCCAGAATCTCAAACATTCCAAGCTTTTCACCAAGTATAAAAAAGCCCATTAAAGCGGCGATTATAGGTGAAAAAAGCAATAAGATCGAAGAGGTTTGCGTATTGACCTTGCCTAAAATATAGTTAAAAAATCCCTGTCCAATCACTTGTCCGCATAACGCAATAAGGGCGATTATCCCAAAATCTCTCATATCCTTTGGCACTTCAAAGCCCTCAAAAATCAAAGCAAGGGCTAAAAGCATAAGGCTTGAACCAATACAGGCAAAAAACATAATCTCCAAAGTCCCATACCGCTTTCGCAGTGAGTAAATCACACCCAAAAAACAGCTATAACACAGCACACTTAAAAACGCCATAAAGTCCCCAAATGGCGTTGCTACACTTAGCTCCCCCTTGCCTCCAACTAAGATAAAAATCCCAACAAATGCGACAATAGCCCCGATTAAAAGACTTTTTTTGAATCTTTCCTTAAAGAAAAAAATGCCAATAGGCATAAGGATAAAACACGCCAAAGAAGCAAAAAGATTCACATTTGCCACACTTGTATGACGCAATGCGATATTAAAAAACAATAAATCAAAGGCAAAAAATATCCCTGCCAACATCATAAAAGCAATGTCTTTTAATGGAATCTTAAACACATTCCTACGCGTATTTGCCATAAGCCAAAAAACAGGCAGTGCCAAGGCTATGCGATAAAATCCCAAATTGATAGGCGACATATCTGTGAGCTTTACAAGCACACTTGCATAAATAATAAAACTCTCCGCCAATAAAGCTAAGATAATAAAAAAGCTGGGGCTTTGGGGGAGTTTTGGGAGCTTGGGGGGCTTTTTGATGTTTTGGGGCTTATTTTGTTGGCTAGATTCTAGAGTTTGGGTTTTTAATCCGTTGGAATCTGTGGGGTTAAATTCTGTGTTTGCTAGATTTGGGATAGGACTTAAGGGGCTAGTTAAAAAATGGGGAGTTTGAGAATGGTTCGCTACAAGTTGGGGAGTTTGAATGATGTTTTGCTTTTTGTGAATTTGACAAAATTTTAATACAGAATCTAAGATAACCCGCACAACTTCCATTCTACAATATCCCTAATGCCAAGGCTTTTGAAACGACTTTACAAAACTTTTTTGGCTCTTTTTTTCGCAAAATTGTAGCATAAAATACGCTATAATTTTGCACATTTAGCCCAAAGGATTTTGATGTCAATCTCACAAACACGCATAAATAAAACTTTTGCAAATATGCTAAGCTACACGACACTTTTTCAAACACTTGGTTTTATGTTGATTTTGCTTATACTTTGCACTTGTGCTAGGGGCATAATGGTGCTACACTACATTCCACAAGAATTATGGGAACACAAAGATTTTTATGCAATGTGGTTTATGGGTTTTAAACTTGATATGCGTAGCATTGGCATTGCGATGCTGATTTTTGTGGGGTTAAAGCTCATTGCTTATATCATAGAATCTGTGCTTAAAATGCTTTGCTTTTTAGCTAACGGGGGGGGGGGCAAAACAAGATTCTAAGATTCTAGTACTTATAACTTCATTTTTCTCCCGCTTCTTTTCCTTTTTCTTTTTGTGTTATGCGTTTTTGCTAGGCTTTGTATTTATGATAGCTGCTATTGTGAATTTCTACTACTTCCGCACTTATGGCAGTAAGATTGATATTTTCATCTTTGGGTTAAAAGATGATGACACTTTGGCAGTTTTATCCATTATGTGGCAGGATTATCCCATTGTATGGGGGATTTTGGCTGATTTGCTGTGTGGGCTTATCATGCTTTTTGCTTATAAGATTCCACTCAAATATGACTTTTTCAAGCACAAACTTAGCATTACTCTCAATACAATCACGCTTTTTGCTTATGTGATTATACATATTTGTTTTATTATATTGCTTTTTATTGCCGCTCGTGGCTCACTTGGGACTTATCCCATATCAGAAAATAATCATAACATCTCACCATTGCCACTTTTTAATCACCTTTGCACAAATCCGCTTATTGCATTTGACTGGGCAAGGACAAATTATAAGCTTGATACACATTTTGCAAAGCCTGATGTGCAAAAGGGTGAATCACTGTAAGGAAGACTCTTTCCGCTTTTGCATACCACAGCAGATTCTAGCTTTTTACGCAATAATCCGCCGCATATTGTTTTAAATCTTATGGAGAGTTTTGGCACAAATATGCTTGTGTATGATGAGTTAGACAAAAATGATTTGCTTGGGTCTTTGAGAGAGCATTTTGAATCTGATTTTGTATTCTATCGCTTTTTAAGTGGGGCAAATGGCACAGCTGCCTCATTGGTAGGACTTTTCTTTAATGCTCCTGATGCTCAAATCTCACTTGGCAACGCAAAAAATATCAAGCTTCCTTACAATCCTTTTGGAATCTATGCAGATTCAGGCTATGAGACTATCTATATCACCTCCGGTTATGCCTCTTGGCGTGGTGTTGGGGACTACACCAAGATTCAAGGAGCGCATAAAGTCTATGATGCCATTACACTAATGGATAAGTATCCTGAAAGCAAACACGATAAAAGTGCTTATGGTGTGCCTGATGAGTATGCCTACAAACTTGCATTTGAAATTTTAGATAATGCCACAAAGCCAACTTTCATCGCCATTTTAACAACAAGTAATCATCCGCCCTACCAGCTTCCGCATAATTACACCCCTAAGCCCATCTCATTACCAAATGAGCTTCTTTCAAAAATTACAACACAATCTCAAGCAAGATTCAATCTCGCCACACAACTCTTTCAATATGCCAATGACGCTTTTGGGGAGTTTGTGAGCGAAATCAAACGCTCACATCTTGCCAAAAATACCATTGTAAGTGCAACAGGTGATCATCGCATAAGGGATTTTGGGGATAACCCTATCACAGACAAAGCTCTATATTGCAGTGTGCCTTTTTACATTTATGTGCCACAAGCTTATAGAGCAAATCTCCTTTATGACTCATCTCGCGTGGGTTGGCACAAGGACATATTGCCAACTTTATATGAGCTTAGTCTTTCAAATGCGACATATATGAGTCTTGGTGGAAGAAATATGCTTGCAAAAAAAGATAATGACAAATATGCCTTTGGATTTAATGCTTCAGTGTGGATTGATAATAATGGAATCTACCCTATTCCAACTGAAGCAGGATATTTGTGGCAAGTTTCACAGGTAAGCAAAGATTCTAAAAAATACTTTGGACTACGCTCAACAAATGAGCATTTTGACCCTAAAGAGAAAAAAGATTTTGCTACACTTTATAACGAACTTTTTAACTACTCTATTTTGTGGCAAATCCACAAAGCCAAAGAAGAGAATGGGCAGAATCCACGCTAAGATTCTAGAAAATAGCTAATCCCTGCAAAGCCAAATAATTCTAGATTCATAAGCTCGTGGATATGTTGGCTCTTTATACCACCAAGTGCCACGATGTGAGAGCGTAAAGATTGAGGAAGATTTTTTAAAGTCTCTAAGCCCAAAGATGTGCCTTTATTTAAACTAGGATATATAGGGCTAAGCGTGCAATAATCTGCCCCAAAAGCAAGTGCAGATTCTACCTCATCAACGCTATGTGCGCTATATCCAATAATTTTATTATGCAAAAAATAACTCCTTAATGGAGTAATAAACTCTAAAAGATTAGATTTTAAATGCACACCATCAAATCTTGATGATAGAGCAATGGCTTGATTGGGGCTTGCAAAAGGCAGATTCAGCAAAAGTGTCTTATGAGACAAAGGGCGAGTAATCTCTAAAAAATCATCAATAAATTCACCATCAGTATGGCGATGCATAAGCCAAGAAGCAGATTCTGCATATAATGGAAGATTTTGCAAATACGCCTTGTCAATGCAAGGCGTGATGAGAATAGAGATAAAACTAGTGGTTTTCATCCACGACTACTGCGCCGTGAATATACACATAAGTAAGAATCATAAAGACAAATGCTTGAAGCAATGCCATAAAAGTAAGAATAGCAAAAGGTGCTACAGGCACAACCCAAGGGGCAAGCATCAGCATAACAAGCAAAAACATATCATCACCCTTAATATTCCCAAAAAGACGGAAAGAAAGCGAGATAATACGAGAAAAATGCGAGATAATCTCAACAGGAAGCATAAGTGGAGCTAACCACCATACAGGTCCCATAAAATGTTTAAAATATTTGAAAATACCTTGAGCGCGTATCCCCTCAAAGTGATAGTAGAAAAAGACAACAAGAGCTAAGACAAGTGTAAAGCTCCAGCTTGAAGTGGGAGATTCAAAGCCCGGGATAATGCCAATAGCATTGCCAAAAAACACCAAAAACGCGATAGTTGCAGCAAGTGGAAAATATTTACGAGCAATATCCTCACCCACAATATCCTTGGCAAACGAGATGATACCAGAAATGATATATTCAAACACATTCTGTATGCCACTTGGGACAACCTGCATTCTGTGTGTAGCAACGCGTGCGAGAATCAAAATGATGATCGCCACAAGCAATGTATGAAAGCCAATAATAAAATCGTGATCGCCATTAATTAGACCAGCAAAAGTAAAAACTCTATTATCCATAGTAACGCCCTTTTCATTATAGATGGTGTAGATTATGCCAAGTTTTTTGTTAGTTTTGCTTTAAACTTTATAATCTTATGAAAATTTTTCATTCAAATGCCAAATATGCCACATAAACACCGCACACAAAATCCCCATAGGTAGCAACAAGCCTATTTCAGGATACACAAGCCCAGCAACACTCAGCTGTGAGAGCGAGAAAAACACGCCCCATATTGCCAAAGCCGCAATAATACTTACAAAACTAATAAGCGTAAGATTCCCATACCTATGCAACGAGGGGATATAATAGGCAATAATTGCAATACACAAAGGCACAAAAAATGGTATCACAAGTAACCCATACAAGATTCCGCGTATTTTGTCCGAACTCACCTTTTGCTTTTTGGCAATTTTCAATGAAGCAAAAGCATCAACAATAGAGGCTATTGGCTTATCTTGGGCGATTGTCTCAAGCACCTTTGAGCTAAAGCCTTTAAGAATCTCAAGCTCCTCCTTTAGACTTACCTCCAAAGCCTTCTCGCCAAGTGTTGGAGAATCTGTAATATCCACGCTTCTAGCCTTTTTTAAAACCCACACATTTTTTTCAAAAAACGCCTCTTTTGCCTCGTGATATGCAACTAAATTGCCATTTTTATCTAGGGTAAAAACCTTAATACCCTCCGCCCTTGCTTCGCCATCAAATAATGGATAAAGTTTGCGTAAGAATATGTATTCATCGCCACTTTTTAGTAATAGATTCTCGCGAATATTTTGTGCATTTTGATAGATGATAGATTCTGCATATTCCTTTGCATACGCAAATGGTGTAGCATTCAGCCCAATAAACCCCATAGTCAGTAAGCTTGAAATAAAAAGCAAAGGAGCTAGAATCTGTCGCTTTGAATAGCCTAGAGCCATAAGGGCGGTGAGCTGGGAGCTTTTGAGAAATGCCATATAAAACATAATAGAGCATAAAACAAGTGAGATGGGCAAAGTATAAGTGAGTGCAAAAATCCCATCATAAAACAAAAATAAAATTAACAAGTTTGCAGAATCTGGCAACTCATCAACATATTTGAGCGTATCAATCGCGAGAAAAAATCCCTCCAAGCCCAAAAAAATGATAAGAAAATACTTGAGATAATAAAACCCCACAAAACGAACAATCATTTCTCGCCACCCCCACAACCACGCGAAGAATTAAGACTAGATTCTATCTTGCTAGGCGACAAAGAAATATGTTTAGAATCTAAAAGATTAGCAGGATCTTGGGCTTGTGATTTATTGTGTGCGGTTTGTTTTGCAAACTTCCCTTTTGTATTGATACTAAAACGATTTTGCAACGCTAAGGCAATGTCTTTTAGGCTATCTTGACTCATCTGTGCAAAATCCAAAATTGCCTTTTGCAAATGTGGCATAAGTATATCAAGTTGTTTCATCTCCTGAGCGTTAAAATCACTCAACACATAATCTACCACACTTTGTGTAGCACTCCTGCCAATGCCAAAACGCAAACGCACATATTCATTCCCCATCGTGTTATCAATGGATTTTAGCCCGTTGTGTCCGCCACTTGAGCCTGCAAATTTAAAGCGAATATCACCAAAAGGAATATCTAACTCATCGTGTATAACAAGCACTTTTGAAAGCTGAAAATACCGAGTAAAAGGAGCTATGCTCTCTCCAGAAAGATTCATAAAAGTTTGAGGTTTTAAAAAATACAGCGTTTGATTATAGGCTTTTAGCACTCCAAGTTCAGCATTAAACTTTTTATCAAAAGCAAAATCAAAACCCAATGTTTTTGATAAAAAATCAAGCACCATAAACCCGACATTATGCCGAGTTTTCTCGTATTTGACACCCGGATTGCCAAGCCCCGCAATAAGAAGGGCGGACATTATTTTGCTTTAATCACTCCAACAACTGCAACAGAAGGGCGATTTAGCACACTGACACCATCAAGCTGTGGCAAATCACGGATAAGGATAGAATCCCCTACATCTAAATCACTCACATCAAGTTCATAAGTATTAGGAAGCTTTTCAGCTGTGCATTTTACGCTAATACGCTTTGTGGAAATAAATAGCACACCTTTATTCTTAAGCCCCTTTGCACTGCCTTTTACGCTCACAGGAACTTTATATTTACTCACTACGCCTTTTTGAGCTAAAAGCAAATCCACGTGGATAATCGTATTTGTAACAGGATCTTTTTGATACTCTTGAACTACAACATCTAAAGTCTTTCCATCGACTTTCACAGGGAAAATCAATGTACTTTTGTGTTTCACCGCCTTGATAAAATCATTCAACTTAAAGGCACAATGGATATTCTCTTGTCCCTTGCCATAGATGTTTGCAATTAGATAACCATCATTCCTCAAAGCCTTTGCTTGAGATTTTGAAATACTCTCTCTAATTTGTCCTTCTAACATTGCCAGTCCTTTTTGAAAATTTAAGGGTCGCATTATAGCTAAAAACCCTTAAAGACACTTTATTCCCCGATATAAACTTGGCGAGGTCGTGTGATTCTTGTTGTTGGATCTTTAATATGCTCTAGGAGCTGTGCGCACCAGCCGGGCATTCTTCCAATAACAAAAATAGGTGTAAAGAGTAAAACAGGAATCTTCAACGCAGAAAGAATAATCCCTGAGTAGAAATCCACATTTGGATAGAGATTTCTCTCTACAAAGTAGCTATCATTCAACGCCACTTCTTCCACTTTATGTGCTAAATCACTCAAGCGTGAATCCATTTTGATTCCCTTAGCGTCCAAGTCATCTTTAAGCTTTTTAAGAATCTTCGCGCGTGGGTCGTAGTTTTTATACACCCTATGCCCAAAGCCCATAAGCCTAAATGGATCATTTTTATCCTTTGCCTTAGCGATAAATTTATCCACATTTTTCGCATCGCCAATTTCATTAAGCATATCAAGCACTTTTTCATTTGCTCCGCCGTGTGCTGCTCCCCACAACGCATTGATCCCAGCACTCAACGCCGCATAAGGGTGTGCTCCGGTTGAAGCGACATTACGCACCGTTGTTGTGGAAGCATTTTGTCCGTGATCGGCGTGAAGTGTGAAAATTTTATCCAATGCTTCAACCTCTAAAGGCGTAATTTCAGCTGGACCGCTAATTGTTTGCTTCATTTTTCCGCCCGGATACGCACGAAGCATATACAGGAAGTTTTCCACATAGCCACGCTCCACATCAGGGTAAATATATGGAATCCCAAGCGAATGTCTATACGCAAACGCCACAAGCGTTGGAATCTTAGCAATAGCGCGTCTTGCCATTACTTGTCGCTCCTCTTCATTACTCATATCCAAGTGATGAAAGTGAAATGTAGAAAGAGCCGAAAGGGCAGCAGATAGATTTGCCATAGGGTGAGCAGTGTCCGGGAAAGCATTAAAGATATTAATAAGCCCCTCGTGCAGGAAACTCCTATGCATAAGCTCTATTTCAAACTCCTTAGATTCTGCACCATTATTTGGTGCATCACCTGTAATCAAAAGCTTACACACATCGGTAAATTGATACTTCTCTACAAGCTTTTGCAGCGGGAAGCCTTTATAGAGTAGCTCCCCCTCTTTACCATTAATGTAGCTAATCGTAGATTTACACCCAGCCGTTGAGCCATAGCCCGGATCATAAGAGAAAATATTTGTGCGTTCAAAAAGCTTGGAAAAATCCACCGCTTTTGGACCTCTCGTGCATTCAATCAGCTCAAAATCAAAGCTTTCTTTTGTTGCGTTATTTGTTAGCGTAATGGTTGCCATAACATCTCCTTTATGTAAGATTTGGAATCTAAATCGCCCTTTCATTATGGCACAAACACCCAATAAAGTCAAAAAAAAATTAAATTTTTATGCTAAACTGACACCAAAAGTGCCAAATGATACAAATTACACCTATCTAACACACTCCAACACACTTGACACGCAAGATTACTTTAATGTAGAATCCGCTCTTTTAAAAGTAGTTGTATATACAACTACTTCTTTCACTACACTAAAAATAACAAAGGAGTAATATATGCGTTCTATGCGTTTTTTTTTACATCTGCCTTACTACTTACTTTAGGCACAAGCCTAAGCTATGCCTCTGGCTTTATCTTAAATGAGCAAAGCCTCAATGGCACAGCACTCAATTCTGCTTATGTTGCCGGAGCGTATGGTGCAGATTCTAGCTATTATAATCCCGCAAATATGGGCTTTGATGATAATAATGAGCTAAAGCTCAATGCCACAATGATTTTTATCCCGGGATTTGATTTTAGCACAAATAATAGGAGAGTAGAAATTAGCGGACAACCCACCAACCCAACTATTATAGATGGCAAGGCACATAGCACTTATGCTTTTGTGCCAAAGATGTTTTTTAAGACTAAAGCTCTAGAAGTGAATGAAGTGCTTAAAAGCAGCTTTGGTTTATCAGTTACCACCCCTTCTGGGCTTACGATGGACTGGGGCAAAGAGGGCGGAGACTTCCTTGATAATGTAGGAATTGGTATGATTGAGATAAATCCCGTTATGGCACTCACATATTTCAATAGATTCTCACTGGGGGCTGAGATTTATCTACGCTAATGGTGATTTTGATAACACCCTACAAGTGCCTTTTGATTATCTTGGCATTAAAGGCACAACAAAAGTTACCCAAACTTCTAATACTGAATCTGTAGGCGTGGGCTACAATCTCGCTGCTTCGTTGAAAATCACAGAAAAAACCACTCTAGCCCTAACCTACCGCTCTAAAACACATTTTAATATGAGAGGCAGTCTCAATGCCAACTCTGAAGTGCCTTTAGATTCAGTAATGGGCTTTCCAAATGGTGTCAATATGAATGCCAATCTTAGTCTCTCAATGGATATAGCTGATGTTATTCGCTTAGGCTTAGCCCACCACTTTGAAAAGCTTTTAGCTGAATTTGTCTATGAGCATACTTTTGGAATAAGGCTGATATTTTTGAGTTTCAATACAGCGATCAAGTCTTTACCGATCCAAATGGCAAAGAAGTTCCAGACTTAATCCTTAACAATCTCAATTCAGCCGACTACAATGCCGTGGCAATGGGACGCGGCCGGAGAAATAGCAATGCTTTCCGCCTAGGGCTTACCTATCTCCACTCCCCAAAGCTCAAGTTTATGGGCAGTCTAGCCTTTGACGCCACCCCCGTGCCTCAAGGCAAAAATCGCTTTGGAATCCCCGATGCAAATGCCTATATGCTAGGACTTGATGCGAGATATAGTCTTTGGGATAATAAAGCAGATGTGGGTATAGCCTACTCTCTCGCACTCAAAGACAATAAGAGAAGCTTTATCCAAAGCAAAGATGGCTTAGGGCAGTTACATTTACTTACCCTTGGTTTGAAATATAGATTCTAAACTTAATATATTCTTAATTTAACGATTTTTGCGGGGTTTTGTAGATTTTTTTGTATAATACACGAACAAATCTACAAAAGGAGGAAAAGGATATGTCAAAGCATAAAGTTGTTTTAACAACTCAAGACAGAGAAGAACTCGCACCATTGCTCAATATCACAAAAGCCGAGCGGGAGCTTATGCCTCAAGAAGTTTTAGAAAAACTTGAACTCCTTGCCAAAGAGCAAGAAGAGGGCGGCTACCAAGATCTTGAACAAATTATAGAAGAATCTTTGCAAATTGTAGAATCTCTTAAGCCAAATGCTAATATGCTTTATGATACGCACAAACGCTCACGACTCAAAAATTATATTTGGTGGAGAACACATTATCAAGTTTTCCTTTCAAAACGCAAAGCCCAACGCACCAGACGCAAATGTTATAAAAAGAAAAAATCCTAGTTTCTACTTTGCCACACCTATTGTAAGCAGATTAATTCCGCTTACAATAATCCCCTGCTTAAAGATGAGATTCTATGAAAATCTCATTGCTTCAAATTCTCGCTCAAAGCTCTCGCATTGTAGCTATTTAGATTCTTATCAAAGCTAAGAATATTGCTAGAATCTAGCTTTCCTTTTTTTCGTCTTTTTGTGGATTGAGTAATTCACTCGTATCAATCTCAAAATCAAAAAATTCAGATTCAAAGCCTGTATGAGAGATTTTGTCATAATGCTGAATGGCAGCCTTCATATTTTTTCCCTCTTGATAGAGTAAGCCAAGTGCGTATTTAGCCTCAAAGTTTGTCGCAGATTCTATCTTGGCAAGTTGCAAAAGTGCTACAGCATTCTCGTGGCGATTAGCTCCCATCGCCGCAATAGCCGCTAGAAACCGCGTTTGTGAATCGCCCTCGCCCAAATCATCAAGCAAAGAGTTGTATATCGCAAAAGCCTTTTCAAAATCATTGCTATATATATTTGAAAGTGCCAAAGCCTGCAAGATTCCATTACTTGTTTGTGTCTCAACAACAAGCTTTGCCTCTAGCTCCTCTTGTATAGAACGCAACGAGCCTGTTACAAAGCCCACATACACATATAACTCCCTTGCTAAGGAGCGTCCATAATATATTGAACGCATATCAAGATTCTTTTCTTTATAGATAATATTCATCTGCAAAGCAAAATCTTTCAAATTATTCCCAAACCTCTTACCAAGCTCAAACATCGTATGCGTAACCGCATCTTTTGGATAAAAACTCTTCATAGCTTCAAAGGCGTTTGCTATCTGTGTGCCATTAGCCATATAGATTCCATACACTGCACGCAAAGCATAATAAATGGGCTTTCGCTCGTGCAAGGGCTGCTTATGCAAAGTGTCAAACCAATCAAGTGAATCTGATGGAGAATCACTTGTATAGCGGAATAATGAAAGCAAAAAGTCGTGCTCTAGCTTACTAGAAAAACTCATCTCCGCTAAATCTGCCGAGATAGTATTGCTCAAACGAGAAGTATCGCGATAGGTAAGCTCCGCACACATAAGGGCAAAGATTCCAGCCATTGTATTGTTACTATCAAGGTGATAGGCACGAACAAAATGCAAATATCCATTATCAAAGTCATTCATTTGTGCATACAAAAGCCCAAGGTCATAATGCAAAACAGAATGATTTGGGTAATCTTTAAGAGAACGCTCCATAGATTTAATAGTCTCTCGTATATCTTGATTGTTGATTAAATAACGCAGATTCTGTGCGATTGAGCGATTGACTTGCGAAACCCTTTGCCCCTCTTGCAAGGTATTCTTTGCAGTCTCTATATTACTAGCACGAGCGTTAAGATTCCCATCATCAATGATTGCCAACGCATTTTTAGCATCAAAAACCAAAAAAGGTGCATAATAGAACAGAATCTTATAGCCCAATATTTTATTATGCTCAAATCGGCGATTCCAAAAATTTTCCTGTGCGAGATTTACATCAAATAAATCATCACGCAATTTTGCCTTAATAGGATATTCATCAAAAACCTTTTGTGTCTCCTCCGCAGCATTCAGTCGCTCAAGGATTAATGCACTCTCTTTAAAATTTCCGCTTTTTGTTTCAATGAGCTGCAATGCCATTAATGCCTGTGGATCGCCCACATTGCTCCCAAGGTATTCATAGATATACTGCTTTGCTTGTGTGTATTCCCCAAGTCGTGCGTGAAGCAAACCAATGGCAAGATTATCATCTTTATCGCCAACTTGCTTAAGCTGTGCTAGGGCGTTATACTCATCACCAAAAATCAAAAATACTTCAGAAGCCATTTTCTTACTCTCTTTAACATAATCTGGTGAAGAGGGATTAAGCAATGGGGAGAGAGATTCAAAATAAAAGCCCTTGTAATATTGCAATAAACCATACAAATAAGAGTAAAGTGGCTGATTTGCCGTGTGATACAAATAGCTTGAGCTAATGCCAAGATAATATTCATACAGATTCATATTCCCCAACATATACGCACTATACGCAGCATTAAACGCACTCACACTTATATCCTCTCCAGCGTGAATGGCATCATCAAATGATGAGATAGCTTTGCTATACTCGCCTTCATTAAGCTTAATCACACCCAAATTATATGCAGCAAGAGATTGAGAATACGCAGCAATATTATCAAACAAATCTAGAGCTTCCATTTTATCGCCCTGTGTGTAAAGAATATTTGCTTTGCGTATCATATTGCCAAGCTCCGTATCATCTACTTCCAAACGCTTTGATCCGCTAAGAATGGGTGAGGGCTGAATAATCTTGCGTGAAATGGGAGCGGCTTGAGCTTCCTGCTCTTCCTTACCTCCACTAAAGATTAAAACCATAATCAGCACTAAAAACACAAGCACAAGTACTGCAATAGCAATCGCCCCAATCATTAGAATCTTATTTTCTTTTAAAACCGCCAAAAGAGCGTTTAATCTCGCTTTTAAAGGAGCGAGAATCTTTTGTAATTTACCCTCCTCTTTGGCTGCTGTGGCTTCCGCAGATTCACTTGTAGGCTCTTTGTTTTCTGTCCCTTGTGCTGCCTGTGCAGAATCTTCAATCTCTAAATTCTCATCAAGATTTATTACTTCCTCTGCCATACCTTCCCTTTATACTCACTCTCAAAGATATTTATGCAACACTTCTGGAATCTCTATACCCCCATCAGCTCTTTGATAATTTTCCATAATCGCAATAAGTGTTCTTCCCACTGCTAAAGATGAACCATTGAGCGTATGCACGAGGGTATTTTTGCCATTTTCTTTATAGCGGATTTTTGCCCTTCGTGCTTGAAAATCCCGTGTATTTGAGATAGAGCTTATCTCTCGGTAACAATTCTGCCCGGGTAGCCACACCTCAATATCAATGGTGTTACTCGCACTAAAGCCCAAATCCCCACCACAAAGCTGCACAAAACGATGTGGAAGCCCTAGCTCACTTAGAATCCCGCTTGCTGTTTTTAGCATTTTTTCCTGCATAGATTCACTTTGACTTGGGTGAGTGATAGCCACAAGCTCTACTTTGTCAAATTGATGTTGGCGTATCATACCGCGTGTATCTCGCCCTGCACTGCCGGCTTCCTTGCGAAAGCAAGGCGTGTGAGAAGTTAGCATTATAGGCAAATCTTCAACAGGGATAATGCTATCTTGATAAAGATTTGTAAGTGTGATTTCTGATGTGGAGATAAGATATAAATCGTGCTCACTCCCCTCATCATCAAAATGAGAATCCACCTTAAACATATCATTTTCAAACTTTGGCAACTGCCCCGTGCCAAAAAGTGTCCTAGCATTAGCAATTACAGGCGTTACCACAGATTCAAAGCCCTGCTTTTCATTATAATCAAGCATAAAGTTAATTAACGCACGATTGAGCCTAGCCCCCATTCCACGCAAAACGCAAAAGCGACTTTTAGCTAACTTTACCCCCGCTTCAAAATCAATCCAGCCATTATCCACACCCAGCTCCCAATGCTCCTTTGGGGTAAAGTCAAATACCTTAGGCTCTAGCACCTTTTTTAATTCAATATTATCACTCTCATCTTCGCCCTTTGGTGTAGCCAAATCAGGCAAGTTTGGAATAGTATAGGCAAGATTCTCAAGCTCTTCTTCAATGGCTTTCAATTTAGATTCTACGCCACTCATTTGAACTTTATTAGAATCTAAACTCGCCTTTAGCTCACTAATATCCTTGCCCTCTCTTTTATATTCGCCAAAAAGCTTTGATGTTTTATTTTGAAAAGCTTGAAGAGATTCAAGCTCCTGTTTTGTGCTTTTATACGCAATGGCAAACTCTTTGAGTGATTTGAGCGTATCTTCACTCACTTTTTTTATACAAAGCAGCTCACTCACCTTCTCAAAATCATTTATCAGGGCTTTTGTATCAATCATATCCTTATCCTTAGTTCTTATTAAATTTTGTAAGCAATTTTAGCCTAAAAAAAGCATTTTTTATTCCCTAAAAGCCCAAAGTCAAAGAGTGATTTAAGTCTTAAGAAACGAGTTGGAAAGTTTGTAGTTAATGTGGTAGAATTGCGATTAGAGGTTGCCCAAAAGGCAAAAAAATAAGAGAGTGCGACCTCTATTAGAGTAACCTACTTTTTTACAAAGGAGGTTACGATGAGTAAGATTTGCTCAAAAATCTTAGTTGTTATAATACTATTATTTTCATAGTCGTTCGCTTAAAAGCTCACTTAAGACCGCTCACGCGGGAGTAAATCCCGCTTCGCTCCTAAAGCTTGAGTTATGACTACCCTTGCGGGTATTCATCAACTCGTTTTCTAGGGTAGTCAAGTGCTACTAAGATAATTCATAGCCTACCTTATTGAAGCCTTTGGTCGTTAAGGGGGTAGGCTAGTATTACTCTACTCTCTTACTTAACGCTTAGCTACTTAACTTTTAGCTTTGTTTCATCAAATTGGCTTCAATTGGCTTCAATATAAAAAACAAAAATGTTTTTTATCTAGGAATGAAATAAAATTACTAAACTTAGTATAAAATACGCTTTTTTAGATTCTAAAGCAGAGAGAAAAAGGCAAGGTATGTTTGGTATTGGTATTTTTGAATTACTTGTCATTTTGATTGTGGCGATTATCGCCCTTGGTCCTAACAAACTCCCCCAAACTATTATTGATATTGTAAAATTTTTCCGTGCAGTAAGAAAAACTATGGCGGAAGCAAAAGAGAGCTTTGATAAGGAGATAGAGCTTAGTGAAATCAAGCAAGAAGCACTCAAATATAAAAATACCATCTCCAATGAAGTAGATAAGCTAACCCAAGATATAAAGCTTGATGAGTTACGAGAACTAAGAGAGGATAGTCTTAAGCCATTACAAGAAAGTCTCACGCAAACACAAGAGCAGCTCAACAAAGAAGCCAATGCCCTACAAAGCACACTTCAAAGCCTCAATACAGAGCTTAGCTATGAAAGCCTAAATTCTAAAAGCAACGATTCTAAAAATGTAGAATCCAATATGCCACACGCCACAGCTCAAAACCTAGAATCTGCAGAATCTGCTCAAACTTCCATTACTACGCAAGATTCTACCCTTACATACAAAAATGCTACAAGCTCAAAGTCGCAAGATTCCACCCCCCAACACATAGGATAAACAATGTTAGAAGACTTAAAACCCCATATCCAAGACTTACGCAAACGGCTCATCATTAGCATTCTTGTGCTTTTGGGAGCTTTTGGCGTGTGCTTGGACTTTTGGGAGCAGATATTTCACTATATTAAGCTACCGCTTGTTGATGTGCTAGGCAGCGAGATAAGAGGGAAATTTATCGCTTCAGGTATGATAGAGGGCGTATTTATCGCAATGAAGTCCGCCCTTTTTGCCGCACTCATCATCTCTATGCCTGTCATTTTTTGGCAAATTTGGATTTTTGTCGCTCCGGGTTTATATAAACACGAGAAAAAAATTGTCATTCCTTTTGTGTTTTTTGGCACATTTATGTTTGCTCTTGGTGTTGCGTTTTCTTACTTTGGCGTTTTACCTTTCATCATTAAAAATGTCTTGCTTTTTGGTAATGACCAATTTGAAGCCTATATTACAGCAGAGAATTATTTTGCCTTTTTTATACGCTTAATCATCGGCTTTGGCATAGCCTTTGAGCTGCCTGTGTTATGCTTTTTTCTAGGCAAAGTGGGGCTTATCACAGATGAGAGTTTAAAAGGATTTTTTAAATACGCCGTGGTGATTATCTTTATCATCGCTGCTATTATCGCCCCGCCTGATGTCATCTCTCAAGTGCTTTTAGCTATTCCGCTTGTTATGCTCTATGGGCTTTCTATTGTGATTTTAAAGTTTGTCAATCCCGCTTCTAAACTTGCTGATTTTAGTGAAGATGAGAGCGATGAAGCCACACCAACAACGCAAGATTCTACAGATTCTAATGTCCTATCTTGAATATTCTAAAGATTTTATGCTTTCAAGCTATGATTACATCTTGCCACAAAGTGCCATAGCACAAAGCCCGAGCATTCCTAGAGAGAGTGCAAAACTGCTTGTGTATGAAAGAAAAAGCGGCACAATTACGCATAGTGATTTTTATCATTTTAGCGATTTTATCCCCAAAGATACATTGCTTGTTTTCAATAATACCAAAGTCATAAATGCTAGAATCTACGCTCATAAGCTCAACTCACAAGCCAAACCTAACCCAAAGCGTATGGAGATATTTTTCCACAAAGTGCTAGATTCTTTTAGATTCTTAGTCCAAATTAAAGGTAGTGTTAAAAGCGGGGATAGGCTGATTTTAGAATCTCACAAGGCTTTCACACACCCCATTATCGCTCAAGTGCTTGAATGCTGTGAAAATGGTATGCGTATTGTGGAATTTATAGAATCTGATACATCACCACAAGTTTGCTTAGCAAATCAAAAACACAGAATCTTAGATGACAAAGAAGTGCTTGAGCTTTTTACTCATCACGGCTATATTCCGCTACCGCCCTATATCAAACGCAATGGCTCTCATCAAACTATGCAAGAAGATAGCGTATTTTATCAAAGCGTTTTTGCTAAGGAGCTAGGCTCTGTGGCTGCTCCCACGGCATCTTTACATTTTAGTGAGCAAAGTTTAGAATCTTTACAAAAATCTTTTCAAACCTGCCTTATTACCCTGCATATTGGGGCTGGGACATTTATGAATGTAGAGAGCGAAGATATTCGCCATCACGCCATACACAAAGAATACTTTTCAATCTCAAGTGCGAGTGCTAAGGCTATCACTCACGCTAAAAAGGTGCTATGTGTTGGCACGACAAGTGCGCGTTGTGTAGAATATATGATAAGATATAAAGTTTTATGCGGAGAGTGCGATATTTTCTTATATCCGGGCGTGGAGTTTAAGCGGGTGGATTATTTGCTCACAAATTTTCACCTGCCAAAAAGCACACTCATTATGCTAGTAAGTGCAATGGTGGGTAGAGAGAAATGCCTTGAACTCTACAATATTGCTTTGCAGGAAGGCTATAAATTTTATTCTTATGGAGATGGGATGTTAATACTATGATAGATTTACAAGATAAGCTACAACAACACCGCATTATGCTAGGAGATGAGTGCTTTAAGCAGTTCCAAATCTTTGGCGAAGAGCTTTTAAAGTGGAATAAGATTCACAATCTTACAGGTGCTAGCTGTATGGAATCTGTGCTTGAGAATATCTTTGATTCTTTATATCCATTGAAATTTATTGATGATTTTGAATCTTGTATGGATATAGGCTCTGGTGGAGGTTTCCCTGCCTTGCCTCTAGCTATTGCTAAGCCACAATCACAATTTTTTCTTATAGAGCCGCGTGCTAAGAGAGCTTCATTTTTGCAAAATATCAGCGTGCAACTTGGGCTAAAAAATGTAGAGGTGCTTTCAATGCGGATTGAAGAAGTGCCAATCAGCCAAATCAACAATATCGCTCTTATCACATCTCGTGCGTTAATGGACGCTAGAAATCTTATCGCTCTTTCAAGGAAGTTTTTGCAAAGCGATGGATATTTTCTTTTTTACAAAGGCACAAATTTTAGGCAAGAAATGCCAAGTATGAGCGTGGAAGAGTGCTTCGTGCGGGAAAATAGAATCTACTACTACAAACATAGCCGTGATTTGTAAATCTTAGCCTCAAAGGAAAGATATGAAGTTTTTTGTTATTTTACTAGCACTTTTAGCGTTAGCTTATCTTATCTTACGCCCATTGCTTAAGACAAACAAAACCTCCAATGGCATTGAAGAAATGCAGGAATGCTCACATTGTGGCGTGTATGTCTCTGTCAATGAATCTTTTCTATCAAATGGGAGATACTTTTGCTCTAAAGAATGTCTGCAAAAGGGGGCAAAATGATTATCATTGGGCATCACGCCATTAGCTTTAGCCCATTTATGAGAGTGAAAAGCGTTGAAGATATTGCTAAGGTTGGAGCTGAATCTGTCGTGTGGTTTGACACATCTGCTTTGAAACAAGAGGCTGCTTTTGAGATTGCCAAGCATTGCTATAACTTTCAGGTGAAATATGCTGTGAAAATACACTCTTTAGAAGAGCTTGTGCTATTTGCTAATCTCACGCCGCAATTTTTACTGCTTGATAGGCTTGAGAAGGCAAAGGCTTTTCAAAAGGTTGTTGAGCATTATTTGCTTGATTGCAAGTTATTGTGTGTTATTAAATCCCAAAAGCAACTCGCAAAAATCGCACAACTTGGCATTGATGGTGCGATTTTTAAGCAAGTTTTAGAAGAGTTTAGGTAAGATTCCGCCCTTGTCATTTATAGAGGGGTGTCCGAGTGGTTGAAGGAGCACGCCTGGAACGCGTGTAAAGTGCAAGCTTTCGAGGGTTCGAATCCCTTCCCCTCTGCCATAGTGAGTTTTTTTATGTTCTCATTTTCAGCTTAACAACAAATATATTTTATCGTTAGACTTTCGTATTTTTGGAATAAATCTCGGTCTATTTTGTAGCCATCAGATTCTCATCTCACACAACAACCTTTAATCTATCGCATCACACTCTATGAGCAACTCCCCTTGTATATTGTAAAATAATCCGTGCCTATGGAATCTTCGTGGATTGCATGCTCTATCTTTACCCTATTTTCAAACATAAACTCCACCACTCCGCCGATACTCGCACTTCCGGGCGTGGCACTTTGGACTGCTAAGACACTGCCCTTTGGCAAATACTCTTTATACAACACTTCACGCCCATTTATCCTAAAGTCCCGATACTCTTCACCATTAGGAAACCAATCATCAACGCTAACCTTATCATCTTTATGCACTATCACTCGCACATCTTTTAAGGGCACTTCAAAAGCTAGAATCTCGCTCTCATTCCCCCACGATAACGCCCTAGCAAATATGACTTGTGGATACAAGCTTTTAAGCTTACTTAATATAGTCTCTGTTTTATCCGTGTCAAACCACTCCTTGCTTACACGCGCAGCAAAGGCTTTTTGCTCTATCCGCCCTTGTGTAAGGCACTCTTGCTTAGATTCTAAAGCACTAACCTCCAATGTCATTATCACCCAAATCACACATAGCATAATCATAACAAGTCGCATAAGCCCCTCTTTTCTAGCTTCAGTTTTCACCCTAAATCAAGCTTCTCCCCACAAGTTTTAAACAAGATACAAAAAGCCTAGCTTTCCACTACGCTATAAAGCCCACTCAACAGAATCCTAACCTAGCAATCCTTTCTCACTCAAATACTTCTCTAAACTCTCATCATCAAGCAGCTTATCATAATACTGCAGGGCAATCCGCCTTTTATCATTTGTCTGTATATCGCCATTTATCGTGTCAATAAACTCCCTAAAATCCGCATTTTTATTCACTAGCATATCAATGGTTTTAAAATCCAAGTTTCTTACTAACGATGGCAAAAGCACAGAAGATTCAGTAGGCTCTAGCTCTAGCTTTATAAGCCCAATGCCAAAGCTACTATGAAGCCTTCTTAGTTCATCAAACACTTCAGAATCTAGCTCTTCAAATACGACCAAATACCCCTCATTTGCAAAGCTAGAGTTACTCACTGCTTGAAAGTAGCTCTCTTTCAAATTGCTAAAATCAAGGCAAACTTTTAGCTCAAAGGAATAAATCTTAAAATCACGGCGGTTTAGATTCTCGCTTAGCTCTAGCGTTTCTTTTTCACTATAATCATTAAATGGGAAATGCACGCCCACAATATCAGGGTAGTTCCACTTATCCTGCCCGCTCTGCGTCTTTTTACTCTTTTCGTGCATAATCGTCTTTGCATACACATCAAAATAATCTTTTGCAAACCGCACAAACAGCGGGTGTAAATCCCGCTCGTGAAAGCCCCTACTTTTTTGTTTCTCGTGGTTTATCTTGCTTGTTTGCATTAGAGATTCTAATCCCTTTTGCAGCTCATTCTCTCTTGCCTTTAGCCAAAAGGTTGTAGGCTTACTTGATGCTTTCATAAAGATAGAATCTCGTCTATCGCGTATATCCACATAAAGTTGTGCTGACATTGTCATTTCTGGCGTTTTGCCGATACTTTTTAGATTCTTATCTAATCCTTTTTCTACTGCTATATCCCAAATTTGCGTAGCTTTAAGCGGAGTAGCTGCACTCTCTAGCACAGCTTTTGCCACTTCCAAATATGTCATTTTCTTTTGCATTTTTATCCTTGCATAATATTTTCCATATTATAAGATTCTAAAAGTAACTTAATGGCATAAAGTCTGTGCTTGAGTGTGCATTTGCCTTTGATTAGTGAAATATAAGCGATGATTATATGAAACTCATACCAAAGGAGTAGCAATGAAAAGTCCTAACCCTTATGATGAAAAAGTCATCTTTTCTCAACTTAGCACCCTCATCAATGGGCTTGATTGCTCTAAGCAGAGTTTAGAACAGCACAAAGAGCAAGAGGGCATAATTTATGCTAAGGATAAAGAGAGTATCCAATCTTCTAGCACGGATAAAAAAATCTCTTTTGCAGGGAAGATTCTAAATGATGGAATCTTGCAGCAAGATGGAAGCTATTTGAGTGATGATAGAGAGTTTATATAGTCTTGATGTCAGCGGAGCGGGGATTTTGCATATCTCTTCTGTGTGTAACAAGACAAGCTTTACGCTTATAAATTTTTCGCAAAAAAATTGTGATTTTGGAATCTATTTGCGTGAGAAGCCCTACAAAGAGCTTGGCTTTGTGTATTGTAATACTTTTAGTGTGCATCCCTACATTAAGGCTTTCAAGGAAATCGCCCCCTATATTGCAAAAAGAATCTATAAGCCTGATTTTTTCACAAAAGCAATTGTCAATGACTATAAAAGTAAGCTTGCCAACACACTTGGACCATTTTATGAGGCAAGTGCGTTTGAAAAAGCGGTGCAAAGCATTAGCCTAAATCCGCAATATCTTTACTTATTAAATATCGCTATGATTGAGTGTATGAGATATTTTACTAAGGATAATGGGCTAGTAAAAGAGCTATATATCTTTGCGAGCAATCCCACGCCCCCTGATAGCTTCCGTGCGGATTTGGTGGTCAAAACGATGAAAAATCTCAATCACAATATCACGCAAGGCAGGCAAGAGCAAGCTATCAACCAAGTCGTGTTTCATAGCTTTGCTTTGGGCGAAGAAGTAGCGTTTTTGCAAGAATTAAGCAAGGATGGCGGCGGAAGTATTATAAAGTGGATTCTACTCTAGCGTTTAAAAAGACATTATTAAGCCACCTTGATAATGGCAAAATGCCTAGCCCCAAAGAGCTAGGCGATGATGCAAAAATCGTGTCTAGCAAGCCAGAGACAACCCACGATGATAATCCGCCAAAAGATGTGTGATAAGGCGTTAGAATCTGATTAGATTCTAACGCTAATTTGCTTTATGAAATTTGGTTAGTAGCCTTAAATCGTTGATTTTATATCCTATATCTTTAAATTTAGAATCTAACTCGCCCTTGCGTTTTATACTTAAATTGATAAATTCGCTTTCTTTTTCAATACCTATAAATTGCCTATGTAAAAGATTGGCCGCAATACCCGTGGTGCTAGAGCCTGAAAATGGATCGCAAATTATAGAATCTTTATTGCTTGCCATTAAAAGCAATCGCACTAAAAGGACTAAAGGCTTTTGTGTAGGGTGTTTGCCAAAGGTCTTTTCCCAAGGGGCAATAGCCGGGAAGCTCCACACATCACGCATTTGTTTATCATTATTGAGCTTTTTTAGAATCTCATAGTTAAAAATATGCTTATGCTTATGGCTTTTTCTAGCCCAAATAATTTGTTCGGTAGAGTGCGTAAGGTAGCGACAGCTAAAGTTTGGCGGTGGATTAGTCTTTTGCCAAGTAATGATATTTAAAATCTTAAAATCAAGTTTTTGTAACGCCCTGCCAAGTGAAAAAATATTATGATAGGTCCCGCTTATCATAATGCTACCTGTGGGCTTTAGGGCTATTTTTGCATTTGCAATCCACTCCATATTAAACCTATCAATTTCATCAATATTTTCTCCCCTATCCCATTCGCCTTTATTCACGCTTACAATCTTACCGCTTTGGATACTTAAGCCATCATTTGAGAGAAAATAAGGTGGATCAGCAAAAATTACATCAAAACTCTCTTTCATCTGCGGCAAAAGGGCATTACAATCGCCTTGATAAATGCTAAATGTAGAATCTAAGCTTGTAAAAGTAGGGGTTAGTGTGTGGGATTTAGCAGTCATTTTGTGCCTTTTTAATAAAATCTTTTATATTGCTAAGATTATACATTTCTACACTCTTATAGGCTTCTTGCAATTTATTTTTACTGCTATGCCAACCTTGCCCATCGGTAATCCACACAAAGTTTTTATTAGCAAATCTATCAAATTTTGGGGCTAATTCTTGATAAGCCCTCGCTGTTTCATTAAGCTTACTGCCACCACTCGTATAAAAATTACACTCAATAAAATAACTTATGGTTTTACCAAAAATCACAAAGTCAAATCGCTTTTTATCATCACCAAAACTTCCCTGTAAATCGCTAAACTCTACAATATTCACTTGTTCTTTAAAGTTTAAATTAGCTTTTATAAAAAGAGTTCTTAAATAAGATTCCATAAAAGCACCACCACGATTTTTTCTTGCATTACTATCTAATCCTACTTCAACACCAAAGACAAAGTCATTTAAATCTTTAATCTTTCTATCACTAAAGATAGAATCTAGCCCACTCTCACAGATAAAGTCATAAATTCCCTTAGGGTTTTGCAAGTATGTGTCAATAGGCGTTTCATTACTCTTGGAATCTAATACAAGCTCTCTTTCATTGCGAATTGCTAAAATTAAAGGCAAAACATCAAAAGCCTTAGCATATTCATTAAAAAGCAAAGTAATCTTATCTTGCAAACTATCCTTTGGCACACCTAGCAAAAGATTTAAATGATTAAGAGCAATGCTTAACTTGTCTTTATTTGCTAGACATTTTTGCCAATCCACAAAAAAGCCCAAATTCCTATTTGTCGCCCTAAGTGTGCTTAAAAAAGTTTTAAATGATAATGTGTTTTTCATTGTTAATTCCTTATGTGTTGTGTATTTAGATTTACTCCCCAAACACCCTTTTAAAGATAGAATCCACATTTTTTGTGTAGTAGCTAAACTCAAAGCATTCTCTAATTGCCGCTACGCCGATAAGTCCCACAAGCTCACTATCTGCTAAAAGATATTGCAAATACAGCGATTCTCCTTTGTCATTTACCGCCGCTTTACCTTCCTGCATAACACCATTTTGTAAGTCTTGCCACACTTTCATCGCATTTCTTTGCACGATTTTATAGGCATCTTCGCGTGATACGCCTTTTTTAGGTAGCTCTAGCAAGATTCGTTGCGAAAAGACAAGCCCGCCGGTAAGGTTGAGATTTTTCATCATATTTTTTGGATACACCACTAGCTTTTCAAGCAGCCCTTTTAGACGCATTAGCATAAAATCCGTGGTGATAAAGCTATCTGGCAAAATAAATCGCTCCACGCTACTATGGCTAATATCTCGCTCGTGCCACAACGCGACATTCTCCATTGCAGGCATTGCATAAGCGCGTATCATTCTGCAAAGCCCTGTGATGTTTTCACTCAAAACCGGATTGCGTTTGTGCGGCATAGCAGAGCTTCCCTTTTGCCCAGATTCAAAATACTCTTCTGCTTCATAGACTTCTGTGCGTTGCAGGTGTCGCACCTGTAGTGCGATTTTCTCACAGCTACTAGCCAAAAGGGCTAAATCACTCATAAGCCTAGCGTATCTATCCCTTTGGATGACTTGATTGCTCACAGGGGCGGGTTTAAGTCCAAGCTCTTTGCAAACTAACTCTTCTAACTCCATAGGTGTGTGGGCGAGATTACCCATAGCCCCGCTGAGTTGCCCCACAGAAATGACTTCTAAAGTGGATTCTAAAGCTTTTAAATGCCGCCCTAGCTCATCATACCATATCGCTAAAACTAACCCAAAAGTGATAGGCTCTCCGTGGATTCCGTGGCTTCGCCCCACCATTAGCGTGTCTTTATACTGATATGCACGCACCTTTATCGCCGATCTTACCTGTCTTATATCATCTAAAATAATCTTTAAGCTATCTCGCATTTGCAGTGCCACTGCGGTATCTATGCAATCACTAGAAGTGATCCCATAATGCACCCATCGACTCTCCTCTCCCAAGCTCTCCGCCACAGAAGTGGTAAATGCGATTAAATCGTGTTTAGTAACCGCTTCTACTTCATCAATCCTAGCGATGTCAAATGTCGCATTTTTGCATATCTTTTCACAATCGCTATCGGGTATTAGCCCTAGCTTATTCCAACCTCTAACCAACGCCTTTTCTACTTCAAGCCACGCGGAATATTTTGCATTCATATCCCATAGCTTTTTCATCTCTTCTCTTGCGTATCGCTCTACCATTTTTACTCCTTCATCATTTGTTAAATCTATACCGCGTTATGCCCGCCTTTGTGGAGATAATTATAATAAATCTAAGCTTAATATGCTACAATCGCGGATTTGAAACAATATTGAAAACGACAAGTGTAAAATCACAAGCCTAAGCTAGATTCTACAATGATAAGGATTCCTATGAATACTCCTTTAAATATCGCCCTTTTGCAGCTCCCACCACTCTCCCCCACTGATACAAGGTTACATCAATACCTTAGCACTTGCAAAAAGCAAAAGGTTAGTCTCGTGGCATTTGGGGAATATGTCTTTAACCCATTTTTTAGGGAGTTTGATAAAAATCATTCTAAAGAGATGATTAGTGCCATTTCGCATAACGCCCTAAACACGCTACAAAAACTAGCCAAAAAATACAAGCTTGATATTATCGCTCCATTGCTACTTGGCGAAAATGGAGATGGTGGGAATGGCAAGCTTTATAAATCTATTGTCCATATCAGCAATGATGAGAAAAACTCCATACATATTTATCATCAACAACGCCTTATTGCCTATCCACACTGGAATGAAAAGAAGTTTTTTAATAATAAGCTTCCAAAATCCCCCAAAACACCCACTGTATTTGAGAAATATGGGCTGAATCTTGGCGTGATTAGCGGCTTTGAAGCACATTTTGATGAACTATGGCTAAGGCTTAAGAATGCTAAAGTAGATGTTGTGATTATGCCTTGTAGCAATACTTTTGGCTCCAAAACACGCTGGAGAAATCTCTGCTCTATGCGTGCTTTTACAAACTCTATGGCACTTTTGCGTGTCAATCGTGTAGGCAGTGGCGTGTATGATGAAACGCAGTGGCGATTTTATGGCGATAGCTTGTTTATTAACGCAAATGGCGAGATTGAAGAAAATCTTAGCGATAAAGAGGGAATGCTGCTACTTAGCATTGAAAAAGGGCAGATTCTAAACGCACAAAAAGAATGGGGCTTTAGAATCTAAGGATAAATGCCCAAAAACTGCTATAATCACGCACATTTTATTTATTTTAAGGACACAAGTGCCACAAAAAAGCAACTCTCAACCCTTGCACCATCTCCCTTGTGAAGAAACCCACGCAGATTTGCATTCCCAAGCTCACTTAGATTTTGCGTCGCAGGATTGTGCATTACAAGATTCCATTGCACAAGCAGAATCCACTCAATCCACCCTGCAAGATTCCGCCAAAGAAGCTACACTAGAATCTAGCTTAGATTCCATAGATTCTAGTCTAGATTCTAACCCACAAGAAGAACGCACAATCAAAATTATTTTAGGCGTAGGCATTGCCCTTGTGCTTGGCATTATCGCCGCTATTTTAGCAAGAGTGTATCTTGGAGCATCTTTTAAGGTTTCAGCCTTGCTTGGCATTATTGCCCTGCTTGTTACACTCTGGACTAATAAAGCCCTGCCACTAGGGGTTGTCTCACTTTTGCCTATTATCCTTTTTCCAAGCTTTGGCATACTTGATACCAAAAGTGCCACAGAAAATTACGCTAATCCTATTATCTATCTCTTTTTGGGTGGCTTTATGCTCGCTACCGCCACAGAAAAAATTGGGCTACATCGCATTATCGCTAAAAAGTTTCTCTCCCTTTTTCCGCAGAATCCTAAGGGTGTCATCTCTGCTTTGGGACTTGCCTCTTGTGTGCTTGGCACAGCTTTGTCAAATTCTACGACTGCTATTTTGCTTTTGCCCATTGCCTTATCAATCACGCAAGATTATGTTCTTAAAATGCGTTTTTTACTCGCCGTGGCATTTGGGGCAAGTATCAGCGGGATTACAACGCCTATTGGCTCACCGCCGAATCTTATCTTTCTAGGATTCTTAGAAAAGCTTGGCTTTGATGGCATAAGCTTTACCACTTGGATTTTTATGATGGCTCCACTTACTTGCCTTATGCTTTATACGATGATTTATATCCTATCTTTTGGCACACAGGGTTATAGCGTGGAGTTTAAGGCGTTTGAAAATATACAAGTGCGCGCTGAGCACAAGCGGTTATTATTTTTTATCGCGCTTTTGCTTGTTGTGCTCTTTCTCAATTCACCCATTAAGCCTTTTTACAATGGCTTGGGGCTAAATGAAAATGTGATTTTACTGGCCTTTGGGCTATTGATGTTTGTGCCAAAGCTTGGGTTTTTGGATTGGGATGATTCTAAGTCCATTCCCTATGAGCTGATATTTTTGTTTGGTGCGGGGTTTTGTATCGCCACTGCCTTTTCTCAATCCGAGCTTGGCGGGGTGTTTGAAAGCTATTTTATGCGCTTTGCTAATTTACCATTTTTTGTATTTTTACTCCTTGCTTGTGTGTGTGCGATTATCGCCACAGGCTTTTTAAGCACGACAGCACTGATTGCTATTTTATTGCCTATCATTTATACCGCTACGCAGTCATTTTTAGTAGCAGATGAGCCCACAATCACAATGCTTGCGCTCACAATTTGTGCAAGTTTTTCTTTTATGATTCCTATCTCCACACCGCCTAATGCCATAGTCTTTGAAAAAGGCGGGATCAAAGTGTGGGATATGGTGCGATTTGGATTTTTACTTAGCATTGTTGGAATCTTAGCGGTGAGTATCTTTGCCTTTGCGTATTGGCGATGGTTTTTAGAGTAGGGAACAATTTTATCAAAAAAGATAATGTCAATTAATTATAAAATGATAGAATCTAGCGCTTTGCTAGTCAAGGTTAAAATAAACTTTACTTTTTTAATAAACAACAATTAGGAGCTACGATGAAAAAGGTTTATTTAGATAACAATGCCACGACAATGCTAGACCCTAGCATTAAGGCATTGATGGAGCCTTATTTTTGCGAAAAGTTTGGGAATCCAAATAGTTTGCATAAATACGGCACAGAGACGCACCCAGCCATCGCTGAAGCCATAGAAAAACTCTATGTTGGCATTGATGCAGACGATAATGATGATATTATCATCACTTCTTGTGCGACAGAGTCAAACAACTGGGTGATTAAAGGCGTGTATTTTGATGAGATTGTGAAAAAGGGTAAGAAGCATATCATTACCACAGAGGTGGAGCACCCAGCAGTTAGGGCAACTTGTAGCTTTTTAGAAACTTTGGGCGTTGAGGTTACCTATCTGCCCATTAACGCACAAGGCACAATCACTACCGAGCAAGTGAGAGAAGCCCTGCGTGAAGATACCGCACTTGTTAGCATAATGTGGGCAAATAATGAAACAGGACTTATTTTCCCCATTGAAGAAATCGGTGCATTATGCAAACAAAAAGGTGTGCTTTTCCATACTGACGCGGTGCAGGCTATCGGTAAGATTCCAGTCAGTGTGAAAAAGGCAAATGTAGATTTTCTAAGCTTTTCAGCACATAAATTCCACGGACCAAAGGGCGTTGGTGGGCTTTACATTAGAAAAGGTATGGAGCTTACCCCACTTTTGCATGGCGGGGAACATATGCGGGGCAGACGATCTGGCACGCTCAATGTCCCCTATATCATCGGTATGGGCGAAGCGATGAAGCTTGCCACAGACTACCTAGACTTTGAGCTAACGCAAGTGCGAAAGCTTAGAGATAGGCTAGAAGACGCACTTTTAAGCATACCTGATGTATTTGTCGTTGGCACAAGGGAAAATCGTGTGCCAAATACGACACTCATCAGTGTGCGAGGGATTGAAGGCGAGGCAATGCTATGGGATTTAAACAAGGCTGGGATTGCCGCATCAACAGGCAGTGCGTGTGCGAGTGAAGATTTGGAGGCAAATCCTGTAATGGTAGCCATTGGAGCGGATAAAGAGTTAGCCCATACAGCCATTAGAATCTCTCTTAGCAGATTCACTACGAGTGAAGAGATTGATTACACGATTGAAGTGTTTAAGAAAGCGGTGGGGAGACTTAGGGCGATTTCTAGTAGTTATGAAAACTAGATTCTAAGACATTCGCATTTGGGTATGCGATTTGTGCGATTATGGGGATTTTAGGATAGTCATTACCGCTTTAGGTAACTCCTACCCTAAAATCCCCATAAAGCCCACAAAGCCATACAGCAACTGCTAGAATGTGGATTTTGTGTTGTGTTTTTGAATAAAAGCGAATTTTATGTTTTTATCTCAAAGATAAAGATACTTCCGCAATGTGTTTTGATGTGCTAGATTCTAGAATCTAAGCGGTAAAATTTATACAACAAAAAAAGGAAAGAAAATGGCAAAGAATGATTTAATCAACAGTATATTTGGGATACATATAAAAAGTAAAAATCATTAATGGACTAAAAAATGACAGCAACCGATATGTATTTTGAGCTAAAAAACAATCACTCCTTAACGCAGTTAGCCCATAAGCTAAATTTGCACACAGGAACACTAAAGCGATGGGAGGCACAACATAAGATTCCGCAAGATTATTTGTATGATTTAAATTTTTTGCTTGGGAATAAATATGAGATTCCAAAAAAAGATTACAGAAGCCATAATGAATTTTTCACAAAAAAAGAAGTGGCGAAATACTGCTTTGAATCTTTTTTACATTTCTTGGAAAAATATAAAATAGATTCTAAACAATACACCTTTATAGAGCCTAGCTGTGGGGATTGTAGCTTTTATGATTTAATGCCAAAGGATAGACGAATAGGGATTGATTTGGAGTTTAAAAATAAAGAAATTATAGAATCTAACTTTTTAGATTTTACCCCAAAAAAAGGACATTATGTAGTCGTTGGTAATCCACCTTTTGGGCTAAGGGGGAATCTTGCCTTGCGATTTATCAATCACGCACAATTTGCTGATTTCATCGCCTTTATTTTACCCCCTTTATTTGATAGCGATGGTAAAGGTAGCCCAAAAGGCAGAGTAAAAAACTTTCAGCTAGTCCATAGTGAAAAATTGCCCCTAAATAGCTTTATCTATCCTAATGGTAAGGAAGTAGAAGTAGCGACACTTTTTCAAATCTGGGCTAATCACAGGCTTTTAGATTCTATATCATTCAATATAGAATCTAAAAAGACTTGTAAGGAATATATCAAAGTCTATTCTCTTAGTGATGGTGGAACACCTTCTAGCACAAGGAATAAAAAAATGCTCTACATTTGCGATGCGTATTTGCCTAGCACTTGTTTTCATTCTCAAAATAAGCCAAGTATGAAGCTATACAAAGACTTTGAATCTTTGCCACACAGAAGGGGATATGGTATAGTGATTTTGAAAGATAGGGCTAGAGTAATTAAAGCATTGCAAAATATTGATTGGGTAAAGGCTAGCTTTTTAGGCACAAATTCTAGCCTTAATTTACGGACTTCTTTGATAGAAGAGGCTTTAATAAAGCAAGGATTCTATGATAAGGGGGCAAAATAATGGATATTTTTGATATAGCCAAGCAAGTTTTTAGCGAGATAGAATCTGAAGTCAATCAAAGCACACAATGGAAAAGCGATTCAAAATATATTGCAATCAGGCATTTGCAGATTGATAAAAGGGGGAGTTTTGGGGAAAGGCTACTAAGAGATATTTTTGCAAAAGAGAGAAATATTAGCCTTGTGTATAAGGACGGAGACCAAGGAGATTGGGATATGCAAATAAATGGCGTAAAAGTGGAAGTAAAAACAAGTAGCCTTGATGTGAATAGGAAATTCCAAAATGAGCATATTAAAAAGACTGATTTATGCGATTATATTTGCTTTATAGGCGTTGCACCTAATAGCATTTATATGAGACTTGAAAAAATAGATGAAATTGACTTTGCTAAACTGCATAATAGGGGCGTAAGAGGCACTGGGGCTCTGGATATAAGTGGGATTTTAAAGCAAATGATATGACAGAGATTTTTACGCGTGAAGATGTTGTGAAACTTTTTTATGACAAAATGGGGATAGATAAGAAAAAGATTAAACAAAAACTTAGCAACACAACATAAAGTGTTACTAACTTTTTGTTTAAACCAAATTTGAAAGGAAAGAAAAATGGCAAAGAATGACTTAATCGGTGGTGCGTTATGGGACGCATATTCAAATAAAGTAAGTGAGAGAATGGATAACCCCACACATTTGGGCGTTTTGACACAAAAAGATGCTGATGAAAAGGGAGCAAAACTCATCGTAGCAGACTATGGCGCAGAATCCTGTGGCGATGCGGTGCGGCTGTATTGGCTCGTAGATTCTAATGACACAATCATAGATGCAAAGTTTAAGAGCTTTGGCTGTGGGACGGCGATTGCAAGTAGCGATATGATGGTAGAACTCTGTCTTAATAAAAAGGTGCAGGACGCGGTAAAAATCACAAACCTTGATGTAGAACACGCCTTGCGTGATGACCCTGATACTCCAGCAGTCCCCGGGCAGAAAATGCACTGCTCTGTTATGGCGTATGATGTGATTAAAAAAGCAGCAGGGATCTATCTAGGCAAGGATGCAGCGGACTTTGAGAGTGAAATCATCGTGTGTGAGTGCGCACGCGTAAGCCTATCTACTATTAAAGAAGTGATAAAACTCAATGATCTAAAAAGTGTGGAGGACATCACAAACTACACAAAAGCAGGGGCATTTTGCAAAAGCTGCATTAAACCCGGCGGACACGAGAAAAGGGAGTATTATCTAGTAGATATACTTGCAGAAGTTCGGGCTGAAATGGATAAAGAATCAGTCAAAAAGGTCGCCGATAAAGGCGGAGACATCGCATTTGCTGAAATGACAATGGTGCAAAAAGTAAAGGCGATTGATAAAGTCATTGACGCAAATATCCGCCCTATGCTTATGATGGATGGGGGCGATATGGAGATTTTAGACATTAAGGATACAAGTGATGGATTCATTGATGTGTATATCCGCTATCTTGGGGCGTGTAGCGGCTGTGCGAGTGGGGCAACAGGAACACTCTATGCCATAGAATCTGTCTTGCAAGAGCAGCTAGATTCTAAAATCCGCGTTTTACCGATATGATAAGGCTCGAATCTTAGCAGGGCTTTTGCTTTGCTAAGATTCTATTTATCAAAGTATGGAATTTAAGATGCAAAGTTAAGGTAATTCAAAATACAATAAAATGTATCTCAAAACTCTTTGCACTTCTCAAATGTGAGTGTAGAATCTCCATATACCTTTAAAAGTCTTTGAAAATAAAAGTCCTTAAAAATCTCGCACAAAATTCTAACCATACTCAACGCAAACTTACGCATTTAGCCTTTACAAAGCTACAAAACGCCCAATAAGGATTTTATATGTCATCAAACACACAAGAGAAGCACACTAAAAAGCTAGATTCTATCACTATCTCACAGCTTAAATGGCTTTTTTACACTATGCTTTTTTGGGGTGGGCTTTTGGTTTTACATCTGCGTGGAGAATACCCTGATATTTTAAGTCTCTTATGGTATTTTTTGTCTCTTTTTTTGTCAGTAATGGATTTTACAAGCACAATTTTAAAGCATTCCTTATTTTTGCTTTTGTGTATGTTGTGCTGTTATACACTTATTGGAGTAAGGGAATTGATAGTTTTGAGACTTATTGCCTTGCACAAACACTCTCATATAGCCTTATATTTGCTATTCTTATCTTTAAGAAACACTATCGCTTAGCCTTCACGCTTTGTGCGTATATGGCATTTTATACCCTAGCATTGCTGCTTACAGAATATCACTTGCTTGGGACATTATCAATAAGAGAGCTTTTTTAAAGATTCAACGGAAACTCCACGCCAATGCTTGTGCCAACGCCTTGCTGACTTTTAAGCTCTATTTTTGCATTATGAATCTTAGCAATATGTTTTACAATTGATAGTCCTAGCCCACTGCCGCCAAGCTTTTTACTGCGACTTTTATCCACACAATAAAACCGCTCAAACACTCTCTCTTGTTCTTCAAGCGGAATGCCAATGCCTGAATCTTTTACACATACGCTTACACCTTGAGCATTTTGGCTTAAACTCAATGTGATTTGACTCTTTTCATTGCTATATTTAATGGCATTTTCCACAAGGTTATAAATCATATCTTCAATTAAAGAGCTTATCCCCCAAATCTTACTTTCACGCCCATTAATGCTAATAACAATCTCAATGCCCTTCTCATCAGCCAAAGGCTTAAGATTCTTACTCACCCGCTTTAGAATCTCGCTCAAATCAAGCGGACTTTTCTCTAGCTCAATGGTATTTTCATCAAAAAATGACAAACGCAGAATCTTATCAATCAATGTCAATAAACGATTAGATTCTGTATAAATTTTTGTAAGAAACTCCGCTTCATCTTCTTTCTTCACAAGCCCACTTTTTAGCATTTCACTACTTGCTAGGATAATGGCTAAGGGCGTTTTTAGCTCGTGGGTAACATTTGCGCTAAACTCTTTTCTAAAATCTTGGGCTTGTTTTTGTGAGCTTTTATCAATAAGCACCATTGCGATGGCTTGGAGCTGAGTTTTTACCCATACAGGCAAGGCAATAACATATAAAGTGCGTCCCTTTATCTCGCATTCAAAACTACAATCGCTACCCTCTGTATTATTTTGGGGCTTATTCATAATATTTTGTAGTTCGGCTTGTAATGTCGCTAAATGTGGGGATTCAAAAAGTGTATCAATAGAATCTATCTGCAAATATTCAAGGGCGATATGATTGTAAGATTTAATACAAGCCTTGCTATCAAGGAGCAAAAAGCCCTCATTCATATTTTGGATAATCGTCTCAATCTCGTGCTGTCGTGCGTTGATAATGCGAATTTGCTTTTTGATTTTCTTTTTTTGTTTGGCAATGCGTTGCATAAAGATTTGAAGCTCTGGGTAGGGATTTGTCTGTATGGGCGAAGAAAGATTAATATTTTCAATAGGCTTAATGATTTTCTTACTCAAAATTGAAGCCAAAATCCCGCTTAGTGCCAAGCCAAAAAGAAGTAACACACACAAATAGGGCAAAAAGTCAAAAAGCACAAGGCTTAAAGCCTTTTTCTGCTCACTTAAACGCACGATGATGTTTTGCGAATCTACACTCATCATTGTGGCGACATAGAGTGTTTGCTCATTGAGTGTGGCAGATTCTCTTTGGGTGAAAATGGGCTTGTTCGCGTGAGCTGCAAATTGTGTTAAAACATCTTGGACTTCTTGTCGCCAAAGATGATTATCCATAGATTCTACTTGTGCCTTACTATCATAAAGCACTTGACCTTGCGTTGAAATCAGCGTAATACGATATGGAGCAGGAAGAATATTTTCCCTTTGGGACAAAATCTCTTGTATATCATCAGTATTTAAATGCCTAAGCGTGTAGTGTAATCTCTCAAAGCTTTGTGATTTAATAAGATTATCAAGGATAAAAGCTACACTCAGCACACTTAGAATCTGCACACTTAAGATACCTAAAAAAATCGCATAAAAAATCTTTTTTTTCATTTTCCCCCTTTGTGTGAATGAAGCTTATGCTATGCGTTTGTATTAAACTGATACCCCACACCGCGTATTGTTTTGATATGTTTGCCATACTTGCCAAGCTTTGAACGCAAGGTGTTAATGTGAATATCAATCGTGCGTGTCCCAGAGATATTATACCCCCAAATAATTTCAAGCAACTCTTCTCTGCTAAAAACACGATTAGTAGAGCTCATTAGCAATCCCAAAAGCTCAAACTCTTTTAATGTGAGATGTAAAGATTCTCCGCCTATACTCACGCTATGGATTGTTTTAGAGTATTTCAAATCGCCATAACTCATCTCACAATCATTCTGCGTATGGCTTCTACGCAACAACGCTTTAATTCTAGCAATAAGCTCCAAAGCACTAAAAGGCTTGGTAAGATAGTCATCAGCCCCGCTATCTAGCCCCTTAATCTTATCAAACTCACTTCCAAGTGCGGTTAGCATTACCACGGGGATATTTTTGCTCTTATGATTTTGACGCATTTTGTGTAAAACACTTAGCCCATCTTCTTGAGGCAGCATCACATCAAGCACCACACAGGAAGGCGATTCCTTTGCCATAGCTTCCCAAAATTCACTCGGCAGACTAAAGCCCTTTGCCTTTAAATTTGCAGAGTTTAACGCATACAGCACAAGGCTCAAAATCCCCTCATCATCTTCAAGTATAAAAATCACTTTATATCCTTTATGTAACGCATAATTATAGCTTACGCATACGCCATCGCACTGATATGATCAGCAATTTTTTCAAAATATTTTGACAGCATAAGAATCTCAAGCCACCAATGTGCGTTGAGATATGAATCTTGTAGCTTTTGGGCGATCTGCTCTTTCATCTGTCTAAAACAAGAATCCATAAGATTTTCAATCTCTTCTACGCGTTGAATATTAGAATCCTTAAACGCATCAAACATCTCAAAAAGTAAATTTGCCATTTTTTCTAGCAAGTCAAGCATACATTCCTTTGGCATTTGAGCGATAATCTTAGCACTATTGAGTGAAATCTCACCCATACGCCGCAAATCGTGAATCTGCTTAATAGTCCGTGTGATAAACTCCAAATCCTGTGCTACGGGCTGTTGCTTTAAAATCAACATTTCACAGGAGTGAAAAATATCCTTCTCCAGCGTGTTTAATCGCTCCACAATAAGCTCCATTTCTTCTAAACTTTTTGTGCTTTGAAAATCCGCTCCATAATGCAGTGCATCGCAGGAGAGAGTAAGCATTGTATTAAATTGTGCTTCTAAGTCATTCAGCTGTGCTAGGTAAATATCTCGCATTATCCAAACCTCCCTGTAATGTAATCTTGTGTCTTTTTCTCCTTAGGAGAGCTAAAGATTTTCTCCGTGGTGTCAAACTCTACAATCTCGCCCATAAGGAAAAACGCCGTCTTATCCGATATACGCGTGGCTTGTTGCATATTGTGCGTAACGATAATAATGGTGTATTTTGTTTTTAACTCATTGATGAGATCTTCAATCTTAAGCGTAGAGATAGGGTCTAATGCTGAAGTTGGCTCGTCCATCAAAATCACTTCAGGCTGCACGGCTAATGCCCTAGCGATACATAGTCTTTGCTGTTGTCCGCCACTTAGCCCAAGGGCTGATTTATGAAGCCTATCTTTGAGCTCTTCCCAAATATTTGCCCCCCTTAAGCAAGATTCTATAATCTCATCAAGTTCAGCCTTTTTCTTAATGCCGTGTGTGCGTGGTCCAAAAGCGATATTATCATAAATACTCATAGGAAATGGATTTGGCTTTTGAAACACCATACCCACGCGTTTTCTTAACGCATTCACATCGCAGTTTTGATAAATATCCTGCCCATCAAGCAAAATCTTACCTGTAATCTTACAGCTTGGCACAAGGTCATTCATACGATTAAGGCTTTTTAGGAGTGTAGATTTACCACAACCGCTAGGTCCTATAAACGCACTCACTTCATTACGCAACAAAGTGAGATTAATATTTTTCAACGCGTGAAAATCCCCATAATGCAGATTCATATTGCTAATATCAAAAGTTACATTATTCATTTGTGTTCCTTATTTGAGTTTATTAGGATCAAAAAATCGTGCCAACATATTAGAGATAAAATTTATCCCTATGACGATGACAAGCAAAATGACAGCCGTGGCGTAGGCTTGCTCCATATACTGCCCTTCACTTAAAAGCGCATACATATGCACACTTAGCGTCCGCCCAGAATCTCCAAAATCAGCCACTTGTGCTACCGTCCCCGCTGTGTAAAGCAAAGCCGCACTCTCCCCAACAATACGCCCAACGCTTAAAATCACTCCAGCTAGAATCCCGCTTATCGCACAAGGCAAGATAATCACAAAGATTGTCCTAAGCCTCCCAGCCCCAAGCCCAAAAGATGCTTCCTTATACAAAATCGGCACTGCTTTTATCGCCTCTTGTGTATTTCGCAAAATAAGCGGCAATACCATAATAGCAAGTGTCAAAGCCCCAGCCAAAAAACTAAAGCCAAAGCCAAAATAAATAACAAACGCCAAATAGCCAAATAGCCCATACACAATACTTGGAATCCCAGTGAGTGTTTCAGCTGCTACAACGATAAGTCTTACGGCACGAGATTGAGAGTTTGCATACTCTTCTAAGAAAATCGCTCCAAAAATCGCTACGGGTGTAGCAATAAAAAGGGAGAGTAAAACCATAGTGATTGTATTGATAATTGCTGGCATCATTGAGACATTTTCACTTGTGTAGGTAAGCTCAAATAATTTTGGACTAAGGTAACCCACACCATTATATAAAATGTAGCCGATGATAAAGGCAAATGTCGCCACACTCGCAAATATCGCTAAACGCACGATGATATAAAAAAAGAGTGAAAGCCCATCTTTCTGCCTTAGCTCCTGCCATACCTTGCTTAGAGGTGAAAAAATACTTTTTGGTTGTGTCAAACTGCTTTGCCGTGTTTGATTCAGTGCTATTTCACTCATTAGTGTTTCTCCCTTTTTAATACGCTAAAGCTTAGGTTGATAAGCAGGATAAATACAAATAACACCACGCTTGAAGCGATTAATGCCTCTCTATGTAAATCCGCAGAATACCCAAGCTCAAGCACAATATTAGTCGTTAGCGTTCTCACGCCATCGCTTATAGATTCAGGGAATATGGGCTGATTCCCAGCGATGACGATAACCGCCATTGCCTCGCCAATAGCTCTTCCCACACCTAAAATAATACTTGCAAGCACCCCACTTTGAGCCGCCTTTAGCATAACAAAAAACACGACCCTTTCCTTACTCGCTCCAAGGGCTAAGCCCCCTTCTAAATAAGTCTCACTTACAGCCTCAAGGCTTGTTTTTGACACAAGCACAATTGTTGGCAAAATCATAATGCCTAGCAAAAGCGAAGCGGCAAGTAGACCTTTGCCGCTTGTGCCAAGAATATGTGCCAAAAAAGGCACAATCACTATAAGTCCAAAAAATCCATACACAATACTTGGAATCCCAGCTAAAAGCTCCACCGCAGGAGTGATAGCAATTTTAACTTTCTTACTTGCAAAAAAGGCAAGATAAATGGCTGATAGCACCCCACAAGGCACACCAAAGGCAATGGCAAGTGCGGTTACATAAAGGCTGCCTACAATCATAGGAGCAAGACCAAAAATCTCCGCATTTGGCTCCCACAAATCACCAAAGATAAAATCCATAAAACCAATCTCTGCGATTGTAGGAATGGCATTGGCAAATAAAAAGATACAAATCATACCAACGGCTAAAACACAGCCAAACGCACAGAGAGCAAAAAGCCCCTGCATTGATTTCTCCATAAAAACAGATTTAAAACTCGCTGCTTGAATCTTTTCCATTTTATTCCTTATTGTGTTTGGGATTTTAAAAAACAAAGATTCTCAAACACCTTTTTGAGTATGCGTATCATAAAAATATTATGTAAAATCACACAGATTCAAATGTAAAGAAAATGTAAAATCAAAAAAATGCTTAAAATGAAAAGTTTGAAAATAGCCTAAAATATGTGAGTTTAACCCTTTAGAGTTTTGTAAAGTCTCTAAAGGGTTGAGAGAAAAAGTGTAAATCTTACTTTCAATCAAGCAAGATTCTAAAGAAGTTAGGGGAAGTTATTTTACTTCGCTCCATTTTGTTGTTTTACCTTCAAAAATGGCTTTTACTTGCTCTGGCTTAAGAGAATCTATGCCATTTTTTGGATTAACAATCACAGCAAGTCCATCAATAGCAAGCACCTTAGCATTTAGCCCCTTGCTTAGCTCACTCTCCTTAAGCTCACGGCTTACCATACCAATATCTGCAATACCTTCAACCGTAGCATTCACACCTGTTGTTGAATCTGATTGTTGAATCTCAATTTTTGCTTTTTTGTTTTGTTTCAAATACGCTTCTTTGAGCTTCTCCATAAGCGGCGTTACAGAGCTTGACCCAGCAATGACAATCTTGCCTTCGGGATTCTTAAGCTTAAAGCTTTGTGCATCAGTTGGAATATATCCCGCTTTTGTAACAATATCTTGCGCCTCTTTAGAAGTTGCAAAGCTCAAAAAGTCATCAGCCAACGCATTGCTTTTGAGTGTAACAACATTAAAGGGGCGAGACACAGGGTATTTTTTACTTTTCACATTTGCTGCATTTGCTTCAACACCATTAATCTTAACCGCCTTAACAGACTTATTCAGTGATCCAAGTGATACATACCCAATGGCATTTTCATCTTTTGAAACCGTTGTTAGCATTACTGCTGTTGAGTTTGTAATCTCAGCTTTTTTAGAGATTGCATCTACTTTTTTGTCCTTTACTTTATTAAATACTTCAAAAAGCTCAACAAAAGCACCTCTTGTGCCAGAACCATCTTCGCGTGAAATAGGATGAATATTATCATCAGCACGCACAGAGCCAACGCTCACACCAACAATCGCCAAAGCGACAAAACACAAAGCCCAAATCCTACCTGTCAATGATGTAGTTTTCATACGAGTTCCTTATGGAATGATTTTTTGTCAAATTTTTTGACATCAGCAGTGTAAAAAATCTATGTAAAAAATAGCATTTTACAAAGTAAAAAAAATGTAAAGAAACGCATTTGCTTATAACAAAGCATTTTTATATGTTTTTATGAAAGTTTTTATAGATTCTATGCTACATTGTGCGGATTGATTTGTATATGGAATCTTAAGGGAGCAGAGAATGGGACTAAGTGATACACAGAAAAAAGAGATTTTACAAAAGGCAAGAGTGATTGTTATCATTGGGCTAAGTCCAGATTCAAATAAGTCTAGCTATCAAGTCGGGGAATTTTTACTCAACAAAGGCTACGAAATCGTGCCAATATACCCACGAGGTGGGGAGATTCTAGGTAAAAAGGCTTACTTGACATTACAAGAAGCTTTTGAAGCATTGGCACAAAGAGGCGTGCAATGCGATATTATCAATGTGTTTAGAAAAAGCGAGGCTTTAGAAGAGATAATGCAAGAGATTCTAGCTTTAAAAAATCTTAGCTCATTTAATGCACATCATCTATGCGTATGGGTGCAACTCGGGCTTCATAATGCAAAATCTGCTAACCTTGCCAAAGAACACCACATCGCCTATGAAGAGAATAGCTGCATTAAGCTAGAATATCTTAGGATTTTAGAATCTGCACCAGAAGCCTCTATCTAGTCCGCTTAGATCTTTGTAAAAGTGGATTGCTTTTGCATTGTGTTGCTCTAAAAAATGTGTGAGGGCGTTTTTTTGGTCATAGCCTATTTCACACAACAAAAAAGCTTTGCGATTTTTAGCCTCTACAATCAAGGCTTTGAGTATATCTAGCCCATCTTTTCCGCCAAAAAGGGCAATGTTAGGCTCATAAGTCAAAGGCTGACTGATAGGATAATCATCGCAAATATAAGGTGGATTGCTGATGATGAGTTCAATATCTTGCCACGAGCTTGGGAGTAAGGAGCAGTGTTTAAGCGTGATGTTAGAATCTGGGGCAAGGGAGTGAATATTTTTTTGCGTAACTTCTAGGGCTTTTTGGCTAATATCAGTGGCAAAAAAGCGACATTGTGGGTGCAAAAGTGAAAGCGTAATGCTTAAGATACCCGAGCCTATGCCGACTTCGGCAATGGATTCTATATTATGCCTTGTTATAATTTCACTCGCTTTTTGGATAAGAATCTCACTCTCCGGTCGTGGAATCAGCACAGAATCATTGACATAAAAAGTATGCTCATAAAAGCTTGCACTTTGGGTAATGTATTCAATAGGTTTGCCCTTGGTTCGCTCATCAACAAGGGCGAGAAAATGCTCTGTTTGAGTAAGATTCACATTTTGTTTATTATGTGTGTGGAGATATACGCGACTAACTTGCAGCACAAAGCTAAGTAAAATTTCACTCTCAAATCGCGGTTTGAGCTGCAAAGATTCTGCTACTTGTGAGAGTTTTAAAATAGCAGAATCTAAGAGTGTATCAATGGTGTGGGTCATAATCAAGAGCTTTTAATCTTTGTAAAAGTGGTGGGTGAGTGTAATAGAAAAAGATGTATGCTGGGTGGGAGCTTGGGAAGCTTTTATTTTCATTCACTAATCGCACAAGTGCGTTAGCAAGGCAATTTTTGCTTGAGAGACTAGCACCAAACTCATCAGCCTTATACTCCGCTTTGCGACTAAAATATCCCATAATAGGCAAAAAGAAAAAGCCAACCACAGGTGAGATAAGTAGCATAATAAGCAATACTCCAGCTCCATTTTGCACTAAGCCCAATGTGCTAAAAAGGCTTTCTGGCAGATGCCCCACGATGAAAAATAGCACAAAAAGCATACACGCCATAAGAATGATATTTTTGAAAATATCTTTATGCTTAAAATGTCCTAGCTCGTGTCCAAGTATGGCTATAAGCCCATCGGCACTGATTTTATCAAGCAGTGTATCAAACAGCACTACGCGTTTGCTTTTGCCAAGTCCGCCAAAATACGCATTAAGCCGTCCATCTCGCCTAGAAGCGTCAATGATAAATATGCCATTGCTCTTAAAGCCAATGCTATTCATTAAAGATTCTATGCGGGATTTGAGATTCTCATCATTAAGCGGAGTGAATTTATTAAACAACGGGGCGATGAGTGTGGGATAGATGAGATTTGCCAAAATCACAACACCAAGCAAAGCTACAAAGCCTACAAGCCACCATAAAGCGATATTTTCAATGATAAGCACAAGCAAACAAATAATAATGCCCCCAATCACCACGCTTAAAACTAGACTTTTAAGTGTATCAATGACAAAGAGACTAGGCGTTTGCTTAGAAAACCCAAACTTCTTATCAAGGAAGAATGTTTTATAAATTGCAAAAGGTAGCTCAATGATACTTCCAATTATCACAAAAGCTAAGACAAGGGCAATTTCCTGCCACATAGATGAAAATCCACTAAGTATATGTTCAAGCCATAGTGATAAAAATTTTAGTCCAAAGACAGCCCATAGACTAAAGGTGAGAATCTCAAAAAGATGTGTAAAAATATCTAATCGCAATGAGGCGATGGCATAATCCCCGGCTTGCTTATAGTCTTCAGATTCAAGCAAGATAGCAGGTTTGTGTAACTCTAGCTTAATATGTTTAATTTGTAAAAATGCTAGAATAATGCCTGGCAGGGCATAAAGACAGATAAATAAACAAATAAAAGCAATAAGCATAAAAATCTCCTTTGTGAAATAAACACGCACAATCATAAGTGAGAAAATACAAAAAAAGGTAAATTAACAAGCTTTTAACCACTGATTTATTATGATTGCACCAAAATTTTAAAACTAAGGCGGTTATATTGTGGCAGTAAAATATATTTTTGTAACAGGCGGTGTGTTAAGCTCTCTTGGCAAGGGCATTACCTCTTCATCAATAGCGACATTACTTCAACATAGTGGATTTGATGTGTCAATTTTAAAAATTGATCCCTACATCAATGTAGATCCGGGCACAATGAGTCCGCTAGAACACGGCGAAGTGTTTGTAACCTGTGATGGAGCTGAAACAGACCTAGACATAGGGCATTATGAGCGATTTTTAAATAAAGATTTTTATAAAACAAATAATTTTACAACCGGACAAGTCTATATGTCTGTGATTGAAAAAGAACGCAAAGGAAAATATCTAGGCAAGACTATTCAAATCGTGCCGCATATCGTTGATGAGATAAAATCGCGTATCAAACTTGCTGGAGAGGGAAGCGATTTTCTCATCGTGGAGCTTGGCGGGACGGTTGGCGATATTGAGGGTATGCCTTATCTTGAGGCGATGAGACAGATGAAGCACGAGCTAGGAAGCAAACAAGTCATTTCCATTCACGTAACGCTCATTCCCCTTGTGCGTGCTGCTGGGGAGCTAAAGACAAAGCCTACACAGCATTCCGTCCAAGAGCTTAGACGCATAGGCATTTCGCCGCAGATTCTCGTAGCACGATGTGAAAAGAGCCTAGATAAAGAGCTAAAAAGAAAGCTTGCAATGAGCTGTGATGTAGATGATGATAGTGTGATTGTAGCTGAAGATACGGAGAGCATTTATAAATGTCCTTTAAATTTCTTAGAAGAGGGGATTCTAACGCCTATTGCACGGCATTTGGAGCTCAAAGAATTAAAGCCAAAAATGGATAATTGGGATATGCTTGTCAAAAAAATCATCGCACCAAAATCAAGCATAACTATTGGCTTTGTGGGCAAGTATTTGAGTTTAAAAGAATCTTATAAATCTTTGATTGAATCGCTTATCCACGCTGGAGCAAATACGGATACAAAGGTCAATATCAAGTGGATTGATAGTGAATCTTTAGAAGAGGAGCCTTCATTGCTTTATGATGTGGATTCTATTTTGGTGCCCGGTGGCTTTGGTGAGCGAGGGATTAAGGGGAAACTAGAGGCGATACGCTATGCAAGGGAGAAACAAATCCCATTTCTTGGAATCTGCCTTGGTATGCAGCTCTCACTCATTGAGTTTGCAAGGAATGTGCTTGGGATTAAGGAGGCAGATTCTGTGGAGTTTAATCCACAGAGCAAAGAGCCTATTATATATTTAATAGAGGACTTTATTGACACGCAGGGTAACAAACAGCTTAGGACACATACCTCGCCTATGGGTGGGACTATGCGACTAGGTGAGTATGAATGCCATATCAAAAAAGGCACAAAACTCTATGAAGCCTATGGGCAAAAAGACCTTATCAAAGAGCGTCATCGCCACAGATATGAGGCAAATCCAAAATATAGAGAGCTTTTTACTCACAATGGTATGATAATTAGCGGAGAATGTAATGGGCTTATAGAATCTATTGAGCTGGAAAATCACCCGTGGTTTGTGGCGGTGCAGTTTCACCCTGAATTTACCTCAAGGCTGCAAAATCCAAATCCCATTATTTTGGCATTTGTCAAGCAAACACTAGCTCATAAAAAGCAATAGTGCTTAGATTTCGGTTTGCTATATGAAAAACAAGCAATATCTCACAAAACAACAGATTCTTCACATATTGCAATCTCGCGACCTTGAGTGTGGTATCCACACACTGCGAGATTTGCCAACACCACAGAGTTTAAATCATATTGAATCTGCCGCACAAATCATCTCTCAAATTATGGAAAAAAATAAGGAGATTCTTGTCGTTGGTGATTATGATGCCGATGGTGTGTGTGCGAGTGCGATTATGACTCGTTTTTTTCAGACATTGGGCTATCAACACTTTAGGCTTATTATCCCAAATCGCTTTGAAGATGGTTATGGCGTGAGTGCCGCTCTTTTAGAGAAGAACGCTCAAAATGCTGCTGTGGTTGTGAGCGTGGATAATGGCATTACCGCTTTTTGTGCAGGAGAGTGGTGCAAGGCAAGAGATATTCCTTTTATCATTACTGATCATCACACGCCCACGCCCACACTCCCACAAGCAGATGTTATCATAAACCCTATGCTAAAAGATTCTACTTTTATACAAAAAAATATTTGTGGGGCGGTTGTGGCGTGGTATTTTTGTGGGGCGATTAAGCGTAGTCTTGGGGCAAAGATTGATATGGGAATGTTTTTAGAATACCTTGCTATTGCTACAATCGCTGATGTAATGCCGCTCAAAGGTATAAATCGCATTCTTGTAAAAAAGGGGCTAGAATCTCTTAATGCTTCTTCTAGCGTGCTTGCTACCCTTTTGCATCAAGAATATGCGAGGTTTAAAAAGCCTATAACTGCAGAAAGTCTTTCATTTGATTTTATTCCCTTGCTCAATTGTGCTGGGCGTATGGAGAGTGCAAATAAGGCTTTAGAGCTTTTGCTTTCGCCTAGTTTAGCTCACGCTGCTCATATTTACACGGAGCTAAAAAGTCTAAATGCCAAACGCAAGGAGATTCAGCAAGACATTATCCAAAAAGCACAGGAAAAAATTATCCAAACAAATGATTTTGTATTAAGTTATGGGGAATCTTGGCACGAAGGTGTGCTTGGGATAGTGGCAGCTCAACTTGCTAGAATGTATAAAAAAAGTGCTTTTGTGTTGAGCCAAAATGCTGATGTGCTAAAGGGGAGCGGACGAAGTTTTGGTGGGGCAAACTTGATTGCAAGTATCACGCCATTGCAACAATATTGCCTTGGTTTTGGTGGGCATAGTGGGGCTGTGGGATTGAGTTTAGAACTTAATCAGCTTGAGGTATTTGTAGAGAAGCTACAAGAATGTATGGTGTATGAAGAAGCAAGTGATAGGGAGGCTTTTTTTACACTTGGGGCAGAGAGCATTGATAGGGAGCTTTTTAAGATTCTAGAATCTTTTGAGCCTTTTGGCGAAGGGAATCCTAAGCCTACATTTTTGCTAGAAAATCTTACCATACAAGAGATAAAGCCACTAGGCAGGGAAAATAAGCATTTTGAATATACCTTGGTAGATTCTCGTGGAGTTTGTGTAGTGGGGCTAGAGTTTTTAGCACCAACTATGCGTGAAGTGGGACAATGCCTAGATATACACGCTGAGCTTATGTGTGATTATTATAAAAACCGCATTGTTGTAAAAATCCTTGAAGCATTTGTGAAATAGGTAATTTTATCTTTGAGTGTAGTTGTATAATAGAATCTTAGTTTTTTATAAGTTTAATGTATTACTACTATGTCGCTTTCCGTGAGCCTTGTAGATTTTGCTTAGGCTATGGGGATAAAGACCATAGCCTTAAGACTTAGTTAGAAAAAATCACAGAATCTGCTTTTTCCTCGCCAAAAATTGGAGCAAGTGTTTTCTCATAAGCTTCTTTGATAAAGCCTTCATTTATAAGTTTGTTTATTTCCTCATCAAGCCAAGTTTTAAGCTCGGCATTACCCTTTTTAACGGCAGGGGCAATGACATCTTCCTCACCAAGTGTTGGGATACCAACACTAAAGCCCGGATTCTCCATAGCCCACGCAAGGACAAGTGTATTATCGTGTGCGAGTGCATCACCCCTTTTATCCTTTAATGCAAGGAAAGCTTGAGTGTTTTGCTCATATTTAAGCAGTTCAATATCTGGGTGATTTTTACTAAAATACACATCTGCAGTTGTGCCTTTATTGACAATAAGTTTTTTGCCCTTCAGGTCTTCAACACTTTGAATCTCGCCATTTGGAGAGACAACGCCAAGGGAGACCTTCATATAAGGCTTAGCAAAATCAACCGCCTCTTCACGCTCTTTAGTTTGAGTGAAGTTTGCCATAATAACATCTACTTTATTTGAGCGTAAAAACTCAACGCGTGAAGCTGCTTCAGTCAATACAAACTCAATCTTATTTTCATCGCCAAGCAAGTCTTTAGCAAGTCTTTTTGCGATATAAATGTCAAATCCTGCATTTTTGCCATTTTCATCAACAAAGCCAAAAGGTGGCTTATCGCCAAAAACACCCACGCGCAAAACACCATTTTGCTTGATTTGCTCTATGCTGCTGGAGGCTTGAGTTTGAGCTTTGTTATCATTACACGCACTTAACCAAATAACACACACAGCAGCAAATAACGCCACAATCCATTTTTTCATTTTTACTCCTTTGGGATAATATAGGGAAGCATTGATTGTGCCACAAAACAATATAGGGGAGGTAAATATGCTGGGTAAAATACTTTGTGAAATCTATCTTTCCACAATCTTAGTCCCATAATCTCGGTTTCTAGGAATATGTGGAGTGAGATTCTATGAGAAAATCTTGTAGGCTTACTTGCAGATTTTGTAGAATCTAAAACAATTTTTGCCTATCACAAGGTGTTTGGCTCAGTTAGCTCTTATTTGAGAATCTAGAGAGTTTCCTCTTGGGTAAATGCCCCATAACTCATAAGTTTATCATAGCGTTTAGAGAGATATTTGTCGTCTTGGACGATTTCTTCAAGTGATTTAAGGAAGTAAGATTCAATAGCTTTGGCTGCATTTTCCTTGTCTCTATGAGCACCAATAAGTGGCTCATCTATCACATCATCAATAAGCCCACATTTCTTAAGCTCAATAGGTGTAATCTTAAGTGCTTTTGTGGCGGATTCTATTTTTGAGGGATCATTCCATAAAATCGCCGCACAGCCTTCAGGAGAGATAACGCTAAAGACAGAATATTGCATCATCGCAAGTTTATCGGCTACAGCAATCGCTAAAGCTCCACCGCTTCCACCTTCACCGATAACAACAGCAATGGTTGGGGTTTTGAGTTTGGCAAATTCTTGGAGATTCTTAGCTATGGCTTCGCTTTGCCCACGCTCTTCAGCACCAAGTCCGGGATATGCACCTTGTGTATCTACTAGCATTAAAATAGGGATATTAAACTTTTCAGCAAGTTTTGCAGCACGCAAAGCTTTGCGATAGCCCTCTGGGCTTGGCATACCAAAATTTCTCGCTAATTTATTTTTTGTGCCGCGTCCTTTTTCTTCACCAATAACCATTGCTGTTTGTTCGCCAATCTTGCCAATAAAGCACACAATTGCCCTGTCATCTTTAAAGTGTCTATCCCCACTAATCTCATAGGCATCTTTACAAATAAGTTCAATATAATCCATAGCATAGGGGCGGTCTGGGTGGCGAGCAAGCTGAAGCTTTTGATAATCACTTATATTTGAATATACATTAGCCACTTCTTTTTCAAGCTCTTTTTCAAGGATAAATCTTGCATCATTATCACCACGAACAACAGCAGATTCTATATCATCTTGAAGATTCTTAATCTTTTGTTCAAAATCAAGATAAGTTGCCATTTTTTACCCTAGATTCTACCAAATATAACAACACCATTTGTGCCACCAAAGCCAAATGAGTTGCTCATCACCGCATTTACCTTTGCTTGACGTGCAGTGTTTGGGATATAATCAAGATCGCATTCTGGATCTTTAGATTCTTGATTAATAGTTGGAGGCAAGATTCCCTCTTGCATACTCATAATAGAAATAACCGCCTCAATCGCACCCGCTGCACCCAAACAATGTCCAATTTGTCCCTTTGTAGAACTCACAGGTGGGACAGAATCTTTGCCACCAAATGCAACTTTTAACGCCATAGTTTCATACAAATCATTATAAGCGGTGCTTGTGCCGTGTGCATTGACATAATCTATAGAAATATTTGCCATTTTAAGTGCAGCTTTCATTGCACGCAATGCACCTTCGCCTTGAGGAGCTGGGGTTGTGATGTGGTTTGCATCGCCACTTTCGCCAAAGCCGATAAGCTCAGCATAAATCTTCGCACCGCGTTTTTTTGCACTCTCATATTCTTCTAGCACCAACGCTCCTGCACCTTCTCCCATAACAAAACCATTGCGTTCTTTATCAAATGGGCGAGAAGCTTTGAGTGGCTCATCATTCCTATCACTTAAAGCCTTCATAGCAGCAAATCCACCAATTCCCACGGGGCAGATTGAAGATTCAGAGCCGATAACAAGCATCGCATCAGCACCATTGAGCATAATAGTCTTTGCCGCTTCAATAATAGCGTGAGTTCCTGCTGCACAAGCTGTAACACTTGCGAGATTTGGACCTTTGAGTGCATATTCAATAGAGATAAATCCACCAAGCATATTCACAAGGGCTGAAGGGATAAAAAATGGATTAATGCGTCTTGGTCCTTTTTGCTCACAGGCGATGGAGTTTTTCTCAATATTGCCTAGCCCACCAATACCAGCGCCGGAGCTAACGCCAAATCGCTCTCCAAGCGCAGGATTAATAACGCCATTTTCAAGCAATCCACTCTCGTTCATTGCTTCTTTTGCAGCTTTTAGCCCAAGCTGAATAAAGCGGTCTGCCTTCTTTACTTCGCGAGGATCAAGGACTTCTTCAGGGTTGAAGTCTATAATTTCACCGGCAATCTTTACAGGAAAATTTTCCACATCAAAGCAAGAAATTCTTTTAATTCCACATTTTCCCTCAACAATAGCCTTAAAAGAGTCGCTTTTATTTAAGCCTAATGAATTAATCATTCCTAGACCGGTTACCACTACGCGTCGCATATTTTTCCTTTGTAACTAAAATTGTGATTAGAATATAGAATCTAATGTCTTGTAAATCTTCACAAAAACATTAGACTTGGATGGGATGTTATTTATTTGCATCAATATAAGCTACAACATCATTCACGGTTTTAATTTTCTCTGCATCCTCATCAGGAATCTCAATAGAAAACTTCTCTTCAAGAGCCATAACGAGTTCCACAACATCAAGAGAATCTGCATTCAAATCTTCAATAAAGCGAGATTCTGGTTTTACTTCATCAGCATTAACACTAAGTTGTTCTACTACGACTGCCTTTACATCTTCAAATGTACTCATTTTTTTCTCCTTAGTTTTAAACTTAAACCCCGCATTATAGCAAAGATTTGTTAAATGGCAAGTGTCTTTACATATAAAGCCCACCATTGACTTTTAGCACTTCACCTGTAATATATGATGAATGCTCTGAAAGCAAAAATGCCACGGCTTCAGCGACATCATTAGCCTCTCCAAAACGCGCTAGAGGAATATTTTTAAGATAAGATTCTACTGCTTCAGGCTTTAGCTCATCTGTCATATCACTTTTAATAAAGCCCGGTGTAACGCAATTAAAGCGGATATTGCGAGGCGCGCCCTCATAAGCAAAAGATTTACTCATAGCAATCATTCCGCCCTTGCTTGCTGCATAGTTTGTCTGCCCCATATTACCACGCTCACCAATAATGGAGGCAATATTAACCACACTCCCAAATCGTTGTTTGCCCATAATTTTTAAAGCTTCCCTACAGCCAATAAAGCACGATTTGAGATTAGATTCAATCACGCTATCAAAATCACCCACACTCATACGCAAAGCAAGCTTATCATTTGTAATCCCTGCATTATTGACTAAATAGCTTAAAGCCCCATCACTTTCCACAATAGCCTTTAGCCCAGCGACAAATTCTTCCTCAATACTTGCATCAAATTTAATCACAGCTGCCTTGCCGCCGCTAGATTCTATTTCATTTTTAAGATTATCAGCAAGTTCTGGCTTTGAGCGGTAGTTAATCCACACTTTTAGCCCATATCCTGCTAGTGTTTTGGCAATCTGTGCGCCGATGCCTTTGCTCGCTCCTGTGATAAGCACATTACTTCCATTAAATTTCATTTTTTCTCCTTGTGTTTTTATAATAAGACAGAATCTTAGCTTATTTTTGCTAATGCCTTATTTTTCTACACTAAAGCCCACGCTATCAATACTTCCATCTTCGCCTACAATGCTTAGAAAATGCAAACCTTGAGGAAGCAGAATCTTTAGAGTTGATGAGCTTGAGCTATGGATTAGATTCTTATCTAAATACCAAGAGACATTTTGATTTTTGAGATTAGCAATGCGAATGATAAGCTCTTGTTGCCCATTAAAATCTTTGGGTTGGATAATTTTGAGATTCTGCGTAGGATAGATGATTTGAAGCGTTTTTTCCTGCTTGGCGAGATGTTTTTGAATATTGACATTTTGAAGCTTGTAGTAGGTTAGCATATTAAGCGGGAGATTGAGCCTTAGCTGTGGCTTGGCATACATAAAATGCTCATCTTGTGAATCTAGCTCTTTGCCATCATACACAAATACTTTTTTGTAAAATGGCGAGGTGCGTAGGATTCTGGAATCTATCGGAAAAAGAATGTTTTTGGTTGCGTTTTCTGGCAAAAGTGCTTTCATATCTTCACTTAATCTATACGCACTTATTTTATCTACTTCAATATAGGTAAGCTTAGAGGCTGGGAGGCTAAAATTTACATTATTATGCGGAAGCTCTTCTAGGAGTTCAAAAAGCAATGTCCCTGCGGTTTTGACACCAAAAATATTAGGATTTGGTTTGCCTGTAAAGTTTCCAGCCCAAACGACAATAGTATATTGTGGGCTACAGCCTGCTGCCCACGCATCTTTTCTCCCATAACTTGTGCCACTTTTCCACGAAAAAGCCATTTTTTCTCTGTGATAGTCTAAATCCCCCTCGCGTTTTAGCTCTTTAAGCGTTTGCAATGTGAGATATACGCTACCTTGCGTGATATAGGACTTTTCTTCCTTTTTCTCATAGGGCAATGTCGTGTATAAATCCCCAAAATAACCATAATTCCCTAGCCCACGATATAATCTTGCGATTTGTAGCATATTCATCTCTTTTGAGCCAAGTATGAGTGATAGTCCATATCGTGAGGCATTGCTAAGATTAAGCCCTGTCATATCTTGCAAGGCAAAGAAAAATTTTTCATACCCATAAGTTTGAAGCAGCTTAACAAAAGGGACATTGAGCGATTTTTGCAAAGCAGATTCAGCGGTGATTAACCCTTGAAAAGTTTTATTGGCATTTTGAGGTTTGAAGTTGGAAAAAAACATCGGCACATCAACAAGCAAACTTTGAGGTGCAATAAGTCCTTCATCAATGCTTAATGCATATAAAAATGGCTTAAGCAAAGAGCCGGGCGAACGCAGGGCGACCACACCATCAATCTGCCCAAAATTCTCTATATCTAAAAAATCCTGCGAACCAATATAGCTTAGAATCTCGCCACTTTTGGTATCAACAACAAGGGCAGCGAGATTTAAAATCCCAAGTGAAAGAAGCTTTTTGTGATAGAGCTTAATTTTAGATTCTAATCTTGCTTGAATCTGCTTATCAATTGTGCTTGTGATATTGCTTTGTGTGCTTTTTTGGATAAGCTTTAAGCTCAAGTGTGGGGCGAGATTTTTAACAGGCTTTCTACCCTGTGGAATTGGCTCTTTAAGGGAAAGATGAAGGATTGTCTCATCAAAATAGCCAAGACTATGGAGCTTATGAAGAAGCACATCGCGTTTCTTTTGTAGAATCTGTGAATTTTTATGAAGATTAAATAAACCCGGTGCATTTGGTAAGATAGCAAGGAGGGCAGATTCAGCCCAAGTGAGCTGTGTAGAATCTTTACCAAAATACAATAATGACGCGGAGTGATAGCCGATAATATTGCCACCATAGGGTGCGTTATTAAGATACATCGCTAGAATCTCATCTTTATTGTAGGCAGATTCAAGAGCTAGAGCTTGGAATATTTCATTGATTTTGTTGGCATAGGTGCGTTTTGGCTTGAGATAGAGCTTGACTACTTGCATACTAATCGTGCTGCCACCACTGCGTTTTGTTTGAGTGAAGTTATTTTTCACACTTCTTAAAAGGGCTAAAATATCAACGCCAAAATGTTTAGAAAATCGCTTATCTTCATAAGTCAGCACGGCAATTTTTAGTTTATTTGGCACAGGCGTTGGGGATTTGAGATGCCACTGCTCTGCTTGATTTAAAAAAACGCTTAAGATTCTGCCCTGCCTATCAAGCACACTTTTACTATAAACAGATTCAAAAATATCAGCCCTTAAACTTGGCAAGGTGTGTAAAAACTGCACATATACACCCAGCCCATACAAGCAAAAAAGTAAAAGAAAAACTAGGCATAGCACAAGGGCTTGTTTAAAAATAGCACCTAGTTTTTTCACGGCTTAAGCTATTTGACCATAACAGGCATAGAAGCCGTATTTGCCCTAAAGTTATTATCATACATTGCTTCCGCAGTAGCAGGAGGCAGAAGGTAGCTTCCGGGTGTAATGGTGTTAATCTTTACAAACATTTTGCGTGATTGGCTATGAAAATCTAAAAACCACATTATCTTATCATCGCCAATATCAGTGTAAGTGATATGATCATCGCGGACAAAATCAGGCAGATTATCATCATTAAGCCTTGTGTTTTCAATCTCCCAGCCGCTTGGGAGATTCTGCGTAATAGCGACATTTCTAACACTCACAGGCGTGTTGTTATCGGCATTTTTTAGACTTAGCATAAGATAGAAGCTTTGTCCCGAAGCAAGAGTGCTAACATCAATGGGTTTGCCATTTGTATCTAAAAACTCCCTATCAATGGCGATTTTATCCGCACTTGCTTTAATGTCAGTTTCTTCCAAGATTCCATCCCATATATGATTAACATAAAGTGGAAAATCACTTTGAGAAACAAACTCTGCTTTTTTACCATTAAAAGGCAGTTTTATAGAATCTGCACTCTCATAGCTTTTGCCATCAAATTTAAAGCTAAAGTTTTTTGCCTCTTTTTGCTCTTTTGGTATTGTATTGGCAATGGCAAGGAGCGAGTAACCAAGCGTTTGGGTGCTATACCATTTATCGCTTTCAAGCTGCCCTAAAATATAGGAGAGAAGCTCTTTGTGCGGAGTTTTGTAAATATCACCATAAGCGTTTAGAATCATCGCATCATCACGCAAGGTTGAGCCATAGCTAAAGTCATAATATGAGCTATCGCGTTGCTTTGCTTTGGTGGGCAAATCTTTTGTAATTTTATGAGCGATTTCTTCCATTCCTGCAAGTTTGTAAGCCGCAGCAAGAAGCCATTTATCGCTAATTTCAAGCTTTGATAGGTGATGTTCATATACATTGTTGAGTAGCCCAATTTGTGGCTCACCAGCTAAGGAGAGTAGATAGAGTAAATACACACTGCCATTTGCTTGAGCATTGTAAATAGCATAGTTTATCCACTTTTTTAGCACACTTTCAGGCACATAATAGCCTTGATTTTTAGCTAAGAGTAAAAAATGTCCTGCATACGCACTTCCCCAAGAATCTGATTTGGACTCACCTTGCCAATATGCAAAACCACCATCACTTGTTTGGAATGTGCTAATGCGTGCGATTCCAGCATTGATATTTTTTACAATACTTGGCTTGTCTATGAAGTCCGCTTCACCCAATACGCCTAAAAAGAGCTGCGGCATAACGCTTGAGGTAGTTTGCTCAATACAGCCATAAGGATAACGAATAAGCCAACTTAAGCGATGATCTATACTCATAATAGGCTTTTGGCTCACTAGAATATAGCTAGATTCTGAATCTTTTATATAGTTTTTGGGATTTTCTAGGCTAAGTTTTTGCTTAGATGAAAGTGTATGCTTTTGGCTTATGGTCGTGTAGGGATTATTTGGCAAAATATCAATGTGCGTTACATCACTCATTTTAAAATCCCCATTTGCTAGGCTAATCTCTATAAAATCCTGCCCTATGCTCTCTTCACTCACTTTTGCATTGATTTTAACAATTTGAGATTTTTTATCTTTAAATTCCAAAGTGATGTTGTTTTTCTCAAGCTTGATTTTGTCCCCACTTTTAAGTTTCAGTGTTGTCTTACCGACATTTTCTTGTATAGGCAAAACTTCAATGGCAAGTTCAAAACTATCACCTATCTTTAAAGAACGAGGTAAAGTTGGGAGCATTACCACAGGAGCGATTATTTTCATATTTTGAGACTTAGAGCCATAGGCTTTTTCATTCACACCCACCGCCATAATACGCACACTTCCCATATATGCGGGCATTATGTAGCTAAACTCGGCATTGCCACTTTCATCACTCATCACGGGCTTAGAGTAAAACACCACAGGTTTAAATCTTTGTGCTTGATTTAAATCTTTGCGATGTGATGCGCCAACAAACTCATCACCCCCAACTTTTAGAATCTGGTGCATTGTGCCAATATCTCTGCTGATGATAAGATCATAATTATCAAAGACTGAAAGCATAAACGCCATTTTTTGATAGAAATACGCCCACGGATTTGGCGAGACAAAGTCTGTGAGATTAAGTAGTCCTTCATCAACAATAGCAAGTGTGTAGGCACTCTTTTGTTTTTGTGCATTTGAAAGCTTAACTTTAAACTCCGTATTTGGACGAATAGAATCTGGAGCTTGTATATCTAAAGAAAGCTTAGATTCTGCATTTTCAACCATAATGGGCAAGACGCCATAAAGTCGCTGTGAGCGATCATTATCAAGTGTTGCGTAATTTTGCAATAGCGTAATGGCGACATATACATTTGGAGCAAAACTCTCTTTTAGCGGTAGTTCAAAGCTCGTTTGCCCCTCTTGTGTATCAAGCCAAAATTTTTGCAAAATAGTATTGCCCCTCACAATACTTATAAGAGCTTTAGAATCCTTGGCACTTTCAAAGCTAATTTTTGCCTTTTCATTAGAGAGGTAGTTTTGTTTATCGCTTTTGATTTGAAGCTGTGTGAGCTTTGGTGCGTCTGTTGGCTCTCCGCTTTCACTTGCATAAAGGATAACGGCACTTTTTTGATGATTACTCTCATCTTCCACTTCTATGAAAAGCTCTCCATTTTGATGTGGTGTGAAACGCAATAAAGTAGGCTCAAGGGCTGAAGTGAGTTTGCCTTGTTTAATCAATTTGGTATTTTTATCTTGTTTAAAGGAGCGTAAAAACTCATTATAGCTATCATAATCCCACCACCAAGAATAGCTATTTTGATAGATTCTATAAGTGAGTTGGCGATTTGACAAGGGCTTTTGCGTATCGTGAGAGAGTACAATAACGGGCAGGGCAATTTCATTATTAGCACTTACATAAGCTGATGGTGTTTTTATCCCCACAAAGCTATCATACAAGGCTATATCAATCATTTTTCTTGCACTTACATAGCGTCCGCCGTTTTCAAAGATTTTTGTATGAATAAAGGCACGAAGATTTTTATTCATATCCTCTAGGTTCTTTAAACTGAAAGATTGAGATGAGAAGCCTTTTGCATCTAATATGCCTTCCTGCCCATCATTAAAGCTATACTGCAAAGATGAGGGGTGAGTGAAAGTATAGTTTGGATACGCTTTGGCGGAGAAATTTACTCCTTGCACATAGAGGTCGCTTTCAAATTTTAAATCCGCCGCAGGCGCGCCAAAAAGATAGCTTGAATTTATGTCATAAAAGAGTGTTTTGTCATTTTTTTGTAAGGTTTGGAGCGAAAGTGTATCAGGACTTAGAATCTCCGCTCTTATGCGGTCTGACACGACACTTTCTATTGAGAGATTATGCCAAAATTCCGCATTGCCGATTTTGAGCTTTACTCGCCAGATTCCTGTTGGGGCTGATTTTTCACTCTTAAAATCATAATGATATAGCCCAAAAAGCTGCTCTTTTAGCATAAAATCTTCAAGCACAACTTTGCCTTGTGGAGAAGTGATAGATATGCTAATAGGGTGGGTTATGCTTGCATTGTTTGAACGAGCGATAATATTGATATGAGCCACCTCACCGGGACGATACACGCCCCTATCGGTGTAAATATATGCATTGACATTGCTTGTAGATTCTAATCCTTGTGTGTCAAAGCCCTCCAAACTTAAAGGCGAATTGAACCGCAAAATAGTCGTATTTTTGCCTTGAGTAGCATTAAGATACATAATAGTATTGGCATTTTCAAATATGCTTAAACCCTGTGCGTTACTTGTGGATTTAGCAACGATTTGATTTTTTTGATTGATGGCATTGATTTGAACTTGAGGCAGGGGCTTATTACTTGCAATATCAAGGGCTAGGACTTCAAGCTTGTTATCAATCTGTTGGGCAAGCAAAGCGATATTTGAAAAAATGAGATGTTTTTGAATCTTGCCAAATTGATTAAAAAATTGCTCTTGCCTCCAGCTAGAAGTATCTTTAGGAAAGTCATAATCCACCCCATCTTTATCAAAGCTTAACTCAAGGATAAAAATCCCCTCATTTGCTTTAAGGGCTGAAAAATCAAGCTGTGTTTGAATCCACTGATTTTTTTGCATATTGAGTGCAAAGTCTTGTTCAAAGACCACATCGCCTAGTCTTTCAAAATCTGCATAGATTCCCGAACTTTCTCCATAGTCATCATAATAATCATCATAGTCTGTGCGAGTAGAATATTTTGTGCTGCCGATGAGATTTTGTTTGTGAAGATAGGCTGTGATGTTATTTGGATAAATTTTGCTTATTTTAAGTTTGACTTTTTTGACATTTATACTTTTAAAGGCGATTTTTTTCTCTGCTTGACTTGGGAGAAAGACCCCTTGTTGTGAAAATACAATAGATGGGGCGATTTGATTAAACACAATCTGCTCTTCTTTAGAATCTTTTAAAAGCGATTTATCCACTGCAGCAATGCCTTCTTTGACTTTCAAAGTATAGTTTTGTGTGATATTAAAAGGTGCGTAAATTTGTAAGATATTGCCTTGTATGATGGCGGTTGTCTTAAGATTCGGGCTTAGAGAGATAAAATCTTTTATATCTTTATTATCCGCTAAGGGCTGTGAAAAATGCACCTGAATATGGGACTTTTCACTTGAAATAGCTTGTATATCTACAATCTCCAAGCCTTCACTCACGCGTTCATAGTGTAAAACCTCATCTTTTTGCAATCCAAAATAATCCGCTTTGAGCGTGAGCGTATAGCGTGTAGGCTTATCTGTAATGGCGAGATTTTGAGATTGGATAAGTAAAGAGCTTTCATAAGTGTTAAAACCTATGCTAAATTCCAACTCCTTGCCACTCTCATCTTGTAGCGATATGGCTTTGCGTAATGTATCAAAATCCTTTGTTTCACTTGCCCTGCTAAGTGGCGTAATGACAATGGGCTGGGAAAAGCTCACATTGAGTTCAAAGTTAAAACTCGTATCACTTATGAAGTTTGGGGCAAATTGCGAAGTGTGAATCTGTGTAGGCAATGTGCGAAACTCAAGATTGAGCGTGTCTTTAAGGCGGGAGCTTTCAAGCTTATCAAGTTTAAGTTCAAGTTTATATTTGGTATTTGGCTTTAAAGCCCCTTGTGGAAAAACTATTGTCAGCTCATAGGGGGAAAGATAGCTATATTGTGCAAAAATAGATTCACCATTAAGAACAATCTTTTTATCCGCTTCAGTGCTTGGTAACACTGCTTTCAAGGCTTGTGTGCCATTTTCAAGTGTGGCATTCTCTTCTATAATAGGCTCATTAAAAGTGATTGTTATAGAATCATCAGTGCGTATCTCTTGGGAATAAGAACTCACCGATTTATTATCCGAACACGCTAGGGCAAAAAGAGCAAACAAACTAATGACAAAAACAAGCATAATACCGGAGATTCTACCAAACATACAAAGCTCCTAAATGTTGGGGTTATCTTGGAATGGGAGCTTGTATTATACAACAAAAAAAGGTTTGAGTGAAAAAATAGCAAGGCTACAAGAAAGTATGACTTTGGAAAAAGCCCTGAAAATGTGGCATAAAGCCAAATGGAGTATTGCTTTTAAAATGATAATCACTCCCTTGAAAGCTAAAGCGGAGAGTGTAGGCATTAAGACATAAAAAGGGAGCGCCAAAAAGGGCTTGATGTTGGCTTTGGCTAAGATGTGGCGTTTCAAGGTAGAATCTGCTCTTTTCCTCACTCACGCCATAGAGTGGGTCGCCTAAGATTCTATGCCCTATATACGCACAATGCAAGCGGATTTGATGTGTCCTGCCCGTAAGGGCTAGAGCGTAAATCAGTGTAGAATCTTTATAATAAGCTAGGGGGCGGATAAGGGTGTAGCTTTCTTTGCCTTTTTGACTAATAATACTTTTGATAGATAAATCCCCTTTTTGTTTTTGTGTCATTGTGGGCTTATCAATGAGAATCTCCCGATTCACTCTGCCTTCCACAATCGCACAATAGCCCTTAGAAATGGCACGATTTTGCATAAGTGATTCTAGAATCTTTTTACTTTTTGGGTTAATGGAGCATAGCACAAGCCCACTTGTTTGTTTATCAAGGCGGTGCAGGGCATTGGCGTGTGTGCCAAAGCGGGATTTGAGAATATCATTAAGTGAATAGTGATAAAAGCGTCCTTTTGGGTGAGTTAGGAGATTATGCGGTTTGTCATAAAGGCAAAAATCATCATTATAAAAAAGTGGTTCAATATGTAGCAAGTGTGGAATGGAGCTTGGCACAAACTCACTTAGCTCCACATCACCACAAATCTTTTCAGCCTTGCTGATGGGGCGATTATTTTGCATAAGGCGGTGTTTGTCTAGGATTTTTTGTGCTTGGGCTTGTGTGCATCCACGCTCACGCATAAGCCACAAAAAAGCCAAAATAGGCTCTTTGATATGATAGGGCGTATTGACAAAGGGCATTAGTTGAGAATTCCTAAGAGTTTATTTTTGAAGTTTTTATACATTTTGAATCTTTTATAATGAAAACAGGCATTATAAAGTGCAATGCTATGTTTTTTAAATGCACCATAGAGTTTGAGCCCCCATATCCCAAGCCCATAAGAGTAAGTAAGATTCCAGCTCCACAGCCCAGCATAGAATCTAATAAGGCAGAATCTCGCCCATTATGCAAGAAAGTAAAAAGTTTATCATACATACCAAAAGCCCCGCAGATTCCACTTGTAAGCAATATGCCACCCCACCATACAAAGCCCACGCCATAGCCAAATATAACTTTCCATAAGCTTATAGTGTGTTCTTCTTTTGCAAAAAGTTTTGCCGCAAGATTCCCATAAAGCAATGGCAAGAGATTAAACACAAAGCTCAATGCCACAATAGGCAAACAAATGCTAAAAGTCCATAGGCTAAGCAAAAAGCTTTGTGGGTAGATGGGAGCTTTTTTGTAAAGTTTAGGCAGGGGTGTTTTGCGGTAAGTTTGAGTGAGATTCACAATCTTTGTAAATGTACTTGAATCTTGAGCTGTATTTTGCAAGGATTTGAGCCAAATGAGATTAGCATAATAGTCCGTGAAAGTGGTATTTGAGCTTAGGAAACTTGCGAAAAAATGTGCCATTTCTTGTGATTCTTGGCTCTCATATTCAAGTAGAATCTGCTCTAGCTTTTGGCTAAAAAGCATATGGAGCTGCTCTAAATCCATATCTTTTGGGCAGATAAAAGGCTCATTATAGATAACAAATGCTTTGCCACCAAGCAAAGTAGGATCATCATAAAAAACACTCATAGGCAGGATATAAAGGGGAGTGTGGGAAGATTGTGCAGATTCTAAGGGAGTTTTTTGGATTATCATCGCTAGTCTCGCCGCTCCTTGCTCAAAAGGTAGATGTTTATGTCCTAGTGAGCTTGTGCCTTCGAGGAAAACATAGAGAATCTGTCTATTTTGCAAGACTTGCACACAGGTTTTTAAGGCGTTGAGATTAGCTTTTTTATAATGAAGCGGGTCATCTTTTTGCCGCGTTATAGCAATGCCCGGAAAAATTGCTCTAAGCCACCAAAACTTATGCAGTTGCTTTGCCATCATAAAAGCAAATCGTGGAATAAAGCGTCCATACACCCAGCCATCAAACGCACCATTGCGATGAGAAAGCAAAGCAAGATAACGATGTGTAGAATCTAGCCCTATATCTTTTGTGTGGAGTAAAATGCGTGGGCGTGGGGCTTGTGGATTTTGCTGGGTTGCTAGATTCTGTGTGCTGCATAGATTTGCAAGGGCGGGTTTGTCGCTTTGTAATTGTGTTTGTTGTGCTTGGATGTGTGTGGAGCTAGAATCTTGTGGTGTGAGATGAAAATCTTGTGGAACAACATCACGCCACGCGATGAGCTTTACCTCACGCAAATAAATGAGATGAAAAAGCCAAATAAAAATCTTAATAAATCTTTGTTGTTTCATTAGCATCCCTCTCCCTTAGGGTAAATAAATTATATTGATACTAAACAATTTTACATAACCTTTGAACTTGTTTGATGATTTGCAAATCGTGCATTTTAAGTTAAATTACTAAGCAAACACATAGAATCTAAGATTCTACACCAAAAGTCTAACGCTTAAATCTCCCCTTGCTAAAATCAAGCAAATCCTGCACGCTTTTTACCCTAAGAGGTAGCATATTTACAGCTATTTCAAAGATTCTAAAACTTGTGAGTGCATCAGCATAGGCACGATGGCTAACAGCCGTGTTAATACCCAAAAATTCATTCAAATATGACAAGGCATAACGCTTTGAAAGAATAGTTTTTTTAGCTAAATCAATTGTGCAAAGCTTAGGATTAAGCAGACCAAAAAGCCCATTTTGTCGCAAATGATAATCTAAAAAGCTAAAATCAAAATTCACATTATGAGCCACAAACACACCACCACCCAAAAACTCCCTAAAAGCCCTTAGCACTTCCTTGCTCTGTGGGGCATTTTGTATATCTTCTTGCCTTATGCCTGTTAGCTCTGTGATGTTTTCAGGCACAAAGGGAGCATACACATAGCTTTCAAAGCTTTCTAGAATCTGCGAATTTTTCACTCTCAATGCACCGATTTCTATAATCTCACTGCTTTGGGGCTTTGCACCATTTGTTTCAATATCCACAAAAACAAACTCTCTCTCCTGCCACGCTTGAAAAAATGTCGCAAGGCTAAAGTATAGCTCACCATTTTTCTCTTGCGTATGCAATGCCCCACCAGCACCTTTTAGCAGCTCTATTTCAGATTCTACATCGGCATATAATCCGCCGATATTCTTCACATACATATAAAACTGCTTTTCATTCATTGGCGATTGTCGCAGTTTTTCAAAAAGCTGAGCGTAAGTCATCTAATATAGAATTTAACGCAAAGATTGTATTGCTTGTTTATAATCATTTGAGCCAAAGATATAGCTCCCAGCTACCACCATATCAATCCCAGCATTTTTTAACGCAGTGATATTTTTATCACTCACCCCACCATCAATCTCCAAAATGCAGTTAGGATTTAGCCTATCGCGGAGATTTTTGAGATTCTCAAGCTTTTTAAGAGAGCTAGGGATAAAGCTTTGTCCGCTAAAACCCGGATCCACGCTCATAAGCAACACCAAATCAACATCGGGCAAAATATATTCTAAATCCTGCTCATTTGTGTGAGGATTTAGCACCACACCGGCTTTAATTCCCAAATCTTTAATCTGCCAAATAATACGATGTAAATGCTGCACTTCTTCAATATGCACACTCATAAAAGCTGGTTTCAATGGAGCAAATAACTCCACAAAAAAAGGCACATTTTTGACCATAAGATGAATATCTAGTGGCTTACTTGAAGCCTTTGCAATGCTTTTTACAATCATAGGACCCATAGTGAGATTTGGCACAAAATGCCCATCCATCACATCAATATGCACATAATCACACCCCGCATCACACACATTTTTTACTTCTTCGCCAAGCCTTGAAAAATCCGCTGATAGCACACTTGGGGCGATGAGAATCTCCTTGTTTTCTTTTGTTTGCATCGTTATCCTTATAGCTTAATAGCTTAAATATTAAAATCTTTATGCTATTGTAACACATTCAAACTCGTTTGCACTTTAAGGAACAATATGCCACACTCCCAATCGCCACAGATTCAAGATAAACCCACTTCACGCCTTTATGCGTATTTGCACCCTTTTTCCCCCACACTTTTTTATCCCCTGCATTCCCTTCCTGCCCCGACGATTCCCTACAATCCTTGCGGACTAAAAATCCCCTACACCACAGGCTTTGATGCCACAAAACATATTTCTAATCCTAAGGCTATTGTGATTTTTATAGGAGGATTTTGCGATACGATTATGCGTGCGGTATTTAGGGAATTTGTAGGATTCAAAGCAGAATCTTGCCTCAAGATCTATGCGAGTTTTAAATCACGCAGCCTTTTTGCTTTATGGCTTCCTATCCTTATGGAGCAGAATCTGCCCATTTTTGTCATCACTCATTCGTGGGGTGCGAGTAATTTTTACAAAGCCTTATGCGATATACAAAGCTCTCATCATATCTCCTTGCATTATCTTTTAACCCTTGATCCTGTGGGATTTACTTCCCACACACGCCGCCCTAATGGCATAAGACTTTGGGAAAATGTCTATATTAAAAACAAAGCCAAAAATCTCCGCAGACCAAATATTGTAGCCCTTATAGGAAGAGCTTGGAATAAGGTTACAATCAGTGATTATAATGCTTTCTTAGATTCACCATATCATCACGCAAGCATTCATCAAATGATACAAGATTCACATTTTTATGAAGAACTTGACAATATCATCAAAGCTTAAAGCTAAAATGCTATAATCCCAAGATTTTAAACAAAAGGAATCGTATGATAAGCGTGATTATTGAAACTCTAAGAGAGGCTGCCGTGCGTATTGATACGCTTTTAAAAGACACCTCCACAAACTACCTTGAAAGCACAAATGCTAGTGGAGATTCACAGCTTGAAGTTGATGTGAGAGCTGATAAACTTTTGCAAGAAATGCTCCTAGAATTGCCTTGTGTAAAAGGTATTTGCAGTGAGGAACAAGCAGAGATTGTGTATTCTCAAAATACACAAGCCCCTTATATCATCGCTTATGACCCACTTGATGGCTCATCTTTGTTTGATAGCAACCTAAGCATTGGCACGATTTTTGGAATCTATAATGAAAAATTAGAAGCAGATTCACTTATTGCAAGTGGATATATCATCTATGGTGTAAGGCTTGAGATGGTCATAACCCAAGAGCAAGTCTTGCACTCTCGCTATAATGGCAAAATTTGGAAAAATCTAGGCGCATTGCAACTTCAAGCAAAGGGTAAGTTAAACTCGCCCGGTGGCACACAAAAAAATTGGGAAGGCAAACATAAGGCAATGGTAGAATCCCTTTTTGCCCAAGGCTATCGTTTGCGATATTCTGGTGGAATGGTGCCAGATTTACATCAGATTCTTATTAAGGGTGGAGGGTTATTTAGCTATCCTTCAACAAGTGATGCACCACAAGGGAAGCTAAGAAAACTCTTTGAAGTATTCCCCTTTGCCTTTATCTATGAAAAAGCCGGAGGAATAGCTACAAATGGCAAAGAAAGACTTTTAGAGCTTAAAGTAGAACATCTCCACGACACCACGCCTTGCTTTTTTGGCAGCACTTATGAGATGAATCTTGTAAAGGAAGTCTATGAATGAGACATTAAGCACGGATATTTTTACACAAAGGCTTGAAGAGAAAAGTCGCATTTTACAGCAATGCCAACAAAGTAAATCTTTTACATCTTGCTCACAATGTGAGAGTTTTCTCCTTTGTCAAACACGACAAGAATATGTCAAAGCCGTGTATGAGAGTATGTCAAAAGGACAGCAAGGCGACTTTGACTTCAACTAAAACTAAAATCAAAAAGGATAAAAATGCAACAAAAAACTTTCATCACCTCCCCTATTTATTATGTAAATGACATTCCTCATATAGGACACGCTTATACGACTATTTTATGCGATATGCTCAAAAGGTTTAGAATCTTGCAAGGTGAAGATGTGCTATTTCTTACCGGCACAGATGAGCACGGGCAAAAAATAGAGCAATCCGCACAAAAGCATAATCAAACTCCACAAGCTTACGCCGATAGCGTGAGTGTGAAGTTTAAGGAATTATGGAATGAATTTCAACTTGATTATGATATTTTTGTCCGCACCACAGATTCTAAACACTGCCAAAGCGTGCAGAAAGCCTTTGAGATAATGTGTGAAAAAGGTGATATTTATAAGGGTAGCTATGAGGGAAACTACTGCATCTCTTGTGAGAGTTTTTTTACCCAAAGTCAGCTAGGAGAGAATCTTAGCTGTCCAGATTGTGGGAAACCAACTCAAATTGTGCAAGAGGAGAGCTATTTTTTTGCCTTAAGCAAATATCAAGACAAACTCCTAGAGTTTTACAAACAAAACCCAAATATGATAGCCCCTGCATTTCGCCAAAATGAAGTGGTAAAATTTATAAGTGAAGGCTTAAATGATTTATCCATCACACGCACAAGCTTTGAATGGGGAATCCCACTGCCAGAAAACCCAAAACGCAATGATAGTAAAAAGCACATTATGTATGTGTGGCTTGATGCTTTGCTTAGCTATATCAGTCCGCTTGGCTATATGCAAGATTCTGCAAAGATGGCTTATTGGGAGAATGCTCTGCATTTTGTAGGTAAAGATATTTTACGATTCCACGCTGTGTATTGGATAGCCTTTTTGATGAGCCTTGATTTACCCCTGCCAAAGCATATTTACGCACACGGCTGGTGGACTAAAGATGGGGCAAAGATGAGTAAAAGTATCGGCAATGTCATCAATCCACAAGAAGTCGCACAAGCCTATGGCATAGAATCTTTGCGATATTTTTTAATGCGTGAAATGCCTTTTGGGCAAGATGGGGACTTTAGCCAAAAAGCTTTGATTGAACGCATTAATGCCGAGCTTGGCAATGATGTGGGGAATTTGCTTAATCGCCTTTTGGGTATGAGTGAGAAGTATTTTTCACTCAAAGTAGATTCTAAAGATGTGAAAAAGTTTTTTGCCACAGAATTAAACGAGCTAGAAAACATCATTGATCGCACACAAGAAAAAATGCAAACTATGCAGCCACAACGCTACATTGAAGAGTTATGGGCTGCCTTTAGCCTAGGTAATGGTGTCATCACAAAATATGAGCCTTGGAATCTCATCAAAAATGCACAGCAAGATAAGGCAATGGCATTACTAGGGCTTATTGCTAATATTTTAGCAAAAGCCTCTTTGCTTCTTTATCCCATAATGCCACAATCTGCTGAAAAAATAGCCTACGCCTTATCTTTTACAATCAGTCCAGATTCTTTTGCCACACTCATTAAGCAACACGCTCTGCTTGATAGCCTAATCCTTCAAAAAATCCCCCCACTCTTTCCGCGTATAGATTCACCCCTTATGCCCGAATCCACACAAGAACACATAGAATCTAAACCTTTAGATTCTAAAACACAGGGCAATCAAACAAAATCTGCAAATATTGCAAATCTTATTGATATTAAAGATTTTAGTAAAATTGACATACGCGCTGGAAAAGTCATAGAGTGCTGTGCGGTAGAGAAAAGCCAAAAACTCTTAAAACTTATGGTAGATATTAATGAGCCAAAACCTCGTCAAATCATCTCTGGTATCGCGCAATACTACAAGCCTGATGAATTGCTTAACAAGCAAGTGTGCATTATTGCTAATCTCAAACCTGCCAAATTGATGGGGCTTTTGAGCGAGGGAATGATACTTGCTAGTAAAGATGAAAATGGCTTGTCCCTGCTTTGTTTAGATACTCCGCGTGAGAATGGGAGCAAGATAAGCTAGATTCTAGTCTATAAGGACATTTTTTGAGAGTAAATGAAGTTGTAGAAATCACTAAAGGAAAGTTGTTAAGCTCACCTTCCATAGCGGAGTTTTCACGCATTATCTGCCATATAGAGCAGATTCAAAGAGGTGATTTATTTATCGCTGCTGACCACACACAGATTCAACAAGCTATTGAATCTGGGGCGTATGGGGTGATTTATGATAATCCACAAATAGCAATAACTGATGAAGAAATAGCGTGGATTTTGGTAGAAAACCTTCAAGATTCTCTTATCCGCCTTATCCGCTACAAACTCCTTGCTAAAAATGTTACGACCATTTCGCTTAGCCCCGTTGAAGAGGCTATCGCAAAAGAGATTATTGATGATGTATCTGTGAAGTTTTCTTCACATAGCTTAGAAGATATTATTGAGCTGTTTAATGATGAAGTGGCTTTTATCATCACACATAATCAAAATGTGCTTGATATTAGCTTTGAAGTGGTTGGCTCTAGTGTGCCTTCACAGCGTCCGTTTCTACTGCTTTCACACACGCTTTTTGATAGCACCATTTTTTACAAAAGCACCCATTATCGTATCAATCTTCCCAAAATATTTTTTAATGAGTTAAGCTCTGTGCTGAATCTTTGTCAAACTCGCCAAATCAGCCACGACCTCGCCCGTTTTAAACATATCCCATATTTTAAGCCTAATTTTCTTAACGCCTTTGGCAAGGTTATTGAATATGGTCAAGCCGCTAAGGTTGCCATTGCCGAAGAGGATATAGAGCAGTTTAAAAAATATATGGCTTATATTGCCAATAATGCCGCGTGGGGGAAATTCCTTTTTCTCGTGCCTTTAGTGTATTTGGAGCTGTTTAACCAAATAGCTCAAACTTTTGCTTACAACACACAAGAAGAATTATGCGAATATATCCGCACACAAAATTTTAATTTTGCCCTTGTGCTAGGCATTAACGATGAGACACTCACCAATGCGCTCAATACAAATCATAGGCAAATAAAAGAGCTAGATTTATTTTCAAATTTGTGGGAGCAAGAAGCACAAAATCCACAAGAAGATTCTCTATGAGCGAGTTTGAAGAGTATGCTAAAGCTAAGGCTACAAGCATACTAAAAGCCAAAAACATTGCTCCATTATTAGAATCTATTGCTACCTTGCCCCATATCCCTTCACGCATACGGAGTGATAATGGAATCCACATTACCGCTTTAGATTCTGCTTTTACTTTAGATTCTAGCTCGCAATATAGCCAAATGCTACACTCTCTTGCTACACAGCTTAAGCCGTGGCGTAAGGGGGGATTCTATCTTTTTGATTTGCATATTGATAGTGAATGGCAAAGCTTCATTAAATGGCAGCTTCTTGCTCCGCATTGTAAGCTAAGTGGCAAACATATTGCCGATATAGGCTGTAATAATGGCTATTATATGTTTGAAATGCTTTTGCATAAGCAAAAAATGCTAAATTTTTATGAATATTCTAAGCTACCTGATAATTTGCCAAAGTCAATCACCGGCTTTGACCCAAGCGGGATTTTTAAAGCTCAATTTGAGTTTTTAAACCACTTTATCAAAGCTCCCATTGATTTTGAGCTTTTAGGCGTGGAAGATTTGCCTTTGTATTGTCAATCACGCAAGAAGGCTTTTGATGTAATTTTCTGTCTTGGTGTGCTATACCACCGCCTTAGCCCCATAGAAACGCTAAAGTCCCTCTCTCAATGCTTAAATCGTGGCGGGGAGCTTATCCTAGATACGCTTATTTATGAATCTAGCCAAGAGTTATGCCTAAGCCCTGCAAAAAGTTATGCTAAAATGTCAAATGTTTATTTTATCCCAAGTATCCCTACTTTGCAGGGTTGGTGTGAGAGGGCAAAGTTTAAACATTTTGAAATCCTAGCCCTTATGCCTACCACCACACAAGAGCAACGCCAAACGCCGTGGGTAGATTCTCAAAGTCTTGAAAGTTTTTTGCAACAAGATAAAAGCCTTACCATAGAAGGCTATCAAGCACCTGTGCGAGGATATTTCAAGCTTAAAAAGGAGTAAAAATGACAGATGATGGCTTAAATGAAGAAAATGCCCATATTCCCTTAGAAAATGACGATTTGCAAGTTTGCACCTCTATGTCCCCCAGCATCGTTGGGGAGCTTGTTGAGCTATATAGAAACAAAGCAATCGTGCGGTTTCGCCCAAATGAGCGTATGATTATGGATGAGAGTAAGATGATTCACGCCGGATTTGTGTTTAATGCTGCAAGTTTTGCTGCAATGGCAGCGATTAATAAAAAATATAGCGTGCTTATCGCTTCAGATGTGAAGTTCCTAGCACCCATTGAGCTTGGACACGAAGTGGTATTTAAAGCCCAAGCCGTGCAAAGCGATACAAAAAAATGTGAGGTCAAGGTTGAAGGCTTCTTGCTGGATATTAAGATTTTTGATTCACTTTTCCACATTGCTGTTTTTGATAAAAAAATCTTTAAACTTCGTTTTAAAGATGAATAATTCGCACCTGTTTGTTATTGTTTTTTTTTTTTTTTTGTAAAATAACGATTCGTGTTTTCTATTTTACTTTTCGCTTAAGGAGTTGTCTATGGGTTTTTTCAATCGTCTTAATATCGGCACAAAGCTTGTTCTTGTCATTTCTGCCATTGTTGCGTTTTGTATTGCGATGATGATTTTCATTGTTTCACAAACTGCATCAAGTATCCTCTCTAATGAGAGTGATAAACTTTTAAGTAACACCGCATATCGCTACAAGTATTTCCTTGAAGGGGTAGTTAATGAAATCTTTGCCACCACTATTAGTGCTGAATCTAGTCTTGCTGCAATCCTTGGCGAGAAAGGTATGCTTAATGAAATAGTACTAAGAGATATTATAGGCAATGTCGTTGATGCTAGCCGCTACTCTGTGGGTGGCTTTATCATTATGAATAAAGACTATACAAGAGATTTTTTAAGCACAACTTCATATGCTTTATCAAGTGGGGAGTTTGCCATTTTTGCAATAGATACTGACCCAAAAATGGGAGGAATAAAGCTATCAAATTTTCCTAGAGAGATTCTAAGCCAATTTCCAGAGATTCTACCCTCACTTTCAAGCAACACAATCAGTGTGACAGATTCTAAGGAGATAAGTATCGATGGGGATAAATTTTATGTCAAAGCTGCAATCGTCCCTATTATCCATAAAAACAAAGTTTTAGGAATTATGGGGAATTTTCTCAACCTAGAAGATATTGAAACGCGTTTGGTTGATAGCAAACTTGATGTGTTTAAACACGCACAGCGTTTTGTCATCAACACTAATGGAGATATTATCTTTAATAAACGAGCAGCCATTCGTCTAAAGAATATCCGTGATCTTAATCCTCACCCAAGTGCTAGTGCCATTGTTGAAGCTGCAAAAAAGCTAGAAGATGGAATCTTGACCTATACAACACTTGATGGAGAAAGTTCAAAATTAGCTATTACTTCATTTGAATTGTGGCCTGGCACGAAGCAATATTGGAGCGTTATATCACTCGCCCCTTTTGAAGCTATTGAAGAGCCACTATCCACATTACAGCTTGTTGTAATATCAATTGGTATTGTAGCCATTGCTTTGATTTCTCTTATCGTGTTTATCTTCATCCGCACAACAATAGTAAATCGTATCCGCAATATCTCCAACGCTCTCTTTGAATTTTTTAAATA
>NZ_QXJF01000007.1:0-87192 GCF_003670275.1 Helicobacter labetoulli
TACCAGTATAACCTTGTTTAGCTCTATCTATGACTTGGAGAGATTGTGCCACAAGGGCTTGGTCGGATTCTAAGCCTAGCTTTGTTTTTTCTATGTTTTCGTTAATGGCACGAGCCATAATGCCTACTTCATCTTTTGTGTTAATGTTTAGCGGTTGCGGAGCAGTTTTGATTTCGTGGTTCAAATATCTAAAGAATGCCACCAAAGACTCTTTAATCGTATTGATAGGATTTGTGAAAACCCTAATAAGGAAGAAAATCGCCACTGCTCCTAGCACGATCATTATCGTAGCTAAGATAATTGTTTCTACAAGACTTTTATTGATAGCTTCTGTGTAGTCAGCTTTATCGGCTGTAGAAACGATAGTCCAGCCAAATGGGAATTGCTTATAATATCCAAACTCATCAACCACCTGCCCATTTCTCAAGGTTAAGTTATAATCAATAAAGCCTTTTTTATCTTTTGTAAGTGCATCTTTAAGTGCATTCTCTACTTCTTTTGACAAGCCACTTTTCACAAAATCCATATCCTCGTGTGAGAAAATCGCTCCACTTGAATCTGTTAAAAACACACTCATTGAGGGCAATTCTGGATTCTTAAAGGAGCTAAATCTTGTCTGAAAATCACTCACACCAATGTCAAATCCCATAACGCCAACAAACTTGCCATTTTTGATGAGAGGCATTGTAGCGGTCGCAAAAGATTCTCCCTTGTGCTTACCTACTTCACTGACATATACAGGCGTGATGATCCCAGCTTGTTTTGCCTTTGTTTCTACATACCAAGGGCGTTTGCGTAAATCTATACCGCCCACATCTTCCCAATTTGATGAAAAGGACATTGTGCCGTGTTGATTATAATCCTGCAAAATCACCTTTCCATCATCTTCATATACGATAAACATTAAGGGATATTTGATGAGTGATGAAGCTGAATTAAGAATAATTCTTTGCTGCACGACATTATTTTTATCAGTATTGACAATATCTCTTGCTAATACCCTTAAATGCTCCTGTGCTTCATCGCCCATTGTTATCATAATGCTACGATAGGCTGATTCTAGTGTTTGTGCTTGAATACCTTGATAGATTTCTGTTACATCATTTTTTGTCTTATTAAAATTAAAGGCACTAATGATGATAATGATGATAGAGAATATCGCTACTGCCCCGATAGTAAGCTTTCCACTTAATGAACGAAACATAATGTCTCCTTGAGGTTTGTTGTTTGTAAGATTTTTGTAAGGTGGGATTCTATCTTTTTGAAGTTTAAGTTTTGTTTATATTTTTGCGTGTTTTTGAGAGACTATTGAGAGAATGTGTAGCATATACCTAAAAACCGCTCTCCTAGCGTATGCAAGAGCGTTTTAAGCTTGTGAATTTCTTTAAGATAAGTATTATATCCGCATTGTTGTGAAAAAGTCTGTAATAATTCTAGAATCTGCATTTTTTCAATCAACACTTTTGCTTGTGTATCGCAAAAGATTTTTTGAAATCCATTCTCACATAGGAGGGAATCTAGCAGTGTAAAATCCACATCGTAGGTTATATCCGCATTTTGATAAAGTGTGTGAAAATCCCCACCTTGCTCTAAAAAGTCTTTTAAACTTAGCACTTGATGGGATTTATAGAATCTTGGGTTATGATGTAGCGGATTGTAGTATTTGGCGTTAGGATTCTGCGTTTGGCTAAGATTCTCCCTGCCATAGTCAAAGCTCACAAAATAGCTATTTTTATGGGCTTTAGCAAAGCGTGAGAGATTGCAAATAAAATCCTGCCATTGTGGCAGGACACCGCAAAACTCCAAAGGATTGCATTTGAGTTTGTCTAAAATCTCAAGGCTTTGTCGCGGTAAAAGGGTGGAGAGATTTTTGGCATTTAGGTTCTGCCAGATTCCACACCATTTAGAATCTTGGCTTACACAAAGCATTTTGCCTGAATCTAACACATCGCAAGGGAAGCTATCAAAAAGCTCATTGCTGATGATAAAAAGGTTTGAATCTTTATTTTGCGAGAGTGCTTCAAAGCTTTCAACAATCTTAAAGTCCAAAACACAAGAAAACTTTAAGCCTCTCAAATACGCCTTTTGTGTTTGTGCTAAGGTGGAGAGTGGCTCAATGATAATGAACTCACATTGGGGCAAAACTTCGCTCAAGGCATCAAGGAATAAGGCAATATCGCCTAGCAGATAGCCCTTATCCGCCCCGATTTCTACAATCCTTAAGGGCAGACTTAGGGCATTAGATTCTAAAAGTGAAAGGATATAAGAGGCAATTGAGCCGCCAAAAAACTTACTCACACTCACAGAAGTGTAGAAATCCCCTGTTTTGCTTACCCTGCTAGAATCTGCGTAATAGCCGCTCTCTCCATAAAGGCTTTGGGACATAAATTCGCTAAAAGGGAGCATTGCTTTCACAAGGTTTTTAGGGCAGATTCTAAACGAGAGAATCCTAAGTCAATCTCATCTTTATTTATACTTAAAGGTGGGAGCAAACGCAAAACGCCCTTGCCCGATTTCAGCACCAAAACGCCGTGGTTTAGGGCAGATTCTACAATGTTAGGGAGTAAATTAGAATTTTGCGTGTGGATTCCACACATTAGCCCTAAACCCACTTTATGGCTAAAAATCTGCGGGAATGCCGCCACAAGAGAATCTAGCTTGGTATCAAAGTAACTGATAGTCTCTTTCAATGTCCCATTTTCGTGCATTTGACTTAGAATCTCAAGCACACAAAGCCCCGCTGCACAGCTTAAAGCATTGCCCCCAAAAGTTGAGCCGTGATCACTTGGGGCAAAAATATCAGTGAGTGTTGTTAAAACTGCACCGATAGGCACACCACCGCCCAAACCTTTTGCAGTTGTGATGACTTCAGGGCTAATGTCATAAACTTTTGAGGCAAAAATCTCGCCGCAGCGGTAGATTCCACTCTGCACTTCATCTATCATAAGGAGAATCTGCTTTTGCTTTAAATGCGAGGCAAGGGCTTGAATCTGGGTCTTATCTAAGGGGCATACACCCCCCTCTCCCTGCACGAGCTCTAGTAAAACTGCACAGGTGCTTGAATCTATAAGGTTGTAGATGTCTTTAATATCCTTGGCATACACAAAACCATCAGGGAATGGACCAAAATGCTCGTGCATTTTCTCTTGTGCGGTGGCTTTGAGCGAAGTGATTGTGCGTCCGTGGAAGCTAGAATCTAGCGTGATAATTTTATAGGCATTGCGTTGTTTGCCATATTTTCTAGCTATTTTTATAGCACATTCATTTGCTTCTGCTCCGGAGTTGGCAAAAAACGCACGCATAGGCAAGGGAGCATTATCACGATAAAGTGTGATGAGATTGTGTGCTAGGGCGGCTTGATTTTGAATATAGTAGAGATTTGAAGTGTGCAAAAGCTTTGCAGCTTGTTTGGTGATGGCTTGAGTGAGCTTTGGATTATTGTGTCCCACACTCACTACGCCAATGCCCGAGCCAAAGTCAATATAATCTCTATTTTGCGTGTCATAGAGTGTCGCATTTTCTCCGTGTGTGAAAGCGACTTTAAAACGCGAATAAGTGTGCAATACAAATTCTTCGTCAAGCCCTTGTATATGTGAAAATTCCATTACCTTGCCCCCATTGATACCTAAAATATAAAAGGCGTTGATTTTACATTAAGAGTTTAAATTTTTTGTGATATGTGGAGCGATTTTTGCTAATGTTTTGTGCGAAATACGCCACAGAATACCAAAGGACTTTAATGCAGATTCAGAATCTCAATCATTCTCAAATGCCCATAAACACGAGCTATGTAAGGAATAAAGATAATTTTAGTATCAGTAATAATGAATCTTATACCACAGATTCTAAATCTTTAAAAGAAGAAAAAACAAAAGAGTATTATCAAAAAAGCACGGCTGCTAAAATTGACACGCAAAATGTGGGTGAAAGCACCACACAAGAAGTAAAGCAATCAAGCGAGATTGAGCCAAATGCCCCAAAAATGGAGGATTTAGAGGGGCATAAAAATCGCATTACCTATGGGCTAAAGGTGCTAGAGCTAATGAGTGATGAGGAATATAAGGCATTTTTGTGGGCGAGTGAAGGAATGAGTGAAATGGAAAAAATGCTTATGGCTCAAAGTCTGTATCGCTTCACAGAGTTTTATCAAGGCAGAGATTCTAAAAATATGGAGCAAAATGGGCTTGATAATCAAAAGATTCAAGCACAAAGGGCTTTTGGAGTGGAGCAGAAGAATATTGATGATTTTATTAATCGCTATAAAAATGCCTACGATAAAGTGCTGGAATCTCAATATGCCTTTAAGATTTCAGGGGCTGTGCCAAATGACTTTATGTGATAGATTTAAGATGTGGCTAGGGCTAGGGAGTGTCGCCGTGTTGTACAAAGCTATTTTTAGAATCTTTGGCAAAGTGAGACAAAGTGTGTAAAAGTGTGAAATTGGGCTTTTGTGGAAAAACGCTTGACTTATTGTTGCTTTTTGCTTAGAATTGCGACTTTTGTTTCTTCAATGCTTTCTGTTAGATTCTTAATCTTTATAGATTCTTGATTTAGAGGTCAAAGTAGCTCAGCTGGTTTAGAGTGCTGGTCTCATAAGCCGGAGGTCGGGGGTTCAAGTCCCCCCTTTGACACCATACATTTTTTAGCCTATTCATGAAATGCCTAACTATGTTTTTTTTGTTTTCTAGTTTTGTTGTGGAATCTAAGTGTATCTAAGGCTACTTATTTTAAGTAGCCTTTGGGGGTGTTTTATTTGAGAGATTATTTGAGTGGGGCTTCAAGGGCGATTTCCACCTGCGACCAAGTAAGATTCTCGTGTAAATCTGCCACTGCTTTTTGCAAGCTTGTACGCGCATTTTCAAGTCCAAACTCACTTAAATCAAGCACACCTTTTGCGACGAGCTTTTTGCTTACAATCTCATATTGCATCGGCACTTTTTGACTTTTGCCATTCATTCGCACATTTGCCAAAATCGTGCCTTTATCTTTGCCTTCAATTACATCTTTGAAAGTTACTTTAATAGGCTCTTTTTTGTTGAAATTATCAAAAAAGTTTTTGCGTAAAGTCTCATCTCTACCCGCGTCATTGGTATTGACTTTCATAATATCAATAGTCGCTGTGGCGTTATTGAGTTGAGATTCTAGGCTTTGAGTTTTGTTTGGTGTGCCAAATTTAAACTGCACATCATCAAATTTACCTTTTACACCTATTTTAGCTGGTGTTTTAAATGCTGTCCATTGAACTTCTGCCTTTTGTGCATCAATAGTTGCCGCACACGCTATGCTACCTATGAGAGCTATTCCCATGATGATTTTTTTCATTTTTGTCTCCTTTGAAAAAGTTTATTGCAATACTTGCGATATTTATTTTCCATTAAAAATGCAAATAGCCTTCTAATGTTATTTAAACTTCAAGTATTGTGAGTAATGAAGTAACGATAAAAATTATAAAGCAGTTTGATAGCGGGTATCATAAATTGGCTCTCACAAATAATGTAAGCAGAATCTTGTTATAATGTCAGAAATTCTGCAAGTAAAGGACAAATATGGAGATTTTACACAGTATTAATGACTTTAATGAAGCAAAGCAGGTTATTCCCGGTGGGGTGAATTCTCCTGTTAGGGCATTTGGCTCTGTGGGTGGCACACCGCGATTTATCGCTAGAGGCAAGGGAGCGTATATTTATGATGAAGATGATAATGCCTATATTGACTTTGTGCAAAGCTGGGGACCATTGATATTTGGACACGCTGATGAGTTCGTAGAATCTGCCGTTGTTCTTGCGCTCAAAGATGGGCTTAGTTTTGGTGCGCCAACGGAAAAGGAGACAACACTTGTTAAGCAGATTATCTCTCTTACTGGGAGTGTGGAGAAAATGCGACTTGTAAGCTCGGGGACTGAAGCGACTATGAGTGCTTTGCGTTTGGCTAGAGCATTTGCTAACAAAGATGATATTATTAAGTTTGATGGTTGCTATCACGGGCATTCTGATAGCTTACTAGTTTCTGCAGGCAGTGGCTGTGCGACATTTGGGACTCCTAGCTCACCGGGCGTGCCAAGCGATCTTTCAAAGCATACGCTTGTAGCGAGATATAATGATATAGATTCTGTGAGAGCGTGTTTTCAAAAGAGCAAAAATGTGGCGTGTGTGATTATTGAGCCGTTGGCTGGGAATATGGGCTTTGTCCCTGCAGATAGGGAGTTTATCCACGCATTACGAGCATTGTGTGATGAGTATCAAGCACTTTTGATTATAGATGAAGTGATGAGTGGCTTTAGAGCGGGGCTAAATGGAGCATTGGGGATTTATGGTATTGAGGCGGATTTGGTTACTTATGGCAAAGTCATTGGGGGTGGTTTGCCTTTGGCAGCTTTTGGTGGGAGGGCTGAAATTATGGATATGCTCTCTCCCATTGGCGGTGTGTATCAAGCTGGAACATTAAGTGGCAACCCCATTGCCGTAAGTGCAGGGATAGCTACACTCTCTCTTATCAAATCAAAGCCAAATTTATACAACGACTTAGAATCTTTGGCAAAAACTTTGGTAGAAGGGCTAAAATCTGTTGCACAGGAATATAAGATTCCATTGCAGGTGGATTATCGTGGCAGTATGTTTGGCTTTTTCTTTCATAGTGAAATGGTAAAAAATTTTGATGATGCGAAAAAGAGTGATGTAGCGATATATGCGAAGTTTCATCAAAAAATGCTAGAAAAGGGTGTGTATTTTGCCTGCTCGCAGTTTGAGACAGGTTTTATTTGCAGTGCGATGAATGAAGCGATGATTGAAGAAGTGATACAAAAGGCAAGAGAGAGCTTTAAAGAGATACATTTTGAAGGCTAAAAAGTGGAAAATATAGATAAAAAGCAGAATCTAGATTCTATTAAGCTTGAAGCAACTCACTCAACGCTAGATTCACACTCACAAGATTCAAAAGTATCTAGCCTAGAATCCACACAAGAATCTATACAAGATTCTACACAAAAAGCCACACAAGAATCGCAAAAACCGCGTTTAAGTGCGGTAGTTAGCGGTGCAAATGAGCTAAGTTTGGGCATATCCATTGTGGTGGCAGTGGCTTTAGGCATTGGCATAGGCATTGGGCTAGAATATCTAAGCGGGGCTAGATGGAGCTTTTGGCTTGGTGTAGCTTGGGGCATTGGAGCGGCGATTTTAAATATCTACAAAGCCTATCAAAGACAGCAAAGAGACGCACAAGAATTAGCCAAAAATCCACGCTATGCGTATAAACCACACAACACATCAAAAAAAGCCCAAGATGATGATGAGGAAGAAAATGGCAAATACTACTAAAATCTTGCAAATAGGCTTAATTGTTTTAGGCATAGCTTTGCTTGGGGGAATTGTGGCTTGGTTTTTTAGTGTGGGGGCATTATTGAGCTTTGAGGTGGCATTTTTGGGATTTTTGTTTGTCGTGGGAGGTTCATTTGTAGGTGTGCTAAGAAGAGTAAGAGCCCAACAGCAAGATTGTATTTCTCAAGATTCTATCTCTTTAGATTCACGGCAGAATCTCACACAAGATTCACAGCCCCAAGATTCACAACTTGCAGAAGAATCTAAAGAGTCTCGCAATCAGGCAAATCAGGATAATTCAACCTTTTCCGCTCGTTTTGTGCTTGGCACACAAATGAGCTTTTCACTTTTAAGAATGCTAGGTTATATTGTTTTTACAGGGCTTATTTTGTTTTTATTGCATTATAGGCTTTTTGCTCTTATGTGGTTTTTTGCGGGACTATGTGTGGCGCTTGTTGTGCTTGTGGGGCTAGGTATGTTTATGGTGAAAGCTTGTAAATATACCAAAATGTAGTTTAGATTCTATACAATGCCAAAAATCAGCTAAAAAACTTAAGGAGTAAATTATGGGTGTAGAAAGATTTAAAGTATTTGTTGATGAGTATCAAAAAAGTGGGGAATACAAAGAGCCACTAGGCTTTGGAATCTCACGCGTGGAGATTGGCAAAAAGTCTAAAGCAGTGCTTTGTGCGACTTATTCTACAATGAATTGGAAAGGTGAAAATCTCGGCACTTATGCGGTGCTATGTCAAAGTGCAAAGGAGGCGGAGCAAATCTCTGCAACTGAAAATGAAGCGGTGTATGGCATTAATCAAGAGTTTGTTAATAAGGCTTTAGAGCTATATGAGCCGTTTTTAAGCGAGGCTTTAAGCGATCCATCAGCACACAAAAATATTCAAGTAATATTAGAGCTTAAAAAACAAGCCAATAAAGGTAAGCTCAAAACAAAAGGTGGCAGGGCAAGATATAGATTGTGTATCATTTATAAAGATGAAAAGTGTGAGAGTGTGGAATCTGCGTATTTAAAACTTCTTGCACTCTCGCTTGGCAAAGCCCCATTGCGTTCCTTACAGCTTGATGGAATCTTTGGGCTTTTGCAAAATGTCGCGTGGAGCGGGAATAAACCTTACGAGTTAGAATGGCTACGAGAGAATGAAATCCGCCTAAAAATGGAGGGCGAATTCCCACATATTGACTTTGTAGATAAATTCCCACGATACTTAATGCAAGTCATTCCGCAATATGACAATATCCGTCTTTTAGATTCTGCTAAAACACGCTTTGGTGCGTATCTTGGCAGCGGTGGATATACACAAATGCCCGGAGCAAGTTATGTGAATTTTAATGCAGGTGCTATGGGTGCGTGTATGAATGAGGGACGCATTAGCTCAAGTGTTGTTGTGGGTGAAGGTACGGATATTGGCGGAGGAGCGAGTATTTTAGGTGTGTTAAGTGGGGGTAATAGCGAGCCAATCAGTATTGGTAAAAATTGTTTGTTGGGCGTTAATAGCGCCACAGGAATTAGCCTAGGTGATGGCTGTATTGTAGATGGTGGCATTGCAGTTTTAGCTGGTGGGGTATTTTACATTAAGCCTGAGGAGGCGGCAAAAATTGCAGAGATTAATGATACCTTTGTCCTTAAAGAAAGCAATCTCTATAAGGGCAAGGAACTCTCTGGCAAACACGGAATCCACTTTAGATGCGATTCTCAAAGTGGCAAAATGATAGCTTTTAGAAGCAATCGTAAGATTGAACTCAATAGTGCGTTGCATTAAGAATCTTAAGGGGGAGAATCTTTGTTGTATGGGCTTATGCGATGTGGCACTATTTTTGCTTTAGAAGCTACAAGCTTTAGGCAATTTTTCTAAGTCATAGGATACACGATGAAAAAACTTTGTATGCTTTTTTGTATGGCAATAGCGGTTAATGTGCTACTTGCAGAGCCACAGGAGACTACTGGAGAAGTCAATCAAACTCCTAGCACACAAGAGAATGCACCAAGCGGACTTTTAGGCTCACAGTCCCTCACTCCTGCTAATCAAATTACAGGTGCTCCGCTTGATGATATGCTTGAAAATGTTAATGAATCAAATACTGCACTTAAATCGGCAATGAGCTTTGCAAAGCAGGGGGATTATGAGAGTGCATTGCAGCTTTTCGCACAATCTTGCGACCAAGGTAATGCGGCTGGGTGTTTTGGCTCGGGGCTTATCTATATGTATGGGGCAAATTCTGGAGTGCCTAATCCCCAAAAAGCAGTAGATTATTATTACAAAGCCTGTGTGGGTGGCGATGCGGTTGCGTGTGCAAATCTTGCTATGGCGTATGATAATGGACAAGGTGTTAAGGAAGATAAGGAGCAAGCCTCTCAGCTTTATGAAGTGGCGTGTCAAGGTGGAGATTCACTAGGCTGCACAAATATTGGCTGGATGTATGCTAATGGGGTTGGTGTGAAAAAAGACTATCAAAAAGCTTTGGCATATTATAATAGTGCGTGTCAGCTAGGGAGTGATTTGGGCTGTTACAATCTAGGGCTTATGAGTAATACTTACAATATTTATGGTATGACAAAGGATAAAATGAGCTATGTGGAGATGAACTATGTAGCGTGTCAGCAAGGTGATATTGTGGGTTGTGGGAATCTTGGCTGGATGTATGCCACAGGCTCAAGCGGAGCTGAAAAAAGCTACTATAACGCAGCAAAATATTTTACTCTCGCGTGTGATAGCGGACATATTCAAAGCTGCAATAATCTAGGTGTGCTGTATGATGGTGGATTTGGCGTAAGACAGGATAAACGCAAAGCCATTGAGCTTTTTGGTTTAGCGTGTGATTATGGTATAGAATCTGGGTGTAATAACTATTCGCTGATGAGAACAAGAGGAAGTGTGAGTGCGGGGAATAACTTCTTTGGTTTGAAGTAATGCGTCTTAATCAATATATTGCTCATCATACAAAATATTCTCGGCGTGAGGCTGATAAGCTCATAGAATCTGGACGAGTGAATATTGAAAAAACTAAAGCGACATTACAAAGTGTGCTACAAGAGGGTGCGAGTGTTTTTATTGATGGCAAAAGAATCGTGCCAAAGGAGCAATTTACCTGCATTGTCTATCACAAACAAAAAGGTGAGCTTGTAAGTAAAAGCGATGAGCGTGGGCGGAGAGTGATTTATGATAGTCTTGAAAGTCGCTTCAAGCATTTTGTGTATGTAGGGCGATTGGATTTTGCAAGTGAGGGGTTGCTTATTTTGACAGATAGCACACCTGTTGCTAAGGCTTTAATGGAATCTCACTTAGAGCGGACTTATCTTATCAAAATTGATGGTGAAGTTACAAAAGAGATGATAAATGCTATGGAAGAGGGCTTAGTAAGCGAAGATGCAAGGGTTGGTGGGCATAGCAAAAGTGAGATTGTTGCAATGGAGTTTGCAGCATTTGCATATTATGAGATTTTGAAAAATGATAAAAAATATTCTAAGCTTAAAGTGAGTATTACAGAGGGAAAAAATAGGGAATTAAGGCGATTTTTTGGGGTATTTGGCAGAGAAGTGTTAGATTTACGCCGCATAGCTTATGGCTTTGTGAATCTTAATGCCCTGCCTTGTGGTAAGAAGCGATACTTTACAAAAGAAGAATACAAGAGTTTGCATACATTTTTAAAAGAGCATTCTACAAAGGAAAGCAAAAAGATTGAATCTCGGCATTGATAAGATAATGGTGTGTTGCGAAAGAATAAGCATAAATTTTTAATTACATATTGTATTTTTAAAAAAATGTGATATAATCCCAATTTTTATAGCATAAAGGAACGCGTGTGATAGAGCTTCGTGGCATTAACAAAACCTACCCTAATGGCTTTGTAGCACTAAAAAATATAGATTTGAGTGTGGAAAAGGGCGATATTATGGGGATTATTGGTTATTCTGGTGCGGGAAAAAGCACCCTTATTCGCATTATTAATCGCCTTGAAGAGCCAAGCAGTGGGGAGATTCACATTGATGGTGTAGATTTGTTGAGTCTCAAGGAAAAGGCATTGCAAAAAGAGCGTCAAAAAATAGGTATGATTTTTCAGCATTTTAATCTTTTGAGTGCGAAAAATGTCTTTGAGAATGTGGCTTTTGCTCTGCATATAGCAAAGTGGAAAAAAAATGACATCGCTAAGCGTGTAAGTGAGCTTTTAGAGCTTGTGGGGTTAAGTGATAAGGCGTGCCTCTATCCAAGTCAGCTAAGTGGCGGACAAAAACAAAGAGTGGCTATTGCTAGGGCATTGGCAAATCACCCAAAGGTGCTTTTGTGCGATGAGGCAACTTCTGCACTTGATACTAAAAGCACAAAGTCTATCCTTGAACTTTTGCGTGATATACAGCAAAAATTAGGCTTAAGTGTGGTGCTTATCACACATCAAATTGAAGTGGTGCGTGAGATTTGCAATAAGATGTGCGTAGTGAGCGGAGGAGAGATAGTAGAGCGGGGTAGTGTAGATTCTGTATTTGCCTCGCCAAAACACGCCATTACAAAGGAGTTGATTTCATTTTTGCCCCAAGATGAAGAGCGTGTTATTTCGCATTTGCAAAATAAAGACAATGTATATAAGATTATTTTTACAGGTCCGTATGCACAAAGCCCCCTTGTTTCGCAGATGATTCGTAAATTTGATATTGATGTGAATATTTTAAGTGGTAATATTGATGAACTTACCACGGGTGAAGTGGGGCATTTGGTCTTAAAATTTATCGCTAAAGATTCTGTTGTGCGAGATTCGCTTAGATGGTTGCAAGAACAAGGTGTGAGTATAGAATCTTTAGCTCAAGATTCTAGTAATGCTTCTAGCAGTGAAGATTCTGCTAAAGGAGGCAAATAATGCTTGACTTTTTAAACTTTTTTGAAAAGCAGTTTTTGGAGCTATTGGGGAGTGTTTTTAGTAACCCTATTGCTTTTTCTCTTGCAAAGTCGTGTTATGAAACAATCTATATGGTGTTTTTCTCTACATTATTTGCTGTGATTTTTGGGTTACCTTTAGGAGTGTTTTTAAGCGTGATTAAGCCCTCAGGCATTATGGCAGCCCCAAATTTATATAGAATCTTGAGTGCGATTGTCAATGTAGTGCGTTCTTTTCCTTTTATTGTGCTTATCTTTTTGCTTTTGCCGCTCTCAAAAATGCTCATTGGCACAAGCATTGGCAGCACGGCGGCAATTATCCCCCTTGTGATAACAGCTACTCCATTTATTGCACGACTTTTTGAAGGTGCATTTGATGAGGTAGATAAAGGGCTAGTGGAGGCTACGATGAGTATGGGTGCGAGTAAAAGAGTTGTAATTTTTATGATGATTTGTGAATCTTTGCCCTCTATTGTTAATGCCATAACAATTACTTCAGTAAGCCTTGTTGGCTTTTCTGCAATGGCTGGGGTCGTTGGGGCTGGTGGGCTAGGTGATTTGGCTTATCGCATAGGATTTCAGTCCTTTAAACCTGATGTTTTAACTTATGCGGTTATATGTATCATCATTATGGTGCAATGTATCCAATCAAGTGGTGATTTGTTTGTCAAGCGTTTGCGTCAATATCGTTAGAATCTAAAAACTTAAAAAAGGAGGCAGTGAATGAAAAAAGTCGTAAGTTTAGCTTTTGCAATAGCTTTGAGTGTGGGGCTTGTAGCCTGTGGAGATGAGAAAGGCTCTCAATCTAGCAAAGATGAGACTAGTCAAAATGCCCCATTAAAAGTTGGTGCTACTCCCGTGCCTGCTGCGGAGATTTTGGAGTTTATTAAACCTCAACTTCAAGCAAAAGGCGTGGATATTCAGATTCAAAACTTTACTGATTATGTCGTGCCTAACACTTCTTTGGCAGAGGGAAGTAGTGATGCGAATTTGTATCAACATAAGCCTTTTATGGATAAAACAAATGAAGAGAAAGGCTATAAGCTTACTGCTCTTACACCTGTATATGTCGTGCCTTTGGGCTTTTACTCACAAAAGGTAAAAAGCATTGATGAGATTCCACAAGGAGCAAGCATTGCTATTCCCGGTGATGCGTCAAATATGGCAAGAGCATTCATTTTGCTCCACGATAATGGGGTAATAAAGATTAAAGATCCTAGTAACCTTAGCACAACTGAACTTGATATTGTGGAGAATCCAAAAAAGATTGTTTTCAAGCCTATGGAAGCGGCTTCTTTGCCATTAGTGCTTGATAGTGTTGATGGTGCTGTGATTAATGCAAACTATGCCTTGCAGGCAAAAATGAGCTTAAAATCAGCTATTTTTCACGAAAATGATAAGAGTGCATATGTAAATGTGCTAGTGGCACGAGAGGATAATAAAGATGATGAGCGTATTTCTAAGCTGAAAGATGTGCTTTTAAGCAAGGAAACGCGTGAGTTTATCCTTTCAAAATATAAGGGCGAGATTATCCCTGTGGGCGAGGCAAATTAGGTGAATCTTAAAAAGAGATTCTATAAATAAAAAAGGAGATAAAAATGAAAAAGTTACTTTCTTTGATTTTTGTGGCGAGTTTGGCGTTTGTTGGTTGTGGTGATGATAAGGATAAGAGTGCGGATTCTAGCGATTCTAACAAGACAGAAAAGCAAGATAAAATCGTGCTAAAAGTTGGTGCTACCCCTGTGCCACACGCGGAGATTTTGGAGTTTGTAAAGCCTGATTTGGCAGAGCAGGGCATTGATTTGCAAGTGGTGTCTTTTACCGATTATGTTTTGCCTAATATTAGCCTGAATGATGGCTCACTTGATGCGAATTTTCATCAGCACAAGCCATTTTTAGATTCTCTTAAAGCGGATAAGGGCTTAAAGTTAGAATCTATTGCAACAATCCACATTGAGCCACTTGGGCTATATTCTAGCAAAATTAAAAGCATTGATGAGCTACCTCAAAATGCGACTATAGCTATTCCAAATGATCCAAGCAATGGCGGTAGGGCTTTGCTCTTACTTGAGGCAAAGGGTTTGATTAAGCTTAAAGATTCTAGCAATCTCACTTCAACTGAACTTGATATTGTAGAAAATGCTAAGGGCATTAAAATTAAGCCCGTTGAAGCCGCACTTTTGCCTCGCACACTTAATGATGTTGATGTAGCTGTAATCAATGGCAACTACGCGTTGCAAGCTGGGCTTAAAAGCGGTGATGCGTTGGTGCTAGAGGGTAAAGAATCTCCTTATGCCAATATCCTTGTCGTGCAGGAATCTAGGGTGAATGATGAGACCTTGCAAAAGCTTAAAAATGCACTGCAAAGCCAAAAGGTAAAAGATTTTATTGAGACGCAATATAAAGGTGAAATAGTTCCTGCGTTTTAAGCCATTTTGCAGAATCTTGATAGATTCTGCAGGATACCACTATGACTTCTATTGCTTCAAGTTAAAAAAAGTTTATCAGTTAATTAATATTTGCTACAATCCCGCCTTTGTCTCATAAATATATAAAATAATTCATACAATAAGTTTAAGGATTAGGGAATGGTTGATTTGGGAAAAGAGCTAAGTAATTCTACATTGATAACTTCAAAGACAGATTTAAAAGGCAAGGTTGTATATTGCAATAAGGATTTTATACAATACAGCGGCTACAAGGAATGGGAGATTTTTGGCAAGCCTCACAGCATTGTGCGACATAGCGATATGCCTAGAGCGGTTTTTAAGCTTTTGTGGGATTATGTGCAAAGGGGAGAGGAGATTTTTGCCTTTGTGAAAAATAAAACCAAAAGTGGTGGGCATTATTGGGTGTTTGCTAATGTTATTCCATCATTTGATACAAACAATCAAATCGTGGGGTATTACTCCGTGCGAAGAAAGCCAAATGCAAAGGCGGTGGAGAAAATCGCAGAGGTGTATAGAGAGATGAAAAATGCAGAATCTCAATCTTTAGAGGTAAGTTTAGCCGTGCTTCATAAGATTTTAGATGAAAGCAAAATGAATTACAATCAGCTTGTCTTAGCGATGCAAGATAAGGCGTAAGGGGACTATATGAGTAAGATTAACATCATTTCTGCTGTGCTTCTTTTGGTAGGCATTGGTATTGATGGCTATTGTAATGGATTTAGTTTAGCAAGTCTTATTTTTGCACTCCTTGCTGGAATTGTGTGCGTGAGATTCTATATGGCAAGGCACGATGAGCGACTTTTTAAAACTTTGGCTTACACGACAAAAGAATATGCTTTAGGCAAGTTTGATTCACGCATTACGCACATTAAGGGTAGTGGTGCTGTTGTGGAGATTTGTGAGCATTTGAATGATTTTGCCGACCATTTGGAGGCGTTTTTGCGTGAGGTAAAAAGCTCCATTGAAAGCTCACAAGAGGGACGATACTATCGCAAAGGACTTGCTGGTGGGCTAAATGGCACATTGGCACAAAATATTGAAGGCATCAACAAAGCTCTAAGCGCGATTGAGGAAAACGCCAAAGATTCTATCCGCAATGCATTGTCTAAGAATTTGATGAATCTTAGCCTAAAGAGTCAAAACACGAATCTTGATAGTATAGCAAATACGCTCAATGATGATATTGTCTATATGAAAAAGGTGGATTTAAATATCCGCGATATTCGTGATGCTTCAATAGAAAGCCGTGAATATGTGAGTAATTTGACAGAATCTATTAGCAAGTTACTCTCACTCATTGAGACAAATAATCAATCTATCCAAAGCCTTGCTGAAAAATCACGCGATATTGGCAATGTAGTCGCACTTATTGATGATATAGCTAATCAAACAAATCTTTTAGCACTCAATGCTGCTATTGAGGCGGCTCGTGCTGGGGAACACGGAAGAGGTTTTGCGGTAGTGGCTGATGAGGTAAGAAAGCTTGCTGAAAAAACACAGAAAGCTACAAATGAAATTTCTATCTCCATTCAAAGTATGCAGCAAGAGGTGGGAAGCATTGAAGAAAGTGGTGATGAGGTAAGTAAAATCGCCTCTGTGTCTGAATCTAAGCTTCATACATTTAATGAGGTGTTTGATAAAATGGAAGCCAATAGTGCTTCTTTAGATGAGATATTTGCCCAGCTTTATAAGCAGTTAGTGCTATCAGTAACAAAGCTTGATCATATTTTGTTTAAATCAAATCTCTATCTCTGTCTTAATACACAGGAGAAAAACGAGAATCTTGCCTCGCTTAATCCCATCTCCCGTTTGCTTGATAATGAAGATACGCAAAGTGTGATTCATACGCTCTTGCCACAAAGTAAAGCAGATGAGATAACCCACAAACTCTCTGTAGATTCTACTAAGGCTACATCATTTATTGGGCAGGAGATTACACAAAGTAACTCTACGGAGATTATCCAAAGTGTAAGCAGCTTAGAGCAGACTTCGAGTAACTTGCTTGAAAGCTTGAGTAAAAACTAGAGCGTATTCAAAAATGCTTCAAGTGCTTCAATCTCATCTTGGCTTAAGCCAAGTGGTTGAAGTAGTGAATCTGTCTTAGGATAGGGGAGATTTTCTTTTGCCTTGCCCTTTGGGTGGAACATTCCTCCATTGTAGGCGTTCAACACACCGCGTAGATGTGGAAAAAGCCCGTTATGCATATAGGGAGCTGTTTTTGCGACACTTCTAAGGCTTGGCGTTTTAAATTTGCCTATGTCTTCTATTTTGCCTGTGGTGTGGTAGTATCCCAAATCCTCATATTTTCTTCCATAGTAAGTAAGCCCAAGATTATGAAAAGTATCATCGCTAAAACTTGCTCCATAGTGGCAATTCATACAACGAGCTTTGGTGCGAAAGAGATGTAGTCCCCATACTTCTTTGTCGTTGAGAGCTTGAGCTTGTCCTTTCATAAACTTATCAAAACGACTATGTTTTGGCATAAGAGAGCGTTCATAAGTGGCAATAGCTTGGGCTAAACGCTCCGTGGTAATCTCATCACTCCCAAAAGCCTCTTTAAACATCGCTTTATAACTAGCATCTTTAGCCAATCTTTTGACTGCCTTTTGTGGGGAATACGCCATTTCCTTTGGGTCAGCTATGGGAAAAAGAGCTTGAGATTCTAAGTCTTTTGCCCTCCCGTCCCAAAACTTTTCCTTTCCAAATGCTGACATTACAACGCTTGGTGCGTTGCGTTTGCCAAGTTGGCGATTATGTCCATAGCTCACACTTCGTCCATCGGCAAACCCAAGCTCTTTATCGTGGCAATTCGCACAAGCAATTTGTTTGCTTTGAGAAAGGATAGGGTCAAAAAAGAGCCTTTCCCCAAGCTTTGCTTTAGCTAATGAATAGGGATTAGATTCTGGATAGGGCGGTGTATCTGGCAGGGCGGATAGCTCTTCCCACAACACACTAGAATCTACTTGTGGCTTTTGCCATTGAGATTTGGGAGAGAGATACATTTTTCGCAGGGCTTGTATATTTTTTGGCATAGCATAGGCTGAGCTTATGCCAAGCACACAAACGATTGCGATTGTCTTGTGTCTGCTATTATGTAAAAAGTTTTTCAAAATTTATATCCCCCTTGAATCCAAAATTGTCGCCCTATTTCATATACTGCCACAGAAGTACTTGAAGCAATACCGGGTATCACCGCACCATTTGTCCCACTTAATGCAGCCTTATTGCGAGTGTTAAGCACATTATAAATATCAAAATTCATAAATAAAATATTACCTTTCCATACATTGACTTCAAAGCCAAACCGCATATCCCAAGTAAAAGCCCCATCAAAGTGCATTTTACCATATTGCTTTAAAGTTGAGCTTGGATTATAGCCCGGGCTTGTTTTGTTTAAAAGCACCATAGCCTCATATCCACCACGATAGCGGAAGAAATTATTAAGAAGCCACCTTGTTTTCCATACATCAAAAGTATGTGTTGTGGAAAGTCGCAAGGTAAAGGGTCGTGCGAAATTTTCCGTAGGACGATCCCTATACTTGATACGCTCTCCATCATAAATAATCTCATCATTATCAAGGTAGGCATCATCGGCGGAGTAGAGATTGTAACTTCGTATTGTTTTTGTGTAGTCAAAGGCAAAAAGTATGTGATTTTTCACGCCATATAGCTCTAAAGGTTTGGTATTTTGTAGGCTAAGGGTAATGATGTGGCTTTGGCTTTCTCCATCATTTGACCAAGTGGTTATAGAGCTTTTATTTTGCTTAATACTTTTCTGCATTACTTCATCTTGTCCGTGGCGATAGATGTATTTAGCACTTAAGCTAAAAAGCCCAAGATTCTGTATTATGCCTCCTACAAGCTCATCGCTATAAGGGATATTGAGCCTTTGAAAGTCATAGCTTGATTTGCCCTCTTTTGTTGTGCTTGGTAGCCAAGGTGAAGTAGGATCGCTCCTCTTGTATTCTTGTGTATTGTTTGCGACAAGCCCATAGAGGCGGTAGCTCAAAAGATTGCGTCCATAGTAGCGATTTACCCCAAAGATAAGCTCACTTTTATACTTTTCCCAAGGGGCAGTGTAGTTAAGAGACAATCGTGGGGCTAAAGTGTGCTTTTGCATATAGGTATCGCCATCTAGACGCATTCCAAGCCTTGTTTGAATCTTGCCTAGCAATTCTAAATCAAGCAGGGCAGAATCCTCAGCATAGATTCCATACGCGAGGTTATCAAGGGCTATTTCACCGATTTTGCTTTCTGTAACTTTATTAAAATATTGTCCTTGCGAAGGTGTGTTTGGAGATTGACCATTGCCTTGCGTTTGTGTACTAGAGCAGGTCTCAAAGTCAAACATACTATCAGGACTGCAAGTGCTGCCGTTTAAATTCATAGGATTGCCAAACGCATAGTAGGGATTTTTGCGATTGCGATAAGCGTGCGTGTAGTTTGCCTCAACGCCTATGCTAAGCGTATGCTCGCTTTTCCATAAATCCCAAGATTCAAAGTTCATATTTGATTTGTAATTCAGTGTGTTTTGAATCTGCTCCATATCGCCAAATCCACCCTCACTCGCCCTTGGACTTTTGCTATTTGTCCCTGCCCAGTCTTTGTCTCCTTGTGAATAATACCACGACATAAAGTAGTTTTTCTCACTCTCTCTTGAGTTTTGCATAAAAGAGTAGCTTAAAGTATTGCTCCATAGCCCTAAATCGCTATCATATAGAGCTTTAATCCCACTTTGAATCCCACCACTTTTCATACTATAAAAACTATTTTTTGATGTATTGCTGTAGTAGGTGTTATCTTGGGGCATATAGGCTAGACTTGCTTCAAGCGTTAGCTTTTCGCTTGGATTATAATGTGTTTTAATATAGTAGTTATCAATATAGCGATGCTGCTCTCTTGTAGCATTTGCTTCTGTGCCGATATTAAACGAATAGCCTTTTAGCGGGATAAAGCTTCGTGTAGTAGAAAAGCTTGCGATAATACCTAGATTCTGCGTAGCATAGCCTTCAATATTGGCACGGATAAGGTGCTTTGTAAAATTTGGTTGATAGTTTTCATTTGAGCTTGTGATAAAGTTTGCCTCTTGGCTAGGGTCTATGAAGTATTGTGTCAAATCACTCCCTGTAAATTGGTAGCTTAGCCCTCCGTGCCACCCATATAAACCGCCATTATCGCGTCTTGGCTTTCGCACATTGCTTTCTATAACACCACCTGTAAAGCCCCCATAAGCAGCCGAGATATTAGAATCTTGCACTTGAATAGATTCTAGAAGGCTTGTATCCACCGCTAAACCTTGACTTCTCCCACTTCTTAACGCATTTGGTCCATTTGTTGTTCCACCATTTGGATCTAGGTCATTGTTTATATTAAAGCCATCAAGCTGAAAATTGTTTTGATAAAAGAGACCGCCGCTAATGCTTATATTTGCAGGGTCAATTTCACCGGGTGTGGAGGACTTGAGCTGGGCGTTATCAAACTGAACATTAGGAATTATTTTTAATATTGAGGTAATGTCGCCATTACCACTCGGGTTGGCATTCAGCATATTTTTGTTGAGATTTGAGCCACTTTGATAGGTTGTTGTAGGGGGTGTAGCTACAACGATAGAAGTGGAAAGTTTAACATTTCTTTGTTGCGTGGTAGCAGAATCTTCTGTAGCATACAGGGCAATATGTATTAGCATATAGAGCAAAAATACTCTCAAATAAATGGTATTTGTTTTCATTATTGATACTCCAAGTGAAAATGTGAATTGTAGGTTAAGGACGCTGAAAATATTATGAAAACAATTCTTATTTTAATATTTTACCTTTTGTTATCTTTTATGATATAAGCTAGATTTTCCATTTCAATTTTAAAGGAGTGTATATGAAAAAAGTCGGTTTATTTTATGGCAGTGATGGTGGGACAACACAAGAGGTAGCACAAAAGGTTGCCGATAAGCTCGGGGATTGCCAAATGTTTGATGTGGCATCTTGTAGTGTTGAAGATGTGAGTGGATTTGATAATCTTATCTTTGCTACGCCAACTTATGGCTCTGGAGATTTGCAAGATGATTGGGATAGCTTCTTATCTAGCCTTGATGAAAGTGCCTTTAGCGGCAAGACAATTGCACTTTTAGGACTCGGAGATCAGGATATTTATAGTGATACTTTTTGTAATGGGATAGCCCATATTTATAAAAAAGTTTCAAAGCAAGGCAAAATCGTTGGGCAAACAAGCACAGATGGTTATACCTTTGATGATAGCGAAGCGGTAGTTGATGGTAAGTTTGTGGGATTAGTCATTGATGAAGTCAATCAAGAAGAAAATACAGAGCAAAGAATTGCAGCGTGGATTGATAGCCTAAAAAACGCTTTTGCTTAAATTTTAAAAACGCCAATTTGCTTTGGCGTTAGAATTTTAATTTTTTACATTGTGCTTATTATGGAGTTAAGAATCTCACTCTGCACCAGCATCATATAGCTTATTGTTCCACATACAATGCTAAGTACAGGGATTCTAAAAAGAATATGTATGCTACTTACAATAAATACCGCGATAATCTCATTTAGTCCATAAGGCATTTGTGAGAAGTTTGTATCCTTCAAGCAATACACAATAAGCATTGCAATAATCGCACTAGGCAGCACTTTGCCCAAAAAGACAATGTAGCTTGGCGTGGATTTGGCAAAAATAATAAAGGGCAAGAATCTGCTTAGAAAGGTATTTAATGCAATAAGAGCAACAAGCAACATAGAATGATAGACTTCAGGATTCAAGAGCGCCTCTCTTTAGTGTGAGAATGATACAGATTCCAACAAGGGCTGGAAGCAAAAAATGCTCTGCTTTAAAAATATACAAACACACAAGACTAACAAGAATCCCAATAAGTGCGGGTGTTCTCATTGCTTTGTTTCGCCACTGCTCTATAAAAATCACTACAAAAATCGCACTCATTACAAAATCAAGCCCCTTTGGTTCAAACTCCACCAAACCCCCTAGAATCGCCCCAAGTGTGCAGCCTATAATCCAATAGCTATGATTAAGTAGAGCGATAAAAAAATCAAACCAATGCTTATCAATGTGCGGTTTTGGATTTTTGAGATTAAGCAAGGCAAGGGTTTCATCAGTGAGAGAATAAATCATATAATAAGACTTTTTGCCCATTTGCTTAAAACGATCTAGCATACTGATGGAATAGAAAATCTGCCTTGCATTAATCATTGAGATAAGCACGAAGCTTTCCCATAGCCCAGCACCACTTGCCATAAGCCCAACAGCGATAAATTGTGTCGTCCCACCATAAATGACTATTGCCATAATAAATGCCCATAATGCCCCATAACCTGCCTTTTGAAGTAAGATTCCAAATACCATACTCATAAACACATAGCCAAGTAAAATAGGAATAGTATGTGGGAATGCGTCTTTCAACGCAGGCAGGGCATTTTTTGGCATTTTACATTCTTGTTTTTGCTTCAATGCCAAGCAGGGCTAGAGCGTGTGTGAGCGTTTGGCTAACGACTTGCAATACATATAAAATATCGTTTTGATTTGGGGTTTGCAGGATTTTATGCGTGTTATAAAAGCTATGCAAACTTGCGGCAAGATTCTTAAGATACTCGCATATTTTTTGCATTTCTCTATCGCGGAAGCTTGATTCTAAAATATGTGTAAGACACAAAGATTCAAAAAGCAAATGTTTTGCAGAATCTTCAACCGCAGAATCAAAGCTTAAACCTTGAATATTTTGCCTCAAATCCTGCATAGTCATATTAGCTTTTTCAAAAATTGTGTGGATTCTCGCATTGGCATAGTTAATATAGTAAATGGGATTGCTTGAATCTTGTTTTTTTAGCTCATCAATGTCAAATTCAAGGTGTGTATCGGGCTTTTTGGAGAGAAAGATAAATCGCAAGGCATCACTGCCAATATCATCAACAACATCTTTCATAAGGATAAAATTCCCAGCCCTTTTACTCATCTTATAGGGTTGTCCACCTTTAAGGAGACTTACCATTTGAGAGAGTAGCACCTCAAGCTTATTCTCATCATAGCCTAGAAAATGTATCGCTGCCTTAACCCTTGGGATATAGCCGTGATGGTCTGCACCCCAAATATTGATATAGCGTTTAAAGTTGCGTTGAAACTTATCTTGATGATAGATAATATCCCCTGCTAGGTAGGTTGGCTCACCGCTCTCACGCACGATAACACGATCTTTTTCATCATTAAGACTTGAAGAGGCTATCCATACTTTTGAATCTTTTGTGTAGATTCCATTATTTTGCTTTAAAGTTTGCAGTGTGGTATCCCAGCGTTCATAGAGGGCTTTTTCACTCACAAAGTTATCAAAGCTAATACCAACTTGCAAGAGATTGTCTTTAATTTCCTGAAGCATAGCATTTTTGCCAAAATCCGCAAGTGCGGGGATAGAATCTTCACTCTCAAAAATGCTTTCTCCAAAATGCTTTTGACACTCATAAGCCAAATCTATAATGTATTCTCCACGATAATAACTCTCTGGATATTCCACTTCACGCTTTAAAATATGCTCCTGCCCCGCAAGAAGTAGAGATAGTCCAAGCATTTGAATCTGCGAGCCTGCGTCATTTATGTAATATTCCGTGGTAATATCATAGCCCAAATGCCTACCAACTCGTGCTAATGCATCGCCATACACAGCACCGCGAGCGTGTCCTATATGCAAAGGTCCCGTTGGGTTGGCACTCACAAATTCAAGCAAAATACTCTCTTTTTGTGTAGTCGTTACGGATTCTGCCTTGCTTAGTTCATATAGAAAGTCCGTAGAAAGTGTGAGATTAATAAAGCCATTAAGGGATTCTACCTTGCTAAATGCTTTATTTTTAGTAAGAGATTGTGCGAGTTCTTCAGCCAAAATTTTGGGATTTTGTCTTTTTATTTTTGCAAGACTAAAGGCAAGTGGCGTGGCTAAATGCCCTAAATCCTTGTTCTTAGGCTTTTCTAGGGCAATCTCATTTTGATTTTCAATGCCACAGCTTTGGGCTAAAACAGCCTTAATGCGTTGATACATTAGGAATCTTGCTTTTGAGAATCTGCTTTTACATTTGAGGGGCTAGATTCACTTGCTTGAGTTTGTTTAATCTGCGAGGTTTCCTCTTGATTTTTCGAAGACTCCTCATCTTCCTCTTTTACCGCTTTTTTAAAGTTTTTAATCCCACTGCCTAAGCCTTTAGCAAGCTCTGGAATCTTCTTGCCACCAAAAAGCAACAACACAATCACTAAAATTAAAACAATCTGCCATATACTTGGGTGTGTCATAGGAACTCCTTTGTGTTAAGTTAAAATATTATACCAAATCTTGCCTAAATGATTAGCTCCGCCATATTAGTCCTGCCACTTTTGGATAATATGTGAAAAACGCTCAATCTGCTGATATTTGAGCGAACGCACAATAGAGAGCATAGCTTCCTTAGCGGTATGTATATCATCATTAATAATAAGATAGTCAAAATCATCAATATGCTGCATTTCATTATGTGCTTGTATCAGGCGAAACTCAATGGTTTGCAAGTCATCAGTTTGCCGTGCAATAAGTCGTTGTTTTAGAATCTCTTTGTTCTTTGTGGTGATAAACACGGATTTAGCAAAATCACCAAAATATTCCTTAATGCTGTGATGTCCTTGCACATCTACATCAAAAAGCACAATTTTATCTTGTGCTAGAGCGGCTTTTACAGGCTCTAATGAAGTGCCATAGAAATTTGTATGCACCTCCGCCCATTCTAAAAAGACATTATTTTTTATATCAGCAAGGAATTTATCTTTATCAACAAAGTGATAATGCACCCCATCAATCTCACCATCGCGGATAGGGCGTGTAGTAGTAGAGATTGAAAAATACACATCAGGGACAGAATCCATAATCGCCTTTGTAAGTGTGCTTTTACCACAGCCGCTTGGTCCGGATATGATAAGCACGGCTCCTTTTTGCCCTAAAGATTCTTTGCTCATTTGCTTTTGTCCTTAAAGCTGATGTTTATGGTTACTTCAAGCCCATCAAGCATTGATTTGAGATTGTTTGAACTCAAGCTTGAGATACTGCTCTGCACAGAGTTTGCTATCATATTTTTGACAATCTCTTGAGGCTGTGTGCCTTGCTCGTGGTTATTTTGTGCCAAAGAAGATTCTGCTTGATCGTGTGAGTTTGGAGACATATTTCCAAAACTCTCATCAAGGGCTTCATCATCACTTTCATTTAATTCGTTAAGAGAGAGTAGCTCTTCTGGAAGCTTCTCGCCGAGTGCTTGAGCGATTTGTGGCTCTTTAAGCGAGGTAAAGTCCGCACTCTCCTCGTCAAGAGATTGAAGAGCTTTGCTCACCTCGCTTACTTGCTCTTTATCAAGCACAGGCTCATCTAAAGCAATTTTTTCTACATCATCAAGCAAGTCATTCTCTAACAAACCTTCAGTTAAAAACTCATCATCAAGCGGCATAGGAGAATCTGTAGCTTCTTGTGTGGTGTCTTGTTGTGTTTCATCATTTGTATCAAGGGAATCTAGCTCATCTAACTCATCAAGGCTAAGTGCTTCATCGTCCAAATTGCTTAAAGATTCTGTATTTTCTGCTTCCAAATTTTCTTCATTCTCTTCGCTCAAAGATTCTCCACCTAAGTTTTCACCAGCAGAATCTGCAGATTCTATATTGTGTTCCATTTCATTTTGAGATCCTATGTCGTCTAACTCCGTTTGTCCTAGCTCATTTTCAAGCCCTGCCAAATCTCCCAAACTATCCAAATCATCTAAGTTATCTAACTCGCCCAAATCATTAGCGTTTTGTGTTTGTTTTGTTTCTCCTAGATTGTCATTTCCCCCTGTGTCATCATTGAGATTTTCCAAATCATCTAAACCGCCCAGCTCATCTTGTGTAGATTCGGAACTTTGTGTTTCTGCAATTTCTTGTGTAGAATCTAGCCCTGCTATCTCATTATCCAAATCCCCCAAATCATCTAAGCCCTGAGATTCTGTCTTTATGTTTTCTTGTGTTGAATCTTTAGAATCTTCTTTTGTCTCATTTGCCAAATCCAGCTCATCAAGGTTAAGCTCATCATCTAAGCTTAAAGATTCTGTTTCATCTTGTGTGTCGGTAGAATTCTCTTCAGTTATGGAATCTGCAGTGCTTTTAGTCAAATTTTCATCTTGTGTCAAGTCATCTAAACCGCTTAGATCCCCTAAATTATCTAAATCCGCCGTATCTTTCACTTCACTTGCTTCTTTTGTTTTCTCTTCTGTCTCTTGTGAATCTTCCATAGATTCAGCAGTATCAGTCTTTTCCTCCTCATCATTAAAGCCATCAGGCTCATCAAGGTTGCTTAAATCAAGATCAATATCCAATCCTTCATCTAAAGTTACTTCAGGGTTTAGCCCATCGCCCGCTTCTATATCAAGGGTTGGTTCTTCAAGTGCCATCTCCTTGTCTGCCGCACTATCCGCTTGAGAATCCCCATCATCGTTATTTTCCGCTTCAGCAGATTCTTGCTTAATCACATCACTAGAATCTGTTAGGCTAGATTCTGCATTCTCAAGGTTATCATCAAGCAAGTTGTCAATCTCTTCTAGCTCTTTATCTAGGTTATCAAGCTCAATAGAGGCATTCTCTGTGCTATCTAAATTTTCTCCATTTAATGCTGCATCAAGCTCCGCTCCAAGTGCTGAATCTACTGAATCTAAAGGCGTTTTTTCAGGGTTTTGTGTAGGGGCTTGTTTGTTTAGCTGTGCGGTAAAAATATCTAAAATGCTTGTTGGCAAAAAAGGCTTTTGCACATAGTCATCAAAGCCTTCAATGCGTGTGCCTTGCTTGTTGTAAATGAGACATTTGCGTTTATCTTTAAGTGCATCTGTATAGGCTTGTGAATCTAGCCTAAAGCAATCATCATCAACAAGAATATAATCATATTGCTCTAAATCTGTGAGTTGGCTAGATTCTGTTATTGTAGTGAGATTTGCCCCCGCTTTTTTGGCTGTGATTTCAACGAGTTTTTGAACGATTTGATTAGTGTTGATGAGTAAAAATTTCATATACATTCCCCGCTTTTATTGCTTTTTGTGTAATAATAACCTATCATTATAGCCAAATCCATAGCACAAAGGAATAAAATGCAAGTAAAAATGACAAAAATATTAAGAAAATATGTGATTGTAGGCATATTACACACTTTTTTATTTGTCCAATTTGTCTTTTCTGCCTCAAATGACACATTGTATATGCTACCTTATGAGCAAAAACAAGCTATCAATGCATTGCAAGGGGCGTTAAGCAATGCAAAAAATGAGATAAAGATAAGTATTTATAGCTTTACAAATAATGATATTGCCAAGATTTTAAGAGATGTCGCAAAAAGGGGAGTGAAAGTAGAGATTATCTTTGATAAAGAAAGCAATGTGGATAATAGAAGCTCTGTCATCGGCTATTTGGCAAAGTATAATAACATCTCTGTGTGTCTGCTCAGTGGGGTGAAAGCAAGAAATGGCAAGTATTATGGGATAATGCATCAAAAAATGGCGATTATTGATGATGAGATTCTTGCTTTAGGTTCGGCAAATTGGAGCAAAAATGCTTTTGAGAATAACTTTGAAACCCTACTTTTTACCTCTCAAACTCACCTTGTTCAAAAGGTAAGCAACGCATTTGAAAAAATGAAACAAAATTGCTTGGGATTTTAGGGTGAGTGTCGCTTAGTAAGGCTATTTGGTAAAAGGAGATTCCATTGCAGAATCTCCTTTTATTGTAAATATTTATAAGACTATGTGGTAAGAAAATGGGCTTATTTTTCTCCGCAATCAAAAACTTGAGCGTGGATTCTATAATTTTGAACAACAACTTTTTTGGTTAATGCACTAGGTTTGCACTCAAAAGGTGTGCTTCTCCCACCAAAGAAACCAACGGAACTGCACATTAATTGTTCGCGTGTCGGTGCAACCATCGCTCTTTTGCCATGTGCTACATCAGCGGCTGTGTTTCGCAAGTCATTTAATGCTCCTTCCCTTATTTTTTCATAAGAAGGTTCAATTTTACCCTCAGCACTATCTTGCCCTTCTGCTTCACCCAAAAGTCTGCAGTTGTATGGTGTGTTTTTGGCTACGGTTACGCTCCTTGCTTGTTTTTCAAGCTCTTTTGGTGCATAAGGCACGGTTGGTCCAAAACAACCTGTCATAAACAAAGCTAAGGTTGCTCCTATAACGACTTTATGCGTATGAGATACAATTTTTGTATTCATTTTTTCTCCTTGTTTTGTAGTTTCTCTTAAGAGAGCTGGAGATTCTAGGTAAAAAATACTTAAAATAATATTTATTTAGAAAATATTTACCTAATTTGATTTAAAAAACTTTTTGTGTAGATTCCAACCCAAAAGAATCTAAGGGATATGATGAAATACACACAGCAGGATATGGCGCGTATTATTGATGTTACGCCAAAGACTTTGAGAAATTGGCGAAAGCATAAGCCAGAACTTTATAAGCGTGTGTTGCTAAGTTTTAAATATGATGAGATTGTTGAAGATTTGCATAAGCATATCAGGGAGCTACAAAATTTAGAGCCAAAAGAAAGATAGGCAAAACATAGTTTTGGCGTAAGACTAAGTAAAAGGATAAAAAACGCAACATAGAATCTAAGCAGATTCTATGTTGTAGTTTTTAGAATAATGGAGCGATGGCAAAGCCCAAGGCTACCGCAAACACGATAGCTATAATACCCGGAAGTATGAAGCTATGGTTAAAGACAAACTTACCAATGCGAGTAGAGCCGGTATCGTCCATTTGCACCGCTCCAAGTAGCGTAGGATATGTAGGAAGCACAAACAACGCCGACACAGCCGCAAAACTTGCTACCAAAATATACGCAGAATCCGCATTTGTAGCGGTGATACCGAGTGCAGCAATCACAACCGGCATAATCGCCTTAGCCGTAGCCGCTTGTGAGTAAAGCAACATACTTGCAAAAAATAGTGCTACTGCCAAAAGTGCGGGATAATCGCCCACAAGTTTGCCGGCTAAATCGCCAATCTCTGCTTTGTAGCCATCAACAAAAGTATTGCCAAGCCAAGCCACACCTAAAACGCACACACAAGCTGTCATTCCCGCCTTAAATGTGCTTGCATCAAGCAGTTTACCGGTTTCTACCTTACAGAAAATCACAATCAAAGTTGCAATCATCAGCATAAAGCTCATAATCGCCCCATCGCGTGGCAATCGCACAGGATCAATATAGCTTTTTACCATCGCTGATAAGTTTGCTAACATTCCATCTTTTTGTGCGAAGTCTAGCAGGATAGAATCTAGCTCCCCTACCATAGAATCTAGCTTAGATTCTATTAGTTCAAGGGCTTTTTCATTATGCTCATTTTTAGTAATGGCATTAATCTCATCTTTTGCCGCAACAAAGGCATTTTGTAAGTTTTGTGTATCACTTGGATTTGCCTTAATGGCAGGGATAGAATCTAAATAAGTTTTCTTTAAAGATTCTAGCGGTGCAACAAGGTTTTGTTTTTCTAGCTTTGATTGCTCACTATCTTTGAAAGCTAGAAGGGCAGTCGCCTCTTTTTTGATAGAATCTAGCTCATTATCCACATACACAGGGATATTTTTGCTAACAGAATCTAGCATAGGCTTACGCACAACATCAGATATTGAAGTCGCATAAATCACCACGCAAAGCACTCCTGCAAGGAATATCCCAACACTTAGTTTTGCACCCTTTTTTAGCTCAATATGTGCTGCACCGCTTGTGGGTTTTACAAGCCCAGCTTTTAGCCGCTCTTGATACACGGGGTCTTTACTCAAATTAAGTGGGAAAAACTTGCTTACTACAAAAGCAGTTAGCATACACGCACTAAAGGTTGTGATAAGCCATACTAAAAGCAAAGTAGGATAGCTCCAGCCTAAAGGCTCTAACACGCCGGTCATATACACTACCGCCGCACTTACCGGACTTGCGGTAATGGCGATTTGGCTAGAAACCACAGCGATTGAAAGCGGGGCGGAGGGCTTAATATTTTGCTCCTTTGCCACTTCTACAATCACAGGTATCATAGAAAACGCCGTATGCCCTGTCCCTGCTAAAAATGTCAAAAAGTAAGTAACGCTTGGGGCAAGGTAGTTAATGTATTTTGGATTCTTTCTTAGAATCTTTTCAGCCACCTGCACCATATAGTCAAGCCCACCGGCAAGCTGCATTGCCGCAATAGCTGCAATAACTGACATAATGATAAGGATAACATCCCAAGGAATAGCTCCGGGCTTCATACCCAAAAAGAGACAAAGCACAACTACGCCAAAACCACCAGCGTAGCCTATCGCCATACCGCCAAGCCGAATACCGATAAAAATAGCTCCAAGTAGCACGACAACTTGAAGTATAAGCACTAATATTTCCATTGTAATCCTTTGATTTTTGCATTAAAAAGTTTTAGAATCTACTTTAAAGATTCACAAGTTTTACTTTGTGTTCAATCTAAATTTGTGTTTTTTAAGATAGCAATTCGCACATAGAGTAGTTCTTGCCTTAAAAAACACAAAAATAAGTATTGCCTAGTAAAAACCTAGAATCTAAACTCTTGTTATATTAAGCATTTGATGAAATACCTTTTAATTTAAATTTATTTTGAAATCCAAACTCTTAGGCGGTTCGCTTCGCTCAAACATAACAAGTTGTTAGAATCTAGAATCTAAAACAGCTTGTCATACTGAGCCTTTAGGCGAAGTATCTAAAACTTTAAAATCTAAAAAAGATATTTCGCCTACGGCTCAATATGACAAGAATCTAGATTCCATACAAGATACTAATATGAATACTTGCGGAAGTATCTTTAAGGTGTATTTTGGGCTATCGCATAATAATGTAGCTACTTAAGCTAATATTGCGGTTTATGAGAAACTTCCCAAAAATCAAAATTTTAGGCTCTTGCCTTTGCACTCAAAGCCTAAATTTCTTACGCAAATGGCGAATTTTTTTGAAACTTCGCCTTATCTTCCGCACTCATATGAGGATTTAGCATATTTTTTGGTTGGAAAATCTCATCTAACTGCTCTTTGCTTAAAAGCTTTCGCTCTAATGCGATTTCTTTTACCGGTTTGCCTGTTTGCAAAGATTCTTTAGCGATGGATGCAGAGTTTTCATAGCCGATATATGGATTTAGGGCAGTAACGATACCTATGCTGTTATACACAAAGTCGCTACATACCTTTTCATTTGCTGTGATTCCATCGACACATTTGCTTGCAAGGGTAAGCATTGCATTTCTCATCATAGAGATAGAGTTAAAGAGTCCATAGGCAATAACCGGCTCAAATACATTGAGTTGTAATTGTCCGCCTTCACTCGCAAAGCTCACAGTTACATCATTACCAATAACCGCATAGCACACTTGATTCACCACTTCTGGAATCACGGGATTTACTTTTCCGGGCATTATGGAGCTTCCGGGTTGCATTTTAGGGAGATTTATCTCATTTAGCCCAGCACGCGGTCCAGAGCTTAAAAGTCGCAAGTCATTACATACTTTAGAGAGTTTTACCGCTACTCTTTTTAGCACACCGCTTACTTGCACATAAGCACCCGTATCTTGTGTCGCTTCAATCAAATCATCAGCGGTTTTGAAAGGGTGTCCTGTAACTTCGCAAAGATATTTTTGCACGATTTTTGGATAGTTTGGGTGAGAGTTTATCCCCGTGCCAATCGCTGTGCCGCCCATATTGATTTCTGTTACAAGACTTCTTGCCTCTAAAACTCTAGCAATATCCTCGCCCATCATCACCGCAAATGTATGAAACTCCTGCCCTAAAGTCATAGGCACAGCGTCTTGGAGCTGTGTGCGTCCCATTTTTAGCACATCTTTAAACTCTTTTGATTTATTTTCAAAGGATTTTTTAAGCACTTCCATATCTTTAGCAAGGGCGGATAACTCATCATAAAGGGCTACATGGATAGCTGTTGGGTAAGAGTCGTTTGTAGATTGAGAGAGATTCACATGGTCGTTTGGGTGGCAGTGTTGATAATCGCCCTTTTTATGCCCCATAATCTCTAAAGCAAGGTTTGCTACCACTTCATTGGTATTCATATTTGTGCTAGTTCCTGCACCACCTTGGATCATATCTACGACAAATTGATCGCGTAATTCCCCAGCGATAAGCCTATCACAAGCCTTACAAATGGCATCTTTTTTTGTGCTATCTAGTAGTTTTAGCTCATTATTTGCTAGAGCTGCCGCCTTTTTTACCTGTGCGAAAGCTTTAATAAAGCTTGGGTAGCTACTAAGCTTATCGCCTGTGATGTTGAAGTTTTGCAAAGCTCTAAAAGTTTGCACTCCATAATACACATCATCAGCAATTTCTAGTTCTCCTATAAAATCGTGTTCTACGCGTTTTCCCATAATAAACTCCTTTGGGTGAGATGGTGTTACCACATTGTGATAACTAAGGCGTGATTCTATGCCTTAGAAACTGAAAAGAATCTAAAAGCTATAATTTTTTACATTTTTTTAAGATAAGAGAGATGTTTTTTACAAATCCTTTAAAAAATTTTAAGAAATATATCAGCTTTATACACCTTGGGGCAAAACCCCAAAGTTTTGTTTCAAGCTTTTTGTCATTTTGAAGTTTGTAGATTCTAAAAACATTTTGTGTGATTAAAAATCAAGCGTTACATTGAGCCAATATCTTCGTCCATCAAGGATAAAGCGGTAGTTGTTGGCATACACTGCAGTATTATTGCTTGTGCCGACATAATCAAAATCAATAAAGCTATGATTTAAAAGATTGTAGATTCCAGCATTTAGGCGAACAAAGTCATTAATCCTATATTGTGCGCCAAGGGTTAGCACGACATAGTCTTTGTAGTATTCTTTGTAAGTAAGTTTACTGTTATTCCCATAAAAATTATTATTTGGCGTTTTTGCTTTGTATTCTGTGCGTAAATAGGCACTAAAATCTTTATACATATAGCTTACCTTTGCATTGAGTGAATGCTCGGGGATAAAGGAGAGCTTTTGCCCTTTTGTCTTGCCTGAAGTTACTTCTGTGTCTGTCCAAACATAGCTTATATCAAAGCCCACGCCATAAATGGGCTTAATCCCAAAGGTGCTTTCAACCCCTTGTGTATAGGCAGTATCGGCGTTATAGAGTTGATTACAACCATTATCATAAATTTTACTACTACTACCACCACAATAAGCATTAAATGCCTCTCCAGAAGTTACTTCCTGTAAAGTGATTTTGTTAGAAAAGTTATTCCTAAATCCTGTAACGCTAAAATCCACATAGTCATTATCAAACACCAAGCCTAGCTCATAGTTGATTGAAGTTTCTGGCTTTAAGTCCGGATTCCCCAAAAAGCCTAATTTTCCTTGACTCCCATAGCCATACACACCGCTTACAAGCTGGTTGGTATAAGGGGTTTTATACCCTGTGGATACGCCGCCTTTGAGCGTTAGACTATCTGTTATATCAAGCACACCATAGATTCTAGGCGAGATGTGATTGCCAAACTTTGTGTTATAAGTATCACGCAATCCAAGTGTAATTGTAAAAGGCTCAAAAATATTCCACTCATCTTCTACAAACGCACTTATAGTGTGAAAGCCAAATCTATTTGGATTTGCCGCTCTATCGTGCATTTGCTCACTGCGATACTCTGCCCCAATATTAAGGTTATTATAGTCTCCTAATGGAAGCAATAATCGTGAATCTAGATAAATATCCTGCCCTATAATATCGCGATTTTTGCCCACATCAGGATCGGCGGTGTATTTGCCCACAACCTTGCGTCCAAGATTGCGTGTATCCATATATTGCAATGAAGTTTTCCACTTCCCAAAGCTATAATCCCCATCGTGTCCAAGTAGCCCTACAAGTTTAGATACATTCAGATAATCAGTATATCCGCCTGTCAGCGTATCATTGCTATTTGTGGTGTGGCGTCCTACTTGTTGCTTGCGATTATCAAAAGTGATTTTTGTATAATCCACATCAAAGATAAAGGTATTTTTAGAATCTGGCGTGTAGTTTAGCCTTGTGCCGATATTATAAGCATTGCTTTGAGCGCCAAAGAAGGTTTTGGTTGTGTTGCCATCATTTGTTTTAAAGGTATTTCCCGCTTCAGAGCGATAGAGATCGCGTAGTCTAAAGTTCATACCTACTTTTTTGCTTAATGCCCCTGCGGCGTAGAATGAGGCTTGATAGGTGGATTGATAGGTTTTAGATTCAGGGATATTTGCTTCAAGGCTTAGTGTCGCACCCCATTTTTCTGGGATTTTTTTCGTTATGATATTCACCATACCGCCCATTGCATCACTGCCATAGAGTGTGCTCATAGGTCCGCGTATAACCTCTATCCTTTCAATCGCACTAAGGGGGGGCATAAAGGCATTATACATAGATTCCATACCATTATTATTTGTGGCGATTTGTCCGCCCGGCTTGGTGCGTCTGCCATCTACAAGCAAAAGCGTATAGTCTGCTGGCATACCGCGTATAAGGAATGAAAATCCTCCAAGCTTCCCTGCACTTGAGTCAATCTCAACGCCGGGCACATTCCTTACTGCTTCGGCTAAATCGCGATAGGGCATTGTTTGCAACTCTTCTTGGCTGATAACGGTGGTAGAAGCTGGAGCATCTTTGACAAGCTTTTCGCTCCCTGATGCGGCGGTAACAATAGATTTATTTAGTCTAACATTGCGAGAGGCTGAATCTTGAGATTCTGCTTGTGTGGAAGTTTGGCTTAGTGTATCGGCTAGGGCAAATGAGCCAAAAAGACAAACTAGCCCTCCTGTTGTTAAGATTTTACCATTCGTTAAAATTCTGCTTATCGTTTTCATTTGAGTTTTCATTGTGATTCCTTTGTGTAAATTATGTGTGAAAGCGGGAGAATAATATAACTCAGCTTAAAATATAATTAATTATAGGAATAGTTATTAAGTTTTTAAAGATAAACCAAAATGAGAATTGAGATAGGTTTGTTTCAGGCATTTTAGAATCTTAATAAACATCTAGGCAAGTGAAAAATATAAAAATAATAAGAGTTTTCATAAACTTTATGTTGTGTCAGTCAAAGAAGTCAAATGCGGAAAAGGGTTAGAATTTTTAGATTCTAGACAAAATGAGAGTTTGAGCTAGAATCTAAACTTGAGAGATATAGGGCTTTATTGTTAAAGATTTATTTTGACACGGGTTATCAAACCTCTTAGTTCGCTTGAGTGATGACGCCTCCACCCAAAACGCAGTCATCTTGATATAGCACTAAGGCTTGTCCTTGAGCCACGCCATAGGCAGATTCTAGTAATTTTGCGTGGATATATTCGCCTTGTATGTTGATTTCTGCTTTTAAAGGCTCACTGCGATAGCGCACCTTTATATCATACACTCCGCCATCAAAGGCTTGTGGGAGACTTTTATTGAGGGCTTGTATAGAATCTATGGCAAGTTCTTCTTTTGTGCCGACAATGATTTCATTATTCTGTGGATTAATCGCCTTGACATAATGCGGCTCGTGTGAGCCAAAGACGCTAAAGCCCTTGCGTTTGCCGATAGTGTAGTGCATATAGCCCTTATGTGTGCCAACCGCCTTGCCGCTGCTATCCCGCACAATGCCTTTCATATCAACTTTTTCGTGGAGTTTTAAAATATCAATGTAGCTCTCTTCTACAAAACAAATCTCTTGAGATTCTTTATAAGTCTCTAATGTCCCAAGGAAGGGTAGAAGTTTTAGGGCGGTTTTTTTTACTTCCTCTTTGGTAAATGCCCCAAGTGGAAAAATGATTCTATCTATCGCACTTTGTGGCAAGGCGTAGAGAAAGTAGCTTTGATCTTTTGTATCATCAACAGCCTTTGCTATGCGTTTAATGCCATTAATCTCCTTAATCTGTGCATAATGCCCCGTAGCGATAAACTCACAGCCTAGCTCATCGGCTTTTTGTAGCCCTAAGCCAAACTTCATTAGCGGATTACACACTGCACAGGGATTTGGCGTCTGCCCTGCTTTGTAGGATTTGATAAACGCATCATAGACATTTTTTTTAAACTCCTCACGCAAATCCACTACTTCAAAGTGGATTCCAAACTGACTAGCGACTTGCTCGCAGTTTTTAATGTAAATCTCGTGTTTTTTCTCTTTGTCGTGGAGTTTGAGATATAGCCCTATGACTTCATACCCTTGAGATAAAAGCAAATGTACGCAATAGGAGCTATCCACGCCCCCGCTCATAAGCAATGCTACTTTTTTCATTGAAAACCCTTTATTTTTGTAGTTTTTAGTAACATTTGTGGTTACAAAATTTGGGAGTGTAGCATTTGCAAGTAAAAGTTATGTAAATCGCATAAAACGATATTTATGCTATAATCCAGCCTTTTTTGATACAATCTTAGAAATGTGATAGGGGGCAGGGTGATTTTAGAGCACGAGCTACCACAAGGGAGCAAGCTATATTTTGATACTTCAGCAAAGTTAAAACGAGATATAGAATCTTGTGCGATTAGGGCGTTTTATGAGAATGATTATAAAGAGATTGTAACACCTACTTTTAGCTTTTTAGAACATCAGGGCGATATTTTTAATCGTGAGCTTGTGCGGCTAAGCAGTGAAAGCAATCATCAAATTGGGCTAAGATATGACACAACACTTGATGCTATGCGTATTGTTACGAAGCGGATAACGCGTAGCAGTGAGCATAAGAAATGGTTTTATATCCAGCCGGTATTTAGCTATCCTACGACTGAAATTCATCAAATTGGAGCGGAGCATTTAGGAGGAGAGAGTTTATCGCCGGTAATGTGCCTAGGTATTGGAATCTTAGCCGAGCTTGGACTAAAGCCATTTTTACAAATCTCAAATATGAAGATTCCGCTTTTATGTGCTAAACATAGTGGTGTGAATCTTGAAGTCTTTGCTTCAAATAATGTGGAGCAACTTTTGCAAATGCCTTCATATATCGCAGAGCTTACACGCGTAAAAACTAAGCAAGATTTGATTAAAGCCATAGCAAATGCACCTGTGTTTTTAAAAGGGGAGCTTGAAAGGCTGCTAGAGTGTGCGAGTTATTGCGAGTATGAAAATAGTATTTTTTCCCCTCTTGCGTATGCGCCTAGCTCATATTATGGGGATTTATTTTTTAGAATGTTTTTGGGGAATGCGACTTTGCTTCAAGGGGGCAAATATAGCGTGTTTGAAGATGGGGTAGAAAGTATAAGCTCGTGTGGCTTTGCGATATATACTGATGAAGTGGTTGAGTGCCTTTTGGCATAAGTTTTGAGATTCTATTTTTTTAAGGAGATTAAATATGGCTGATTTGATTGTGGGGATTCAGTGGGGCGATGAGGGCAAGGGAAAGATTGTTGATTTATTAGCTAGTGGGTATGACTATGTGGTGCGTTACCAAGGGGGGCATAACGCAGGACATACAATCGTGGTGGATTCTAAAAAAATCGCTTTGCATTTACTTCCCTCTGGAATCTTGTATCCACAATGCAAAAATGTCATCGGCAATGGCGTTGTGATTAACCTTGAAGCGTTGTTAAAAGAGATGAGTGCATTTGAGAATTTACAGGGGCGATTGTTTATTAGCGATAAGGCACATATTATCTTGCCTTATCACGAGATTTTAGATAAGGCAAAAGAAAAGAGCAAGGATACAAATGCTATTGGCACAACAGGCAAGGGCATAGGACCTTGCTATGGCGATAAGGTTTCGCGTAATGGTGTGCGACTAATGGATTTAAAGCACCCTCAAATCTTAAAAACAAAAATAGAATCTATCTATCAACAAGCCAAATATGCTGAAAGTCTCTATGGTGTGGAGCTACCAAGTGTGGAAGATGTGGTTTCGCATTTAGAATCTTTAAGAGAGCAGATTCTGCCTTTTATCACAGATGCGACACAGCTTTTATGGGAGGCACAAAAAAGGGGCGAGAAGATTCTATGCGAGGGGGCGCAGGGCAGTATGCTAGATATTGATCACGGCACATATCCGTATGTAACAAGCTCTAGCACCATTGCCGCAGGGGCTTGTAGTGGTAGCGGACTTGCCCCACGAGATATACAAAAGGTTATTGGCATCGCCAAGGCATACTGCACAAGGGTGGGCAATGGCGTGTTCCCAACCGAAGAGCTAGGGCAGATAGGAGAGAGACTAAGAGAATCTGGAGGCGAGTTTGGCACGACAACAGGCAGGGCTAGGCGATGTGGATGGTTTGATGCTGTGGCGGTGCGGTATGCGTGTGCGTTGAATGGTTGTGAGAGTTTAAGTATTATGAAGCTTGATGTGCTTGATGGATTTAGGCGTATCAAAGTCTGTGTGGGCTATGAATATGAGGGCAGGGAGATAGGCTATATCCCAACAGATTATGAATGTGTGAAGCCTATTTACAGGGAGTTTGAAGGCTGGGACAAAACTTGTGGAATCCGAGATTTTAACGCCCTGCCAAAAAACGCACAAATCTATATCAAAGAGCTTGAAAAGCTCATAGGTGTGAAAATCTCTATGATTTCTACAAGTGCTGAGCGAGAAGATACTATTAGGCTTTGAGAAGAATGAAAACAAAGTTTGGTGCGATTGTGAATCTTCGCAAAAATGATATGCAAAGGATTGAGCGTAGCATTATGCAAAATGAAAATAAAATCGCGAGTAAGCAAAGTCAAATAGCGGCGTTGCAAGAAGAATTTTTAGGGCTTAAAATGCCAAGTGGCGGGGCATTTTATGCTTTTAGGGCATTTGAAGAAACAAAAAATATGCTTTTAGCCCATATCGCCTTGCATTGTGCGGAGTTAGAATCTTTACAAGCAAATAAAGCCCTTTTGCAAGAGCAGTATAAAAAATCGCATATTGAATATGAAAAGGTAAAATTTTTGGAAAAAAAAGAGCAAGATTCTATGCTTCAAAAGCTCAAAGAGCAAGAGAGACTTGAGAGTGATGAAATTGCACTTATGCTTTATAGCAATGCAGGAGGTAGAGCAATATGAATGTGTATTTGAGATGTGGCTTACTTGCTGTGTTGTGTCTAGGCTCACAGGCTTTGGGAGAGAACTCGCGATTGCTTGATTGCAGTGCCATTTTTGAAGCGCGCAAGAATGAGGTAAAAGCCCAACTTGATGAGATAGATGAGCGGCAACAAGCCTTACAAGTTTTGCAAAATGCTACGCAAGTGCTACTTGATGAAAAAGAGCGCCAACTCCAAGATAAGCAAAAAGAGATTGATGAGAAAATCGTTATCTTTGCTGAAGAGCAAGAGAAGGCAAAGGCGGAATTAGCGAGTTTGAAAGAGAAAAATAACCAAGAATTAGAGCAAAAAGAGCAGGAATTGCAGGATTTAATCACGCGAAATGAGGAGATTCTAGCCCAAATTAAACAGGTCAAAGATGATAAAATAGTCAAAGCTTATAAAGGTTTGAAAGAAGCCAAGGCAGCGGCAATTCTCGCCGATATGCCAGAATCTGAGGCTGTGGAGATTCTCTCTCAAATGGAAGTCAAAGATATGACAAAGATTCTAGGCAAAATGGATACTCAAAAAGCGGCAAAAATCACATCACAAATCCGCCAAGTAGAGCCAAACCGCTTAAAATCAAAAGATGATGAATCTAAAACTTCACAAAGCCCCAACACACAAGATGAAGATTCTACGCAAACACAGACATTGCAGCAAGAGAATGAAGCTCAAGGCGATGAATCTAGCCAAGAGCCAACGCAAGATTCTACAAACGATACAAATCAATCCTCCTTTGATAAATCGCCTAGTGATGAAGCTGCCACGCAAGAATCTCCCACTCAATAGCAAAATTACAGAATCTCAGCCCCAAAATGAGCGATAAACTTTTTTTATAAATAACGACTATTCCACTATACAAAAGGCTACATAGCCCATAAGAAACACTCATTAAAATAACGCTTTTTCAGTTGATTTTAATCAAGTTTAACTAGAATTAAATCTCCTTAAGTGGATATAATGCAAAGTAAAGGAGAGCAAATGAGCATATTTGCAAGGGTGGCAGTTTGTATAAGTGTGGTGTTTGCATATTCGTATGCCGGAGATGTGAAGTATGCCTCCAAGGTTAAATCTCTTTATCAAGAGGGGAGTGATAGGGTTGTGGGGAGATTGCTTCCAACAGCTCAAGTGGAGGTGCTAGAGCAAAAGGGCGATAAGGTCTTATTAAAGATTGAGGGTTATGCACGGGCTGATAAGCAAGTAGCATTGTATTTTGTCCCTAATCGCAGAATCTTAAATGCGGGATTTTCTAAAAATGCAGATGTGGAATTTAAGATTACCAAGTCTTTTAAAGAGAGTGAAAGTAAGCAAGAGTGGATAAAAGCCAGTGTCGAGCTATGGAGTGAAAATGTGGATTTGATAGAGAGTGTGGAGCCACTCTATAAGGAAGCGCAAGAGCTTTTGGAAACTGCTCTGTATGCCACGCAAAGCAATATGATAAAGAGTTTATTGAAAACTACACACAGGGCTTTGATAAGTTTAGTCAATATCTCTTAGGCAAAAGTGATGGTGTGGTCAAAGATTCTGCGTGGGCATCTAAGATTTGCGGTCTTTCAGCACAAAAAATAGAATCTTTAGCCAAACTCTTTTTTATAAATCGCACAATGCTAATGTCTGGCTGGGGAATGCAACGCGCTCACCACGGCGAACAAACGCACTGGGCTTTAGTAACACTTGCGTGTATGATAGGGCAGATTGGTTTGCCCGGCGGCGGATTTGGTTTATCATATCATTACAGTAATGGTGGTTCTCCTACGGCTACGGCTCCTGTTGTATGTGGCATAAATCTTGGCAATGTCAGTCAGGGTGGTGCGGAGTGGCTTATGCAAGGCAGTGAGAATAACTTTCCCCTAGCACGAATAGCCGATGCATTGCTGAATCCGGGTAAAAGCATACAGCACAATGGCAAGACAATCACTTATACAGATATTGATTTTATCTATTGGGCTGGTGGGAATCCGCTCGTGCATCATCAAGATACAAACACTTTCCTTAAAGCGTGGCAAAAGCCTAGAACGATTGTAGTCAATGAGATTTATTGGACGCCAACAGCACGACACGCCGATATTGTTATGCCAATTACTACAAGCTATGAACGCAATGACATTTCAATGAGTGGGGACTACTCAAACCTACATATCGTGCCGATGAAACAGCTTGTAGAAAAGCAGTTTGGAGCCGTAGATGACTATAAAGTCTTTTGTGATTTAGTAAAGGCATTTGGTGTGTATGACAAGTTTAGCGAGAATAAAAGCGAAATGCAGTGGCTTGAGGAATTTTATAATCAAGCCCTCACGCAATCAAAAGGCTTGTTGTTAGAGCTACCTGATTTTGCGAAGTTTTGGGAGGCAAATGAGCCACTTCAGTTTGAGATTCCAGTTGAATCTGAAGCATTTGTGCGATATGCGGACTTTAGAGAAGATCCAATTTTAAATCCGCTTGGGACAGATTCTGGCTTGATTGAGATTTATTCTCAAACGATTGAGAAATATGAGTATAAAGACTGCCCGGCACACCCCACTTGGCTTGAGCCAATAGAATGGCTAGGTATGAAGGATAAGCCAGCAGAATTTGCACTTATTACCTCTCACCCAGCATTAAGATTGCACTCTCAACTTGCCAATACTTCACTGCGTAAAGAGTATGCTATTGGCGATAAAGAGCCTATTTGGATTAATCCAAAGGACGCACAGGCTAAGGGCATTAAAACAGGTGATATTGTGAGTGTGAGTAATCAAAGGGGCGAAGTCTTAGCAGGGGCGTTTGTAACTGATGCAATTAAGCCCGGTGTCGTGCGTTTGTGTGAAGGGGCGTGGTATGATCCACAAGAGCCGGGTAAAGTCGGCAGTATATGTAAAAATGGCTCACCAAATGTTTTGACTTTAGATATGCCAACCTCTGCTCTTGCTAATGGTAATATCGCACATACAGGACTTGTGAATATCAAAAAATATGAAGGTAGCCTTGAGCCAATAAGCGTATTCACTCCACCAAAGGGTGCTTAAATCCTCTTCTCAAATATAGAATCTTGGCAGCGTATGCTTAGATTCTATGTGAAGTTTCATAGAATCATCTTAAATTAAGCAAGCAATGAGTGATTTTGGCTATAATAAATGTAATTTACAATGCTTAAAGGAGTGATATGAAAATCTTAGTCATACAAGGACCAAATCTTAATATATTAGGGCATAGAGAGCCGCATATTTATGGGAATTTCACACTTGATCAGATTCACACAAATCTTCAAAATCAAGCTAAACAAAACAACGCAAGTTTGGAGTTTTTCCAAAGTAATTTTGAGGGCGAGATTATTGACAAACTCCAAGAATGTATAGGTGGAGAATATGTCGGCGTGATTATCAATCCTGCAGCATTTTCACATACTTCTATTGCCATTGCTGATGCGATAGCAAGCTGTGGTGTGCCTGTGATTGAAGTGCATATCAGTAATATTCACGCACGAGAGGAGTTTAGGAGCAAAAGCTATACAGGTGCGGTAAGTGCGGGAGTAATTACGGGATTTGGTGCTTTTGGCTATCATTTGGCATTAATGGGAATCTTGCAAATTGCAAGTGAAGTGCAAGCCTACAAAGCCCAGCAAGCCGCTCAAGCTCAACAAAAATAATGCAGCCTTATTTTATACTTGATGAAAACGCACAATATTATGAGTGCGGTTTTAGCTGTGATAATGCTATTGTTGTGCGTGTGGAGGATACGCGGTTTTTCATTACAGATTCTCGCTACACCCTTGAAGCAAAGCAGTTTTGCAACAAGCATACGGAAGTCATAAGCTCAAATGATTTTATTCAAAGTTTGCTTGGTGTGATAAGTAAGCTTGGTCTTAAACAAATTGCATTTAATCCTCAAGAGCTAAGTGTGGCGATGTATGAGAAAATTATCTCATCTCTTACAGCTCAAAAATGTGAGCTTGTGGCTCAACCAAACTTTCATCAGCAGCTTAGAATCTGCAAAAGTGAAAAAGAAATTGCCCTTATTGCTACATCGCAAAAATTAAACAAAAAGGCTTTCAAGGCATTTGCCAAGCGTATTGCTAAGATTCTAAAACAATCCCCGAGCGAAAAAGAGCTGCATTATCAAGTCAAGCAGATTCTAAGCCATTTTGGGACATACGATTTGAGCTTTGAGCCTATTGTTGGTATTAATGCCAATGGAGCAAAGCCCCACGCCTTGCCTTCTAGCAAATGTATTTTAAAAAAGAATGATATTTTGCTTTTTGATGCGGGGATTAAGTATAAGCGGTATTGTTCGGATATGACACGCACAGCGGTCGTATGTAAGGATATACACTTTGGTAAGGAGCAAAAGTTTAAAAACAAGCTTCATAGCAAAATTTATGAGATTGTTTTGAAGGCACAGGAAAAAACTATAAGCAAAGCAAGAAGCGGTATGAGTGGCAAAGACATTGATGCTATTGCACGAGATGAGATTGAAAAAAGTGGATATGGAAAGTATTTTGTGCATAGCACAGGACACGGAGTGGGCTTAGATATACACGAGCTGCCTCGCATTTCACGCTTGAGTGAAGATAGGATTGAAGATAATATGGTGTTTTCCATTGAGCCGGGCATTTATCTCCCAAATGAGTTTGGCGTGAGAATTGAAGATGTGGTTGTAATGAGAAATGGACGCGCGGAGATTCTATAAAAGTCTAGAATCTTGCCCCTTAGATTCTATGCGATACATTCCAAAAGGGTAGAGATGAAAGAGCAAGCTCTCACACTCTCCCAAATTGCACAAAGTGGCGATTTAAGTCTGCTTAACACCTATATTACCAAGCGATATGCGATTAATATGGATTTTTTTAGCTCTATTAATGCTAAGCTTTACAATGAACTTCAAGCTAAGCCTAGTCAATACACGCTTTATTGTAAGGATAATGAGCTGAATATCATTGATATACAAAATAATGCCTTTGTTTATCCAGTGGAAAATGCCAAGCATACAATGATTGCTCAAAACCTTAGTTTTGCTGATAATCCTTTAAACAATCCCGCTTTTACACTCTACACTAATCATCTCGCCCTTCACAAGCTAGATTCACAAAAGATTCCACTCACTGCTCATATCTGCAACCCTATGATTGAGCTTATGCAAAATGATTTTGGTGGGACAAATCGCTTTCATCTCCCTAACAACTTCCTGCCTAGCAGCACATTTTTTGGGCTTTTGGGCGGTATGTTTTTGCAATTTTTACTTGAAAGGGGCTATTTTTTTCATTCACTGCTACTTTTTGAAGAAGATATTGATTTATTTAGAATCTCACTTTACTTTGTGGATTATCCGCTTTTATTTGAATCTGTGAGTGATCGCTCTTGCTACCTTTTTGTGAAGGATTTGCTCCATAAGGAATTCGTGCAAAATTATTTCACGCAAAGACGCATTACAAATAATTTTCTCCGCCTTGAGTTGCAGCTTTATGATAGCTCAAAGATTCAGGCTGTTAGAGATAATGTCGCACAGGCTTATGCGATGAATTCAAGGGGTTGGGGGAGCTTTGATGATGAGATGATAGGGGTGAAAAATACCTTTTGCAATCTCGGTAAGAGCGAGATTCTGCCCTATCCCATTTTGCATTTGCCACAAAGGGTGAATGTGCCAATATGTGTTGTGGGGAATGGAGCGAGTTTAGATTCTCTTTTGCCTTTTATCAAAGCAAATATGGATAGAATGATTATTTTTAGCTGTGGGACAGCGTTAAAGCCGCTTAAAAATGCAGGAATTGAGCCGGATTTTCAAATTGAAATTGAACGGATTGATTATCTTAAAGGCGTTTTAGAATCTGCACCTTTGGGGGATACCACACTGCTTTGTGGGAATATGGTGCAACCAAGTGCTTTGTGTCTTGCTAAGGAAGCCTATATGTTTATGCGTGGGGGTAGTGCGAGTGCGTATTTTGGCAGGGCAAAGAGTGTTGTGGAGTTTGCCGCACCTTATGTGGGGAATGCGGGATTTGCTCTTGCGTGTTTGCTCAGTGAAGAGGTGCTGATTTGTGGGCTTGATTGTGGGTATATCAAGGGAAAAACAAAACACGCTAAGGGTTCATTTTATGGCGATGAGCAAAGTGAGATTCCAAAAAATGCCTATCGTGTGCAGGGCAATATGCAAAGTGAAGTGTATGCTGATGCGTTATTTTCACTCTCTTCTGCGATGATGACAAAGGCAATTGAAGCTTTTAGTCCAAGGCTTGTTTTGAATCTAGGCGAGGGGGCGTATATCCGCGGAAGTCGCTCTGCTAAGATAGATGAGTTTGAGTTAGCCAAAGTAGATAAGGCTCAAGCCATAGCACAGCTTAAGGGTTATATGTGTAAGGACAAGCATAAGGTGCTAAGCGGCGTGGAGCATTACACACAAGAGATCAAAGCGTATAAAGAGAATATTTTACAAATGATGAAAGTTAGTGTGCGTGGAAAAAGAGAGCTTTTTGAAAGAATTGATAAGATTCAGGCTCTAAGTCTTAAAAAGGCGGCAGAAACGCCATTTGTGGGAGTGCTTTTTGAAGGAAGCATCTCACATATTTTGCATAGTATAATGCTATGTGCGTTGCATATTCCAAATGATGATATTGCTCTATTTTACGCACGATGCGTGGAGCTTGTGGAATCTGGGTTAAACAAAATGGTAATGAGCTACACACTTCTTGCTACAACGCATACAAGCTAGATTCTAGCTTCACGCCAAAAAGGTAGCTATAAAGCCCACAAAAAGTAAGGGTAAAATCTTTTGTGTGGAGCGCAAAATTGTAAGCATAAGTCCAAGGGTAGAGTAGATTAACCCACCGATATGAGCGGATAGAAAAACATTGCATATGTAGGATTGAAGCGAAGTAAGCCCCAGCTCATTTATATCTTCTAGTGTGATGAAGCCTTGAGTATGGAGAAAAGATTCTATTTCTGCAAGCAAAGATGTAAGCTCTATGTCTTTTACCTCAATAAGTGAGCTAAAAAAGAGTAAAGAGTAGATAAAACACGCCATAAGCCACGCATAGCCTATAAGCATTCCTGTTTTAGCAAATCGCCCTTTTTGTGAAAAAGAGCATAACTCCTGCTGCAATCCCAATGGGTGCAAGCCAAGTGGGGATATTTGGGATATTATAAACTTTCCAAAAAAGAGAAAAAAGTATGATAAACATCACCCCCACAAATAGGCAAAATCGCTGGAATCTAAAAAATTGCTGTTCTTTGTAGTTTAGCGTGAAGTCAAATATAATGTCCCTTTTGTGAAAATTCTTACAAGATTAAGAATCTTATTAGATTCTTGTAAAAGTGGTATTTTAACAAAAAAAACAAATCCCCAAAAAACGCGTTGTCAATTTGGGGATTTAAAACTGAATCTAGGAGTTAAACAGAGTGGAGAAAGAGTTATTTGCGAAGCTCTTTAATTCTCGCAGCCTTACCGCGTCTTGTGCGTAGGTAGTAGAGTTTAGCACGGCGAACACGACCGATACGCAACACTTCTATGCTTTCCAAACTCTCGCTATAAAGTGGGAAAGTCTTTTCTACGCCGATATTGTTTGCACCCATTTTTCTTGTTGTGAATGTTCTATCTACGCCATTTCCGCGTATAGCGATACACACACCTTCAAAATGTTGGATTCTGCTTTTATCACCTTCTTGAATCTTTATTCCCAAACGGAGTGTATCTCCTGCCTTAAATTGTGGCACTTTTCTTTCGCCGATTTGCGCTTTGTTGAAGCTCTCAATATATCTATTTCTCATAGGCTACCCTTTCTTTTAGTCTTTTTTGGCATCCGCTCGGTAAAAATGCGATATGTTTGATACAAATCTGGTCTAAAATATTTTGTCTTGCATATCGCCAAGCGTTTTTTTAAGTCGGCGATTTTACTATGATTTCCCTTTGAATACACTGAAGGCACAGCTAAATTTTGTAAATTTTCATTTGGGCTTGTGGTAAATGGCGGACTTTTGGCAAAATTTGGTGCTTCAAGTAAATGCTCCGCAAAGCTCTCTCCTTGCAAAGATTCTGCGTTGCCAAGCACGCCTTGAATCTGCCTTGTAATACTATCGCACAGCACAAGGGCTGGAAGCTCCCCACCTGTTAGAATACAATCGCTTATGCTAAAGATTTCATTAGCATACATTTCTATGGCACGCTCATCAAAACCCTCATATCGCCCACATACAAAGCTTATATGGGTTTTTTGGCTTAAGCGTTTAGCATCATTATTGTTAAAAGGTTTGCCACAAGGGCTTAGGAAAATAATATGTGAGTCTTTAAGCGGCTCTAATGCTCTGCTTAATACATCTGCCCTTATCACTTGCCCTGCTCCACCGCTGATTGGCGGCTCATCAACCTTTTGATATTTGTTGGCAGCATAATCACGGATATTGATTGTCTCAATATGTATAAGATTAGCAGTAATAGCGCGTTTGAGAATAGAATCTGTAAAGTAAGATTCTATCAATGCAGGAAAAAGGGTCAAAAATGAAAAACGCATTACAATCTCTTAACTCTCTTGTAGGAGCAAAAAAGCGTTTTGTGTCGCAATGCAATCTGTGCTGATGGAGAGGACATATTGGCTGATATTTGGGATATAAAACTGCTTTGGCAGCCCTTGAGAGACAAGCTCGGCGTGTGTGTGGATAAGAAAATAATCAATTTCGCCAATACGCTCTATGTCTTTGACAACACCAAGATTCTGTTTTGTATCTGTGGTATCGCTAATAGGCGTATCTATAAGCTCCTGCCATAAGATTTCGCCTTTTTTTAGAATCTGCTTACTTTCTTCAAGCGTGGAGTAAAGCTCACAATTTACCAATTTTGCAGCAGATTCTCTATTTTCATAGCCTTCAAAAGTAACGAGTTTTGTTGTTGGATTAAAAGTGTGGATACAAAGTGTGCCTAGGGAAGTTTGAGTTTGCGTTTGGAGATGAAAGGTCGCTTTTGGCACGAAAATAGAGGGAAAATCACTCATAATATGAAGTTTTAAAGCCCCATTTACGCCCACAAGCCGCCCAATCTTAGCGACTAAAAGCATACAAGTTTTTTTTGAATGTTCCATTATTTTGGATTAGCTGTATCAGTGGGCTTGAATAGCGATTTTATAATTTTTTCCATCTTTAGCTTTTAGCCCTGAGATGAAAGTTTTAAGCGAACCAACCATCTTGCCATCGCGTCCAATTAAACGCCCAACATCTTGAGGGTCAGCAAGAATAGTTATCTCGCAAGTATTATCTTCTAAATTTTCAAGCTTGATTTCAATCGCCTCTGGATAGTTGGCTATTTTTTTTGCGTATTCTCTTACAAAATCTTGAACCATTGTCGCTTCTTTATTTTGAAGTGAGTTTTGCTACCCTTTCACTCATCTTTGCACCGACACTTTTCCAATATTCCAATCGTTGTGCGTCATACTTAACAAGTGCAGGCTCAACCAAAGGATTATAACAACCAATAGATTCTATCCAGCCTCCATCGCGTTTTTTTCGTGAATCTGTAACTACGATGCGGTAAAAAGGCTTCTTTTTGCGTCCCATTTTAGTAAGTCTAATCACTGTTGCCATTTTTTGCTCCTTAATTAATTGTTTTGGCTCTTTAAAAAGCTGAAATTATAATGTGTTTTGCTTAAAGCACGATTATTTTGGCATACGCATATTGCCCATCATACTCATAAGCTCTTGCATACCGCCTTTTTGTGAAAGCTTCTTGGCTAATTTTGCCGCTTGGTCAAATTGCTTAATAATACGATTTATATCGCTCACTTCCAAACCGCTCCCTTGAGCGATTCTCTTGCGTCTTGAGCCATTGAGCAAGTCTGGATTCTCTCTTTCTTTTTTTGTCATAGAATTAACCATTGCGCGGATATTTTTAATCTCATTTGATTTGTCTAAATCCACATCTTTTAGGGCATTTGCCATTCCACCAAGTCCGGGAATCATTGAGGCAATAGAGCTCATTGAGCCAAGTTTTTTGACATTTTCAATTTGATTAATGAAGTCTTCAAAGCCAAATTGTCCTTTTTTGATTTTTTTGGCTATGGTTTTGGCTTCATCTTGATTGATGACACTTGCGGTTTTTTCTGCTAGTGAGGCAATATCCCCCGCACCCATAAGACGCGAGATAATGCGTTCAGGCACAAAGACATCAAAATCAGCTACTTTCTCCCCACTCCCTATAAATTTCAGTGGAACGCCGATTTGATAAGCAATAGATAGGGCAATCCCGCCTTTGCTATCGCTATCAAATTTTGAGAGAATCACCCCATCAATGCCGATTTTTTCATTAAAGTTCTGTGCAGAGCGGATTCCATCTTGTCCGCTTAACGAATCTGCAACATATAGGCATTCTGCGGTATTGATAGAATCTTTAATTTGTGAAAGCTCTTCCATAAGCTCTTCATCAATGCTTAAGCGTCCCGCACTATCTATAATGACAATATCATAATGTGCATTTATCGCTTTTTGCTTGGCTTCTTTAGCCACTTGCAGAGCATTTTCAGGTTGTGAGCTTTGGCTAGGGGTGAAAATATCTACTTCAATGCTTGCAGCCAACTGACTAAGCTGCTCAATAGCTGCAAGTCTATGCAAATCACACGCTACAAGCAAAACTTTCTTGCCTTTTTGTTTGAGATAAAGGGCGAGTTTGGCGCTTGAAGTTGTTTTCCCACTTCCTTGCAAACCCATCATCAAAATCACGCTTGGTGGTGTTGGTGAGAGGCTAATGCCATAGCTTTTTGTGGATTTTAGAATCTCATTTAAAGATTCTTGGAGGGCATTCATAAAGCTTTGTTTGCCTATACCATTGCTTTTGGTGCGTTGGCTAACTTCTTGGATAATTTGTTTTGTAGCTTTGTGATAAACATCATTTTTCAGCAAAGTCTTTTTTAGCTCATCACACGCTCTTTGCAAGGATTTTTCATCATCTGCAAAGCGAATCTTGTTAATAATGCCTTTAAACGAGCTTGTGAGTGTATCAAACACGATGTATCCTTTAAGTTAAGTTGAATCTTAATATAGCTTGGGATTCTACTTAAAAATCACTTTTATTATGCTTTTATTTGCTTCAAACTTATATATTTAAGATTTAAGGGCAATAATCCATAAAATAGCAAGGAATTGTAATGATAAATTTTGAACAATCTCTACGAGAGAATCAGCTCAAAATTACACCACAGCGAATCGCAATGCTTGATAGGATTCAAAAAAACGGGCATATGAGTGTAGAAGAGCTATATGAGCAGATTCGCTCTATTTTCCCATCTATCTCACTTGCTACGATTTATAAGAATATTCACGCACTTTGTAAAGCAAATATCTTGCGTGAGATTAAAGCACCAAAAGATAAACAAAAGTATGAGCTAAGTAGTGATAGGCATTTGCACGTGTATTGTGAGGTGTGCGGTAAGCTAGAGGATATTAGGCTTGATACGCATTTGTTGGAACAAGATTGCAGTCAAAATAGCGGATATAGCATTTGTGATATTTCCGCTGTGCTTATAGGTAAGTGTCCGCAGTGTAAAAAAGGGGCATAAAAGAGTTAGAATTTTTAAAAATCCCACCATATCGTGCGTTTGATGTGTTTTGTGCGTGGGTTGAGATTTGTAAAATAGCCTTTTTTAATGCCATTTTTATCTTCCATCCATTCAAAATTTGGCACTGAAGAAAATTTTTGCATCTCTTCAGCATCTAGGTTGAAGCCTTTTGCAAGGTTTTTAGAATCTTGGGAGATTCCACAAGTGGCACGGCAAACCATAATAAAAAAATACGCAGAGCTTTACATTTGACAACAATGCGGTACTTCCGTGCTGATGGGCAGTTTCAAATCTTTCCACGCGTTGAATCCACCAACAAGATAATATACATTATTGTAGCCTAGTTTTTTTGCCCACATAATCCCTACAACCGCACTCCCCATAGGTGAGAATCCATACTCTCCGCTGTCATAAAACACGATTTTGGCATTTTTATCCTCTCCAAGCAAAGATACAAGCTCATTTTGTGAGCGAGAAAGCCCATCAGCTTCCCAATTCCATTCACTGCCATTGTCATTAAAACTAGGGCTTAGGGCAAACTCAAAATGCTTTGCACTAGGGATAAGCCCTAGATTATACACACCGCGTGGTAAAGTCGCTATAATCGTATAAGATTCAAGATTTTTTACAAGCTCATCTGGCAGGATAATGGTATAGCCAAATTGCTCTGCGCGTTTAAGAACCTGCAAGGCATCTTGGCTTATTTTTTCATCTAGCTTGATGGCTTGAAGTGCTTCCTTAGCCTTTGTAGCTCCCTCTTCATCGCCCTTTAGCTTTGCACTCTCAAGCGATACAATCATCGGCATAGCTTTTATGAGTTGCGTGTAGTGAGTATCTTCTTGCTCTATTTTTGAATCCCCACAGCCTATGAAAGCCACACAGCACACCGCCAAAAGTGTGTTTTTTATATTTTTTCCTTGCAGTAAGTTTTTCATTTTTCATTCTCCTTTTTTATGATTGCAAAAGCGTTTTAAGCTCGTTTTGAATCTTAGCATATCTTTCTTGTGCGAGACTAAGAGCTTGTGTATTTTGCTCTAGCACAGCTTTTGGGGCATTTTTGATAAAGTTTTCATTGCCTAGCATTCCTTGAAGTTTTGCTATTTCTTTTTCAAGCTTTGCTTTTTGATTGTTTAAACGCTTGATAATTGCACTTAAATCAATACCTTTAAGATTCATATAGCTCTCACTTAGCTCACTCACATCGCATACACAGCCATCTTGTTTGCCCTGCACAATGTGCAAACGCGTAACTTTAGCAAGTTTGCATACAAAAAGCTCTAGCATATCCTTATCAACACTTACATTTAGCTTTACAAAGACTTCCTCCACATTTGCATTGCCAAGCTCTAGCATTGCTTTTAGTCGGCGGATTGAGACAATCACATCTTCAACAACTTTAAATGTCTGCTCTATACTAGAAAATTCTTCACTTATGGGTTTGGCTTTTGGATAAGGGGTTATCATAATAGAATCTGCAGATTCTATCTCGCTTCCATTAAGACTATGCCAAAGCCAATCGGTAATAAAAGGCATATAAGGGTGTAAAAGCAGTAATGCACTCTTAAAAATCGCCCCAAGCTCATACACAGAATCTTTACTTGCCTTTGCCAGTTCAATACCCCAATCACAAAACTCTCCCCACAAAAAGCGATACAAAATACTTGCCCCATCATTGAAGCGATAAGATTCTAAAGCCTGACGCACCTCGCCAATAGCCACTTGCAAACGCACAAACATATACTTACCAAGTGGCGTTTTTATCTCTATGTCATCTAAGTTTTTAAAGGCTTTGAAGGTTTTGCTTTGAATCTCATCTTGTTGAGAGGCATACATTTTTAGAAACTGCGTTGCATTGTAAAGTTTGTTTGTAAAATTTTTAGAAATCTCACAGCTTTGAGTGGAGAGCTTCACATCTCGCCCTTGAGCGCATAAAATCGCTAGAGTAAAACGCAAAGTATCCGCCCCATAAGTGCTTATCATCTCTAAAGGATCAATGACATTGCCCTTGCTTTTACTCATTTTCTGCCCCTTTTCATCTCGCACCAATGCGTGAAGATAGACATCTTTAAAGGGCAGGGAGCCTAGCAAAGATTCGCCACTTAGAAGCATTCTAGCCACCCAGAAAAATAAAATATCAAAGCCTGTAATCAGCAAAGAATTAGGATAAAAATCGCTTAAATCAGAATCTGTGAAAAGGGCAGATTCAGCAGATTTGGCAGATTCTGTATTTTCATCATCTTTGCTTTCTTGTATGTTGCCCCAGCCAAGTGTGCTAAATGCCCAAAGCCCCGAGCTAAACCAAGTATCAAGCACATCTTCATCTTGCTTTGTGATGAGTGCATTGCATTTGGGGCAGGTGGGATTATCGCTCTCACACGCAATCTTTTCTCCGCATTCACAATACCACACGGGGATTCTATGCCCCCACCAAAGTTGGCGTGAAATACACCAATCTTTCAGCTCTCTCATCCACGCATTATAATTATTCAGCCATTGATTTGGGAAAAACTTTAGCCCTCCCGCATTGACTTTTTTAATAGCCTCTTGTGCGACTTCTTTTTTGACAAACCATTGTTTTGAGATATAAGGCTCTACTATACTGCCACAGCGATAGCATTTGCCAACCTGATTTGTATAATCTTCAATCTTTTCAACAAAGCCAAGCGATTCTAGCTTTTTGACAATGCTCTCTCGCGCTTCTAGTTTTTCCTGCCCTTCAAACTCCCCAGCATAGGCATTTAAAATACCTTTTTCATCAAAAATGGTAATAGATTCTAAATTATGGCGTTTGCCTACCTCATAGTCATTAATATCGTGAGCGGGAGTTACTTTCACACAGCCCGTGCCAAACTCCATATCCACCGCTAAATCCGCAATAATGGGAATCTCCCTATTTAAAAGCGGCAAAATCACGCTTTTACCGATACAATCCTTGTATCGCTCATCGCTTGGATTTACCATCACCGCACTATCGCCAAAAAATGTCTCTGGACGCGTAGTAGCGACAATAAGGGCTTGTGTGCTATTCTTCATATTTTTGCTATCCTTTATGGGATAGCGTAGATAGTAGAGTTTGCCAAGATTCTGCTCGTATTCCACTTCAATGTCAGATAACGCACCATCATTGACACACCAATTAATCATATAGTTATCCTGCACGATTAAGCCTTGATTATACCACTGCACAAAGGCTTTTTTAACCGCGTTTTGCAAACCCTTATCCATTGTGAATCTTAGACGCGACCACGCCGGAGTGATGCCTAGATGACGCATTTGATTAAGGATTGCGCCCCCGCTTTGCTCTTTCCACTCCCACACTTTTTTAATAAAGGCTTCTCTACCCAAAGATTCTTTACTTATGCCTTCTTGTGCGAGTTGTTTTTGCACGACATTTTGCGTGGCAATCCCTGCGTGATCAAGTCCGGGTTGATAGAGCGTTTTAAATCCGTCCATTCTTTTAAAACGCGTGATAATATCCTGCAATGTAAAAGTGAGTGCGTGTCCTATGTGTAAAACACCTGTAACATTAGGTGGGGGCATCATAATACAAAACTTTTCTCCATTTTGAATATGTTTGTTCCCATCAATTTCAAAATATCCCCGAGATTGACAAATATTATAGAATCTAGATTCTATATCTTTGGAATTGTAGCCCTTTTTTTCCTGTGTCGTATTCTTCATAAAATGCCTTTGTGGTATTTAATTTGCTTTAGGTGTATTATAATACCAAATTGCTAAAAACAAATGGAGGTAAAAATGACTTATGAGCTAAAGATGCCAATTTTGGGCTTTGATGATGTTACAAAGGTGGAGCTAGAGCAGATAGATGAGACTTTTAGCAAGCTCCACTCACTTGATGGAACGCGTCCTTTTGAAATCACGCTTGTAAATCCCTTTTCACTTTGCGAATACAACTTCACTATTCCAACCGCTGATGAAAAGCTCCTTGATTTAGATGAGACAAGGGGCGATAGGGTGCTTGTATTTTGTGTAGTGGTGGTGCAAAAGCCTATTGAGAATTCTATTGTGAATCTTATGGCACCTTTTGTGTTTAATCCAAGCAATACATCTTGCTTGCAGGTTACCACTCTACCTGTGGCTGAATATCCGCAGTTTAGCAAAGTCCAACCCCTTAAAGAATTTTTATCTCCTGAGATTTTGCAAACACTTAGCAAATAATGCCACTCTCTAATCTTAACCCCGAGCAGTTAGCTGCTGTTAGCGCTCCAAGCGGACATAATCTTATTATCGCTTCAGCTGGGACGGGTAAAACCTCTACCATTGTGGGGCGTATAGCCTATCTTTTGCAGCAGGGTTTTAAGCCTAAAGATATTTTATTGCTTACTTTCACAAATAAGGCAAGTAGTGAGATGATTGAGCGAGTGGGGAAAATCTTTGGCTCTAGCCTTGCTAAAGAGATAGAATCTGGCACATTTCACGCCGTGGCGTATCGCTATTTGCGACAGATGAAAAATATCCATCTTAAACAGCCTAAAGAATTGCAAATGCTCTTTAAAAGTCTGTATGAAAAACGCGTTTTTAGCCAAGATTCTACTAAGCCTTATTCCGCACAATATTTGTATGAGATATATTCTCTTTTTGTTAATGCCGCATATAAGGGTGGTTTTGGGGCGTGGATAGTGGATAAAAACCCACAACAAGAGTCATATATTGCCATTTATGAAGACATAATGGAGGAGTTTCAAACACTTAAAAGCACACATCATTATGCGGATTATAATGATTTGCTTTTGCTGTATCGTGAATCTTTACTAGAGCTAGAATCTCCACTATTTATGGAAGTGCTGTGCGATGAGTATCAAGATACAAATCCTTTGCAAGATTCTATCCTTGATGCGCTTAGACCCCAAAGCTTGTTTTGTGTGGGGGATTATGATCAAAGCATTTATGCCTTTAATGGTGCGGATATTAGTATTATTAGCGGATTTGGAGATAAATACATAGATTCAAAAGTTTTTACGCTGAGTAAAAATTATCGCTCAAGTAAGCATATCCTTGATTTGGCTAATAAAGTGATAGAGAAAAATGAACGCGTATATCCCAAAAGGCTAGAGGTGATTAAGCAAGGTGAGTTTGCACCACCAAAGCTTGTGTGGTATGATGAGCTATTTTTGCAGTATCAGGGCATTGCTAAACGCATAGCTCTAAGCAATACGCCTTATGAAGATACCGCCATTATTTTTCGCAATAATTCTAGTGCCGATGGGATTGAAGCGAGTTTAAGAGAGCTTAATATCCCTTCAAAGCGTAAAGGAAGTGTGAGCTTTTTTGACACAAAGGAAGTGAGCCTCATACTTGATATTTGCTCCCTTACGCATAATCCACGCGATATGATGGCACATATCCATACGCTAAGCTATGGAAAAGGCATAGGCAATAGCATTGCTAAGGATATTTATGAGGCGTTGTTTATCTTAGGTGAGGGGGATTGCCATAGGGGTATGTTTGAGCCAAAAAGTGGTATAAAAGCCTATCAGCAAAGAGCCAAAAACACTCAATTAGGCTTGTTTGATGATTTTTTTGCTTTAGAATCTCAAGGTAGGTTTAATGAATACATCACAGAGGGTTTTGCTTCGCACCCGCTCTTGCAACACCCAAAGATTCAAAAAGAGGGAGCTATATTTTTAAGTGATTTTTATGAAATGCTTCATTCTATTAGGCATATTAAAGAGCCAAAAAGTTTGATTGAACGCATTGTGAATGCAAAATTTTTTACTGATATTATGCAAAATCTTGCTAAAACTCGCTCTAAAACAAAAGATGGCAGTATAGATTCTGCAAGGTTTGATCAAGCTCTAGAATCTATTAAACGCAAATGCGCTCTCTTGCTTGATCTTTCAAAAAATCACAATGATTTGGGCAAATTTTTAAATGCGATGATTCTAGGCTCAAGTGAAGCTAGTGAAGGCAGCGGGGTGAATCTACTCAGTATCCACGCAAGCAAGGGCTTAGAGTTTCAAAATGTATATGTGGTAGATCTTATGGATGGGAGATTCCCAAATCGCAAGTTGATGAGTAAAGGCGGGAGCTTGGAAGAGGAGCGGCGGCTGTTTTATGTGGCAATTACTCGTGCAAAAGAGAATCTGATTTTATCTTTTGCTAAAAAAGATAATGTAAAAAACATTGATTACACCCCATCAATCTTTTTATACGAGGGTGAGTTATTAAATAAGGATAGTGTGGTTTAAAGGTTTCTGTCAATAATAATCCTAGTCTTTCTTCAGTATTCTAACCTTTTGTTGTCTTCTTGAAAGCATTTATCAATAATCTTTTTGTGTTCTTGTAGCTCTTTTTCTTTTTTGATGTCTTCTTGTGGGATAAGTTTGAAAGTTTTTGCGGCATTTTCGCAGTCTTTGATTTTATAATATCCCCACGCTAGAGAATCTAAATACGCCGGATTGCGGGGGGAAATCTCAAGGGCTTTTTTGACATATTCTATGCCCTCTTGCACATCAATGTCATAATCAATCATCAAATAGCCCAAAAAATTAAACAAAAATCCTAGCTCGGCACTTTGTGAATTTTGCAAAGTAGTATCAATGCGTTCATCTTTTGGTATATCTTTGTTGGGTGTTTGCATAAGTTTTATGGCATTTTTGAGGTTTTGAGTGATATTTGCTATGGCATTTTTGTCTTTTTTGTTGCTAGATTCAAAAGTATAAATTTGCTCTAAGGCTAGAAAATAGGGGTTTTTATTCTCATCATACGCATATTTTGCTTGTTTTGCAGCGTTTGCATAATCTTGTTGAGCAATATAAAGCTCTAGGAGAATCTCCGGCTTAAATGGGAATTGTGAGGCAATTTGAGAGGCTTGTTTAAACTTCTTTTGATGAGCGTAAATAAGAATAAGATTCTGGGCATTTTCAATGGTAGGCTGGGCTTGAAATGACTTTTCAAAAATGTTTTCAATCTTGGGGAGTTGCGAAAATTTGCCATACACTTCAATGCTAAATTTACAAAAACTACCAAAGCAACCATAGGTTTCAATATGAGAATTAAGTAGCTTTAACGCCTTCTCTTTTTGGGATTGGCTTAAATACACAGCGACAATTTTTTGCAATACATCTTGTGATTGACTTGTTTTATATGCAGATTCAAAGTGGATAAGGGCATTGTTAAAATCCCCAAGTGTCGCATAAAGTGAGCCTAAAATATCATTAAGCAGGGCAGAATCTTCACTCTTAGCAATAATTTTTGCTTCCTGCAATGCCTCTTGTGTCAGTCCCAATTTGAGATAAGAATCTAAAAATATCTTATGTATGACAAGATCTTTTTGCCCACCTTTTGCAATATATTCATTAGCAAAATCAAGCGTGGCATTGGGATTATTGAGCGTTGAAGAGAGGATTATGGCTTCTTTAAAATACTCTAGCTTTTTGGTTTCCTCATATAGCACAAGATACAAATCCCTTGCTTTATCAAATTGATTTTGTGCTTCGTATTCAATGGCTTCAAAGATGTAGCTATCCTCATCAAATGCCCCATAGCACGAGCCTAGAATCATAAGACATAGAGTTAAAACACGCAAAATATTCATACACTTTCCTTTAGCTTGATACCCTTGCACTCATTGCATAGGGTCTGTAAGTTATTCTTATCAAAATTCTTATGTGCCTCCCAAAATGGATAAGTGCGACATTGCTTTGGACGATGGGCATAAATACTGCATTGCTTAGAATCTGTGTCAAAAAACACACACGCCAATGCGTTTTGATAGGGTTTTTCAATAAATGAGAATCTATATCCAACTTTCCTTACATAGCTTTTTGTAAAAGATTCAAATTCTAGTGCGAGAAAAGAGGCAATTTCTTGCATTTCTTTAATATCTACAAACACATAGCCCGAATCCCCCACACAGCACTTGCCTCCACAGCTTTCACAAGCGGAGTTTTCAAAGCTAAAGGGATAATCTTTATCGGTATTCATAGAAGCTTTTTGCATCGCTTTTGTAGATTCTATTAATGTATTCAACCTGCCCATCTTTCACGCATTCATTAAAAAAGCGTTTGCCTTGGTTGATTTGAGCGAGTATGAGCTGCTCCACACCCACAGCAGTGGCATAATTTACCCAATCATAGCGTAAATCACCACCTAAAAGCGAAGTGTATTCTATAAGTTTTGGATTTTGATTATTAATCACATTAGCGATAAAGAGATTCTTGCGATCTTCTTTTTGGATAAGCAATAGAATCTGTGGGTGGAAGTTTGTTTGGACGGAGAGAAATTTATCAGGCTTATTTTTGGCAAGCCCAAGTTGCGAGGCTACAAGTCCCGTTCTTGCTGGAGGGGTATTGAAAAATACTATATTATTGGCAATTAAACGATCGTGTTTGCTTAACTTTTGCATAAAAGTTTTAGCAGATTCTGAATCTATTTCTTCTTCAAAGACAACACGGCTGCTCTTGCTTTTTAAGATTTCACCAAGCGTTTTGCCAATAAGGCTTTTGTCATTATAGGCAATAATGTTTTTATGCCCAGCAAGAGAGAGCAAAAGCTCAATTTGTGTCTCATAATCAATCCCACCAAAAATAAGATTTTTAGGCACGGAGCTTATTTGAATCTGTTTTTTGTTAATTGTGGGGATATAGGTGGGCAAACTTATATCAAGTGTGGCAAACTCTTGCGCTCCTTTTGGTGTGAGAATGGCAATGACAAAATCATAATTTTCTTTTGCGATGTTTTTGTAAGTGCTGTTAAGATTTGATCTGCTTTCATCGCCGCTATCAAAAATCTCAAACACAAAGTCATTGCCCCGCGTCATAAGGTAGGCTAAAATAGTATCAATGCTACTTGCAGAATAGCGTCCAATGATTTTTTTAGGCATTAGGAGGGCAAGTTTAATTTTTCCGCTTCCTTGCAGGGTCGGTGGCAACATTTGATCAGCAATACCCAAATCCCCAAGCACAAAGGAGAGTTTAGAGCGAAGCTCGGTATTATCTATACTAGGATCAAAAGATGCGACAAATGAGAAAAACTCGCCCTTAGCAAAATAATTCAACAAGCAAGAAGTGCTACATTTTTCTGTGCTTATGTTTAGAATCTCCTGCTGTGGCAAGGGCAGGGGCGAGATAATATAGCTTTTAGCAAATGAGCTTATGCTAAGTAGGGTGCAAAAACACAAAGCAATGATAGATTTTATAGAAGTATTCATAATTGTCCTTTCGCGATTAGAAAATCATTGTGGGCTTGTGTTTTAAGGGAAGGATTCCGCACAAGCTCATTTAGTGCATAGGTAATTAAAAATTTTTTGTTATTGTGCCATAAGATTCTACTATGTTCCAAACGATTGCCCAAAATATACTCACTCACCACATCGCCTAAAAGCACACAAACTTTAGGAGCTAGATTCTGCAGCTGTGTGAGCGCATAGTCCTTGCAGCTAAGAATTTCACTTCTTTCAAAATGGGGGTTGAGCGGATCGCATTTAATGAGTGAAAGAATAGAGACTTGTGAAAGGGGGAGCTTAAAGATATTTGTAATGATATTTTGCAACATTATTGCACTTTTATTTTGCACAAATGCTTGAGTGTCGCTCACAAGTGGAATCTCGCTTATAAAACAAATGCTTGCTTGAGGGTTGATAAGCCCGATACTTGGCTCTTTGCAATGCTTGATTCTATTACAAAGGGAGCAGTTTTTGATAAGAGCATCTGTATTGTGCGTGGGAAGTGCATTTGGCTGTGGGCGAAAAAGTGTATTTGTGTATCTTTCTCCACAAGCTTGGCGTTTGTAGAGTTGCTTTAACTGAAGGAGTTTTAGAATTTGTGCTTTCATAGCGTTTATATATCCATATTTAAGCCAACAGGGCAGTGATCACTCCCAAAAATATGTGGATAAATCGTGGCATCTTTGAGATAAGACTGTAAAGAAGCAGAACATAAAAAGTAGTCAATACGCCAACCGGTATTATTTTCCCTTGCTTTTCCCATATAGCTCCACCAGCTATATGCTCCCTCAAGCGTGGGATAAAAATGGCGAAAAGTATCAATAAATCCAGATTCTAAAAGCTCACTCATTTTACCTCGCTCTTCATCAGTAAATCCGGCATTTCTACGATTTGTCTTTGGGTTTTTTAAATCAATTTCTTTGTGGGCGACATTAAGATCTCCACAAATCACCACGGGCTTATGTTTCTCAAGATTCTTCACAAATGCCCTAAAGTCATCTTCCCACTCCATACGATATTCTAATCGCTCTAGCTCACGCTTGGCATTTGGCGTATAGACATTTACAAGATAGAATCGCTCATATTCTGCGGTAATGATTCTGCCCTCTTTATCGTGATGGCTAATCCCCATATCATAGCTCACTTGTAAAGGTAGAATCTTACTTAGCACCACAACACCAGAATACCCCTTTTTCTCCGCACTATTCCAATATTCACTATACCCTTCAAAGCTAAAATCACCCTGCTCTTTTTGCATTTTAGATTCTTGAATACAAAAAATATCCGCATTCACTTCATTAAAAAAATCCATAAAGCCTTTATTCATACACGCACGCAGTCCATTGACATTCCACGAGATAAGTTCCATTATAGTCCTTGTTATAAGATAATATGTAGATTCTAATTGATGGCGACCCTTGAAAGATTTGAACTTCCGTTGCCACCGAGAAAGGGTGGTATCCTTGGCCAGCTAGATGAAAGGGTCAGCGGAAGTATAGCAAACTTTATTTAAGATTTTGCTACAATGCGCGGCTTGAAATCAATGCAAAAAGTGAAAGGATAACAATGTTTTCTACAAGATTTTTAGTATTTCAAGTGGCTTTTACCGCGTCTCTCGTGGCATTTTTGAGTGGGTGTTTTGGCACGCAAGCAGAGCCAAATCAAGCCCAAAGCCCTTATGTAAAGGAAAGTAAAAAAAGTGAGATTATCACGCTAAGCTTTGTTGGCGATAATGTGCTTGGGGATTATTATGGGAGCAATGGCGAGACATTTAATTGGCGTTTTGCACAACAAAAGGGGGATTATAGCTATTTTTTTGCTAAGGTAAAAGAGGTTTTAGGAAATGATGATATGAGTTTAGGCAATCTTGAAGGACCTCTTACAACACACAACAATGATAGATTGGTAAAACCATTTGCCTTTAAGGGCGACCCAAGCTATGTGAAAATATTACAAGAAGGAAGCATTGAAGCGGTAAATATTGCTAATAATCACACACGCGATTATGGTGTGAAAGGATTCCAAGATACACAAAAACATCTTAAAAATGCAGGGATTTATTATAGCGGGGAAGGGGTGCTGAGTATTTATGAAATTAAGGGTAAAAAAATCGGTATGGCAGGACATAGAGGGTGGAATCTCGCTATCAAGCCTCAAGTCAAAGCTGAAATTGCAAAATTGCGTGAGATGGGTGCGGATATTGTGATTTTTACATTCCATTGGGGTGAAGAAAGGGAGCATTATCCTAATAAGATTCAAAAAGAAATAGGTAGATTTGCTATTGATAGCGGTGCGGATTTAGTCATTGGGCATCACCCGCACGTGCTTCAAGGTATAGAGGAGTATAAAGGCAAAAAGATTGTGTATAGTCTAGGGAATTTTGTCTATGGCGGGGCAAAAAATCCCGGCGATAAAGATAGTGTGATTTATCAGGTGCGTTTTGCTTTTGGTGAATCTAGAGCAGATTTAAAAAATATGGCGGGGGAGTATATTTATATTGATAATAAGAGGCTTAAAAAAGTAGCAGATTTAGAGCAATGGAGCGAACTGCACAGCTTTGTGCCGGTTTTGATTAGCGGGGTGAAGACTTATAACAATTATCAGCCTATTCTCGCTCAAGGTAGCGATAAAGAGCGTATTATCCAAAGAATGACAACCTACTCTACGCCTCTAAATAAGTAGTGGGGAGAGAAAATACTAGATAAATCTCAAGGAATAATAATGCAAGAGTATTTACAAGGGCTTTTTGTCGCTTTTGGGTTGATTAGTGCTATTGGGGCGCAAAATGCCTTTGTGATTAAATGTGCCATTCAAAAGCAGCATACTTTTTTGGTATGTGCTGTATGTGTGGGCTGTGATGTGGTATTTATGAGTATTGGTGTGCTAGGCTTTGGCTCTTGGCTCTCTCAATTTGATCTCTTAAGCAAGATTTTGGCTTTGTGCGGAGCTGTATTTTTATGCTACTACGGCTTTTTATCGCTTAAATCCGCTCTGTATCCACAAGCACGGCTAGATTCTATACAGGAGAAGATACGCATTCCGCACAAGGCTATTTTGCTTCAAACCCTTGCTATCACGCTTTTAAATCCCCATATGTATTTGGATACGATTGTTTTGCTTGGTAGCGTTGGTGTGAGTGTAGAATCTCAATTACATTTTTTGTTAGGCTGTATCAGTGCCTCTGCGGCGTGGTTTGCCCTGCTTGGCTTTGGGGCAAATGCTCTATCATCTTATTTTACTTCGCCAAAAGCCTTTGTTTGGCTTGATGTATGCGTGGGCTGTGTGATGTTTGGTATAGCTCTTAGCCTTGTGGTATGGGTGTTAAAGAATTGATATGAGTGAGAATCTCCCTTGCACCATTTGGCTTAATCTTTGCCATAACTTGACTTGATTTTTGTTCCAAACTTTCGCCCTGCAAGGATTCTATAAATTCTAGCACACCTTGCACCTTAAGCTCACTTTCTCTTATTACCAAGCCTAGTCCCTCATCAGCAAAGCTTTTTGCATTAAAATATTGATGGTCTTTTGCCGCATAGGGATAAGGCACAAATATGCCAATAAGCCCATTTGCTGCCATTTCCCAAAGGCTTGAAGCACCTGAACGAGCAATGCATAAATCCGCTTTTTGCAGACGCATCACAAGATTTTTATCAAAAGCAAATAAATCAACTTTATTTAAGATTCCAAGATTCTCATATTCTTGCCTTATGCGTTCAAAATCACGCTCTCCGCACTGGTGAGCGACATTTATGCCTTTTTGTAAAAGCAAGGGAGTAAGCTTTAAGGCAAAGTCATTAATGCCCTTTGCTCCTTGAGAGCCGCCTAGAAAAAGGATATTTTTACACTCCTGCCTTATGCGAGAAGTGGTGAAAAACTCATCACGCACAGGATATGAAGTGTGAATAAAGTTTTTAGAATTTGAGCTAAAACTACCAAAAACTGCCTTGGCAAAGGGAGTGAGAATCTCATTAAGTTTGCCTTTGATGGCATTTTGTTCGTGGATAAAAAGGGGGATTCTAGCCATAATCGCACCCATACTCGCCCCACCTGCACTGAATCCACCAACACTTATTATATGTGTAACTTTATGGGCTTTTAGAATCTTCCTAGCTTCCAAAGTGGCTTGAAGCTGCTTAAAAATGGATTTGAGCTTATGCAAGCCGCTTTTATTGACCACACCACTAGATTCTAAAAAATAACATTGTGTGAAAAGCTCACTATGTTCAAACCACGCTTTATCTTGCCCTAAGGTTGAGCCTATATAGATGGCTTTAAGATTTTGAGATTGTAGTTCTTGTGCTAATGCTTTGGCAATGGCTAGATGTCCGCCTGTTCCGCCACCTGTGATTGCAAACATATTCTTCCTTTTTGTGGGATTAGATTCTAAGATTTAAGAGGCAAAAATGTCAGCTAAAAAGTTAATATTGTAGTGAAAAATATCAAATAAGGCATTAAGTTAAATTGCTATACAATCCCAAAATTTTATTTTAAAGGTGAATAATGGAAAAGATTGTTACGCGTTTTGCACCTTCGCCTACGGGCTATTTACATATTGGTGGGCTACGCACAGCATTGTTTAATTATCTGTATGCAAGGGCAAATGGTGGAGAGTTTTTACTCCGTATTGAAGATACGGACTTGGCGAGAAACTCCCTTGATGCGACAAAGGCGATTATTGAGGCATTTGAGTGGGTGGGATTAGAGTATGATGGCGAGGTGGTGTATCAAAGCAAACGATTTGACATATATAAGGAATATATTCAAAAGCTTTTAGATGAAGGGAAGGCGTATTATTGCTATATGAGTAAAGAAGAGCTAGATTCACTTCGGGCAGAGCAGGAGAAAAATAAGCAAACGCCTAGATATGATAATCGCTATCGTGATTTTACAGGCACACCACCAGAGGGCGTAAAGCCTGTGGTGAGAATCAAAGCTCCACTTGAAGGCTATGTGAAGTTTAAAGATGGTGTGAAAGGTGAGATTAACATTCAGGCAAAAGAGCTTGATGATTTTATCATAGCACGGAGTGATGGCACACCCACTTATAACTTTGTTGTAGCTGTTGATGATGCACTTATGGGGGTAAGCGATGTGATACGCGGCGATGATCATTTAAGCAATACGCCTAAGCAGATTATCGTGTATGAGGCATTGGGCTTTAAAACACCTAGATTCTATCATGTGCCGATGATTTTAAACCCACAAGGTAGAAAGCTAAGCAAACGAGATGGGGCAATGGGCGTAATGGACTATAAGCAAATGGGCTATTTGCCTGAAGCCATTTTAAACTTTCTTGTGCGGCTTGGCTGGAGCTATGAAGATAAAGAGATATTCTCAATCCAAGAAATGCTAGAATTTTTTAATCCAAATGATTTAAATAGCTCGCCTAGTGCGTATAATGAGACAAAATTTTTATGGCTCAATCAGCACTATATAAAGCAAACTCCAAATGGAGAGCTTGAATCTTTGCTACAAAACTTTGGCGTTACAAGTCTTGAATCTTGCAAACGCGATGTGCTTTATGCGGCATTAAAAGATCGTTGCAATACGCTAATAAGCTTTGCTCAAGGTTTTGATGAGGTGATGAATGCTCCTAGTGCGTATGATGAGAAAATGTATTCTAAACTTGATAGAGCAGCTATTGCAAGTTTAGGGGCATTGTGTGATGAGCTTAGTTTGGCAAAATGGGAGACTAGGAATCTTGATGAGCTACTTCATAGTTTTGCGAAAAAAAATGAGCTTAAAATAGGCAAGTTTATGCCTACTTTGCGTTGTGCCTTGCTGGGTAAAAGTGGCGGGATTGGTGTATGTGAGGCATTGTTTGTTTTGGGTGTAGAGCAGAGCATTGTGCGGATTAGAGCGTTTATGGCATTTGTCAAAGCAGAATAATGCGTGGTTTGACACATTGACACAAAAGTTAGATAATTGCGAGTTTTGCCTAAACAAGTTATAAAATAAGGAGAATACAATGAAAATCAGTGCGAGAAATCAGCTTAAGGGGAAGATTGTTGCTATTCAAAAGGGCAGTGTGAATGCGATTGTAGAGATTGATATAGGTGGGGGCAATGTCATATCTTCTACTATTTCTTTAGAATCTTTAAAGACATTGCAGCTTGAAGTAGGCAAAGAGGCGTATGCGATTATCAAGGCTACTTCGGTTATGGTGGGTGTAGAATAAAAATGTTTCATAGATGCATTCTCATAAGTTTATGTGCTGTGGAGTTTGCATTTGGCGGGTGGTTTGTAGATTCTTGGAGTGTGGAAAATCCACCTACACTTGAGCAAAGTTTGAATGCTTTGTTAGAAGTGGATTGCAAAAAAGTAGAATCTCTTAAAGGCATAACGCCAAAGTCTCGCTATAAAGGCAAAGAAGCCATTAGACAATGTGAGATTGAGCAGAAATTTCTTAAAGCAATTATTGAAGATGATGTGCAAACTTATCAGGAAATGATGAAAAAAGAGCAGTGGAGTAGATATTTTTTATTTTACACAACACAAGCCCCAAGGCTTGAAATCACACCGCTTATGGTGTCAATCGTGTTTGATTCATACAATGTCTTTGAGCTTATTTTGGCAGAATCTAGCAGGGTTGATTTGCTCACACAAGACAAGCCAAGATTCAATATCAATCGTATGATGGCAGATGATTACTCTTCACTTGGGGCATTTCAGCTCCAAGATAGAATCTTTGATGTCAATGGTGTCTCCGCACTAGATTTGGCTGCAATGTATCATCGTTATGGTATGTTTTGGGAGATTCTAAAAAAAGGCGCAGATTATAATAATCGCAAATACCCAAATAGCAATGGCATTGTAACTTTTGGGGATTCTCATATTTTGGAGCTTATGCTGTATTTTGATGAGGATTTTTTGCGTGATTTTGGTGGGGGGAATATGCTACATTTTGTCGCGCGTGATGGCAATATGGAATTGTTAGAGTATCTTATTAAAGACAAGCATATTCCTATTGATTCCCTTAAGGCGGGTGAAACGCCTCTTGATGCGGCACTTAATGCTAAAAATTTTCAAAAAAAACCGCAAGTTGAGATTGCAAAAAAGCTGATAGAATTAGGTGCAAAGCCAAGTGAGGCTAATGAGAGACGACTAAAAAAGCTTTTGGAAAAAGAGCAGTGAAGAGGCTTTTATTTGTTTGACAAGCTGATTAAAGATTCTAGGGTGTTTGTGTAAAGTCTTGCGTGAGACTTGCCCCAACAATACAAGATTCAAGAATGGTTGGTTTTTTAATGTGGAGCGTGAGCTTTTGAATCTTTGTGCTGTGATTTTTTAACATTTTGGCAATATCAAGTAGAGCTGTTTCCAAAAGCCCATAGGCATTATTTTGTAAAGAAGAAGTGATGAGATTGCAAATCTCCACATAATCCAAAAACGCATCTGTGTAGGTGTAAGTAATCTCCGCATTCACTTCAACAGCTTGTGGAGCGCAACGCTCTTTTTCTAAGATTCCAATAATAGTTTGAATACAGAGATTCTCAATGTGTAGGGTAATGCTCTTGCTCACAATACTTTGCTTTCCTTGCCACTAAAAAGTCGCTTAATATTAGGAATATGTGTATAAAGGATAAATAGCCCTATAAGCACCACAGGCGTGTGTGTGTCAATTTGTGCGACAATAGATATAGAATCTGGCAAAGGCACAATGTAGGGAATGATAAATGTAAGAATAATTCCGCTTAAAACACCAACAAGTGATGAAATAGAAGAGATTTTAAAGACCTTACCTACAATGCCCCACACAATTAAGCCACAAATCCCTTCCACAGGGATAAGAAGCAAAACAGAGCCAATGGCTGTGGCTACGCCCTTGCCGCCTTTAAATCCCAAATAAGGGCTATAACAATGCCCTAAAATTGCTAGTAATGCAATGAGCCATTGAGCTGAAAATCCTAGTCCAAGCATTTTGGCAAACGCCACGACAATAAGCCCCTTTGTCGCATCAAGGATAATGGTGAGAATGGAAAAAGTTTTTGCCCTGCGTTCATCAATCTCTTTTATAGCACGATACACATTTGTCGCACCAATACTGCCCGAACCCACCTGCCGAATATCCCTTTTGTAAAAAATCTTTACAAGTAGCCAACCAAAGGGGATTCCACCAAATAAGAATGCGATGATGTAAAATAACATATTAATATTTGAAAGCGTGTAAAGAAGCTCTGAAAGAAGATTCATTATATATCCTTTTTGTTTTTGATTATAGCATTATTTTGCGATAAGCTGGAGATTGGTGTTGGCAAGGGAGCTAAACTCATCATCGTAAAAATACACATTTTCTAGCCCCTCTTGCACAAGCTCTGTGCCTAAAATACTCGCCGTATGCCCAGAATAGCAAACAAGCACACATTTTTTATCTTGATTTTTTTTAATATGCGCATACACATCATAAGGGTTATTGAGCTGCATAGAATCTTTGATATGACAGAGTGCATAATCCTCAGGATAGCGAATATCAATAATACAAAAACTCTCATCTAAATCTTTGGCATATACAGGCGTGGCAAGACTTTTATTGTTTTTGCCTTTGAGTTCCATAATAGACTCCTTTTTTCAATTTTTGGCATTGTATCTTAAGTTGGTTAAAAACTTTCAAAAGGGGTAAGATTTAACAACTTGCAAGGTAAGTCTTTGAATAGGAGTAATATGAAAGTTTTAAGCAAAAGCCCACTTTTGGCTACTTAAAGCAGATTCTACATTTTTTTGCAGAATCTGCTTAACAATCTTATGATTTAGAGAGAAATGTCTCGCTTTGGTCTGCTTCTTTTGCCTTGCCTTGAGATTTTTCTTTTGTAGCTACTTTTGAATCTTTACTAGATTTTGGCTTGTCCATTTTGGATTCTGCTTTAGATTCTTGTTTTTTTGCAGCAGTTTTTTGAGCCTTTTTTTCCTTCTTTTCCGCTTCTTTGGCTTCTTTTAGCTCTTTGATTTGTTTTTGAATCTCTTTGGCAGGGTCGGTGTGTGGGGTTTGATATTGTGAGTATGTCCATACAATACTAGGATCTGGCAAAAGGCATACAGCAGTCTGATCCTTGCCCTCATAATCAATCTTGCTTAGAATATCACGAGCAATATTGAGCCTTGCACGCTTCTTATCGTTTGTATTGACAATCGTCCAAGGGCAAATGTGCGTGTGAGTGCGAGCAAACATTTTTTCAAATGCCTCTGTATATTGTTCCCACAAGTCAAGTGATTTACCATCAATAGGACTAAGCTTCCACATTCTTAACGGATCTGTCTTGCGGCGTAAGATTCTGCGTTTTTGCTCATCTCTACCTACATCAAGGAAGTATTTAAAAATCATCGTTCCGCTTGAGATAAGCATTTGCTCAAGGTTGGCAACCTGTATGATAAACTCTTTGTATTGCTCTTGATTGCAAAATTCCATAACCTTTTCAACACCTGCTCGGTTATACCAACTTCTATCGTAAAAAACGATCTCCCCACCGCTTGGCAATGTGCTGATGTATCGTTTAAAATACCATTCAGTTTTTTCTGTCTCGGTAGGTTTGTTTAGTGCTACCACACGGCAGCCACGAGGATTCATATGGCTTGTTAGAGCTTTGATTGTTCCACCTTTGCCTGCTGCATCGCGTCCTTCCATAATAATGATAACTTTTTGCTTTGTAGCTTTCACCCAATTTTGCAGTTTCAAAAGCTCAATTTGAAGCTTTGTAAGCTCCTCCTCATAAAAGCCTCCCTTCATACGCCCATTTTTTGCTTTATAAACCTCTTGGACTTCTCTCTCATTTTCTGGTCGAATAACGATTTGTCGCTCTTGCTTTGCCATATTGTCCTCCTCTCCTTGTAAAATTTAATGTAATATGATGTAATATTTTTTGATAAAAATCAAGTTGTGAGAATGAATTTGTTTCAAGGAGTTACAAAATGAAGCCAAAAAATACTTTAGATTCTGTAATGCTACATAGTAATTTAGCACAAAAAGCCTTTGCTTTGTTATCTAAACAGGGGCTTAAAGTAGGCATAGCTGAAAGCTGCACGGGTGGGTTATTAAGCTATCATTTCACCTCTCTTGCTGGAGCGTCTAATGTGCTTGATGGTGCGATGGTGAGCTATGCTAATGAGATAAAAGCATCTTGGCTTGGTGTAAATAAGAGCGATTTACAGAAATTTGGTGCTGTGAGTGAGCAGGTGGTTAGGGCGATGTGTGAGGGGGTGCTACGACAAACACAAGCCGATGTAGCATTAGCTACAAGTGGCATTGCAGGACCAAGTGGTGGAAGCAGCCAAAAGCCTGTGGGAAGTGTATTTATAGGTGTGCAGCCTAAAGGTGAAGCGGCAAGTGTTGTGTATTACCATTTTAGTGGCGATAGACTTTGTGTGCAGTCTCAAAGTTGTGCCAAAGCACTTGAGATGTTAATAACAGCATTAGACTCTTGACAAATTGAGTTAAACTCACTATAATTTCGCTCTTTTTGTGTCAAGGCTTTTAAAGTTGAGATACAAGTTTGAAGGGCAGATGACCCGTTAGCTCAGCTGGTAGAGCAATTCCCTTTTAAGGAATGGGCCGTTGGTTCGAATCCAACACGGGTCACCACCAAGGATAAAAGTGGCCCCTTCATCTAACGGTTAGGATACCACCCTTTCACGGTGGCTACAGGGGTTCGAATCCCCTAGGGGTCACCACTTTTATTTTTGTTTATCCCATTTGGTCGCTTAGCTCAGTTGGTAGAGCGCCACCCTTACAAGGTGGATGTCACAAGTTCGAGCCTTGTAGCGACCACCACTTTTTCGTTAAGCGAGATTCTTTGGAGCGGTAGTTCAGCTGGTTAGAATACCTGCCTGTCACGCAGGGGGTCGCGGGTTCGAGTCCCGTCCGCTCCGCCACTTTTCCTACTTCTTTCTAAATATAACTTCTACGGGTTGCTTTTTAAATATTGTTTTTTCTTCATTTGGTTGTAGATTCTATATTTTTGCATAGCTAAAATCTTAAAAAACTCATAACATATAGTGCTACTCATTGTATGTAATTGCTATACATAGCTATGCTTGGTTTGCAAAAAAAAAACTTGAGTATTAAATTATAATATGTAGAATATTTAAATAAAAAAGTTTATATAACTTTATACAAATACACTAAACTTTTATAATTTTTAGCAATATTTTTATTTATTTGCTAATTTATTTGCTTTTTTTGTATTATAATGTCACCTGTTTCATTAAGAAACCTGAAACAAACTTAGCAAACAATACAAGATATTGCAAGTTATAAGGCGAATGTGTCTATAAGATAGAAACAGAATGAGAGGGAGCAATGAGCAAGAAAGATTTACTGCTTTGCTGTGTTATCGTTGAGTATTTGCAGCATAAAGAGCCTATTGGCTCTGAATCGCTCAAAGCCCTAATGAATACAAAAATCTCATCTGCAACTATACGCAATTATTTTAAGACATTGAGTGATGAGGGGTTATTGTTTCAGCCACATATTAGTGGTGGGCGTATCCCTACTCTTAGTGCTTTGAAGGCTTATTGGTATAGACATATTGATGCAAAATCCACGCTAGAAGTGGATTCTATGGAGCATATTCAAAAGGCGTGTTTGGCTTGCGATATATTTTGTGTTTTAAGCGTAGAGCAAAGCAACAAGCTGTTATCTGTTACTCGTATAGATGAGAAGCTTTTGCTTGATTTTGAGCATATTGGCATTACTCTGCCCTTTAGCAGTGCTTTGGAGAGATTCCTAAGCGAGTTAAAAGGACTAGATGTTATAGATATGAGGAAAATTGCCTTTCAAGTTCGCGCTCAAGGCTTGCTTAATGCACTGCAATGTGTGCAAAGCCGCAATTTACGATTTTTTGGCGTTGGTGCATTGGCACAAGTTTGCAAGGACAATGATGGTAGATTCCATCATATCATTAGCGGAGAGATGTTTGATACGCTTGAGAATGGAATGTATTGTGAGGAGGTGTTGCCTAAAGGGCATTTGGCTATTATGCAGGAAATAAGGCTAAAGTCCTGCCTTGATAAAAAAGGAATGGATAAAAAAGCAAGAATGCTCTGTATTGGGGCGTTAGATAGAGACTTTACACATTTTTATTCGTGTATTCAATCTTAAAAAAAGGAGTGGTCTATATGGAAGAAAACAAACAAACCCAAGATTTTGAGGATTTGCAGAGTATAGATGAGAATCTAGAATCTGAAGATTCACAAAATCAAGCCCAAAATATGACAGAAAGCACTGAAGCCCAAGATAAGCAAAGCGAGGATTGGGAAAGCAAATACATAGAGCTAAAAGATCAATATGTAAGGGCTTTTGCAGATTTTGAAAATACTAAAAAGCGTTTAGAGCGAGACAAAAATCAAAGCTTAGAATATGCAAATGAGCGTGTAATGAATGATTTGCTTCCTGTGCTTGATACGCTTGAGAAAGCCTTAGAATCTGCACAGCAAAATCCACAAGCCTCAGCGATTGCACATGGGCTAGAGCTTACGCTTGAGAGTTTTATCAAGGTGCTAAATAAGCACGGCGTTGAGCTGATTAACACGGATGGGGAGTTTGATCCCAATTTGCACGAATGCTTAATGCAAGTGCCAAGTCAAGAAAAAAATGATGGCGAGATACTTCAAACTCTACAAAAAGGGTTTGTGTATAAGCAAAGAGTGCTACGACCATCTATGGTAAGCGTAGTGAAAAATAATTAATTAAAGGAGAAGACAATGGCAAAGGTAATAGGAATAGATTTAGGAACAACAAATTCAGCAATGGCGGTATATGAAGGTAATGAAGCAAAGATTATTGCCAACAAAGAGGGTAAAAACACCACCCCTTCAATCGTAGCTTTTACAGATAAGGGCGAGATTCTAGTGGGTGAGCCTGCAAAAAGACAAGCGGTAACTAACCCCAAAAAGACGATTTATTCTATCAAGCGGATTATGGGGCTTATGTTTAATGAAGACAAGGCAAAAGAGGCAGAAAAAAGATTGCCTTATAGTATTGTGGATAGGAATGGCGCGTGTGCAGTAGAGATAGCTGATAAGATTTACACGCCTCAAGAGATTTCAGCTAAGATTCTAATGAAGCTCAAAGAAGATGCAGAATCTTATTTGGGTGAAAGTGTTACAGAAGCAGTCATCACTGTTCCAGCGTATTTTAACGACTCTCAACGCAAGGCAACAAAAGAAGCAGGGACAATCGCAGGGCTTAATGTGCTAAGAATTATTAATGAGCCAACTTCTGCTGCCCTTGCTTATGGTTTGGATAAGAAAGAGGCTGAAAAGATTATGGTTTATGACTTAGGCGGTGGGACATTTGATGTAACAGTGCTAGAAACAGGTGATAATGTCGTAGAGGTTTTAGCCACAGGCGGAGATGCTTTCCTTGGCGGAGATGATTTTGATAATAGAATCATTGATTGGGCGGCTGAAGAGTTTAAAAGTGATGAGGGCATTGATCTTAAAAATGATGTTATGGCATTGCAACGACTAAAAGATGCTGCAGAGAATGCGAAAAAAGAGCTAAGCTCCGCTCAAGAAACAGAGATTAATCTCCCCTTTATCACCGCAGATGCGAGCGGTCCAAAGCACTTGGTTAAAAAAATCACTCGTGCGAAGTTTGAAAGCTTGATTGATGATTTGATTGAAGATACGATTAAAAAAATTGATTTTGTGATTAAAGATGCGGGATTATCACAGAGTGATATTAGCGAAGTTGTTATGGTAGGTGGCTCTACGCGGATTCCAAAAGTGCAAGAGCGAGTGAAAGAATTTATCGGTAAAGATTTAAATAAATCAGTCAATCCCGATGAGGTTGTTGCAGTAGGTGCGGCGATTCAAGGTGGGGTGCTGAAAGGTGATGTAAAAGATGTGCTTTTGCTTGATGTAACGCCTTTAAGCTTAGGTATTGAAACTGCTGGTGGAATCTCAACAAAAGTCGTGGAAAGGGGCGTTACAATCCCTACGAAAAAAACGCAAGTCTTTTCTACTTATGAAGATAATCAACCTGCTGTTAGCATTAATGTCTTACAGGGGGAAAGGGAGCTTGCAAGAGATAATAAATCTCTAGGGCGATTTGATTTAAGCGGCATTCCAGCAGCACCTCGCGGTGTGCCTCAAATTGAAGTTACATTTGATATTGACGCCAATGGAATCTTAACCGTTTCAGCAAAAGACAAAGCCACAGGAAAATCTCAGGAGATTAAAATCAGTGGCTCAAGTGGGCTTTCGGATTCAGAGATTGAAAAAATGGTCAAAGAAGCTGAACTTCACAAGGAAGAGGATAGCAAGAAAAAGGCGATTATTGAGCTAAGAAATAGTGCGGATTCATTGGTGTATCAAACTAAAAAGAGCCTTGAAGAGTTTAAAGATAAGATAGATTCTGCTGAAGTGGTTAAAATAGAATCCGCATTAAATGCTCTTGAAGAGACTTTGAAAAATGAAAACGCTTCAAAAGAGGAGCTTGAAGAAAAGATTAAGAATCTTACAGAAGCAAGTCATCAACTCGCCCAAGCTGCTTATGCTAAGGAGCAAGGCAATGCTCAAGCAGGTGGGGATTCAAAGAAAAAAGATGATGATGTCATTGATGCGGAAGTGGAATAAATTCTCAAAAATCCTTCAAAATCTCCCTTGACATACAATACTAAATCTCCTACAATAGAATTTTGTTTTAGCGTAGGAGACTTGGTATGGGCTATGTAACAAAAACTTTATGGAAACTTACTATTTGTGCTATGCTTGTGGCGACTTTGGGTTGCTCTGATTCTAAAGAGAAGCAACAAAAAGAGCAAAAGGAGCAAACTTTGCAAGATTCGCATAATACACGACATAATATAGCAAAGCCAAATATTGTTATTCTCGCCACAGGTGGAACAATCGCCGGAGCGGTGGATTCTTCATTGCAAACAACAGGCTACCAAGCAGGAGTGCTAAGTATAGAATCTTTGCTGCAGTCTGTGCCAGAGCTTGCGAGTATCGCACATTTAGAGAGTGAGCAGATTGCTAATATTGATAGTGCGGATATGAGCGATGAGGTGTGGCTTACACTTGCTAAACGCGTAAATACTTTACTTAAAAACTCCAAGGTTGATGGCGTGGTGATCACTCACGGCACGGATACAATGGAAGAGAGTGCGTTTTTCTTACATTTGGTAGCAAAGAGTGATAAGCCCATTGTGTTTGTGGGGGCTATGCGTCCAAGCACAGCCATTAGTGCTGATGGTCCTAAAAATCTCTATAATGCTATCTCTCTTGCAGCAAACCCAGAATCTAAGGGCAAGGGCGTTATGGTAATGATGAATGATAGGATTCAAAGTGCAAGATATGTGAGCAAAACCCACACGCTTAATGTCAATGCTTTTGCTTCTCCAAATACCGGTGATATGGGCTATATCCTTGATGGCAAGGCGTTTTTTTACACTACGCCAAGTAAGCCTCACACCCTGCAAAGTGAATTTGATATAGATAGCCTAGATTCTTTGCCTAAAGTTGATATTTTATACTCTTATGCTAATGATAATTCTCAAGTGGCAGCCCAAGCGTTGTTTAATCACGGCACAAAAGGGCTTGTTATTGCAGGAAGCGGAGCAGGGAGCATTCACAAAAATCATAAAGATATGCTTAAAAAGCTTATGCAAAATGGCTTAGTGGTGGTGCAAAGCTCAAGGGTGAATAATGGCTTAGTCATCGCAAATGAGGAGGATTCTAAGCTTGGGTTTATCAGTAGCTATGACCTAAATCCACAAAAAGCACGAGTGCTACTAATGTTAGCTTTAAGCAAAACAGATAATAATGAGCGGATTGCTAAGATTTTTGAATCTTATTAGGGTTGAAAAAGGTTTTGTTTAAATTCTTTTTTAAATTTTATGCTAGATTCCAAGAGCGGTAGGCGTAATTCAGCAAAGGAGCAGTGATAAGCGTATTATCATAGTTTTGACACTCTTAGTGGTGGTTGGCACGGGATATTATGTGCTAAAGGCATATAATCCTATTTTTGTTTTGCTTTTCTCTGGCATAGTTGTATTGTGTGGGGCGTTTTTTCTCTATGGTGCGGAAGTGCCACTACCTAAAAATACCCCTTCTCAATGTGTTTTTTTAGATGTGTATAAATTCCTATCAGCTACTTTTGCAAAGACACTCAGAAGTTGGATTGATTATTATGTCTGTGGCTGGGTTTGCTACATATATGAAGCATATCAATGCCTCTCTTCAAAACTCGCCTTTGTCGCAAATGCCCCGTTAGGCAAAATCAAAAATAAATACCTTATCCTAAGTGGGACTTTTGTGGTGGGTATGATGCTAAAGATTGTTATTTCAAGCTATGCTGAGCTTATTTTGTTGCTGTTAGCGAGTATTTATCCTGTGCTTATCTCTCTTGGAATCCACCCTATCACAGCGGTTTCTGTGCTATCACTCATTACGCTTGATTATGGTCCAAAAGATGGCAACTCAATCAATATGGCAAAAATGGTAGGGGGAGCCTGATAATGTTGTGGGATTATTTTTGAACTATCAGTTATGGAGTGTTGTGGCGTATGTTGTTATTATCGCTCTTGTGATACCGCTGTATTATGCGTATGTGGATAAAAGAGATAGAGCAAACTCATCGGCTGAAAATGTAGAAGTTGCAGAAATTACCAACCCACAATGCCCGTTTTTTATATTTTATTGCCGTGGCTACCTATTGTGCTGCTATTTGGGACATATTTTGTTGGAATCAAGCTTGATGTGGTGAGTGCAAATTTTATCGCTATCTCTTTTTGCTTTTTGATTGAGTTTATACGCCATAGGGACGGCAAAAGAGTGAGTGAAGATATTGTTGTGGTGCTAAAGGCAATGGCAGAGATTTTTGTCTCTGTGGTGAGTATTATCATCGCTGCAAGTGTGTTTGCTGAAGGGATAAAGGCTTTAGGCGGACTTGAAGTCATAGTGGGGTATTTGGCAAGTATGGGGAATGTCGCCGTGCTACTTTGTATCATCGTGTTAAGTTTCCTTGTCTTTGGGATTACAATCATTATGGGAAGTGGGATAGCGGCACTTAGTGCTATTGGAAACATCGCGGCAAATCTCGCTCCAAAGCTTGGCATTAAGTCTATTATCTTGGTTTTACCCCTTGAGATAGCTTCTTGTCTTGGTAGGGCAGCTTCACCCATTGCTGGTAGCATTTAGCCCTAGCTGGATTTGCCAAGCTAGAGCCTTTGGCGATTATCAAACGAACCTTGCCATTATAGCAAAGTTTTTATTTGAATTTTCAAAAATTTGTCTTTAAAATTTAAAAAATTACAAGATATGTGAAAATCAAAAAATATTTAAAAAATTTTATTTATCAATAATTTTTATTGTATAATATTTTTTAAGCAATATATATATTCACTGCTTAAATTTTTAACCAAAAGGAGACGAAATGGCAAATTTCAAGTCATTAACCACAACCACAGGACGCCAAGTTGGCGATAACCAAAATGTAATGAGCGTAGGACCACGCGGACCGCTACTTTTGCAAGATACTTGGTATTTAGAGAAACTAGCGGCATTTGACAGAGAGAGAATCCCCGAGCGCGTAGTGCATGCACGCGGAAGTGGCGCACACGGCGTATTTGAAGCTACTGCTGATATTAGCAAATATTCAAAAGCAGCGGTATTTAAAAAAGGCACAAAAACGCCTATGTTTATTCGTTTTTCAACCGTTGCCCCAGAGTTAGGCTCAGCCGATGCGGTGCGCGACCCTAGAGGCTTTGCAGTGAAATTTTACACTACGGAGGGAAATTGGGATTTAGTTGGCAATAATACGCCTATTTTCTTTATACGCGACCCCTACAAATTCCCAGATTTTATCCACAGCCAAAAGCGCGACCCAAAAACACATATCCAAAACCCTGAAAGGTGGTGGGATTTTTGGTGTCAAACCCCAGAGGCATTGCACCAAATCACCTATCTTATGGGCGATAGAGGCATACCTGCAAGCTACCGCAATATGAATGGCTACGGAAGCCACACTTTTAGTCTTATCAATGACAAAAATCAGCGATTTTGGGTGAAATTTCATTTTCACACAATGCAAGGGATAAAAAACCTCACAAATGAAGAGGCGGCAGCGATTCGTGCGGTAGATATGGATTCTCATCAACGCGATTTGTTTGAGTCAATCGAAAAGGGCGATTATCCCAAATGGAGAGTTTCAATCCAAGTAATGCCCGAATCAGAAGCAAAGACTTATCGATTCCACCCATTTGATGTAACAAAGACTTGGAGTCATAAGGATTATCCGCTTATTGAGATTGGTATTATGACACTTAATAAAAACCCAGAAAATTACTTTGCCGAAGTTGAACAAGCCGCGTTTAATCCCGCTAGTGTGGTGCCAGGCATTGGGTATAGTCCAGATAGATTGCTTCAAGGCAGACTCTTTGCTTATGGGGATACACACCGCTACCGACTAGGCATTAACCACCATCAGATTCCGATAAATGCGCCAAAATCCGCGCTTAATTCTAGTGTGCGCGATGGCTATATGACAAATGGCTCGTATGGTAGCATTCGCAATTATGAACCTAGCGTTTTGGACGGATATAAGGATAATTGGAGTTTAAAAGAGCCGATTTTAGACCCGCTAAACTTTGAGAGTGAAAGCAAACTCGGGCAGTGGGATTATAGAGAAGATGACGATGATTACTACACACAAGCGGGCGATTTGTATCGGCTAATGAGTAGCGATGAGAAAGAGCGGCTTTGTCAAACTATTGCTGGGACAATGAAAGGTATAAACGAAAAAATCATTAAGTTGCAATTAGAGCATTTTAATAAGGCTGATAGCAACTATGCAGCAAGAATAGCTCAGCTTCTAAAATAAACTTAAGGGCAAATCTGCCCTTAAAAATAAAAGGAAAACAATGAATTTGACTAAAGAAGAATATGAAAAAATGCAAGAATTTGTTAAATTTTCTTTTGATTTTGCGAGGCAAGATGATGTTCATTCTTTAAAAATTATGTTAGAAAATGGACTTAATGTAAATTTGGCAAATCACAAGGGCGACACACTTTTAATGCTTGCAAGCTATCACAACAGCATTGAATGTGTGAAATTGTTGCTTGAATTTGGTGCAAATGTTGATAAGGCAAATGATAAAGGACACACGCCACTTGCTGGAGTTTGCTTTAAGGGTTATGAGGAGGTGGCAAAGATTTTGCTTGAAAATGGGGCAAATCCAAATGGCTTTGAGGGGCAAGGTGGAGCTTTAAGTCCTATAAATACAGCTATAATGTTTCGTAGAAAGGAAATTTTAAGCTTACTTTTAAGATATAACACTCAAAAGCTTCACTTTTGGCAAAGATTGTTTCTTAAATTTAGCCCTATTAAAGACAAAAGAATTCAAAGGCTTTAGAATTCTGAAAAATACAACGGTTAGTTTAACTGTCAATATTGTCGTGGCGTGGAGCTTTACGCTGTAAATATGCTGCAAGTGCAAGAAGTTTTTAGATTCTATGCTAGAATCCATAGTTAATATTTTTGGAATAAAGGCATACAATGGATTCTTATGAATACGGCGAGTTGTTAAAAACTCTGCAAAATAAAGCACAAAATATAGCAAAGATTCTAAACCCAGATTTATTACAAAAGCGACTTGATGAGATTAATGAGCTAGAATCTCATCAAGAGTTTTGGAATGACGCAAAAAAAGCAGGGGAAATCACAAAGCAAAAGCGAAAATGTGAGCGGATTTTAAGCACTTATGCGCAGATGAAAGCCGAGCTAGATGACGCAAAAGAACTATTTGAGATAGCACAGAGTGAGGGGGATTCTAGCACTTTGGAGCTATTGTTTGAGAATGTAGAATCCTTGCAAAGCCATATACAAAAGGTAGAAATTGAGGTTATGTTAAGTGGGGAGTTTGATTCTGCAAATGCCATTATTACCATTCAGCCCGGAGCCGGTGGGACAGAATCACAAGATTGGGCTTCTATGCTCTATCGTATGTATTTGCGTTGGAGTGAGCGGCGGGGCTTTAAAGTGGAGCTGCTAGATTATCAAGATGGCGAGGAGGCAGGCATTAAGGGGGCGGCATTTATCATCAAAGGTGAGAATGCCTATGGTTATGCCAAAAGCGAAAATGGTGTGCATAGGCTGGTTAGAATCTCCCCCTTTGATGCTAATGCCAAGCGACATACAAGCTTTGCTAGTGTGCAGGTAAGCCCGGAATTGAGTGAAGACATAGACATTGAGATTTTGGATAAGGACATTCGCATTGATACCTATCGTGCCAGTGGTGCGGGCGGTCAGCATGTGAATAAGACAGAATCTGCTATCCGCATAACGCACTTTCCAACAGGCATAGTCGTGCAGTGTCAAAATGATCGCAGTCAGCACAAAAATAAGGCAACGGCTATGAAAATGTTGCAAAGCAAACTCTATGAGCTAGAGCGGCTAAAGCAGAGTGAAGGCGTGGCAAATGCCGAAAAAAGCGAAATAGGTTGGGGACATCAAATCCGTAGCTATGTCCTAGCCCCCTATCAGCAGGTAAAGGACTTGCGAAGTAACTTTGCTACGAGCGATACTGATGGCGTGCTAGATGGTGATATTGATGACTTAATAGAATCTGTGCTTGTTTTGGGTGGAGATAAAGGCGAGTGAGATTCTAAAATCACATAATCAAAGGAGACAAAAATGCAAAACCTACAAAGCGACCATAAGATAATCTTAGATGGGCTAAAGCAAGAGCAAATAGCAAAAATCAAACAAAGGCAAGAAGATAAGATTCTAGAAAAAGAAAATGCCGAGTTTCTTATCAAACTTATAGAAAACGCAGAGTCTAAAGAAGATGTGCTAAAGCTTTCAGCCTTAGGAATGAGCCTAAAACGCACAGGCTTTCACTTTGATGTGCGATTAGAAAAGAGCGATAGGACGATAAAGTATTTTGTGAAAAATGAGAAACTAAGCTTTGAGCCTTTAGGCGAAGCAGAATCCACAAAAGAAAGCGATTCTAAGATTTTAGATGAGAAATTAGCGTTTTCAAGCGATTGTGCGAGGAGTTACCTAAAGGGTAATGACGAAGCACAATCGTGCAGAATCGCTGATTTATCGCTAAAAGCTGAATCGCAAAAGATAACGCATACACTCATTATCGGCGATAATTACCCCGCCCTTTTAAACCTACTCATTGAGTATAGGGGAAAGGTAAAGGTGATTTACATTGACCCCCCTTATGGCAAGGACGACTTGGGCGAGTTTGCTACGACAAATTATGACAACGCCATAACACGCGATAATCTTCTATCAATGCTTTATCCAAGGCTTTGTCTAGCTAAAATGCTTTTACAAGATGATGGCGCGATATTTTGTAGCATAGATGATAAGAATCAAGCCTATGTCAAAGGGCTTTTTGATGAAGTCTTTGGGGAGGGGAATTTTGTGGCGAATTTGCCTAGATTGACAATAAAAGGCGGTAAAACACAAACTGATTTATTTACAAAAAATCTTGATTATATACTTTGTTATGCGACAAAAATTGACAATATAACTTTTAATAAAATTAGTATGGTTGGAGATTCTGCTTTTAAATATAGCGATAAATATGAAAATGAAAGGGGTAAATACCACACAAAACAAGCACTTGATACAAGTAGTTTGGGTTATGTGCCATCTTTAGATTATCCTATCACCCACAATGAAATTACATATTATCCCGGTGGAACTAAAGAGCAAAATGGATTCCGTTGGACTTGGTCAAAAGATATGTATGAATTTGCATTACAAAATGATTTTGTTGAATTTAAAAATAATAGAATTTTTCCAAAAAAATATGAGTTTGCCTCTATTGAAGGGGATTCTAAAAATGGTTATTTTATAGAATTAACCGAGAAACAAAAAAACTATTCTCAAATCACATTTGTTGATAATATTTTTTCAAATAGATATGGAGATTCCGACCTAGAATCTTTAAATATGAAAAAAGCTTTTAAATATCCCAAACCCGTAAATCTTATAAAACATTTACTCAAAATATCCACAACAAACCCTAGCGATTATGTGGATTTTGCTTGTCATACTGAGTCCTTAGGCGAAGTATCTAGCACAGAATCCACAAGAGATATTTCGTGCTTACGCACTCAATATGACAAGAAAGTAGATTCTCAAAATGACAATGTAAATTCTTATGATAATGCCACAACTACGGGGGGGGGGAACTCTCGCCGCATAGCCTAGAATCTAGTAACGATAGCAAAGCAAGCCAAAGCATAGAATCTAAAAAAGTAGATTCTAGCGATATGGATTCTAGTGTGGATTGCCACGATTTTGCTAATGCAAAATCTCGCAATGACGACAAAGCAGATTCTAAAGCACAAGCAGAATCCACAAGTAAGCAGCAAGAGACAAAGGCGGAAGCAGTTGAGATGAGAAATTGCGGTTTTCAAGGTGGAGGCGAAGGGAGCTACCTAAGCGGTAGTAACCGAGCCGACACCGCAGAATCCGCGATTTATCGCTCAAATGCAACGCCTGAGATAATCCTAGATTTCTTTGCTGGCTCTGGCACAACCGCCCACGCCGTAATGGAACTCAACCGCGAAGATGGCGGCAATAGAAAATGTATCCTTGTAACAAATAATGAAAAAACAAGCATAAACCCAAATGGCATAGCTTGTGATGTAACCACAAAACGCTTAAAACGCATAATGAGTGGCTCTTGCTATGATGGTGAGAAAAACACGCCTTATGGTGATGGGCTAGAAGTGCTAGAGATAGAATCTATAAGTGATATGGATTCTAGTGTTTTTGACAAGATTGATGAAAAGCTCTATGGCAAGGACTTTGCAAACTCTAAACAAGAAAAGATTCAATGGGTGTGTGAGAACTTTGAGGGCACTTGCAAGAGTTTAGAATCTAGCGATATGGATTCTATGGATTGCCACGATTTTGCTAATGCAAAATCGTGGCAATGACAAAAAACTAGATTCTACAAAAAGGGGGGAGTAAATGACACAAGCTGCCTTAGAACTGCAAGAAAACGCGGTGCAAAGCTTACTCTATCTAGCAAAGTAAAATCAAAAGGACATAACGCTAAAAGCCCCCACAGGCAGTGGAAAAACAAGAATGATGGCAAATTTTATGAATGCAATGCTAGAACAAGATTCTAATGTGATATTTTTAGTTTCCACACTTTCAAAAGGCAAACTTGCAATGCAGAACTATGAAAGCTTTGTAGAATTAGCAAATGCGTGTATTTACCCAAAGTTAAAGCCCTTTTATATCAGCAGTGGTGCGGAAAATGGCGAGAACAAGAATAGCAAAAAAACGGAATATGGCATAGATATTGACACAAAATTTAATGTCTATGTCCTACCGACAAATCAATTTACAAAAAGCAGTAGAATCTATAAGGAAAGGGCATTGCTAAAGTTTCTACAAAACATAAAAGAGAGTGGCAAAAAGATTATTGTAATTCGCGATGAAGCACATATTGCTACAAATAAGCTAGAAAATGAACTGCAAGAGTATTTTAGCTTGATTCTGCATTTTTCTGCTACGCCAAAGAATGATAGCTTTGATGTAGAGATAAAAGAGAGTGAAGCGGTGGAAGCAAAACTCATCAAATCTGTGGAGTGGTGTGGGGATAGTGAAAGAGATTTACAAGAAGATTTAGCAGAGGCACTAGAGAAGTTTAAAGAGCTTAAAAAAGTGTATGAAACGCAAGGGATAAATCCTTGTTTTATTGTGCAAATATCTAATAAAGGTAAGGCAGAAAATGAGCTAAAAATCATCAAAAAAGTCGTGGAAGAAAGGGGTTTAAAGTGGGTGTGCTTTGTGGAGAAAGAAAAAGGCTATGAGACAAACACAAGACTAGATAAGGTAAAAAACAAATCCCTATGGCAAAAATATGTCAAGGAAAATAGCTCATTTATTGATGTGGTGATTTTCAAAATGGTGATAACTGAAGGCTTTGATATGCCTAGGGCTTGTATGCTTTATCAAGTGCGGGATTCTAAGTCAAGTAGCTTAGATATGCAGGTGATTGGGAGGGTTAGGAGAAATCCTATGCTAAAAGAGTTTGAAAGGCTAGATTCTAAAACGCAAGAAGTCTTTAGCAAAGCATATATCTATGGGATACAACCTAAAGAAAATGGCAAGAAAAAAGTATGGCTAAAAGGAGAGAAGCAAATCTATGATCATTTGTATAAAGAGCAGACAAATGAGATTATCAAAGAGTTTCGTCCCTTTTATGCGACTATGTATAAAGAAGTGCCAAAAGAGCATATTGATATAGAATCTTGTATTAGTCCGCTACAAGAATATGGGTTTAAAAAGTCCATTTTTCAAGCTTATAGAGAGATACAAAAATGCGATGATAAAGTGAGAGAAAAATACGCAGAATATGTGAAAGATTTTGAGCATTTTTATAGCTTTAGTGCGAGTTTGGATTCTATTAAAAATAAAGTAAAAAGTGTGGTGGAAAACTACGATGAGTATTTAGAATCTAAGTGTGTGGAAATACGCGAAGATGTGTATAGCTTCTATGAAGAAAGTGAGTTTAGCATAGGGAGTGAGAGCTGGATATGGGGAAGTGATAATGATGAGTTTGGGCTTGATTCTAAAGCAGAAAAAGAGTGGTGTGCTATCCTTAAAAGCCTTGCTAAAACTTGTGCGAAAAGCATAGAGATAAATGGGGATAAAATCTATCTTTTTGGGAAAAACTTCATAGATAAATCAAATATAAAATATGAATATTACGATGAGAGAAAGCGAGTGAGCTACCCGGACTTTATCTTTAAAGATAGGGGAGATAGAATCCACATTTTTGAAGTAAAAAGTGTGAATGTGAGCAGCAGTCAAAATGGCATTATAGAGCAGGACTATGAGCAAAAAATAGAGCGATTAAAACAAGCCTATAAATATGCGAGTAAAATCACGGGATATGTGTTTTATCTGCCTGTAAAAGTGGGGCAAGATTGGCAGATATGGTGTGCGAAAAATGGGCAAACTTTGCACGAGAATATGAATAGGGCGATGTTTGAAGCAAAGATGAAAGAGAGCTTGCAAAAGATTTAACTTGAACATCTTATCTATTCATCATATATTTACAAAAAAAGCAAAAGCTAAATAGCAAAGTGCTAAAAATGCTACAAAGAATACATTGACTAGAGATGATATTGGTGAGGTTATAGAATCTGTGCTAGTTTTGGGCGAGAGCAAAAGCTAAGTAATAAGTTTCAGTGTGGGGAGTGAGTTTGATAAAATTGCAGTGATTTAGAATCATCTTATAAATAATAGGGTATAATCCAAGCTTAATTTTGTCAAAGTTTCAAGAGTAAGGATAGACAATGACGCAAGAAGAGCTAGATTCTCTAATGAATGGAGAGCCTGATATTGCTCAAGTAGATGAGGCTCCAGAGCAAGAAGAGGAATTTAAGAAAGAGACTTTTGATCCAAATGATTTTCGTGTAGAGGCGGATAAGAAGTGGCCACCACCACCACCGACAGAAGATCACAAAGTTGTCCATCAGCTTGATGAGGTAACAAAAGATACAGAAGTCAAAGGCACACAGATTTTTGATCAGCTTGAGATTATGGGCGATGGATCTGGGAAGATTCAAAAACAAGCCAAGAGTCTTAAAAAATACCTTGAAACACAAGGAGAGCTTTTCTCTAAGCTTTGTGTGGCTTTCCCACATATTCAAAGCTTTCAAAATGCGTTAGAATCTACGCAATCAGCTAAAGATAATATCAAAGAAATTTTGAATGCTTCAGATGACATTAATGACGCATCTATGCAAGCTATGGATTTGATGCAATATCAGGATATTCATAGGCAAAAGATTGAACGCGTCATCAATGTAATGCGTGCATTGGCTCAATATATGAACTCGCTCTTTGAAGGTAAAATAGATGATAGTAAGCGTGTAAGCTCGGCTGTATTTATTGCAGGGGATAATAAGGAAGATGTAGCAAATGAAGAGGATATTGAAGCATTAATCGCTTCATTTGGTGTAAAATAATAGCCCCCTACCACAATTTATAAATTTTATTTTAAAGAACAAATTATGAATCTGCAAAACAAACTAGAATCTAAAGATACGCCCTCTAAAAAGGTGCAGCTTCTCTCACCTGCAGGGAATTTGCATAAGCTAAAAATCGCCCTTGCATATGGTGCGGACGCAGTGTATGGAGGGGTGAGCCACTTCTCCCTACGCGCAAGAGCGGGCAAGGAATTTAGCTATGAAGATTTTGCCAAAGGTGTGGAATACGCTCATAAGATGGGCAAAAAGGTATTTGTTACCATCAATGGTTTTCCTTTTAACTCCCAACTCAAGCTCTTAGAATCTCACATTGCCAAAATGGCTGATCTATCCCCTGATGCGTTTATTATGGCAGCTCCGGGGGTTGTGCGTTTGAGCAAGAGGATTGCTCCGCACATTCCTATCCATCTCTCTACCCAAGCTAATGTCTTAAATGTGCTTGATGCCGAAGTTTTTTATGAAATGGGTGTTAAACGCATTGTTGCTGCGCGCGAGATTAGCCTAAAAGATGCAATGGAGATTAAAAAGCATTTGCCGGATTTGGAAATTGAGATTTTTATACACGGCAGTATGTGCTTTGCATTTTCTGGGCGATGTCTTATCTCCGCGTTGCAAAGTGGGCGTGTGCCAAACCGCGGAAGCTGTGCGAATGACTGCCGATTTGATTATGAATATTTTGTGCGAAATGTGGAGAACGATGAGCTTGTGAAATTTGATGGCAAAGAATTTTATGTCAAAAATCCCGATAATGGTGTGATGATGAGACTAGAAGAGGAAGAGGGCTTAGGGACACATATTTTTAACTCTAAGGATTTGAATCTAAGCGGACATATAAAGGAGATTTTAGATTCTGGAGCGGTTGATGCGTTAAAGATTGAGGGCAGGACAAAGTCAAATTACTATGCAGGGATTACTGCTAGGGCGTATCGTGCGGGTATTGATGGCTATTATAGTGGAAAAGTGGATTCTAGCTTTTATACAAATGAGCTGCAAACGCTCAAAAATCGCGGATTTACCGATGGCTACATTATCCATCGCCCTTATGAAAAGACAAATACCCAAAATCATCAAACTGCCATAAGTGAAGGGAGCTATCAAGTCAATGCTGAAGTTGATGAAAGCGGGCAATGGGCGGTGTGCAAGCATACCATAAGGGTGGGCGAGGCAAAGGAGATTGTCTTGCCTTTTGGGTGTGATGTGGTATGTGGCAAAAGTGAGCTAGGAGAGATTTTTAGGGAAAATGGCGTGTGGTATATGCGTTTTGATAGAATCTGCTTGCAGGATAATAAAGAGCTAGATTCTATCCATAGTGGCAATACTAATGCCTTTAAACTCCCTTTACCTTTGCCGCCATTTAGCTTCTTGCGTGAGAAGATTATGTAGCAAGAAAAAGCTTTGCATAATAAATTTATGCGAGAAGTTAAAACAATTTTATTTTTAAAGGATTGTTATGCAGACTGCACGGACTTGTAAGGATAAGTGCGTTGGTATTGTTGTGCCAATGTTTAATGTTGCACCCTATCTTAAGGAAAGCTTGGATTCTATTCTCAATCAAAGCTATCCGCATTTTTATGCGATTCTTATTAATGATGGTAGCACAGATGAAACGCTCCAAATTGCTAAGGAATATGTAGCAAAGGATTCTCGCTTTGTGTTAGTTGATAAAGAAAATGGTGGCTTATCAAATGCACGAAATGTGGGAATAGACTATTTTAAAGGAGCATTTGTTAAAGAATACACAGATTCTGCTTATTCACAAGCAATTAAAGCGTTTAGCTGGTGGTGGTGGGGGGGGGGGTTTTAATAGTTTAAATAATATTACGATTTAGGTTTAAAAAATAATTTTTAGGGGCTGTATAACCAAAATCCCGTGACCGAGAGAATTACGCTTG
>NZ_QXJF01000007.1:87201-126609 GCF_003670275.1 Helicobacter labetoulli
ACCCCCCCCCCCGCCCCCCCCCCCCCCCCCCCCCCCCCCCCCCCCCCCCCCCCCCCCCCCCCCCACAAGTCTTTAAAAGATAATACGCTTTATGGTATAAAAAATATTTATTTTCATAAGGATTTTTTTGCTACCTTTACTCAGTATTCTCTAGATTCTCATCTGTTTCAATTACAAGATACGAAAGATTGTATTACGCTTGATTTTTTGACATTTCAAAACATTGCTCCTACACCACCGCATATTGACTATATAATCTTTATAGACTCAGATGATTATTGGGAAAAAGATTGTTTAATTGAATGTCTAAATAGTTTTGAATCTGCTAGGGCAATGGGCGTGGAAACTCAAATTGTGTGGTTTGATTTGCGTATGGTATATGACAATATAGCCTATCATATCAACGAGGAGCGTCCTTTTCAAACTTATTTTAAACATTGCTCCACATCTATTATGGATTCTAAACAATGGATTGAAATTACACAACATTTGCATTATCCTTGGGGATTTGCTCACGCAGGAATGATTGATTTTGAGTTTTTTGTAAAAACACAGCTTTATTACACCAACAGGGCAAATTGGGAGGATGTGGGCTTTGGCATTATGCTTTTTGTATATGCTTCTGCTATTTTTATGCTTAATAAGCAGCTTTATGTGCATAGAGCAAGGGATAATAGCATTTCAAGGTTTGAAAAAAGCCCTATCATCAATGTCCCGCCTTTCTTGCAACCATTAGATGACATTTTTCACAATCCCTATTTGACGAGAAAATATCACAAAGCAGTGAGTGCCTTTTTTCTAGCACACTCATTGGCTTTAGGTATTGAAAGGATACAGGATAAGCAAAAGGCAGAGATTTTACGCGAACATTTTTTTACATCTTGTTTGCATTGGGCATTTGGAATCTTTATGTTTCCGCAAGATCCATTATGTATTTCTCAGCGTTTTGTTGAGTTTAAGCCCTATGTGAAAGGATTGAAACTTGGTAAATTGAGCTTCCTTAAACATCTTATAATCGCCTATCCACAATGCGGCAAGATATATGGCTGGATTCAGCGATTGAGGCATAAAGATTGGCTCAAAAAGATTTAAACTGAGTTTTGATGGGGGGCTTGATCTACACAAGGTGCTTTGTGTTATTGAGTTTATAAAGCATAGGGCTGAAGGCTTTTTGTGCGATGACAACCTGCTCTCCTATGCTAAACTCTGCTCCTTGCTCCACATCATATACAATCTGCAATACCTCTGCGTTGCACAGCACACTGATTATGCAAAATAACTCCTGCATATCAATAGCGATAATCTCGCCTATAAGCGTTATTTTGGCACTTAGGCGTTCTTGAACAAACACCTCTTGATTGTTTCCATCGCTTAGAATCCTTCCAGATTCTACAATAAAGCTCCTTGAAGCAAGAGAGAAAATCTCGCCTAGATTGTGGCTCACAAGCAATGTAGTGAGCTTAAAATGCTGATGAATCTTTTTAAGCTCATTTTGCAAAGTCCGTGCCATTCCTACATCAAGGGCGGAAAAAGGCTCATCAAGCAAAAGGATTTGCGGTCTTTGGCTTAATGCTCTAGCCAAAGCTACGCGTTGAGACTGCCCACCAGAAAGCTGTGAGATTCTAGCTTTTTTAAGGGAATGTAAATCCATAAGCTCTATAAGCTCGTTGGCAAAGCCCTCATCACGCTTATTTTGAAGACCAAAGCAAATATTTTGATACACGCTAAGATGCGGAAAAAGTGCATAATTTTGAAAGACAAAGCCAATGTGGCGTTTTTGTGGTGGCAGGAAAATACCTTTTTGTGAATCTAGCCAAACCTCATTGCCTACACGAATGTAGCCACTATCCACATCATCAAGTCCGCTTAAGATTCTTAAAATACTTGTTTTTCCCGCTCCACTTTTGCCAAAAATAGCGACAAACTCGCCAAATGTTATATGCTTATCAACCTCTAGGCAAAATTTACCCTTATTGCTAAGCAGAGTTTTGCTAAAACGCAGGTGAATATCGCTCATACAATGCCCTTTTTTTGAAAGTGTTTGTTGAGGTAAAAAATGGCTAAGAGCAATACAAAGCAGATAAGAAAGAGGCTTAGGGCGTATTGATGAGCAAGGGGGTAGTTGAGCGATTCTACCTCATCATAAATGGCTATACTTGCTACACGAGTTTGGTTTGGGATATTGCCCCCTATCATCATCACAACGCCAAACTCCCCTATGGTATGGGCAAAGCTCGTTACACAGCCAAGCAAAATAGCAGGAATAATATTTGGCAAAAGGACGAAAAATAAAGTGTAGATTCTACCTTTACCAAGTGTTAGACTCGCTTCTTTTAGGCTTTTAGGCAGGGTGGAGAGCGCTGATTTTATGGGGTTTGCCATAAAGGGGAGGGAGAAAATCACACTCGCTAAGATTAAGCCTTCAAAACTAAAAACAAGCTTGAAGTTAAAATGCTCTAGCAAAAAAGCTCCCAAAGCATTTTTAGGGCTAAAAGTGATAAGCAAATAAAATCCTAACACTGAAGGTGGCAGAACTAGAGGCATCCATACAAGCACTTCAATAACAGGACGCAATGGATTTTGCGAGAATGCAAGATAATTGCCAAGCACAATGCCAATGGGAAGTAAAATAAGTGTAGTGAGCAATGCCACAAGAAAAGTAAGCTTCATTGTGTCAAAAAACTCCGCCATAGAGGCAAGATTCAAGCCCTCTAGAATCTCCACTACATTTGCCTTTCTAATAAAATATGCGAACTTGGGATATGCCAAAGGCAAGTTTGATTTTGGCTTAGCTCTATGGGTGAAAGGCTAGGAAACAAGGCATAAATAGGCGTAGAATCTTGTGTGTTTTGTATGGTAGGCATCAGCTTAAGACGCGTGAAAAATCCGCTTGTTTGAATCTTTGCAACTTTTGCTTCAAAGGTGTTTAGACTAGAGATAAGATTGTGTTGTGAAAGGATAATCTCATTTTCTTTGAAAGTCGCCACCACTTTATCAGCAGATTCAAACTCACAAGGCTCAAGCACAAGGCTATGCAATGTCCCAAATGAGCATTGCATTTGCAGTAAGACACAGCCATTATGCCTAAGAATTTCAGTAACACAAGCGGGAATCTTATTCATTTAATTTATTTATTAGCCTTATCATAACCATATTCTTGGAATATTTTTTCTGCTACTTTTGAGGTTAAGATATATTCTACAAACTCTTGTGTGAGTTTAGAATCTTTGCCGTGATTTGGGATAATCAAAGCTTGATTAATCGGCTTGTAGGTGCTTTCATCAATGAGCGTGTAAGTGAGATTTGGAGTTTTATCTTTAATCACCATTGATAATGCACTAAAGCCCACTTCACTTGCCCCTTGCAAAACATAGCTCGTAGCTTGACCGATAGAATCTCCTATGCTAAGCTTGGATTTAAGCTTTTTGTCTAGCTTTTGTGATTTTAAAAACTCCTCTGCTGCTCTGCCATAGGGGGCAAGTTTTGGATTTGGGATAGCAATATGTTTGATTTTATCGTTTTTCAAAATCTCAATGCTATCTATTTTAAAATCCGCATTAGCACTAAAAAGCACAAGTTTGCCCTTAGCGTAGTTGCTTGGCTGACTGGGGGCTAGTTTTTCATCATAGAGTTTTTGTGGGTAGCTCATATCTGCGGCGATAAAAAGATGTGTGGGAGAGCCATTTTGAATCTGTGCATACGCTTTGCCAGAAGAGATGTAGCTCACTTCAATCTTATCTTTCTTGTGCGTTTTTAAAAACTCACTTTTAATATCTTCTAGGACATATTTAAGACTAGCAGCAGCTAGGACATTAATCTGCTCAGCCATTGCATTGACACACATAAAGGCACTTAAAGCACAAATGCTTAGGATTTTTTTCATTTTCATAGAAACTCCTTGTTGTGAAATATTTGAGACTAAATGCTATATAATTTTATATAACCAAGTCAAGTGTTTGTATCTAAAATTATATAGCAGTCAAACATTTTGCAACAAACAAGACATAAAATCGCCTATGAGACAAGAATCTACTTTGCTTTAAAATCTTCAAGGGCGGATTCTAAATCGCTTAGTCTTTTTGTCAGCTCGGCAAAGTCTTGTGAATTATCCAAATAATCAAAAAAGATATTTTTCACGCGTTCTAGCTCATTAAAAGCCTTCAACGCTTCAAAGCCAAGGGGTGTGAGCTTTGTCCCGCCTCCACCTCGTCCGCCATTGCAAGATTCTACAAGGGGGCTAGGAGAGAGCTTATTCATAATGTCTATACTATCCCACGCAGCTTTGTAGCTCATACCCATTTGTTTAGCTGCTTTTGAGATAGAGCCACTCTCTGCTATACGCGTCAGCAGTTCAGCCCGCCCAACGCCGATATAACTTTTCTCATTTTTTTCAAACCAAAATCGTGCAAATACATTCATTTTTATACTCTCAATATAAAATAATATAGCTTTTCACAGAGCCGTGTACGCCAAAGACGGTTTGTAGCTCAATATCCGCTGTGCGTGAGGGACCGGCGATGAAAATCATATTAGTAGGGAGTTTTCCATTCTCACCTTGTGCCTTAAGTGCCTGCACCCCTTCGTAGAAATTCTCTACAACATCTTGCTTTTTAAGCAAAGCAATACAAGTGCGTGTGATGAGTGAAGAAAGGCGAGGGGCTTTTACACTTGAAGCCACGCCGATGACGCCTAGATTTGCCACGCCACAGCTTGCCTGCACGATTGAAGTATCAAAAGCAAAGAGATTTGCCCTTTGCTCATCAACGCTTTTTTCATATGCCACAAACTGCATAGAATCTTGCGTATCAAGTGCTTGTAAAGTTTGTAAATCAATGTCAATGTTTGGATTACAAAGGATATTTTTTGCTTGAGATTCACTTAAGGCTTTGTAAATATCTTGCATTAGCCTTTCGTGGCTAGATTCTATAACAATAGCCTTATTTGCACTCTGCCACGCGATGTATTCCTGCACTTTATCATCATTTGTGCGTTTCATAGGGTTTGTGTAGTTTGGGAATTGTGCTTGAATCTTATTCTCTTGTAACGAAGCCTTGACATTGCTTAAAATACTTTGCCTACTCATAAATCACCCCCTGCATTTTTGATACTTTCTTGTGGAGATTCCCGCTTAGCTCCGGAAATGCCCTATAAGCTACCCAATTTTTTAAGCCTGGTATAAATGAAGCAAATGGCTTTGCAAGCGGGGCAAAAAAACCAGCTAAACTTAACATTCTTCTCCACGAGCTGCCATTACTTGCTAGATTGGCAAATTTTGTCATACCAAACTGCTCTTGCTTATTTTTCAAGCTGCCATCGTTATTTTTAAGATTCTTTCTGCCTTGCCCTACTTTTTCACTTCGTAAATCCCGTATAAGCTCTGCAAGGGGGATTTTGACGGGACAGACTTCAGAGCATCGCCCACAGAGCGAGCAGAGATTTACCATATGTCCGTAGTTTTTCATACCAAAAAGTTGTGGTGAGATGACCTCCCCAATAGGTCCGGGATATGTGCTAAGGTAGGCGTGTCCGCCGATTTTATCATACACGGGGCAGTGATTGAGGCAAGTCCCACAGCGGATACAGCTAAGGGATTTGTAAAAATGTGAATCTTTTAAGATTGTGGAGCGATTATTATCAAGCAGGATAATATGCAATTCCTTTGGTCCATCAAGCTCACCCTCTTTTCGTGGAGAAGTGATGATATTGTTATAGCAAGTAATCGCCGCACCTGTGGCTGAAGGCACAAGCAAAGCATCAAGGATAGAGGCATCTTCAAAACTTTCCACAATTTTTTCAATCCCACAAATAGCTATATGAATATCACTCGCAGTGGTGCTCATACGCCCATTGCCTTCATTTTCAATAAGCCAAATCGCCCCCTCATCAGCAATGGCAAAATTTACTCCACTTAGCCCCATTTTAAATTCTTGAAACTCTTTGCGTAAATGCACACGAGCAATTTCATTGAGCTTTTCTGGCTCGGATTCTAGATTTGCTCCAAGCTTTTGAGCGAAAATCTCGCCGATTTGATAGCGATTTTTGTGAATTGCAGGGGCGACAATATGCACAGGTGGTTCATCTATAAGCTGAATGATAAGCTCACCCAAATCTGTTTCAATAGGATCTAGCCCCTTTTGCTTTAAAAAGGCGTTTAAGTGGGTTTCCTCACTTGCCATTGACTTGCCTTTTAGAATCTTAGTTACGCCCTTTTCTTTCATAAGCGAGTAGATAATCTCATTTGCTTCCTTGCTATCACTCGCCCAGTGGATAATAAAGCCATTTTTACTTGCATTTTGCTCAAATCGCTCCAGCAACACATCAAGTTGCGATAATGTTTTTTGTTTCAGTGCTTTGCCTTTTTCGCGTAGCTCTTCCCAATCTATAAAGCGTGAGGTTATAAGATTCTTGCGATTTGTTTTAAGGGTATCCATTACATTTTTGAGGTTTGTTCTTAACTGCTTATCCTCAAGTTTTGCATTAACAATATCGTGATGTCCTTGATAGCTCATAGTTATGCTCCTAGTCCAATTCTTTGTGCCAAAAAGTCATAGAGATGAATAGGCTTGATGGGGGCATTTTGTTTTTTTAACGCTCCACTAATATTCAGCAAACAACCTGCATCAGCAGAGATGACATACTCTACATTACGCGAGAGAATATCCTCAATCTTTTGACTGACCATTGCGTATGAAACTTCAGGCTCTTTGACACTAAAGCTTCCGCCAAACCCACAGCACTCTTCTTCACGCTCTAGCTCTACAAGCTCTACATTTTGCAGTGAATTAATCAACGCCTTTGCACTATCTACCACCTTTGAAGTTCGCAAAGCGTGGCAGTTGCTATGCCAAGTAACTTTTACAGGATTCCCCTTATCCTCATATTTTACACCCAACACTTTGTGGAGATATTCGCCTAAGTCATAAATGCGTTGGCAAAATTGCTTAACTTCAGCAAGCTCACTTCTACCCTCAAAAAGCTCTAAATAATCCTCCCTCATCATTCCTGCACAAGAGCCAGAAGGCACGATGATAGGCTCTTCGCCTTGAAAGAGTCTGATGTTATGTAGAGCCACCTTGCGACTTTCATCATAATAGCCAGAGTTATAGCTTGGCTGGGCACAACAAGTTTGATCTTTTTTGAAGACCACCTCACAGCCCTCTTTTTGCAAAAGTTTTATGGCATTTACACAGGTGTCAGCATACGCTACGCCACCAAGACAGGTTGAGAAAAAAAACACTCGCATTACTTGCTCCTTCCTTGTTTATGAAAGGACTATAATATATATAAGGAGCTTTAAAATAACAAAAGGTTAAAAATTACTTGTTTTTCTTTTGGTAATATTGTTTCAATAATACACAATATTAAGAATCAAAGATACATAAATGTGAATATTTTACACATTTATGAAGAAAACATTCTTGCAGTCCTATTTTTTAAAGGTTAATTTTTTTTATAATGTCTGCTAAGCAAACTATGCTTTTACACTTCAAATTTTACAAAAAGGAGAATCTCAATGGAAGTATGGCAGCAAGTCTATGACCCATTCAACAGCATTTGGCTAAGTGCGTTTGTTGCATTTTTGCCAATAGCGTGTTTTTTGGCGTGTTTGTTAGTTTTTAAGATGAAGGGGTATCAAGCAGGGTTTCTTACCGTTGTGCTTGCTTCAGTGTTGACAGTTTTTGCCTATGATATGCCTTTTTCGCTTGTTGGAGCGAGTTTTGTTCAGGGGTTTGCACAAGGGATTTGGCCTATTGCGTGGATCATCATCGCGGCAATTTTCCTTTACAAACTCTCTGTCAAGTCCGGTGCGTTTGAGGTGATCAAATCAAGTGTTATTACCATAACGCCAGATCACAGAATCCAAGTGATTTTGATAGGATTCTGCTTTGGGTCGTTTTTAGAGGGTGCTATTGGATTTGGCGGACCTGTGGCAATTACAGCGGCATTACTTGTGGGGCTAGGGCTTCGTCCGCTCTATGCAGCAGGGCTATGCTTGATTGCTAATACCGCTCCTGTGGCTTTTGGTGCAGTTGGGATTCCAATCATTGCGATGACAAATCTTGTGCATATTGAGCAATATGCGGTAGCAGCGATGGTTGGTCGTATGCTCGTGCCTTTAAGCTTGACAATCCCTTTTTTCATCGTGTTTTTGATGGATGGATTCAAGGGTGTGAGAGAGACTTTCCCAGCGATTTTAGTGGCTGCTGTAAGTTTTACCGGAACGCAATATTTTAGTTCAAATCATTTGGGTGCAGAATTGCCAGATATTGTTTCTGCAATTGTTTCATTGCTTTGCACTACTTTGTTTTTGCGTGTTTGGCAGCCAAAAAACATATTTAGACTTGATGATGAAAAAGATTTTTCTAAGAAAAGCACTTTGAGTGCAGGGCAGATTTTTAAAGCGTGGCTACCTTTTATTTTGTTAATCGCGTGTATTGTTATTTGGACGCAACCTTGGTTTAAGGCTTTTTTTGCCAAAGGTGCGATTTTTGACTACACACAAGTAACCATTGCCTTTAACAACATTGCCTTATCAATTGTAGATCCAAAAGGTGCGGCTGTTTCCTTGGCTCTTCCTGTGAATTTTATCGCACTTCAAGGAGGCACTGCCATTTTGGTCGCAGCATTTTTGACAATCGTATTTTTGCGTATTAAATCTAGCGATGCGGCAGAATGCTTTTGGGATACGCTTAAAGAAATGGCTATTCCTTGTATTACAATTGGGCTTGTTGTCGCCTTTGCATTTGTGTCAAAAAATAGCGGTATGAGCGCTACACTTGGGACAGCCTTTGCAAAAACTGGCGATTTCTTTGCATTCTTTAGTCCGGTTATTGGGTGGCTTGGCGTGTTCATCACCGGAAGCGATACAAGTTCAAACCTTCTTTTTGGGACATTACAGCAAGTTACAGCACAAGAGCTTGGTATCAAAGAGGCATTATTCTTGGCAGCAAACTCTGTTGGTGGGGTTGTTGGTAAGATGATAAGTCCGCAAAGCATAGCCATTGCTTGTGCGGCGGTGGGATTAGTGGGCAAGGAGTCTGAGCTATTTAAATTTACCATTAAATACTCTGTTGCTCTCATTATTCTCATTGGGATTTGGACGACAATTATTGCTATGTTTTTGCCGACAATTATCCCAGATGTTGTGCCGCTACATCATTAATAACAACTTCAAGCTTCCTAAGAATAATCTTAGGAAGCTTTATTTTTCAAATATAATTTCATTAGGATTTTAAAAGTTTTAGAGTCTTTAGATTCTAAGTGAATCAATCTGTCCCGTGTAGTAAAAATACTTCTCTAGCACTAAAAGTGAGATAATACTTTCTCGCTCTCTATCAAAAAACTGCTTTACATATTGATGTGCGTTGTGGATAATCTCTTGCGCGAAGTTTGGATTGCGTAAGCAATACTCTAGCTTTTCTTCTACATCAGCGTAGTCATCACGAATCTGTAAGTAGTGAATATCTGGCTCTAGATTCCCTTCCATAAACCAAGTCTCAAACTTTGGCTTTGGCATAACTGCTAGAGAGTTTGAGCTCATCACCCATTTAAGATTGCTCGCCACATCATTGCCCTCTAATGACAAAAGGAACTTATAGGGCAAATGTTTGGCAATACTTATTTTTGGCTTTTGCCAAGCGTGATGCACACTTTTGTGTCCGGTATGTCCTAAATCACACAAGGGGTGATTGAAATATTTTTCAAAAAATTGTGTCCTGTGGGCTTGGTAGATTCCGCCACGATAAAAAAGTTTGTCTTGTTTCGTGGCAAAAGTATAGGGATCGTTAATAAAAGTAAAATGACGGATTTTCTCAAGATTCAAAAGTGTGGAGTTGGAAAATGGCACAATCTTACCATCTTTGTAGGCAATATTAGAATCTAGCCTTCCATCCTCTAGCACGGCTTTTATCGGGCGAGACTTTGTAATGGAAGGCTTAGGGCAGATGTAATTGACATCGCCAAATTCAAAATGTGCCTTAAAATCTTGCGGAAAATAGCGTGTAAATTCATACGCATCAAAATTATACATTGTCTTTTTCTTTGCAAATCGCACACAGCTAATGTTTTTGGCACTTTCATCAAGCGTGATTTTAGAATCCATTTGGCAATAATAATCCACCCTTTGTTTGATGTATTCTATATCATTGCGTTTATGCAAGTCGCGTAGGAGATTTTCAACACTTGGGAGCAAAAAGCGAGGGGATAGCATACGCACAATCCCGCTAAGATTATAAGCTAGGCGATTATTTCTCATTATCAAATCCTTGCACTAAACGGATTTAAAGTATTCTATCGTCTTTTCTAACCCCTCTCTTAGCTGCACTTTTGGGCTAAAGTCTAGCTCTTTTTTGGCTAGAGTAATGTCTGGCTTTCGCTGTTTTGGGTCATCTTGAGGCAGTGGCAAAAACACAAGCTTTGATTTAGAATCTGTGAGTTCAAGCACATTTTTGGCAAGCTCTAGCATACTAAATTCGTGCGGATTCCCGATATTTACCGGTCCATAGAATCCATCTTTGCTATCCATAAGAACAATCATTCCGCTAATCAAGTCATCTACATAGCAAAAGCTTCGCGTTTGGCTTCCATCGCCATAAATGGTAATGTCTTCTCCACGCAATGCTTGAATGATAAAGTTACTCACTACGCGTCCATCATTTGGGTGCATTCTAGGACCATAGGTGTTAAAAATCCGCATTACTTTAATGTTTAAATTATGCTGCCTTTGATAATCAAAAAAGAGCGTCTCTGCACATCTTTTGCCCTCATCATAGCACGCCCTTATGCCGATGGGATTGACAGAACCTTTATAAGATTCTACTTGCGGGTGGATTTCAGGGTCGCCATAGACTTCGCTTGTAGAGGCTTGTAGAATCTTAGCCTTCACGCGTTTGGCAAGTCCTAGCATATTGATTGCCCCCATTACGGAAGTCTTAGTTGTTTGCACAGGATCAAACTGGTAATGCACAGGGCTTGCCGGACAAGCAAGGTTATAGATCTCATCAACTTCCACATACAGCGGGAAAGTTACATCGTGTCGCATAAACTCAAATCTAGGATTTTGCAAAAGGTGCATAATGTTTTGCTTTGTGCCAGTGAAAAGATTATCCACACATAGCACCTCATCACCACGATTAAGCAATCTTTCACATAAATGTGAGCCTAAAAATCCAGCCCCTCCAGTTACTAGAATCTTTTTGTTTAGCATTTGTATTCCTTTAATATAAAAGTATGGATTTTAGCATAAATATATGCTGATAGAAACACTTTTTATGCAATTTTCTTGCGATAAAAGTAATGCAGTGGGATATAGATAATACTCGCCCAAAAGCCCAGATACCACAGCACAAAGCAAAAATGTCTATGGATATAGCTATGGGATTTGCCAAGCACAAACCAGCTTATTGCAGGTAGGGCAAAGGACACAAGTAGCGCGATATACAAGCTTCTATAAGCTTTGCTAGATTCTAGCACGCACGCAAGCACACTTGCCCCAAGCAAAAGTAGCATAATAGGATTGCTAAGATAGATTCTAATGACTTCAAGCGCGTTTGCATTAAGTGAGTTAGTATAGGTTGGGGGGAAGTCTTTGGCAACGCCCCCTAGCATTCTGCGTAAAAAGTCATTATGATAAATCTCCATAAGCCCAGCCCACAAGTCTCCGCTACCGCGGATATAAGTATGGATTATAAAGGTAAGCCCAAACCCCACACAAGCAAAGATAAAAAGCCCTAAGCCATATTTGAAAGACTGCTTTGCTGAAAGGCTAAGAAAGGGGGCTTTAGAATCTGTGAGTAACCCATACACAAAGCTAACGATAAAGGGGCTAAGAGCAAAAAGAATAATGCTTGTAAGAAACTCATAACTCATACTTGCACGCAGGGCTATGGCAAACATATAAGCTAGGCAAAATAGAGTGAGTGTGGTTTTAGAGAGTTTATTTTGTGTCGCTACCATTCTATATAAGCTAAAAGCAATAATTGCAGGGAGAATCCAAAAAGCAAGACTAAAGTAAAGACTCCCGCTAAAATTTGCCACCCAGCTACTTGTGAAAAGCGAGAGAAAAAAGACAGCCCCAAACGCTCTACCAAAGATTTTGCCTAGCAAAATTGAGCATACAAGTAACGCCATTGCACTAAAAATGGCATTAAGCCAATAGAGAGCTTTAAAGCTTGTGAGATTAAGGGTTTGATATAGCCACGCATAGAAAAAGCCCTGCACTCCTATGGTCGATCTATAATGAGAAAAAGAATCTGGGACAATCCCCTCATTTAAGATTCTTAATATTCCATTGCCATAAGTATCCTCTATGCCATTAGCACTCACACCACTTAGCCCATAGCCCTCCAAATCATAGCCATATTGCAGAGCTAAAATTGTCGCAGGAATATGACTCTCCACATCAGCAAACCTATTTGCCTTTTTGTAAAAAATACCACTTGCAACAAGTAGGACAAAAACTCCCCCAAGTAGCATATATACCCTATTTCGTGCGATAGAATCCACACTCTGCAGAAATCGCGTAAAAAGATTATGTAACATTGTTTGCTCCTTTGTATTTTGCTTATTAGCTGATTTTCTCATTCAGCTTATTTTCTTCTTCTAGGATTCTAGGAATTGCTGTGGGGCTATGGTTGTTTTGTGCGATTTTTGGGGTAGGAGTTACCTAAAGCGGTAATGACTACCCTAAAAATCACACAATCGTTTCGCTTGCCTACCCAAAACAAGCGAAGCGGTCGGCGTTAGCCGATGTTTCTTTAGTAAAGCCGAATCCTAAGCCTTACCATTCTCTTGATAGTCATAGTCCGTGTTAATATGCCACAAATCACACTCTCTGCCTAGAATCTTATCCGCACACATAAGTCCCATAAGAATGCTATGGTCTTGATTGTTATACTTAAAGCTGCCATTTCGCCCGATGAAATACAAGTCTTTAAAGCTATCTAGGGCTTTGTAGATTTTATGTAAGTTATCTTTATAGCCTTTCTCATACACAGGGTAGCTTTTGTGGATTTTAAGCACACTGGTGTTTTTGATAAGGCTAGAGTCTGCTACAAGCTTAGATTCTAGCAAATCCCTTTTTGCTATCTCGCTTAGGGCTTTATCATCTAGATTCCATAGGGCTTCATCATCATTTGCCCAATATTCAAGGCACAAAATCGCCGAGTCTTTTCCGCATTGCAAATCCTTAGTCCAATTGGCGAAGTTGGTGATTCTACCGGTTTGGGTATCTTTGCTGTGCACATAAATCCAATTATCTTTGAATAGCGTTGGCTTTTGCGCGCTTTTGCGGGAGTCTGAGGCAGCGACTGCGGTCACTACCGATAAGGTAGCTCCTTTGTCGTTGCCTTGACAACCCACAAAATCATCGCAAAATCCTGCCGCCAACGAGTCGCTTACATTTTGTGCGTTTTTGCAAATCCTAGAATCCTTTGCGGACTGCTTTAGAATTGTTGCGGTGCTAGAATCCACTTTTTGTGATTTTTTCGTGTTGTTTTCAAACGAGGATTCTTGGGAGGTGGATTTTTCATTTGTGGCTTGATTTTCTTCTTCTAGGATTCTAGGAATTGCGGTGGGGCTTTGCTCGTTTTGCGGGGATTTGGGGGTAGGAGTTACCTTGGAGGTAATGACTGCCCCCAAATTTTCGCAATCGTGTGAATGCTCACCCAAAACAAGCGAAGTGTTCGGCGTTAGCCGATGTTTCTTTAGTAAAGCCAAATCCCCTACTTCTACATAAACTAAAATTGTGTTTCTAAATTTTAATCTCCCTGCTAATGTCTTCACACCAGAATCTAGCTCATCTAAAGACAGCACCATATCCCTAAAAGGTGCGGTAGAGATCACAATATCCCCGCTAAACTCGCCCTTATTTGTGAGAATACCCACTGCCTTTTTGTCCTGCGTTGTGATGCCTAGCACTTCTACATTGCAGTGCAGCACGCCACCGCGTTTTATAATCTCATCTTTCATATTTTCATACACCACGCCACAGCCCCTTTTGGGGTAGCTAAACTCATCTACCAAAGTCTTATGCTTTTTGCCACCATTGCCAAAGAATGCTGATTTTACCGCTTCATAGAGATTAAGCCCTTTTATCCTTTGTGCGGCAAAATCCGCATCTAGCTCACTGCCTTTAATCCCCCAAAGCTTTTCTGTGTAGCTCTTAAAAAATATGCTATACAAGCGATAGCCAAAGGCATTTGCCACCCACGATTCAAAGCTATCACCTTTAAAAGGGCTAATTTTTGCTTTAATATAGCTTAGGACGCACAAAGTGGATTCTAAAAAGCCAAGTTTAAAAAGTGCGTCAAAGCCACGCAAAGGATAGTAGAAAAACTTGCGGTTGTAAAAGATTCTAGTAAGTCGTGAGACTTTTTCATACTCACCATTTGTGTGAGAATGCCAGAAGTCATTTAAGCGTGTATCCTTGCTAAAGAAGCGATGAGGTCCAATATCTACAATCTGTGAGAATAGCTCTATGCTTTTACTCATTCCACCGACTTTTTCTTCTAGCTCAAAAATCTCTACACTATAGCCATTTTCACTTAGCACTCTTGCAGCACTTAGCCCAGCTGGTCCTGCGCCGATGATTAAGACTTTTTTTATTGTGTGTCATTTGTTATCCTTTCTTGTGAATTTAACAAAACTAAAATATTTATGCCCCAAATAGTTACTGATAAAGCTCACGCCAACACCGCTAATATGGGCTACAAACTCTAAATGTTTTTGATGAAGTAAGAAATCTTTATGTGGGGCTAAAAAGGGGCAAGATTGTATAAAATCCTGCAAAGTTGTATAAAAACTCTGTAAAAACCAAAGTGTCCCCACACTCACAAATAAGGCAATAAGTAGCCCAAAAAGAGCCACAATACTAAAGCGGATAAAGGCTAGTCTTAAGCTTATATTGCGAGAAAAGATGTATCTTGCGGATAAGGCGAAATTCACAAAATGCCCTAAGATATAGGCGATAATCACACTGCTTGAAAAGCTTATGTAAAAGCTTAGAAAATGCCTTGAGATGAGATTGACAAATAGGGCTAGAAAAGCGACACAAACATACTTTATTAACTGCATTAACTTCCCTTATTTAATAGCGTTGGTTGCTATGCCAGTTGAGTGCTGAAGATAGGATTGTCTCAATATCTGCAAAATGTGGCTTCCAGCCTAGAATCTCTTTTGCCTTTGTGCTATCGCCAATGAGTGTAGCAGGGTCGCCATCTCGCCTAGATTCTATGGTATATGGGATTTTTCTCTCACAAAGCCTAGAAGCACACTCTAGCAGCTCAAAGATAGAAAAGCCCTCCCCATTGCCAAGATTAAAAGCTTCGCTTTTGCCACCATTTAAGAGATACTTTAGGGCTAGAATATGTGCGTTTGCTAAGTCGTCTATATGGATATAATCCCTTATGCAAGAGCCATCTTTTGTAGGGTAGTCATCGCCATAAATGCTTAGAGTCTCCCTTTGTCCTAGTGCCGTTTGCAAAAGAAGCGGAATTAAATGCGTCTCAGGGCTATGAGATTCACCGATATTAAAAAGCATACTTGCCCCAGCAGCGTTAAAATAACGCAATATCACATAGTTTAGCCCATAGGCGTGGCTAAAGTCTTTTAGCATATTTTCTACCACAAGCTTTGAGTAGCCATAGGGGTTTATGGGATTTTGCGGGTGGGATTCTGTGATAGGCAAATGCAAGGGGTGTCCATAAGTGGCACAAGTGGAGCTAAAGATGATGTTTTTGACATTTGCCTTACGCATAGATTCTAGCAGACTTAGCGAGTTGGCGACATTGTTGTAATAATATTTGCTAGGGTCTTTGACACTCTCGCCCACATACGCAAAGGCAGCAAAGTGCATAACCGCTTGTATTTGATATGTGCTAAAGATAGAATCTAGAGTGGCTTTATCGCTTAAAGAGCTGTGGATAAAAGTGGTGTTTTTGTGTGCGGTGTGAAGTTGGCGGGATAAATCATTGTTGGAGTTTAAGTTAGATTTAAGGTTGTTATAGAGAATAGAATCCTGTGTATTTACCCCCCCCCCGTTAAAATTTCGCACTAATTGTGCAAGAAAATCTAGTGCAGAATCTTGTGTATTAAGTATGTTAGAGTCTGTGGAATGTGTTTGTGTTTTAGAGCTTGTTGTATTTAAAATCTTGTCATCTTGTCGTTTTTGGATTACTTCCTTGTCATTTTGAGCGTTAGCAAACAATCTAGAATCTAACTTTTTAGATACTTCGCTATGCTCAGTATGACAAGTGAGTTTAGAATGTGGATTCTCTGCCATTTGGGTGTGTGCAGTGTGCGTGGGTGCAAAATTATTAGTTTCTAGATTCTGTGATGAGGCGGTAGGATTTTTGGTAAATACATTCTTATGAGAAAAAGGAAGTGGTGCATAATGTAAAGATTCTTTATGTCCATAGACTAAATTATCTAGCACAATGGTTTGAAACCCTAGAGTATTCAGTAGGGCATTTGCGTGAGAGCCAATATATCCAGCCCCTCCAGTTATTAGAATCTTTTTATTTAGCATAGCATTCCTTTTTTGCCAATCAAGTTTGTTTGAGTTGAACGATGTGTAATTGTAGCAAAAGTTTCTTAAGTTAGCTGTCTGTTCTAATAGCTATTTGGGTGGAATGCCAAATCTTAAGGACACTTGTCATCTTGTTTTCACCATAGAATCTAGCCTTGTTCCAGCCCACCTTGACAACTCTTTGGCTAGATTCTACTTTTTCTATATCACTTACTTTAGGTTTATCCGCTTATGCTTTTTGATTCTTTATTTTCCTTATTTCTTCCAAAAGTGAGTAATATTAATTAAGGGTTGTTGAGATTCTATATAACATACCAATTTGTGAGGGGATATGTATCATTTTCTTATCTGCATTGTTTGGAGAATCTAGCTTTTTGTCATACTAAGCGTGAGTAAATCTCTCGTTGAATTCTCACTAAGAACTTGAAAGATTCTCGCCGTGTTTGTTCTTGTGTTGTAGTTTGCTAAGCACAAATACAACATAGAATCTAGCTTATAAATCAAAGCTCCATCAGCTCACTCTCCACAAAAAAGTGTAAATATCTTGTTAATTTTTCCATCAAGTCTTGTAAGATTCTTAAATTTAGCTAGAATGCCATCTTAAGATTTTGACATATTTAAAGGAAGCAAATGAATAACTTCAGTAAAATTGGCTTTGTCTTGGCGACTTTGGGTAGCTCTATTGGCTTAGGTCATATTTGGCGGTTTCCCTATATGGCAGGGGAAAATGGCGGAGGAGCGTTTGTAATATTTTATCTTATCTTAGCAGTTCTTATTGGAGCATCTATGCTGATGGCAGAAATGCTTCTTGGTAACAAGGCTAGGAGCAACCCTTTGGATAATTTTTCTATCCTAAGTAAGCTTAATAAACTCCCACCAAACACGCCCACGCAAAACCACAATACCATAGATTCTAAATCCGACTCATCGCTTATGTGGCTTGGCTTTTCTACCATTGCCGCACCGCTGATTCTTAGTTTTTATGCGGTTGTTATGGGTTGGATTATGTATTATCTCTTTTTTGTGAGCTTTCATTTGCCTAGCAATATTGCTGAAGCTGATATGATATTTGATGAGATTACCGCACACTCTCTTTTGTGGCAAAGCGTATGTTTTTTTGGGGTTATGGGCATTACGGCTATTATCGTAGCTTTTGGGGTAAAACGCGGGATTGAGAGTTTGAATCTTATCCTTATGCCACTTTTATTTATTATCTTTGTAGGGCTTTTAATCTATGCGATGAATCTACCTGAATTTAGCAAGGCGTGGAAGTTTATGTTTCACTTTGAGCCGAGCAATATCACCACAAAAACAATTATAGAATCTTTGGGGCAGGTGTTTTTCTCACTTTCACTTGGTGTTGGGACTATCGCTGTATATGCTGCAAGTGCCAAACAAGATGAAAATCTATTCCATAGCTCTGTGTGGGTGGTAGTAAGTGGGATTATTGTTTCACTCATCGCTGGGCTTATGATTTTTACCTTTATCTATCATTTTGAGGGTGTGCCAAGCGATGGTGTTGGTTTGCTGTTTAAGTCCTTGCCATTGGCATTTAATGCCTTGGGAAGTAGTGGTGCTATCATCAGTATGTTCTTTTTTATTGCTGTGCTTTTTGCTGGAATCACTTCAACGGTTTCTATGCTTGAACCCGGCGTGAGTATTTTGCGGGATAAATACAACTTTTCACAAATAAAAGCGACTTTTATCCTAAGTCTAGCGATTTTAATCCTTGGCTTTTTGGTTATTCTATGGACAAATGCAGAGATGGCATTACCTCTCATCTTTGGGCAATCGCTCTTTGGCGTGCTAGATTCTATCACTTCTTCATTTTTAATGCCTATTGGTATGCTCATTATTTTAACTTTTGTAGGTTGGGGGATAAGCCCAAAGCACCTAAGAGCTTGGACACCCTACCTACCACAATGGCTTTTTGTGATGTGGCTGTGGATACTCCGCATTATTGCACCTACAATCATCGTTATTGTCTTAATGTCAAAGTATTTTGATATTGTCAGTTTTATTAATAAGCTGTTAGCCTAGAGTCTTCTACGCTTTGTGCGAGAGGCATAGTGTAGCAAAATCTTGAAATAAGACACTAGCCTCTTTTGGACCCGGACTTGCCTCTGGGTGATGTTGGACAGAGAAAATAGGCTTATTATTGTATCGCACACCCTCAATAGTGTTGTCAAATAAGTTTCTATGCGTGATTGTGGCTATTTGTGAAATGGATTCTGGCACACAATAGTTATGATTTTGAGCCGTAATTTCTACAACATTACTTTGAAGATTCTTAATAGGGTGATTGCCGCCGTGATGTCCAAACTTCAGCTTGTGTGTAGGATAGCCGTGTGCGATAGACAAAAGCTGATGTCCAAGGCAAATGCCAAAAATGGGAATGTTTGCTTCTATAAGGAGTTTTATCTGCTCTACTTCATCGCATAGCACAAGCGGGTCGCCCGGACCATTTGATAAAAACACACCCTGAATCTCGCCCTTTTTAAAACGAGCTAAAATCTCATCTGCCCTAAAAGTATGAGACATCACTTCTACTTCCAAGCCAACAGATGTAAGCTCGTTTAAAATATTGCGTTTGGCACCAAAATCAATAGCAATGACCTTTGCTTTGGGCTTTTGTGGCTTGGCATAAGTAAAGGTAGCAAAATCAAATACAGAATCTGTATGTGTATAGGGCGTTTTGGTGGAAACCTGCTCGATGAAATTAATCTGGCTTATATCGGGTGCGGATTCTAGAGCCTTACGCAAATCATCAATATGGCTAAGCTCCGTGGAGGCTATCATATTCATTGCACCTTCTTGTGTGAGAAGCTTGATAAGCCCACGCGTATCAATATTGCAAATCCCCATAATATTGCGTGATTTTAAAAAATCAGCTAAAGTCCCTTGAGAGCGGAAGTTTGACACACAATCATTATATGAAGAGACAATCACGCCAACACACGATGCATTTTTGGATTCATTATCGTAGTCATTTACGCCTACAATGCCTATTTCTGGCATACTGAAGACAACAAATTGCCCAGCATAGCTTGGATCAGTAATAATCTCTTGATACCCAGTCATTGAAGTATTAAAGACAACCTCACCCACAAATGTGCCTTCCTTGCCAAAACTCTTTGCCTTAAGACTTAAGCCATTGGCAAAATATAAATACACATCTTTTAGCTCACTCATAAAAGCCCTCTTTTACGCAACTCTTCTTCGTATAATTTACTGAATACAATCTCATACTCCTCCGTGCCATAGGTAAGCTTTCGCTTGTATTTTTTAAGCTTATCCATCACAGATTCTTCAGCTTTATCATAGATTTTAGAATAATCATTAATGGCTTTAAAGATAATATTTTTAATAATCGTCTCTGACACACTAAATGCAATTAAACCTTTGGATTCTAAAGTGGAGAGAATCTTGTGCGAGACATCACTGCACCGCTCTTCCCACGCAAGATAAAATCCTCTTTCTTTGGCTACTTGACGCTTACACATTCTAAAAAGTTCGCGTTCGTCCATATTGAAATCCTCAATCTCATCACTTCGTTCTTCTAGAATCTCACGCACTCGCTCATCAATAGCGAGTTCTTTTTGAATATTTTCCTGCAAACACTCTAGGGCAACTTGTGCAATATTTGCAATTGGGGCTAGGGGCTTGATATGTGGGGAATTACCTAAGTCAATACTGATTTTATTTGCAATGTAGGGAGCGTGTTGTAATTTTAACCTCATATTAGATTCCTTTTGTAATTTTTTGGGTATTGTAACTAGTTTTAGGTAAAAAATGGATTTAATACCTAAAACAACAAATCCTCTTCAATATCAACCGCTGTTGGCTTTTTGCTAGGCAATGGAGAATTTTCTGTATAGTAGAAGTCTCCATAATCAAGCGTTTTGAGCTTCACGCCCTCTGGCACTTTAAATTTTCTTGTAATACCCGGATCAAATGTCAGCACTTTTGAGAAAAAATAAGCAAAAGCCGGAGGAGAGACTATGCCACCAGATTCAGTTGGACCAATGGGCGTATTATCATCGCGTCCATACCATACAATAGCCTGAATATCTGGGGTGAATCCACAAAACCACCCATCAATATTGCGATTTGAAGTGCCTGTTTTACCAGCAACTTCTAGCCCTTGAACTCTCGCTCTAAAGCCTGTTCCACGATTAACTACATCACGCAAAATGTCAATGGTTAAAAAAGCTTGCTGTGCGGTTGTAATATGGCGAGATTGAGCAGGAGAGCTATAAATATTCTCTCCACTTTTATTAATCACAGATTCTATAAGTGTGGGCTTTAAAATCGTGCCATAGTTTGAAAACATTGAATACTGCTCTGCTACCTCAACTAAAGACAACTCAAAGCTCCCAAGCACAATAGACATATTTTCGGGAATATCTTTAAAGCCATCGTGTTTTAGGGCTTGATAGAGTTTGCTAAAGCCAATATTTTGATCCACGAGATTAATTGTTGCGAGATTGCTTGAAGTCCGCAAAGCGTCTTTAAGCGTCATAAAGCCATTAAACTTGCTTGAATAGTTGCTTGGTCGCCATTCTTCAGATTCTGCCTCTTCTGCTCCTTCAGCAGCTGCCTTAGCAGCACCCTTTGTGCCGAATTTACGCGGCACATCAGGAACGAAAGTCGCTGGAGAATCGCCTTTATCAAAAGCAGCTTGATAGATAAAGGGTTTAATAGAACTGCCTAATTGTCTTTTGGCTTGAGTGGCACGATTAAACTTTTGCTTAGCATAATTCACCCCGCCAACCATCGCCAAAATATCACCCGTGTGCGTATCTGTAACCACCATTGCACCATTAAGCGTATCGTTTTCGTCCATTGTTTCATCATTGTAAATTTTAGGATATCTCTCTCTCAAGCGTTTATTGATCTCTTCATACCCATACGCAACTGCTTCTTGTGCGGCTAACTGATAATCCAAATCAACTTTAAGCTTAATGTAATATCCACCCGTTTTTAAATCCTCAATATGCCCTAGCTCACGCAACACCTCATCAACAACATAAGGAGCGACATTTTGCGTGAGCGTTTCATTATATACATCTGGCACTTCATTTATGGCATTATCGTGTTCTTCTTTTGAAATCCAACCAATGTCATATAATCTATCAATAATATCATTCGCCCTTGACATAGAATAATCTTTATTTTTTGTGGGATCATAAAAGCTTGGGGCTTTTGGTAACCCAACTAGCATACAAATCTCTTTTAAAGTCAATTCGTGCAAAGTTTTGTGAAAATACCCCAAAGCTGCGGTTTTTATCCCGTGATAGCCGTGTCCAAATGAAATACGATTAAGATAAAGCTCCAAAATTTTCTCTTTACTCAAATGTCGCTCAATATGAATGGCAAGCATTGCTTCTGTGAGTTTTCTCTTAAGCGTTTTTTCCGGACTTAAAGCGATATTTTTAATAAGCTGCTGGGTGAGTGTGCTTCCCCCCTCAACATAACGCATACTTTTAATGTTTTTTAGCATAGCACGAGAAATCGCGTCAGGATTTATCCCGATATGTTCAAAAAACAATGTATCCTCTACCGCAAGAAGAGATTCTATAACGCGTGGGGGAATCTCATCAAATGTAGCATAGAATCTAAAATTTTCATCAGTGAAAATATTAGCAATCAACCTATCCTTGCGATCAACAATTTGTGAAGCAAGGGCAAAGCGATATTCTTTTATCTTGCTTACTTCAGTTTCCACTTCATAAAACAACTTCACAAGATAACCGCATATGCCCACACCTAGCACGATGGATACAACAAAAACGCCAAATTTTATCCTACGCCACATAATGTTCTCTACCCAAAACCTATTGTAGATTCTATCCTATTCTTCTTGTGCTTGTGGTCCAGTTGAATTTTCAGTGTGTGGAGCAGAAACTGCTCTAGGTCGCTCAGCCTGCACCATCTCGCCTTCTAGCTGCTTAATCTCACGCAATACTTCTTCGCGTTTTTCATGATACATATCCACAATAGATTCCATAACGCCATCTGAGTTTTTCTCCATCGCTAGAATCTTACTATCAATAAACTTTTTAGGGCAAGATTGATTTTCATCAGCAAATGCTTGTGCCAATGTAATTGCCTCTGTATGCACACCTGCGTGGAAAGCATCAAGAGCCTTGTAACCTTGCGTATTGGCAAATACAGCCTTGCCATCGCCTTCAAAATACCATTTGCCCAAGCGGCAGTTATGGTGATCCACACAATTAAAGTTATCCGCCAAACCAAAGATATAGGAGTAAAGATTGTTTTTAAACACGATGTGGTCAAGCTTAGCTAACACACAGAAGATTCTATTGCTAAGATTAAAGGTGCTGTGTTTTGTGATAAGACTACCTATCTTAAGGTTATTTACAATGCCGTGAAGCTTCATTATCCCTTCTCTTACATTGCTTGTTGCTTCATTTGTTTCTTCTGTGCTTGTTTGAATATCATTTGCCTCTTGTTGCATTGACTTAACAACAACGGCAATTTCTTTTGTCGCTTTTTGTGTCTTTTCAGCAAGTTTTCTTACCTCATCAGCAACAACAGCAAAACCTCGTCCGTGTTCCCCAGCCCGAGCCGCTTCAATAGCAGCATTTAACGCCAAAAGGTTTGTTTGTTCGGCTATATCATCAATAAGCGAGATAACGCTTGTAATTTCATTGCTTCTTTGTGTGAGAGAATCTACAAGCCCAGATGCTACTTGCATTTTTTCATACAATATCTCAATTTGATCTAGTGCTTGTGTGCTCATACCCAAGCCATCTTCGGCAGATTCAGCTGCTTTGATAGAGTATTCAGCCACGCCATTTGATTCTGTAAGGACATTTTGCAATGAAGTTTGTGTTTCCGTTACCCCTGTTTTTAAGCTTTTTGTATAGACTTCAAAAAGATTTGTGCCTGTGGTATTGTTTGTAAGATGATCAAGCGGAACGATTGAATAATACACCACATCTTCTACGCGTGTGCTTGCTACGCTATAATCGTGGCGAATACAGCTCACACAGCTTATGCCTTCTTTAAGTTGAGGGACAAGACATTCCATACGCTTTAGCTTTTGAGCTACATCATTTTGATAAACTATTCCAGTTCCCTTAAGTCCAATAATAGCCTCCACTTGAGAGAATCCAACCAATGTCTTATAGACTTCAAGCTCTTTTGTGAGATGTGCAATATGTGCATCTTTCTCCATAATCTGCCGCTGTAACGCCTTGCTAGAACCAAACATTCAATGCTCCTTGCTTATTCTTCGTGATAAAATCGGCAGGTATTGTGCCATTTTTCACATAAATTTACTATCAAAAATGTTTTTGCTCACGATTTTGTTAAAAAAATGCACATTTTAAGTGTAAAAAATCATACATTTTTTTAATGAGAAGCTTTCTTAATTTGCATATTTACGCATTTTATTGCTATAATACTTGGCAAAATAAGAATCCATAACATCAAAGATTCTCTCATAAATCATCTAAGGAGCGACAATGAATATGAATGCTAATCACCGCGTAGAAACGCTAGATTCTATCCTTGAGCGACTGCGAAACTCCATCAAAAAAAATGGCTTAAAAAACTCCAAGCAACGCGAAGAGATTATCGCCGTGCTGTATAAAAGTGGCACTCATCTTAGCCCAGAAGAAATTACAAACATCATCAAAACAACGGATAAAAATGCAAGTATCTCATCTGTGTATAGAATCTTAAGCTTTCTTGAAAAGGAAAATTTCATCACCGCACTTGAAGCAGACAAAAGCGGCAGACGCTATGAGATAGCCGCAAAAGAGCATCACGACCATATCATTTGCCTTACTTGTGGGGATATTGTGGAGTTTGTTGATGATGAGATTGAACGCTTGCAGCTTGATATTGCTAAGCAATTTGGTGCAAAGCTCATAAGCCACGATATGCGACTTTTTGTTAAATGCTCAAAATGCCAAGGACTTTAGAATCTAGCACGATTTAATCAAAATCTAAAATTCATTTTTGTATAATCGCCCTTTCCAAAATATGGAAATGCCCTTTTAAATGGACGCGTAGCTCAGCTGGTAGAGCAACTGACTCTTAATCAGTGGGTCCAGAGTTCGATCCTCTGCGCGTCCACCACTTTTTTATAATCTTTTTTCTCACAATTTTCTTAGCATTCCTTAATAATCCCACTTTTTGGCATAACACAAAGGCTTTTAGTGTATTTACCCTTTTGCAGTGTGATTTTAAAAGGCTGTTGCAAAGGCGTTGGTATCTTGCCACAATATGGCACACCTAGCTTGTCAAAGTAGATTCTCCCTCCGCCACTTTCTTTGCAGAATCCATCAGATTCTAAAAACATTTGCTCTATCCCAAAATACTCTCCCAAACGCACCTGTGCTTGTGCATTGTTCTTGCATTCTTGTGCGGTATTTGTATTATTATATGCACTCAAGCATTTTCTATCCATATTTTTCAATATCATATCTCCCGCCATCGGGCGACTATCAAAGTTTGTATGAATAGCGTGTCTTGGCGTATCTGCGTATATGCTGTAGCTATAAGTTGTGTAGATTCTGCCCAGATGAAATTGTATCTGCCACATTGCATTATGATAATGTTGCAATAACGCCAAAGCATCAATGGAAGGGTAGAATCTCAGCATATCCTTTGAAGATTCAAGCTGTGTGAAAGCAACATCATCGCTTAAAGCCGCAATCTGTGTAGCTCTAATCTGTGTAGCAAGGCTTTTATACGCAGATTCAAGGCTGTGATTAGTCGTAATGGAAGGAAAAGAAAAAAGCACAAGACTTACTACAATAGCTACAATAAATTCAAAAAGCTTCATTGCAAATTTGGTTGCACACTAGATGTTGTAGAATCTTGAAGCTTTTGAATCTGCTTGTTTTTATGTGCTTGTGTTGTGCTTAAAGGCTTGTCATACACACTAGGCACAATCACAAAACTCGCCACCTTCTTGCCCAAATACACAATATCAATCTCATCAACATAGCTTTCATTTAAATTTGTAATAGGAATCAAATAAGGGCTTTGTGAATCTTTTATCCCATAAAATCGTAATGCTAACTCTAGCTTACGATTCCCAACATTGATAGATTCTATGCCGCGAGATTTAAGAATATTTGCAAGGTCTTTGCTTATGTAATACGAGCTTGCGAAGTGATTTTCCATACCAAAAAGATACAATAATTTATTGCCATATAGCACAAAACTTTGTGCCAATAGCAATGCAAAAATCACCACAAATCGCCGCACATACGCTACCCTAAAATCTGGCAAACGCACCCGCATATCAGAGAAAAAATGTCGTATAGCCACAGGCAAAGCCACCACACTCATAGGAAATAAGCTCTCCAAATCCACATCTTGCCGAAAAGACAAAAGTATAACAAAAAATAAAGAAGTTGCTCCAATATCTACAAGAATATTATTTTGCTTTTTCAAGGCATTAATAATCGTATAAAAATAAAACACTAAAAGCAAAGGTGAAAAATAAAATGCCATTTTGCCAAGATTCTGTAAAAAATAATTGCGTGGTGAGCCTGACACATCAAGCCCAAATAAATACATATTGAGTGCAAAAAATACAAGTGAGGCAAACATTCCTAATGTATTTTTATTTTTCAACGCGTAAAAAAACAATGCAAAAAATAAAATCGCAAAACTCCCATCTACAAACACCGCTATAAACATAATGGGATAAGGCATTTTCTTAAAACGCATTTGATAATAACAACACAAAAGTGTTATAAAAATAATAAACCCACTTTTTAATACAAGCAACGCACCAAACATAACCCCGGGCAGCAAGGCATACACAAGCACAACAATCAAGCTATCGCGTGGTTTTTTAAGATAAAGACGCGAGATTCTATAGAGTAAAAACATATTGCCCATATGCACAAGCACAAAAGGCAAACGCAAAACATAGTCATTCCACCCAAAAGTATCAAGAAAAAACCGCACCACCACAAAAAGTAAATCCTGTGAGTAAAACACCCCTGCAGCTTCCCTATGATGGATACTTAAATCCCTACAAGCAAACAGCAACATTCCAACATTAATTCCTAGAATCAAGCAAAACAGCACATTTGTGCGGAGATTTGAAGTCCTGTATATATCCCACATATCTTTTAGCATAGTCTATCTAAATGCCTTTTAGTTAATCTCATTAAAAAAATATCCATAGTTTTTAAGGCTTTGGCGGATTTGCTCCTTATGCTCCTGTCCTTTTGTTTCTAGTGCCATAGTTACAAGTGCATCGCCATATTTAAGCATTACCGAAGTCCTATCATATTCAATCTGCACGATATTTGCTCCAACTTTGCTTAAAATATCTGTTAGTCCCTGCAGACTTCCGGGCTTATCAATCAGCACAACTTCAAGCTTCATCTTGCGGTTTGATTTAAGCAATCCCTTTTCAATAATCACATTGAGCATTGTAATATCAATATTCCCCCCACTTAGCACAAGGGCGATTTTATCACTTTGACTAAAACTAAATTTCTTATGCAAGACACTCGCCACACTAGCCGCCCCTGCACCCTCTACGACAAGCTTTTGCTTTTCAAGCAAAAACAAAATCGCATTAGCAATTTCTTCATCATCTACACTCACTATCTCATCTACGCATTGCTGCAAAAGCGTAAAATTCTCTTCATTTACATCACGCACAGCTATCCCATCAGCAATGCTTCTTACAGATTCTACTTTTTCAATTTTCCCACTCAAAAATGACCGCTTCATCGCATCAGCTCCACTTGCCACCACACCAATAACTCGCACTTTAGGCTTTAGTGTCTTTATCACGCTGCCAATGCCTCCTATTAGCCCACCCCCACCAATAGGCACAACAACCACATCTATATCATTTTTCTCTTCCAATATCTCAAGCCCTATGCTTCCCTGCCCAGCGATAACAAGCTCATCAGCAAAAGGGTGGATAAACACCAAATCACGCTCTTTAGCAATTTGCAAAGCCTTTGTATATGCTTCATCATAGTTATCCCCACAAAGCACCACTTCCGCTCCCAACGCCTTAGTCGCACTCACTTTCAATAATGGTGTCGCTTCAGGCATAACAATCACAGATTGAATCCCAAAGTGCCTTGCACTATATGCCACCCCTTGAGCGTGATTCCCAGCACTTGCGGCAATAACTCCTTGAATCTGCCTAGCCTTAGATTCTGCCCCGCTAGATTCTACCAATGAAGCGATTTTATTAAACGCCCCGCGAATCTTAAATGCCCCAGTAAGCTGAAGATTCTCTTTTTTAAGATAAATCTCACTTAAAGATAGCTGTGAAAGCACAGGAGCGTAACTTAGCGGTGTATGGGCAATCACACTTTGCAGCCTTTGGTTTGCCTCTAAAGCTTTATCATAAATGTGTCGCATTGCTATCCCCTTATTTTTTAGTGTTTTTAGCGTGTAGTAACTTTTTCATATCCGCAAGCAATGGAGGCAGTCCAACACCAATGCCAGAGAGTATAATAAGCATTATGCCAAAGCTTGTAGCAAGATTTGGTAAATTATCCCCAAGTAAAATGCCTAGAATCACGCTAAAAACCAAACGCATATAATCAATAGGGGCTACAATCCCAGCAGGAGCGGACATATACGCCTTTGTGAGATAATGCTGTCCTAGTGTGCCAAATAGCCCTAGCAGGATAATATGTAGCCAATCTATCCCTTGAGGCATAGCCCAAGATTCAGCAAAAAGCGGGATTTTGGCTACACTTATGCCAAGTGTAATGACACTCATCGCCACACCTGTGGCAAATACCGGCACCCACGAGCTAAAATAATCCTTCAATGCCCTAAGATTCAAAAATGCCACCGCCATAAACAACGCACTTGAAATACCAAAAATAATATTTTCTACTCCCATCGCATTGAAGTTTGGGTTACAAATCAACAAGATTCCACAAAAGCCCACAATCGTAGAAATCACCACGCCAATATTAAACTTTTCTCCCAAAAACAAAAACGACAGCACCACCACATATAAAGGCATACTTTGGCTAAATGCCGTGGCATTGCCCAAAGTAATAGTTGCAATATTATAAAAAAGCGCCACAAAGCTTAAGCCCCCAGCCACAGAGCGAGAGATAAGAAAAATATATCCGCCTTTTTTATGGTTAGGCTTTTTCATCGGCTTACTCACGCACAAAGGCAAAAGAAACAGCACCATTAAAAATGAGCGTAAAAATGCCACCTCCATAGGCGGAAGACTAAGAGAGAGAATCTTTGCCTCCGCACCCATTAACGCAAAAAGCAAAGATGAAAAAAGCATAGCCAAAATGCCCTGCGTGAGATTTGTATTCATAACAACGCCCCTTAAAAAAAGAAATAGCATTATAGCAATTTAGATTCTTAAAAGCCTAGAATCTCTAGTATATTCTACAAATGTAGCAGTGGCAAAGCACGACTTTGCCACAAATACAATCAATAGTGGCGATTCACAAAGTGAAACGCCAACCTTAGAGGCGTTGTCGGGGGTGAGCGGTATATCTGCGAATGATTTTAAGGGGGAGGGAGCGACTTCGCCTAATTCAAGCCCCTCCCCCTTAAAGAAACAAACAAGAAGCACTCAAAGATTCTCAAAATAGAGATACTTGCTGTGTTGAGTATAACAAGGGGGCAGAATCTACTTGAGATTCTATAAATGCAGATTCTATTTTAAGGAATGCCCTTTGCTTAAAAAGCCCACAAAAACATTACAAAGGATTGTAAATGCTTACACGAAGTTTAGGAATGTCGCTCCTTGGAATCCTGATTCTCTTTATCGCCCTTTTTCCAAACAAAGCCTTAGCCTTTGAGCCAAGTATTGACTTTAATGCTCCAGATTGGGTAGAAGAGCGAGAATCTGCGGATAATGATGTCCCAGAATTACCCCGTGCAGGAAGCCTCTTTGGCAGTGGGGATAGACCGCTATTTTCTGATAGACGCGCAATGAAACCCGATGATCTTATCACTATTGTAATCAATGAAACTGCCAATGCCAACTTCACTACAAACAAAAACTACAATGGTGCAAGTGGTGGAAATGTAACACCTCCAGCCATTGAATACACAGGCAACAATGAAGAGCAAAAGCAAATAATCCAAGAGCTCAACGACCAAGCCGCCTACAATCTCACAAAAGCCAACAATACTTCAAACTTTCAAGGTGGAGGCGCACAAACCCGTAATGAAGCACTCAATGCCACGCTTACAGCACGAATTATCAAAGTCCTAGATAATAATACCTACTTTATCCACGGACGAAGAGAAGTGCTTGTTGATGGCGAAAAGCAGATTCTAGAATTAAGTGGCGTGGTGCGTTCATTTGATATAAGCAAAGATAATGTCGTGCAAAGCAAACATATCGCCAATGCCAAAATCGCCTACACATCAGTAGGGCCAATCAGTGATACCAACCACAAAAAGCCCATTAGCGATGGGATAGAATCTCTTTATCCATTCTAAGTAGAATCTAGCCCTTTTTCACAAGGGCAACACCACAAGCAAAAGGCAGCAAAAGTGAGAAAAATAGCCCTTATCCCCGCACGAGGCGGGAGCAAAAGAATCCCAAACAAAAATATTAAAGATTTTTGTGGCAAACCCATCATCGCCTACCCCATAGCCACCGCATTAGAATCTAATCTCTTTGATGAAGTCATTGTTAGCACAGATTCTCACACCATCGCTCAAATCGCCATTGACTATGGAGCAAAAGTCCCCTTTATGCGTCCAGAGCATTTAAGCGATGACTTCACGCCAACTGCTAATGTGGCAAACCACGCCATAGATATGCTTCATCTTACTCAAGATGATTTGCTTTGTGTTATCTACCCAACCGCCCCACTGCTAAATGCCAAGAGCCTGAATCTAGGTTACCTTGCCCTGCAAGATTCAGATTATCTCTTTAGCTTTTGTGCCGTAGCTTATGATTATAATCCCTACCGTAGCTTTTGCTTTAAAAATGGCGAGATTGCTATGCTTTTTCCAGCCCATTATGCCAAACGCTCACAAGATTTAGAGCAGGTCTATCACGATGCGGGGCAGTTTTACTTTGGCAAAGCAAAAGCGTGGCAGGAGAATCTGCCTATCTTTGCCCCGCATTCTTATGCTATTATCCTAAAAAGCTATCAAGTCCAAGACATTGACACGCCAGATGATTGGCAAATGGCGGAGATAAAGTATAAGTTACAGGAAAATCTCGCAAGTCAATAATGTATAAAATCGTAAAGCCCAAAATAAGATTCTCTATAAAATACCAAGATGATTTACTCTATCTTAACACCTTTTACTTATTATCAAACCACTAAAAGCCCTTGTGGCATTCCCTAGAAATAGGCGTTTTTTGACATTTTGATATGACTTGTTTGGATAGAGTTGCGTGTTTTAGGATATTTGGAGCTTTGAAAACGCTCAAAGCACACGCTAAATGCGACTTGGAGAAGTCGGTTTTAGTGGGACCCGATTTGTGAGGGGATTGCAACTCCCGTGCAAAATACCCTGTCTCATTTTGCGTTTTAGTGGGACCCGATTTAAGGGGATTTGTATCACTCTAATGCTTTTACTTGTTGTATCAAAATTTGTCTATCTTATGTCATTACTAGGGCTTTACTAAAGTATCTTTTATTCAATACAAAAACTACCAAAAAAACTACTATATGAGATTCTAGAATTTGTTTTTTCTTTCTTAGTCTTGTTTCTTGCTTTATTGCTTTGTCATATTGAGCGTGAGCGAAGTATTTATGTTTTTTTAGATTCTAAGTTTTTTTATTTTTATTTTATTGTTTTTTATAAGGGGGAGGGGCTTGAATTTGCAAGTGTGGATTATTGCAAGTATGGACTAGTGCTTCGCACGAGTGTAGCTTACGCAAAAATGCGAAGTCGGTTCGCAGATATACCGCTCACTCCCCCTTATATATCCGCCCATTGCCCTTAAGGGCGTTCGTGGGCGTACCACTCACCCCCTACGACGCTTTTATAGGTTTGCGTTTCACGCGATTAATTTTTACACGCTTAAGGTCGTGCCTTAAGCGTAAAACTAGCTAAACAACATTTTCTCGTAGAGATTCTGCGTTAGCAGAATCCATAAAATTAATGTTACACACTTTGTGTGTAAGCCTTACTCTCGCCCCTCTAGTGGTGCGTAGCTTCTTTAGAAACAGCGGTCGCTTTATTCTTTTTTGGGCTAAGGGGTGAGCAACACGATTGCGAACAAAGGGGGATAAACCTTTTTTCTTTTTGCGGAAGTGATAGAGAGTGTTTTGTATTTGTAAATCTTAATTAGGCAGATTCTATTGTTTTAGAATCCACATTTGCAAATATAAGCCCCTCCCCCTTATAAAAAAATATAAAAGCAAAAATATTTCAAACAAAGGTATTTCACCTAAAGGCTCGCACGAGCGAAGCTCTTGCCCACACTTGCAAAAATGACAATGTTGTGATTTGAAAGCGTGAGATTTTAGAATCTAGCTTTTATTTAAATCCTTTTAGATTCTCATATCCTTATAATCAAGTAGCTAAAAGTTTATAAATCTCCTTTTGTAAGTCGTGTTTGGGTAGCAATGTGATTTTGGGGAATTGTGTGCGGTTAAAGGTAGCTTGGCGTTTGGCTAATTGACAGGTGTGAAAAAATAGCTCTTGTTGTAAAGATTGAAGGCTTGTGATTTTGCCCTGTAAAAACGCTATATGTAGTAAATTCTACACGCTCTTTGAAGGCTTAAAAAAGCAAAATAGAATCTATGAAAGCTATTGCTCTTGTGTTCTTACCCCACTCAAGCCCGGGAGGCAATTTTGTGCCTGACAATCAAGCTTTGCGACAATCTCACCTTTCTCGTTGTATTCTTTTTGCCATAGAGCTTGATTGTTTTCATAGAGCATTTCAAGCTTGAGTTTGCCATTGGGATAAAACCAGCTTACTTCAACTCGCTTTGGTGAATCTGAGCTATACATACGCTGTGTAATAATATTCCCTTGAGCGTCATAGCTCCGCTCTCTACCGACTTTTTCATCATTTTTAAAATTCGCTTCAAAACGCACTAAGCTATTTTCATCATATTGCTTCATATCGCCATTTTTGACACCATTGCGATAGGTTACTATCTCTTGAATCTTGCCATTATTGAAAAATCCTCGGCTTATCCCCTCAATCTTGCCTTGCTTGTAGGCATATTGGCGAGAGACTTTGCCATTATCATAGTATTCAATCACCTTGCCCTCTGGCACACCATCGCTATAATCTGCCTCTTTAGCAAGTGTGCCATTTGGGTGAAACCACCTTGCCTTGCCTACGATTTTGCCCTCATTATAGGTAATTTCGGCTTTAAGGATATTTTGGGGGTAAAATTCTTGTGCCAAGCCCTCAAGTTTGTTATTTTTATAGTTTGCATCATAAAGCACCTCGCCATCTTTGGAATACTTCATCTCTCGCCCCTCTTTGCGTCCATTGACATAGTGCATTTGATGGAGCAAATGCCCCTCCTCATCATACCAAGCCTCGCGTCCGTGCTTAATATCAGTGCCTTTAATGTAGCTCACACGCATTTGCTTGACTTCACCCACCGTTCCCATTGTTGTAGTGCGTATCTCAAGCTCTGCGGCTAGAAGATAGCTCATCATACCCATAAAAATGACAATACCTCTTAGCATACATACCCCTTTAATATGAAATCCTAGCTCTTATAATCGGCTTACTTGTTAAACGGCACAATTAGGCTCACACTTCGCCAACACCAATTTGATAATACCTAAAGCCCTTAGATTCTAAGCCACAATGCTGATAAATATTTCGTCCATCAAAGATAATAGGCTCTTTTAACAGCTTTGCTATTTCGCCAAAATCAGGACTTCTAAACTCCCGCCATTCAGTTAGCAGCACCAACGCTGCACAGCCCTGCAACGCACTATATTTACTCTCCATAAATGTAATAGAATCTAGCCTATCTTTGAGATAGAATCTTGCTTGTTCGTATGCCTTTGGATCATAGGCTTGTATCCTTGCCCCACGCTTAGTTAGCTCATTTATTAACACCAAAGAGCTTGCCTCACGCATATCATCAGTCTCTGGCTTAAAACTAAGCCCCCATACACAAAAGCTAAGCCCTTGCAGATTCTCCCCAAAATGCTTGACTATTTTTTCCACCAAAAACATTTTTTGCTTTTCATTGACTTCCTGCACCGCCTGCAAAATCTTTGCCGTGTAGCCCACATCTTTTGCACTCTTTTCTAACGCCCTTACATCTTTAGGGAAGCAGCTCCCGCCATACCCACAGCCCGGGTAAATAAAGCTATATCCTATGCGTGAGTCGCTGCCTATGCCCTGCCGCACATCATTGATATTTGCCCCCACACGCTCACAGATTTGACTCATCTCATTAATAAAGCTAATCTTTGTAGCAAGCATTGCATTTGCTGCATATTTTGTCATCTCCGCAGATTCTATCCCCATCGCAATGAACCTATCGCTTTTCAATAAAAATGGTGCATACAAGGCTCTCATCACTTCTAATGCCCTTGTAGAATCTGTGCCGATAACCACTCTATCTGGACTCATAAAGTCTTTTATGGCAACGCCTTCTTTGAGAAATTCGGGGTTGCTTACGACATCAAATGCAATGGGTTGCATTTCAGTTGAGTGATGAATGTTAGATTCTAAAAAATCATCGTTGTTTTCATTGTTTTCTTTTCGCAAAAAGGGATTTTGTTCTGCTTCTTTTTTTTGAGCTAAGGGGGAGAGGCTTGAATTAGGCGAGGTCGCTCCCTCCCCCTTAGCAATCCCCCACCCCGACAGCGCCTCTAAAGTGGGCGTTTCACTTTGTGAATCGCTACTATGATTACCCAAAGACGAATTGCCTTGACAAGCTGAATGCCTCCCCCTTTTAATCAACACAGATTCTATAATCTTTCTCACCTCCCTTGCCGTTCCCACCGGCACTGTGCTTTTATCCACAACCACGACATATTCTCGCTCTATATGACTGCCAATGTCTTGTGCCACAGCTTTAACAAAGGATAAATCCGCACTCCCATCTTCGCCCATCGGCGTGCCAACAGCAATGAAAATCACTTCTGCATTTGAGAGAGATTCCTTTTTATCCGTGTTAAATCGCAAGGTTTTAAGCTTTGCATTCTCACGCACCATTTCTTCTAAGCCCGGCTCATAGATAGGGATTTTTCCTTGCTTTAAAGATTCTATCTTTTTAGAATCTACATCAAGGCAAATCACTTCATTTCCCATTTGGGCAAAACACGCCCCAGCTACAAGCCCTACATACCCACTACCTATGATTGTAACCTGCATTTTTGTCCTTAAAGCTTATTTGCTAGGCATATTTGAAAGGTTGTTAAAAATCGTGCGGAGTGAGCGTCTAATGACATTTTGCTTTTGCTCCTGTGTGATTTCTAGCTCATCGCCAACGCCGAGATATTTTTTTTCACTTAGCTTCAATGTGCTTGTTGCATTTTGCTGAATCGTCTTTGTCTTAGTTGTCATTGTGAAGCTTACATCGCTTTTTAAAGTCGCACTATCTTTGGTGCTAATAGCACTTGTATCTTCTTTTGTCTCTTGAATCTCAAAGCCGTATTTGATGTTAAGCGTGTAGCTTGTTGGGCTGATTTTAGATTCAATCTTAAAACAACCACTTTTTGCAAGGCTTTCATCTAAGATTGCTTGAAAATCTTTTTTTGAAAGGATATTTTCCTTTGTAGTATCAATCTTACCAAGGGCAATAGTGTATTTTGGCTCATTACAAATTTGTGTAATCTCTCCATTATCCTGTGGTGTGCTAGGCTCACCTGAAAAGCACCCAGCCATCAATAATCCCAAACCAAAAGCTCCAAACATATGCAATGTTTTCATCGTGTCTCCTTACAAAGTGAAATTTTAAACGGATTTATTCTAGCTTAAGAATCTAAATTAGAAAAAACAAGAAGTGAAAAAGTGAGTTTTAAGGAAATTTTGTAAAAAAGAGTAGAATCCCACAAGTGTGAGATTCTATCGGTTTAAGATATCACAGGGTGTGTGCCATCTCTCATATCAGCACCGATATTATCGCGATTGCTACTTCCCAATTCGCTCCATACGATGCAGCCATCAGTTGGGCAAGCACTTGCACAAGCAGGTTGCTCATTATGCCCAACACACTCTACGCATTTGTCTGAATACACATAGTAAATGCCTTCGCCTGTTGGATTATCATCATCATCAACGATAGCACTTACAGGACATTCATCAATACAAGAACCACAAGCGATACAAATATCTGTAATCTTAACAGCCATAGCTTTGCTCCCTTATTTGTTGTTTGTTTGGGTTAAAACCCGAGCTGAAGTATAATCATACTTATCTTAAAAAACACATAAAATTAAGAATGAAAGTTTTATTTTACTTTGCGTAACGATTTTTAGCTTTTTGAAAAGGCTGCTAGCTTTTGCTTAGAATCTGCCCTTATTGTAGATTCTAGGTTTGCAGTAGAAATTCAGCAAAGCTTATGTAGAATCCGCCAATTTGTTATTTAAAATTTATCTTAAAATATAGGGCGTGGGAGATATGGAAACAAGTCTGCTTTTTTTGGCTTTGGGTAGTTTTTTTATAAGTTTTGTGCTGTGTGTTGGCATTATCATCAGCTCTAGGCGATTTGGCGTTTTCATAGATAGTGGCACTTCGCATAAGCCTCAAAGATTCCATACTCAAGCCACGCCTCGTGCTGGAGGCATTGGAATCTTTAGTGCCTTTGCTTTGCTTATATTGTATGCATATTTTACCCAAATAAGCTTAGGCATAAACACACAAACGCTGATTATCCTGCTTGGCAGTGGCATTATCTTTGCAAGTGGGTTGATAGAAGACTTTAGTGGGAATCTTTCTCCAAAAGTGCGTCTCATTATGCAGTGCGTGGCGGCATTTGGCGTGTGTGCGTGGCTTGATGTGTATTTAAAGGATTTATCGCTTGGCTTTATTCTGCCCTACCTTATCGGTCTATTTTTTACCACATTTGCACTTGTGGGGGTGAGTAATGCGATTAATATTATAGATGGATTCAATGGTTTAGCAAGTGGGGTGTGTTTGCTGATTTTAAGTGGGATTCTATATGTAGCCTATGATGTAAAAGATATGGAGATTTTTTATTGTGCTTTGGTGTTGTTTTTTGGAATCTTGGGATTTTTTGTGTGTAACTTTCCTTTGGGTAAGATATTTTTAGGAGATGGTGGGGCTTATTTTTTAGGATTTATCCTTGGTATGCTTTTAGTCTTACTCACGCAAAGGCATACTGAATCTGTGAGTGCTTTTTTTGGATTAAGCATTATGATATATCCTGTATGGGAAGTGGTGTTTTCTATATGGAGGAAGCGATTTAAACGCAAAATGTCCGCCACAAAGCCAGATAAGGTGCATTTGCATATGCTCGTTTTTAAACGCATTACACATTCTAATAAAAATACTTCACTTATTCTCCTTTTTTGCAATGTGCCTTTTGTGATTTTGAGTGTATGCTTTTATCAGCACACTTGGCTGCTTTTGGCATTTTGTGGGATTTTTGCCCTGCTTTATGGCTATTTTTATGCAAGATTAATCCGTTTTGGTATGTAATGCTCCCCTAATAGAAAACACCACTTCCCATTAGAGCTTTTTGAAAAGATTCTAACTTTTGGCTTAAGCTTTTATCAAGGAGTTCCTGCTTTTCTCTCCAGGGGGATTTTGGGGCGACTTACGCAATGGTGGAATATGCAAAGTCTCTAGGGCTTATTGCCATTTATGCCACGACTTTGCGAGAATCTAAGGAAATATTAAACAAAGATGGCTCTATCACAAAGAAAAATATTTTTAGACATTGTATTTTTAGAAAATATTAAGCTAAATGCTCCCTTTGGAGTTGCGGATTCTGTGTAGATTCGGCAGTTTGCCATATTTTATTTGTAACAAAAAAATACTAGCACGATTTATTTTCTATAACACTAAGATTTTTTAAGGAATTTAATCATTATGAGATATGCAAATAGCAGGAAATTTGGTGTTGCGATTGTGCTATCAGCTACATTGATGAGTGGGCTAAACGCACAAATTATCTATGCCGACAAGTTTTTCTACCGCGATTTTTTGGACTTGATAGAGAAACGCACAAAAGCGGTGCGATTCTAGCGATGAATAACAGCACTGCGACTATAAAGAATCTTATTTTCAAAGGCTTAAATGGCAATAGAAGTGATATTGTAAATATTGAAAATGGCTCAAAGCTTGAAGTTACAGAATCTCTAGGCTTTGAAAGCTCTACATTTGATTTAAGCAATCTCAACTCTATGGGTGGAAGCAACTTCACAAAGCCTACAAATTATGACCTTTTTGTAAAAGATAAATCGCAAATTACAGGTGCAAAAACGGATATTACCGGCAATGTTGGCGTAATGAATGAATCTACTCTAACTCTACAATCCATAACGCTAAAAGATACAACAACGCAAGGGTAAGAGTCCAAACCCGAAAATATTAAAAACTCCATTCTCGTAGATGGCAAAAAGTCTAGCCTTAATGTAAGTGGCAAAATCAGCTCACAAAAGCAAGATAATGCGCTGATTGCTGTGAATGGATTTAGAGAGACAACAGGGGTAGGGACAAGGGATATTGTAAAAGAGAGTGAGAGAAAAGAGGTCATACACGAAGCGACTTTGCAAGGATACGGCGTTAAATGTCGGCACGATTGTAGCGGAGAAGCTAAGCAATCTTACTTTGAATGTGGATAAAGATTCTAAATTTAATGTTACAAATTTTATGTTTAAGGGCGGAAGTGTCAGTAATGATAAATTCTATGGGCAAAATGTATGGCTACAAGATCAAGCACAGGTAACGCTCAAAGGCAATGCTGGGATAGAGCATAATCTCTATGTATCTGGGGATTCTACTTTTAAGATGGAAAATGACAAGGCTTTAAAGATTGATAAAGAGGGTGAGACTAAGATTCAAACTGAGATAGGCTCAAAGCTGGAGATAAACAAGCTTGAAGCTGATAAAAAAAGCAATGTGTATATTGCCCTTGACTTAGAAAAGCTAGAAGTGAATCCTGCCACAAAACAAGCCGTTGTCAGCCAACAAAAGAACTTTGACATTGACGCAAAAGGTGGTAGTAATGTCTATGTGAATAGTTGGGATATGAACCGCACGGGCTTTGATAGTGGCAATACGAGCTTAAAAACTGATGCAGATTCTAGAATCCACTTTGGAATCTTAAAGCATAATATGGCGAATAAAAACTATATAGATTCACCTATCAAAGCAAACCTTTCTATCTCGCAAAGCTTGACTTTAGAGAATGTGGGCAAACCAACGGCAAGTGGCGGGAATAAAGTCGCTCAAAATGGCTTGAATCCGGGAGCGGCTTCAAAGATGATCACAAGTGAGACTGCCAAAACGCCCACAAATCAAACGCACTCAGAATCTGATCCGCTGAAGCTACAAGCACAAGCGGGGACAAATGATGATAGATTCCACGCTTTAAAGCTAGAGGGCAACACTATGAGTTCAAATGGAGAGGTGCAAAACACAGGGAAAAATCTTACTTTGGGTGATGGCACACGCATTGAATAAAGCTAGATAGCAGTATCAAAGCAGAATCTAGCAATGGTAGCAAACCCGGAGACTTCCAACTCAATAAATACTACACACTTATTTCAGCTGGGAGCATTACGGATAATCGCACGGATAAAAGAATCTACTTTACTTTTGCAAATGATAACACGCCTCTGTATTGGGTAACGATTGTAGAAAATGGCGAAGTGAAAGTGAAATTTACAAAAGAATATATCGCAAGGGCGAAGCATTGGAGAATAGAATCTTTGGTATCGTTAAAGATAATGTAGCCCTTGGTGTCGCTGTGGTGCAAAATGGACGCATTGAAGGCTTT
>NZ_QXJF01000008.1 GCF_003670275.1 Helicobacter labetoulli
TCTAGTGCTGAAATAAGTCAAAGAGTAGATAGAGTAGCTAAAGATATATTAGATGATGTGAATAAGAAGAGGTTTTAGGGGAGAGATTATTAGCAAGAAGCGTTAAAAGTTTATCTTTTTAACGCACACAATATAAAGCTTGTGTATCACTTTAAATCTCATCTGCTATGCTTAAAACTACTCCTGCATAATTCTACAAAGTTCATCAAGGGAGCGTTGAAAGTCCCACTTTTCATCAATCTCTTGTTTTAAAAATGCTTCCATTGCTGTGCGTTTATTTATCGCCTCATCAAGTTCTATATCTGCCCCCCTTTGATACGCTCCAATGCGGATAAGCACTTCATTTTCTTTAATCAATGAATACAACCGCCGAAACTTCCGCACATAGCCTAAATGCTCCGGGCTAATAATATCATTAATAATCCTTGAAGCAGAGTTTAGAATATTTATCGGCGGATAGATTCCCATATCTGTCAAATCACGATTAAGCACAATATGCCCATCTAAGATACTTCTGCTTTGATCAGCAATAGGATCACTCAAATCATCACCTTCAACTAGCACGGTAAAAAATGCCGTGATAGAACCCACGCCATCTTCTTTTCCTGCTCTCTCCATAAGTTGAGGCAAAAGTGTGAGAACTGAAGGCGGATAGCCCTTGCTTGTAGGTGGCTCTCCAAGGGCTAGTCCAATCTCTCGCTGTGCCATTGCAAAACGCGTAACAGAATCCATAATAAACAACACATCATTACCCAAAGATTTAAAATATTCAGCAATAGCCATTGCACTAAAAGCCCCATATTTACGCATAAGCGGAGAATCATCACTTGTAGCCACCACAAGAATGGTATTTGTCAAATCATTATTAAGATTCTTATAGATAAACTCCGGCACTTCCCTGCCCCGCTCCCCAATGAGTGCGATAACCTTAATGTGTGCTTTTGCCCCACGCACTATCATACCCATAAGCGTGGATTTGCCTACGCCACTTCCAGCAAAGATTCCCATTTTTTGCCCTTTGCCACAAGTAAGAATACTATCAATGGATTTTACCCCTACTTCAAAGACTTCATCTATAAGTCCCCGCTTCAATGCACTCAGTGGCGAACGCATAAGCGGTGTGCTAGTATAAGTCTGCAAACTCCCCTTATCATCAATAGGCTCTCCCAAAGGATTAATCACGCGTCCAAGCATAGCCTCGCTCACAGGAATATTTAACCCGTGATTGAGAATCTCCACCCTATCGCCACATTTATGTCCCTCCACAAATGAAAATGGACTAATAAAAAATTTCTCCCCCTCAATGGCAATCACCATACCCAAGCTTTTAGCATCACATAAAGAGCCAAGATTCTGCACTTCATCATCATCGTTTAGATTCTGCCCACTTTGCCCACTTGGTATAATTTTCACAATATCACCAACAGAGGGCTTCACACCATCAGCTACAAACATATTTTGCATAACTTTTATGAGTTGTCCATAGCTTGGAGAGAGATTCATATTGTGTTTTAATTTTTCTTTAATATGAGATAATGGCATTACAAAACCTACTTTTAAGATTTTTTTTTATAGAATACCAAATTATACTTTTTTATTTCATTAAGGAACACTATGAATTTCACAACAAAACGCACAAACAACGCTAATGCTATCGTTAATGGTAGTATCGCTATCTCCAAGCTTGAGGAGAAATTTGACAAAGTCATCAAAAAAATCGCTCAAAGCGTAAAAATTGATGGTTTTAGAAAGGGTAAAGTCCCCGCACAAGTGATTAAGACAAGATACAAAGAACAAGTAGAGCAAGATGCACAGCAAGAGGCTATACAAGATTTACTTGATTTGGCTCTAAAAGAGCTAAATATTGCCCCAAAGTCGCTTATTGGCAACCCGATGATTCTCAAGTTTGATAAGAGTGATGATAAGATTGATTTAGAGATAAAAATCAGCATTGCACCTAGCTTTGAAACCGACAATGTTGAACAATATGTCCCAGAAGTCAAACTTAAAGCCATTGCAAAAGCTCAAATTGATGAGCGACTAGAAGAAATTGCTAAGTCTCGTGCTCCGCTTAGTGAAGTTACCGATGATAAAGCTTTGGCAAAAGATGATACGGCAAATATTGATTTTGAGGGCTTTGTTGATGGTAAGGCATTTGAAGGTGGCAAGGGAGAAAACTTCAACCTTGTCATTGGCTCAAATCAGTTTATCCCCGGCTTTGAAGATGCACTTATCGGTATGAAAAAGGGTGAAAAGCGAAGTATTGATGTTACTTTCCCAGAGAACTATCAAGCTGTACATCTTGCAGGTAAAAGGGTGAAGTTTGATGTAACACTACACAAGATTCTAAAAAAAGATACACTCAAAATTGATGATGAGTTTGCAAAAGGCATTGCGGGAGCTGAATCTAGTCTTGAATCTTTAAAAGATATGATTAGAGAACAGCTTGAAATGGAGCAAAAAACAGAACTTTATAATAAAGAGCTTAAAGAAAAGCTTGTGGAAGCCCTGCTTAAAAACATCTCTTTTGATTTGCCCGAGCTTATTGTGGAGCAAGAAATGGACATTTTATTTAGAAATGCCTTATCCAAGCTCACTCCAGAAGAGATTGAAAAAATCAAAAATAATCAAGAAGAAGCAAAAAAGGTGCGTGAAACGCATCGCGATGAGGCGTGTAAAAGTGTGCAAATTACATTTATTATGGATGCTTTAGCAAAAAAATACAATATTGCTATACAAGATAATGAAGTCTTACAGACAATTTATTATGAAGCAATGATGATGGGGCAAAATCCAAAAGAAGTGTTAGAGTATTATCAGCAAAACAATCTTGTCCCAGCGATTAAAATGACAATGATTGAAGATAGGGTGTTACATTATTTGCTTGATGAAAAGTTTGCAAAAAGCAAAGAAAAAGGCACAACTTCAAAAGCAGAATCTAAGGCGGATTCAGGCAAAATGGAATCTAGCAAAGAAAATAAATAAGGGGATATGTGATGAGTGGTTATATTCCTTTTGTTATAGAACGCACAGGGCGAGGTGAGCGAAGCTATGATATTTACTCGCGTTTGCTTAAAGACCGCATTATTTTGCTAAGTGGCGAGATAAATGACCATATCGCTTCTTCAATCGTAGCCCAACTGCTATTCTTAGAAGCTGAAGACCCGGATAAGGATATTAACTTTTATATCAACTCGCCCGGTGGTGTTATCACAAGTGCATTCAGTATCTATGATACAATGAACTATATCCGCTCTGATATAAGCACCATCTGCATTGGGCAGGCTGCATCTGCTGGAGCGTTTTTGTTAAGCTCAGGGACAAAGGGTAAGCGATTTTCACTGCCAAATTCTCGCATTATGATTCACCAACCACTTGGTGGTACACAAGGACAAGCCACAGACATTGAGATTCAGGCTAAAGAGATTTTGCGTTTGAAAAAAATTCTCAATGAAATTATGGCAGAAAACACAGGGCAGAGTATAGAGAAAATCACACAAGATACGGAACGAGATTTTTTTATGAGCGGAGAAGAAGCTAAAAAATATGGATTGGTTGATAAGATTCTAACAAAAAGTTTGAAATAGGTTTTGGAGGTATTTTATGGATTTAAGCGGATTGGATTTAGATATTGCCAATAATGATTTTTTTGGCAGTTTAGATGTAGTTGAGCTTAAAGATGGAAAGACAAGCTTCCAGCCTTCTGCTCCCATAACCCCAACAGATACAACACAAAAGCTAAATTCTATCTCCAAACAAGCAATGGAAGCCCTTGAAAAAGATGACATTTTGCCTTTACCCGAAAACTTTGAAGCTTATTTTGAAAAAACACTCTCACAAGAACAAGATGAAAATGTAAGAGAAAAGATTAAGGCGATGGTAGAGAGTGCAAATCACGATTCTAGGCTTATTGCCCTTGAAAAAACTTTCAATGACAACTTTATTACCCTTAAATCCGTCTTAGAGCAACTCCTTATCCTTTGCAAACAACTCTCATCAATGGAGAGCAACACAAACAAACGCCTTGCTGAAATTGCAGCTATTACAAACCCCCTTGGTGCACAAAATGCCATTAAGGTATTGCTCAATGAGATTAAAGGATTCCACAAGCAGTTTGTTACACAAGCTGATATTATCTCTCGCTCATACCGCGATATGTATGCAAAATCCTCCACTACCAAATCAAGTGCGATGTACGATACGACACTTGGGATTCACAGCAAAAGCTTTTTTCTTCACTCCTTAGAGTTTGAATGTAAAAATGGCAAAGATTTTCCACGCCATTGTGCGCTTGTGGTATTTTCTCCATCAAAAGAGCTTGGCGCACAGCTTATTGATCAAACTAAACTCATTACGACTTTTAAAAATATCGCCAAAATCGTCTCAAAAAACATTGGCTCAAAAGATTTGGTAAGCTATCTTGGCGGAGGGCGATTTGGAATGCTACTTAAAAATGTTCAAGCTCAATCAGCCATAGACTTATGCGAAGAAGTGATTAAAAAATGCAAGGCTACGAATATTTTTATCGGCGACTTGGATTTGTATTTGCATATTGTGATGGGCGGTATTGTTTTTGATGTCAATAAAACACCTGAATCTATGCTAGAAGAAGCAAAAGCCGCCCTTGATGAAGCATTGAACGAAAACAAAACCCTGCAATTTAAACAGGCTGAAAACAAAAGTGGTGGCGCATTTAGTGCTGATGATCTTGATATACCCGGAGATGACCTTGGCGATTTTGGCGATTTTGAAATATCCTAATTCTATCTTGCGTCAAAAATCTACAAAAGTAGAATCTTTTGATGAGGAACTGCATAGCTTCCTTGATGATATGTATGAGACAATGATAGAAAGCGGGGGCGTAGGACTAGCAGCAATTCAGGTAGGAAAAGCCAAGCAGATTCTTGTCATCAATCTTCCGCGAGATGAGGACAAGCAACAATATAAAGAAGATTTGCTTGAGATTATTAATCCCACATTTTTAACACAAGAAGAAAGCATAGAGTGGGAAGAAGGCTGTCTTTCCGTGCCAGAATTTTATGAGAGTATAAAGCGGTTTAATAAAGTTTGTGTTGCTTACAAAGATAGATTTGGGAATGATAAGATTCTAAAAGCGGAAGGGTTTTTAGCCGTGGCATTACAACACGAGATAGACCACTTGAATGGAATCTTATTTGTGGATAAGCTCCCAATCCTTAGACGCAAAAAATTTGAAAAAGAACTCAAAAAGCTCAAAAAAGAAACCTGATGGTGAATACAATCCTTAGTGCGACAAGCTTTGGCACGAGTGCGAAAGTCATTCAAGTGGAGGCGACATTTATTCGTGGATTGCCAAATTTCAATATCACAGGATTAGCCCATAGCTCTATTCAAGAATCCAAACAACGCGTCCAAGCCGCACTTGTCAATATCGGCGTTACCTTGCCACCTCAAAAAATCAATATTAATCTTTCTCCTGTGGATATTCCCAAAAGTGGCGGACATTTTGACCTGCCAATTGCTTTAGCATTACAAAAGACCAAAACTCAAGATATTTTTGCTTTTGGTGAGCTAGGGCTTGATGGGAGTGTGAAATACACAGATTCTATCTACCCACTTTTGCTTGATGTCGCCCTCTCTCACAAAGATGCAAAAGTCATCGTCCCACTTTGTGCAAAGGAGCTTTTAAGCCCCATTCCACATTTGCAATTCTATTTTGTAGCTCACTTGCAAGAAGCCATAAATATTTTAAACAATATAGAATCTATGCCACACACCGCAGATTCTAAAGCGCATCATTTTGGCTTTGCAAGTCTTGAAGTGCAGGGGGAACAATATTTTTATAATCAAGATTTTGACTTTGATTTTAGCGATGTGCAAGGGCAAGATATTGCCAAAAGAGCTGCACTTATCGCAGCAGCGGGATTTCACAACTTCATTATGGAAGGTTCTCCGGGCAGTGGAAAAAGTATGATTGCCAAACGCCTCCTTTATATTCTCCCGCCTAGCTCACTCCGCGAAATGATGGAGACTATGAAATACCAAGCCCTCAATAAGCAAAGCACAAGCTATACACCACTAAGGGCATTCCGCAACCCTCATCAAAGTGCGAGCAAATCAAGTATCCTAGGCTCTGCCACGCAGTTTGAAGCCAAGCCCGGTGAGGTTGCTTTAGCTCATAATGGCATTTTGTTTTTTGATGAATTGCCGCATTTTAAAAAGGATATTTTAGAATCTTTGCGTGAGCCACTTGAAAACAATAAATTGAGTATCTCGCGTGTGCATTCTAAAATAGAATATGATACAAATTTTATGTTTGTCGCCGCTCTCAATCCCTGCCCGTGCGGGAACTTGCTAAGTAAAAATAAAGAATGCCGCTGTCAAGAGCGAGAGATTAGCACTTATCGTGGGCGACTATCTGAACCATTTTTGGATAGGATTGATCTTTTTGTGCAGATGAATGAATATGAGCAGGATAAAAACTCGCCTCAAGGGCTAGATTCTAAAAAGATGCAAGAGCTTGTGTTTCAGGCATTCAAAATGCAAAAACAACGCGGACAAAAAGTCTTTAATGGCAAACTTGATGAAAGAGAGATTGAGACATATTGTGAGCTAGATTCACATTCACTTGCACTACTAAACCAAGCCAGTGAGCGTTTTTCACTTTCATATCGCAGTGTGAATAAAGTCAAAAAAGTAGCCAGAACAATTGCCGATATTGCACAAGAAGAACAGATTCAAAAGTCCCACATATTAGAAGCTCTAAGCTATCGTAGAATTTAAGGAGACATTATGCACGATAAACAAGCCCTTCATCGCCGTTTGAAAAAAATCATAGGACAGCTTAATGGTATTGACAAGATGATTAGTGAGGACACCCCCTGCCCTGATGTGCTTATCCAGCTTAATGCTGCAAAAAGTGCTATTCACAAAGTTGGACAGATTGTGCTTGAGGGGCATATCAATCATTGTGTGCGTGATAGCATCAAAAATTCACAAAATGACATTGACACAACGCTAAGCGATCTTGCTAAAGCCTTAGAGCATTTTGGTCGTATGAGCTAGGATTCTAAAATATCCCAAGATTCTGTAAATGGATTAAATATAAGACAAAAGCCCTACTCTTTCAAACTCTCTTTAATCATTGTACGCATATCTTCAAGCACACTCAAACAAGTGCTAATCTCATCTTGTGAAAATCGAGATAACAATAATGTCTCTAGTTTTTTGATTTTATCTTTAATAAGATTGAGTGCGTTTTCTCCGCTAGGGGTAAGAGTGAGCAAAATAGTGCGTTTATCACAAGAATCTTGTGTTTTTACAAATAGCCCCTTACTCACAAGGGAATTAACCTCGCGTGAAATAGTCGCCTTATCCTTATGTAACTCCATTGCAATATGGCTAATATGAAGCTTAGGATTCTCTGAGACCATAAAAAGTATCACGCCTTGCTCAAAGCTAAGATGGTGAATCTTAAGCTCTTTAATGAAAAATTCCTGAAAACTCCTCGCCGTCCTACCGATATGATGCCCGATAAGATATTGCGTATCACTATGCAAAATTTAAGCCTTTTTAAAGTTAGATTGCAGGTATTGTAACAAATTTTGCTATAATTTGCGCTTAGGCATAGTAGGTGGTTGCTTTTGTTTGACAAAAGAGGAAAGTCCGAGCTACAAAGACAGGATTCCATTTAACAAATGGCTAAGGTAACTTAAGGGAAAGTGCAACAGAAAACAACCGCTTTTGTTTAACAAAAGCAAGGGTGAAAAGGTGGGGTAAGAGCCTACCGATTTTACAGCAATGTAAAATGTCAATGCAAACCCAATCCGTAGCAAGAAGAGTATGGTTATCGTCTTGCACTTCAAACTCTTCGCTTGAGGTATATTGTGAAATATACCCTAGATAAATAGCCACCCACGACAGAACTCGGCTTATCGCTATGCCTAGTTTAATGACTATACATTTTTTTAAGCTAGAATCCAAACTCACCAAACCACTTAAAACTAAATTATAAAACAACGCATTATATGGAACAAAATATGCTTAAGACTAGCAAAACTCCAAAGATTGAAGAGGTAAATATGCAAGATATAATCGCCACAATGCAAAAGCACATTGACAAGCAGTTTAGCCAAGATTCTATGCCCTATACACTTTGTGAAAACACACAGCAAAGCATACATAAATTCAGCGAAGATATTAAGGGGGCAAATGAGTTTATAGGTGCGTTACAAACGGCAAATGTGGCTTGCAAGAAGATTTTAAAGCAAATTCAAAATGTATCCGCAGACAGCCTTTTTCAAGACATACAAGACATTGTAGAAAACACTGCATTTATGGGGGTAAAGCTCTTTAACACACAGATAAAAGCTACACTCAATGCAACTTCTTATACATTTTGTATTGATAATCCTATGCCTCTTCTTCAACAAAATAAAGATTCAGCCACACAAGAAGCATTTATTGCCTATATAGAGGAAAAATCACAAGAAATCACACAATTACTTTTGGCACTTAGCGATGCCTTGGTAGAATCTAGCACACAACCCAACACACAATCAAATGGCAACTACAACTTCAATGAGTTTAACGCTAAAGCTTTTAGCCAAATGCTTAAAGGATAAAAATGTTGCGTTTTGCCCCCTCTCCAACAGGTGATATGCACATTGGCAACCTGCGAGCTGCGATTTTTAACTATATCATCGCCAAACAAACTAACCAAAAGTTCCTTATTCGCATTGAGGATACAGACTTAGCAAGAAATATTGATGGTAAAGACAAGGAGATTCTCTCTCTTTTAAATCTTTTTGGCTTATTGTGGGACAATCTAGTCTATCAAAGTCATAATTTTGATAAACATCGCCAACTCGCACAATATCTTATAGAGAAAGATTTAGCCTTTTATTGCTACTGCTCTAAAGAGTTTTTAGAATCTAAGCGAGAAGAAGCCAAAGCACAAAAAAAGCCCTTTCGCTACGATATGCAATGGGCGGAGCTTGAAAAAAATGTGAATAAAAATCCCGTTATTCGCATTAAAGGGGCGACTTCCACCATTAGTTTTGAAGATTCTATCAAGGGGCATTTGAGTTTTGAACCAAATGAAATTGATAGCTTTGTCATCATTAAAGAAGATGGAATCCCAACTTACAACTTCGCGTGTGCGGTAGATGATATGCTCTATGATGTGAGCTTTGTGGTGCGTGGAGAAGACCATGTGAGCAATACACCTCGCCAAATTCTTATCCATCGCTCTTTGGGCTATGACAAGATTCTAGGATACGCACACTTGCCTATTATTTTGGGCGAGAATGGCAGCAAAATGAGTAAGCGAGATAGTGCCTCTTCTGTTGCGTGGCTGTTAGAGCAGGGCTTTTTACCACAAGCTATTATCAATTATCTCATCTCAATGGGCAATCACACGCCACAAGAAGTGTTTAAACTGCAAGAAAGTTTTGCGTGGTTTGATATTAAAAATATTGCTAAATCGCCTGTAAAATTTGACATCAAGCGATTAAGATTCTTAAATAGAGAGCATTTGAAAATGCTTAATGAGCAGGAGTTTGCTCTGCTTGTTGATAGTAAAGATTCAAATGTTGGCGCATTGGCAAAGCTACATTTGCAAGAAGCAAGCACGCTTAATGAGATTAGAGAAAAGCTAGATAAGATTTTTGCCCCAAAATGTATAGTGGTTAAAGAAAATAGCGATGAACATTATGAAGAAGAATGCAAGGTGCTTTACAAGATTTTATGTGAAATGATAGAATCTAAAGATTTAGCCCTGCAAGATTATGAAAGCTTAAAAAATACATTAATGCAACGCTCAAATTTGAAGGGTAAAAAATTTTTTAAGCCATTAAGGATTCTGCTAACCGGACAAACGCACGGCTTGGAGTTAAGCGAGATTTACCCATATTTGCAATTTTTCTTAAAAGATATTGTGCGTTTAGATTTAAATGCTTGTGTAGATTCTAAGCCTACAAAAGACTAGGAGGGGATAATGGTAATAGGCACTTTGTTAAATGCGGTTGCTATGATTGTGAGTATGCTTATAAATCTTTATGTTTGGGTTATTGTCATTGCCGCTCTTATAAGCTGGGTAAGACCCGACCCATATAACCCTATCGTGCAAGTGCTAAATCGCCTAACCCAGCCACTTTATGCAAAGCTCCGCTTATTAATACCAACAGCGATTAATGGCATTGATTTTGCACCACTTATTTTGGCTGTGCTGCTTAAATTTATTGATTTATCACTTGTGCAGATTCTAGCCAACTACGCTAAGAGTTTGCAAATTTAAGGATTAAAATGAGAATTTTTGTTTTACTGCTTTTAGCTTTTTGTATCGGTTTTGCCAAAACAGATATTACACTTGAATTTTTAGAATCTAAGCCCAAGGGCTTAGCAAGGGATTTTTACATTTGGCAATTTTTATCAAATGAGCATACTTCATTGCAAGATGCACTCAAAGCCTATGAGCTTATCCACCGCAAAACTTCAAAGCTTGATAGCCTTATGAGTGCTAAAGGAAAGGTAAGCGAACTGCCTAGGAGACTATATTGTCAGCGTCTTAGTTTTGAAAGCCTAAAAAAACAAGATAAGGAGTGTATTAAATCGGGGCTTAATCTTGCTAATGTCCCCACAATGCCACAAAAAAACAAAGATTTTTTATTAAAAACTTTTCAAAATGACCCTGCCTATAAAAAACGCATTGAGATTCTAAGCAAACCAAATATCCTAACAGGTATGCTAAGTAGCGATGCGGCAACCTTTGCAGCCTTATATAACGCACTAAGAGATAACCAACGCTTACAGATTATCAATCAAACCATTAAACCCCAAGCCCTTAAAAAATTTGCTGATGAAAATAATAAATCTTTTAACAATATGCTACAAAAAATCATCGTTACCCACGATAACAGCTATGCAAAGTTTAAAAAATCGCTTATCGGTGCAAAAATTACAGGAGCAGATTCTTACACACTTTTTTTGCTAGGGCTTAATGAGATTTTACATCAAAAGCCCAAAGCGGCGTTAGAATATTTTAGGCTTGCAAGTAAAAATGCCCCAACAGCTATGCAAAAAAATCGTGCTTTGTTTTGGGAATACTCCCTAAGCCACGATAACAAAGTCTTAGAGAATCTTGCTTCAAGCACAAATGTGGATCTCTATACTATTTATGCTAATCAAAAGTTAGGCGTAAAACCAAGCTACGAAGTAGTAACAGATTTAGGCAAACTCTCACCCAAAAAACCTGATTTTGATATGAAAGACCCATTCCAATGGCAACTTTTAAAAGATAATCTCTCGCAAGTTAAGAGTGATAAAGACTTAGAAGAGTTAAGCAAACATTTCACCTATGAAGATACAAGCGCACATCTTGCGTATGTTTTAAATCAGCTCAATAAATTTAAAATTCACTATTTTATTACGCCTTTTAGCGATAAGCTTAAATGGAAAAGTGATCACGAGAAAGCCTTTACCTACGCTATTGCAAAGCAGGAAAGCACGCTTTTGCCCGCCCTTGTTTCAACCTCTTATGCACTAGGTATGATGCAGATTATGCCCTTTAATGTAGAACCTTTTGCTAAAAGTCTAAAACGCGATAACATCACGCTTGAAGATATGTTTAATCCCATAACCGCCCTAGAATTTGGGACATTCTATCTCAATGATTTAGGCAGGGAGTTTAAACATCCGCTTTTTGTATCTTATGCTTACAATGGCGGACCGGGCTTTTTACGCCGCACATTAAAAACAAAAAAATTCTTTTTGAAAAATCGCAACTACGAGCCGTGGCTCTCTATGGAGCTTATCCCTTATAAAGAATCTCGTGATTATGGCTTTAGAGTTTTGGCAAATTATATTGTTTATCAAGAGAGTTTTGGCAATACTATCAACCTTGAAGCATATCTCAAACAAACACTCATTAACTAAGGAGATTCTATGATACACAAATGCTTATTTCCCGCTGCTGGATATGGCACACGATTTTTACCCGCTACAAAAGCTATGCCAAAGGAAATGCTCCCCATTCTTACAAAACCTCTTATTCAATATGGTGTAGAAGAAGCATTAGAATCTGGCTGCTATGAGATAGGTATTGTTACAGGGCGGGGCAAAAGGAGCATTGAAGATCATTTTGATATAAATTATGAGCTAGAACATCAAATCTCTGGCACAGACAAAGAAGAGTTACTCTCAAGTATTAGAAAGCTTACAAGCTCCTGCACCTTTTCCTACACAAGACAAAATGAAATGAAAGGCTTAGGACACGCTATACTCACAGGTGAAACGCTCATTGGCAATGAAGCATTTGCTGTGATACTTGCTGATGACTTATGTCATAATGCAAATGGTGCAGGGGTGCTTAGCCAAATGGTAGCTTTGTATAAAAAATATCGCTGCTCCATTGTGGCTATTGAAGAAGTGGATAAAAATGAAGTGGATAAATATGGCATTATCCAAGGTGAAGAGATAGAATCTGGCGTATATCGTGTGAATGATATGATAGAAAAACCAAGCATTGATAAAGCCCCTAGCAATCTTGCCATCATTGGACGCTATATTTTAACGCCTGATATTTTTGATATTTTACGCGTTACAAAGCCGGGCAAAAAGGGGGAGATTCAAATCACTGATGCCCTTTTAGAACAAGCCAAACAAGGTAGAGTATTAGCCTATAAGTTTCAAGGCAAACGCTATGACTGCGGAAGCATTGATGGCTATGTGAAAGCAACAATTGATTTTTATGAGAATTTTAAGCATTAAGTGCCATAAATGTTTAATATTAGCTTTTATGTTGTTTGTTGGTTGGTATTTTTTCTGCTATGCTTACCTATTATCTTTGCTGGGCTATTAGCTGTTGCTCTTGAAAATGATAAGATAGAGGTAAAAGAAAGTCGCTTAAGCACTCTTTCAAAAGAAGTTAATGAGTTTGCAAACGACAAAGCCAAGCTTCAACCACTGCTTGATGAGTTTTTACGCTCCTTTAAGACTTACCCAAAAAGTGGAGAAGAGTATGGCTTGTGGATTGAGCTTATCTCTACCTTTGCTGTAAATATGAATCTTATGGAGGTTGATGAGGTGGTGAATTTTCAAGATAGCCTTGAGAGTGCCAACCCCGAAAGCAAAGCAAATATCAAAGAGGTAATCGGTAAAGCTTTACAAAAACGCGAAAGCAAATAAAAGGATTTGACAATGGATTATTTACAAATACACAAAACCCCAAAGATTCAAGGAAGCATTAGTATTTCTGGTGCGAAAAACTCTGCCCTGCCCATACTCGCAGCTACACTACTTAGCAAAAATGAAGTAACTATTAGCAATCTCCCTGATGTGGCTGATGTAAAAACACTAGCCAAGCTTTTAGAGCATTTGGGCGTGAATCTTGAATGGCTTAATCCCAACACACTCAAAGCTCAAGCTCAAAATATCGTGCATACTAAAGCTATTTATGATATTGTGCGAAAAATGCGTGCCTCTATTCTTGTGCTTGGACCACTTTTAGCACGATTTAGACATTGCGAAGTGAGTTTGCCCGGTGGCTGTGCTATTGGTGCGCGTCCTGTGGATTTACATATTAAAGCTATGGAAAAAATGGGAGCGGGGATTCAAATCAAAGGAGGATACATCACTGCTGAAGCTAAAGGTGGGCTTAAGGGAGCAGATATTTTATTTGATAAAATCACGGTTACCGGAAGTGAAAATGTCATTATGGCAGCAGCCTTAGCTCAAGGCACAACGCATATTATTAACGCTGCTAAAGAGCCTGAAGTCGTGCAGCTATGCGAGATTCTAGTTCAAAGTGGCATTAAGATTGAAGGTATTGGGACAAATGAGCTAAGTATTGAGGGAAGTGGTGGAGAGCTACTTGATTTTAATCCTATTGAAGTTATACCTGATAGAATCGAAGCTGGGACTTATCTATGTGCTGCAGCAATCACAAATTCTTCCATTACGCTTGAAAGGGTGCAGAATACCCACCTTGGAGCTATTACAGATAAGCTAGAAGAAATTGGCTTTAGCTTTAATAAACACGATACATCTCTTACTATACTTCCGGCAGAAAAGTTAAAGCCCTTTGAGATTATCACCACAGAATATCCGGGCTTCCCCACTGATATGCAAGCACAATTTATGGCTCTAGCAACACAATGTGAAGGCACAAGTGTGATTGAAGAGCGATTGTTTGAAAATCGCTTTATGCATGTAAGCGAATTACAACGCTTAGGTGCAGATATTTCACTCAAAGGCAATCACGCTACGGTTAAAGGTATCAGCCCTCTTGTTGGAGCTGATGTAATGGCAACAGATTTGAGGGCGAGTTCCGCTCTTATTGTTGCCGCCCTTGTGAGTGAAGGGGTAACAAATATCCATAGAATCTACCACCTTGATAGAGGCTATGAGCAAATTGAAAAAAAGCTTCTTGGTCTTGGAGTTAATATCACACGCCTAAAGAGCTAGATTCTAAGTCTATGGGGAAAATCTAAGGGGGACAAGTGATAAAAAATGTGATAAAAAGAATCTTTTTAGTCTTAAGCGTAGTCTTTGCTTTCACAGCACTTGCAACACAGAGTGAAGTAAATGAGCTAGAATTAAGAATCTCCTACACAGGAAGCAAAGATTCACCTATCACCATAAAGACACAATACTGCAAAGGCACAACGCTCAAATGTGGCAAACAAATTAAAATCGCACCAAATGGCGTTGTGATTTTCCGTGCAAATTATATTAATGACAAATATGATGGGCTTGTTCGCTCATATTATACTAATGGCAATATAAAAGAATCACGAGAATATATTGAAGGCAAAGAGACAAATACCCGCACACTTTATTATGAAAATGGCAAGATTGAAAGCTCACAAATGTATGTGGATAATAAACGCGAGGGCGAGGGCAAAAAATATTATGAATCTGGCAAATTAAAAGAGCAGTTTTTTTACAAAAATGATATGCGTGAGGGCATAAGGCAGGAATTTGACAAGTATGAAAAGCTCACTTTTGAGACAATGTATAAACAAGGCAAGAAGCAATGGATTAAGCAATACGACACAAAAGGTAATGTCATTAATGAAACAAGCTGCCGCTGGAATCCGTGCTACTAAAAGGAGGGAAAATGACAAAGGGCAAAACAATAACAAAAGCTTGTAGCTTTCTTATCTTTTGCTATGTGTTAGGGTTTTTGACCGCCTGCCAACAAGATCCAACACCGCAAGAAACCACAATTTCAACCCCCGCAAAAACACCCACACACAAACAAAACGAAAATACAAAGCCTAAGCAAAAGCCCACTCAAAAACCTACTCAAACTTCTGCTAAAAATGCTATCAAAGATTCTATCTCAAACCCTGCCCAAAGCCCCATAAATGAGCCAAACACAAGCACTCCAAGCAGTCAAAAAGAGCAAGATTTTGTAGCTTCCACAGAGCCTTTATCTCCACAAGAAAGCCAAACTCACAAAAAAACCTACACGCAAGAAATGCTTGAAAACATCACAGGAGAGGAAAAAAACGAGCAAATACAAGAAGATGGACGCACATATAACGCCCAAATCACTTACAAAAATGGCACAAAAATCAAGCACGGCAAAGAGATTTTATATTATCTTGATGGTGGAGTGGCACAGAGGGCATTTTATGTTGATGGCAAAAAAGAAGGATTGTTTCAAATGTTTAGCCAAAAGGGTGTGCTGATATATGAAGCCCATTATCGTAATGGGCTACTTCACGGACCTTGCAGACTTTTTGATGTAACAAGTGGCAAGATTAAAAGTGAGATGAACTTTGCCTATGGTTTGCAAGAAGGACAGATGAATATTTATGACATAAAAAATGGCAAACTTTGGCATCAGCTCCACTACAAACAAGGCAAAAAAGAAGGCAAGGCAGTAGGGTTTGATGAATCCGGCAAGATTGTGCGTGAAGTGTTTTACAACCAAGATATGGAAATAAAGCGTTAAAACAAAATATGCTAGAATGCGGGGATTGCTACAAGAATTTTCACAAGTAAAGATTTTTACAAAAATTATCACAACATATAAAGGATTCTACAATGAGTATGTTTATTTCTACGCGAGATGATAATAAGGATTTAAGTGTTACTTTTAAACACGCAATGCTTAATCCAAATCCCCCACAAGGCGGACTTTATACATTTTCTAAACTTCCTTTGTTTAGTCAAGAAATGCTACAAAGTTTTCAAAATCTCTCATATAAACAATTATGCGAAAGACTCTTTTCTTCTTTGAATCTCAATCTTAACCCAAATCTTTTGCAACAAGCCCTGCAAAGCTATAATAGCTTTGATAATCCTACAAATCCTGCCCCGCTCCACACTTTAAGCAAAAATCTCTTTATGCTCAATCTCCATTCTGGTCCTACACGAGCTTTTAAGGATATGGCTTTGCAACCCTTTGGTGTTTTACTCTCTTCCTTTGCCAAAACAAATAAAACACCTTTTATGATTCTTGCTGCTACAAGTGGCGATACAGGTCCTGCGACGCTACAAAGCTTTGCGAATAAAGACTATATTAAAGTCGTATGCCTCTATCCAGATGGAGGCACAAGTGATGTGCAAAGACTGCAAATGACAACACAAGAATCTAAAAATTGCAAGGTTATTGGCATTAAGGGGGATTTTGATGATGCTCAAAGTGCGTTAAAACATCTCCTTGCCAACAAAGATTTTATCCATAAGCTTAACAATCTTGGAATCTCGCTATCCGCTGCTAATTCTGTGAATATAGGACGCATTGTTTTTCAAATTGTGTATCATTTTTGGGCGTATATGAGTGCGGTAAAAAATGGCAATATCACCTTTGGAGAGAAGCTATCCATTGTCGTACCTAGTGGGAATTTTGGCAATATTTTAGGGGCATTTTTTGCTAAAAAAATGGGCTTACCCATACACAAGCTTGTGGTTGCCTCTAATGTCAATACTATTTTAAGCGATTTTATAAATACGGGTGTATATGATATTTCTTTTCGTCATCTTATCAAGTCAAAATCCCCAGCAATGGATATTCTAAAAAGCTCAAATGTAGAGCGAATGCTGTATTTTTTCTTTGGTGCTAAACGCACAAAAGAGCTAATGGAGAATCTTGCAACGCAAGGAAAATATAGCCTTTTAGATTCTGAACTTGCTCTTGTGAGAGAAGATTTTAGTGCGATGAGTTGCGATGATACACAATGTCTGCAAAGTATCGCAGAATGCTTTAAAAATGGCTATGTGCTTGACCCACACACGGCGATTGGATATTTTGTAGCAAAAAATTTACAACAAAAAGGCGTGATAGGCAAAAGCATTTTTCTTGCCACAGCTGAATGGAGTAAATTCGCCCCAAGTGTGAATACCGCTCTAGCACAAGGGCAGATTCTAGAATCTTCCCAAAATATTTGTGATGAAGAAGCTATTAAAACAATCTGTGCCAAAGCCAACTGCACAATCTCAAAACAAATCACAGATCTTTTTAGCAAAGATGAAGTGCAAAAAGATGTGCTTGATGTGGCAAAGCTAGAATCTTGCATTATAGAGTGGCTAAAGACATTCTAAAGGCACACAAGGAATTAATACAAATATGCTAGAATCCGCACATTTTAAAAGAGCCAAAAGGAGTGAAAATGGACTTTGTTAGCGTGATTATGGGGAGCAAGAGCGATTGGAGTGTAATGAGTGAATGTATAGAAATATTTAAAAAATTTGATGTGGCTTATGAGGTGATTATAAGCTCGGCTCATCGCTCACCGGAACGCACAAAAGAATATGTCAAAGACGCACAATCTCGTGGCGCACAAGTTTTTATCGGTGCAGCGGGAATGGCAGCACATCTAGCCGGGGCAATTGCCTCTCAAACTTGTAGGCCTGTGATTGGTGTGCCTTTAAGTGGTGGGGCAATGGACGGACTTGATGCCTTGCTTTCAACGGTGCAAATGCCTAGCTCTATGCCTGTGGCAACGGTGAGTATCGGTAAGGCTGGGGCAATTAATGCGGCGTATTTAGCTATGCAGATTCTAAGTCTTAAAAATGATGAGCTTGCTGGAAAACTCATTGAAGATCGCGTGATGAAAGCCAAAAAGGTAGAGCTAGATTCGGCAGAGATTGAAGTGAGAATCTAAGGGGGATTTATGGAAAATACGACAACTTGGCTAGAACTCCACGAGTTTATTAAGCTCTCTGGGCTTGATGAAACAAAGATTATGGATTTGATTAATGATGGGAGCATAAAAAGCAAGGAGGAAGAAAATAAGATTTTTGTTGATGCGACTTCTGGGACTTCCGCTCTTGTGAAAAAAGTAGAATCTGGGCTCGTGTCGGCTGATATGAATGGCAAGGAGCTTGATCCTGTCTTTGTAGAAAAGACAATCTCTACTATTCTTGGGCTACACGACAAGGTAATTGCGGCAAAAGATGAAACAATCAGTGCATTTAAAAATGAAAACTCATTTTTAAAAGATGCCCTTATTTCTATGCAAGAAGTCTATGATGATGATAAAAAGACAATGGAGACTTTGCGTTTGGAATTAGAGCATTCAAGGGAAGAAATTGAATTTATGAAACGCAAATACCGCCTAATGTGGGGCAAAGTCTCCAATATGACAGAGACAAAATGATAGCACAAGAGATGTGTTTTGACTGCTTACAAAGGCAGATTAAAAACTTTTCAAAAATGCTTCCAACGCATAATTTACAACCCTTGCAAGAATGCGTTGAAAAAAAACTTTCATCTCTTAAACAAAGCTATATCACACCAAATAAGCAAGATAATCTTCTCACACCCCCACAAATTGCTATTGATATTTATAAAGATTTATCCACCACGCTACAAAATGATGACCCATACGCACACATCAAGCAAGAGAGCATACAAAAAGCCTTTCATATCTGCCAAGAGCTTATCTCACGCTACCCTGCCCCAAAGCTTGAGCCAACAATACATAATGAAAAAATAGTATGGGGTGAAGATTCTATCTTTGCTCGGCTAGATTGGGCAGTTAGAATGGCTATTTTAGGCAATGTTATTGACTATGGCTCACAGCATAACTTTAGCTTTGCTAAGGCAGATTTTGACTTTGAATCTTTGAGCTTTGGCGTGTATGATATGCAGCCTTTTATCTCAAAGCTAGAGCGTGCTAAAAGTCTTTTATATATTGCGGATAATGCGGGGGAAAATATCTTTGATACTCTGCTTATTGCCACGCTTAAAGCTATTTATCCACATCTTAGCATAAGCTATGCGGTGCGTGGCAGGGCGATTATCAATGATTTGACACTACAGGATATGCTCCACCCTCTAGCACAGCCTTTGGCAGAATCTTGTGAAGTTTTAAGCTCTGGTGTGAGAAGTCCGGGCTTTGTCTATGCTGATGCGAATAGCCAAACTCAACAGCTCTATGACCGCACAGATATGATTCTAGCCAAAGGTATGGGGAATTTTGAATGTTTAGAATCTTATAAAGATAAACGACTTTTTTTGCTTTTTAAGATTAAATGCGATGTTGTGGCAAAGTTTTGCAACAAAGCCAAAGGCACAATGATGTTTTTACATAACACAAAGGAGTAATATGCTTAGTTTTTCAGATATTTTATTACAATTGCAGGAGTTTTGGAAAAATCAAGGTTGCCTTATCGTGCAGCCCTATGATATTCCAGCAGGTGCGGGGACTTTTCACCCTGCTACTTTGCTAAGAAGTTTGGATTCAAAGCCTTGGAGCGTAGCTTATGTCGCACCCTCTCGCCGTCCTACAGATGGACGATACGGAGAGAATCCAAACCGCTTAGGAAGCTACTATCAATTTCAAGTACTCATTAAACCAAGTCCAGATAATATACAAGAGCTATATTTGCGTAGTCTTGAATCTTTGGGGCTAGATATTAAATCTCACGATGTGCGTTTTGTAGAAGACAATTGGGAATCCCCAACACTTGGAGCGTGGGGGTTAGGCTGGGAAGTATGGCTTGATGGTATGGAAGTAACGCAATTTACATATTTTCAGCAAGTAGGCGGTATCCCCTGTCGCCCAGTGGCGGTGGAGATTACCTATGGTGTGGAAAGACTAGCGATGTATATTCAAGGTAAGGAAAATATTTTTGACATTGTGTGGAACAATAATCCGCCAATGCTCTATGCCGATGTGCATTTGCAAGGGGAATATGAGTTTTCAAAATATCACTTTGAAGTGGCAGATACGCAAATGCTTTGTAGCATTTTTAATCAATACGCTAATGAAGTCAAAAACTGCTTGGAGCAGAAAATCCCCCTTGTGGCTTATGACTACACAATGCTTGCAAGCCATTGCTTTAATGTGCTTGATGCGAGAAAGGCTATCTCTGTGGCTCAAAGACAAAACTACATTTTGCAAATCCGCGAACTCGCTAAATCCTGTGCCTTACTTTACAAAGAAATGGAAAATGAGAGAGAGCATAGAATCACAAAGGCAAAAGGGCTATAATGCGTTTTATCATTGCTTTTTTTCTTACTTTTAGCACCTTTACACATCTGCTTTATGCGGAAAATCTCGTGCGGGATTTTGAGCTTTACAAGCTTAATTATGGCGATAAAAACGCACCGACTTTATTGCTTATGGGCGGGATTCACGGCGATGAACCCGGGGCGTATTATTCCACAGATTTATTTTTGCGACATTATAAGATAACAAAGGGGAGCGTGTGGGTTGTACCTGTGGTGAATCCGCACGGAATGTTTGCCAATATGCGTGGCGTGTATGGCGATATGAATCGCAAGTTTGCTGCTTTGAGCCACAATGACCCAGATTATGAGAGTATCCAAAAAATTAAAAAGCTCCTTGCCAACCCGGAAATTGACATCTCTATGCACTTGCACGATGGGAGTGGATATTGGCGTCCAAAGTATGAAAGCAATCTTTTAAATCCACGCAAATGGGGAAACTGCTCCGTTGTAGATCAAATACGCATTGATACAAAATATGGAGAACTTGAATCTTATGTCGCACAAATGGTGGCTGATATTAATCTGCGGATTTTAAATCCCATTCATCGCTTCCACGTGCATAATACCCAAACAAAAGCCAAAAATGATGTTGGGCAACTCAAAGCTCTCACTTTCTTTTCACTCTCCTTAAATAAACCCGCCCTTACAAATGAGACAAGCAAAGAGCTTGATGTGCCAACGCGTGTGTTTTATCATCTTTTAGCTATTGAATCTTTACTAGGACAGCTAGGCATTGTGTTTGAACGGGATTTTGAGCTTAATGTCGCCAATGTCAAAGCACTGCTTAGTACGCAGAATCTATATGCAAAAATTGAAGATTCTATTTTTTTACCACTAGATTCTTTAAGAGCAAATCTTACATACTTTCCATTGCCAAAGCAAAATAGTCTCAAACAGCTAAAGATTGAAAGCCCAACCTATCTGCTCGGCATAGTCCCTAGCAAAAATGGCAATGTAAATTTACAATATGGCTCACGCAAACTCAGCACACTCACTCCACAATGGTATGACTTTGAACATTCGCTTCAAAATGTGAATCTTAAAGTTGATGGAAAGCTAAAATCTGTACCAATAGGCTCAATCATCTATGCAGAGCAAGATGTAGAATTTGAGCCTATGAAACATCATAGAGTAAATGCCATTGGCTATGTCAAACCCAACGATAACAATCCATTGCCCGATGAAAGCGGTATAAAAATCTCCAAAAAAGACTTTAAACCCCAATATAGCCTTGATACAACATCATTACATTTTCGTGCGGAGTTCTATCGCGATAATGCCTTTAGCGGTATGATTATCATCTCTTTTGCTAAGCCCAAAGAGGTTAAAGCCCCATCTTATCATCAAGTGCATTACACTCCAGCACCCACATCAAAAACCTTGCAAAAAGATAAAAATACGCAACTTGCCACAGCACAATCCAAACAAGCAGATTCACACAAAGAGCCACAGCAAACAGCTCCTGCCAAAGCACCCACACCAAACTCCATACCAACAGATACAAACAAGCATAAAGATAAGTCAAAAACTCCGCTAGAGTCAAAAGATACTAAAATAGAATCTTTAGCGACAACCCCTACAATCCTTGCTGTTAAATCAAATCTCGGGCTAAATTTAAGAGCAAAGCCTAGCACAGATTCTGCCATTGTTGCCAAATTGCCAAAATACACGCAAGTAAAAGTTTTGCAAAAGCAAGGCAAGTGGAGCAAGGTTAGCATAGATTCACTTCCATATATGGCACTTCCACAAACACTTCAAGGCTATGTGATAAGCCAAGCCCTAAGCAACACGCTTTTGCCCCCACAAAAGCAAACTCAACCCAAAATACAAAAAGAGTTACAACCCCAAAAGCAAGAAGTGCAAGACACCACCCCAAAACAAACACACAATCAAACATTAGATTCTATACAAAACCTATCGCACACAAAAAGAGAATCTTATGCAAAGGTCATTGTCAATACTGCTATGATAAGAAGTGAGCCAAATACAAATGCAGCCATTGTTGCCAAAGCACCGATGGGGCGAGAAATGCAGATTCTAGCTTTTGTGGAGGATAAAGATAAAAAAGAGTGGGCGAAGATTTATTATATATTTGAAGGACAAAGTGGCAAGAGGGAGATTCAAGGCTATGTGGCAAAACGACTTATAAAGCCTATTCCATAAGGATAAAAGTATGGATTTTATCATTAATGAAGATACTTTTTTGATTTCTGATAGTCATTTTGGACATAAAGCAGTGCTACAAAGAGAGCCTTCGCGTCTAAAAAGTGCTAGAGCAAATGGCTATGATGATTTTTATGCTTTTCATAAAGACTTGTGGAATAAAGCCGTTGGCAAAAAGGATAGAATCTTGCATTTGGGGGATTTGTATTATCCGGGTGGGTTTGATTACCTAAAAGGACTGCGTGGCAAAAAGCAGCTTATCATCGGCAATAATGATGTGAAGCGATTTACCAAACTCAAAACGCTTAAAAATTGGCAAGTGCAAAAAGGCTTAAACTTGCAGATTCCACAAGAGAAGGCAATACGCAAAAAACTCTATGAAAAATTTGGCAAAATGATGATAAAAGATGATATTTATCTTAATGCCATTATTGTTGATTGTAACAAGGAGCGGATTATGTTTTCACACTTTCCTGTTTTTCACCGCAAGGCTCACGATAGATTTGCCAAAAGTAGAGAAATCCTAGATACGCTTTTTGCCTTAGCAGATTGTAGCTTAAATATCCACGGACACATTCATTCACGCGATACCAACCATTCCTTTTGCTTTAATGTTAGCTGTGAGCGTTTGGGTTATGAGCCAAAGACCTTGGGCGAGATTCTAAGATTGTGGCGTGAGAGAAATAGAATTGAGTGAAAAATAGAATCTAAAAGGTAGGTAATGGTTTATTTTTACGCACTTATCGCCAATGGCACAAAGCAGATTCCAAAGTCATTTCACAATGCTTTTGTCAAATTACAAGAATACAATGTCCTTAAAACACAAGGGCATATCCACAAGCTTAAGAGTGATTTTATCATAGGCAGTGTGGATATTTCACAAAGTGGCAAGGTTTTTTTAAAAAGTTTCAAAGACACGGATTGCACGGATTTTATACTTGAAAAAGGCAAATTTTATAAACTCAAAAAGGGTGATATTATCCTTGCCAAAAGGGGTAAATCAAAAAACAAAGGGCAAAAGGGCAAAATAAAACAAAAAGCAAATCTTATCACACTCCTATACGCTACAAAGCCCTATGCTATTGCTGTGCTTGTAATGAAAAAGGGACAGATTCTAGCCCTAGAGCTAGAATCTAGAGGAAAAAAGGGGCGTTACCTTGAGTTAAAACTCTCACAAAAATCACTCAAAGCCCTGCCTAAGCATTGTGTAGTCAAGGTGGAAGTGGCAAGTGGCAATATTGTAGAGGTTTTTGGTGTGCTAGAAGATGCAAGCATTGATGAAAAAATCGCCCTAAGCACCTATAATCGCCTCTATGATTTTAGCCATAGCTCTAATGAATTTGCCCTATCTTTTGGCAATGAAGTGCATAAGGATATGTATCCCAATCGTGTAGATTTAAGCCATCTGCCCTTTTGTGTGATAGACCCCATTGATGCAAAAGATCACGATGATGCGATTTATTTTGATGCAAACTCACGCACACTCTATGTGGCAATAGCCGATGTAAGCGAGTATGTGAGCTTTCAAAGTGAGCTTGATAAGGAGGCTAAAAAAAGGGGCTTTAGCTTGTATTTTCCACATAAGGTTTTGCCAATGCTACCTTTTGCCCTAAGCAGTGGAATCTGCTCTTTAAAGCAAAATGCTCTGCGTTTGGCAATGGTGTGGGAGATAAGCTTAAGCACAAAAGCGGAAGTCAAAAAGAGCAGACTTTTTGAAGCCCTTATCCGCTCACACGCTAATGTAAGCTATGAAGACATAGAATCTTTTTTATACAATAAGCCCACATCGCTGCCAGATTCTATCACGCAATGGCTCAAGGCTTATGTGCCATTTGTGAAAAAATGTAGAAAAAATCGCTTAAACTTGGGCTTTGATTTTACAAGCAATGAAATAAAGCTAGAGCTTAATGAATCTGCGGAAATTGTCTCGTGGCATAGAAGTAGCCAAACCCTAGCTCATAGCATTATTGAAGAATCTATGCTTTTGGCGAATGTGGAGAGTGCCAAAATGCTAGATTCAGGTATTTTTAGAATCCACCCTCCGCCAAAACTAGAGCGGATAGATGAGCTAATGTGGAAGCTAGAATCTATGGGTTATGAAGTGCCAAAAACACAAGATATACATACGCTCATCACGCAGATTCAAGCCCAAGCAGAGAAACAAGATAAAGCCAAAATATCTCACAATGAAAATCAAAGAGAAATTGTAGATGCTCAAATTATCAAATCTCTAAGCAAGGCTACTTATAGCTCAAAGCCTTTGGCTCATTTTGGCTTAGGCTTTGAATCTTACACACATTTTACTTCGCCTATCCGCCGATATAGCGACCTTTTTGTTCATAGAATCTTAAAAGCAATTTTGCATAAAGATAAGCATTTACCCTTTTTACTTGAATCTTGCAACGCCATCGCACAAGAGCTTAATCTCAAAGAAAAGCAAATAAGCCAAATTGAGCTATATTTTTATCATCTCAAAATGCTACGATATGCTAAAAAACTTTTAGATAAACAACCTTTGATATGTAAGATTCTTGTCAATAGCAGTGAAGAAGAGGGCATAGCACTTGATGTCATTCCACAGGCAAAAATCACGCTTGATAGATTTCTGCCTCGCTTTAGTATAGCTGAAGTGGAGGTAGAAGAAGTGGATTTACTCTCTATGAGTATTTATGCAAAGGTGCTAGATTCACAAACGCAAGACTTTATATCACATAAATGCACTAAAAAATCGCACAAAGGAAAAAAATGAATAAAGCTCAGCTTGATATGCTATTAAGACAGAATCCGCCCCGTGCGAGTTTTTTATATGGGGATAGCTTTATGGTAGGCTATTATAGTAGAAAGATTGCCAATGCTCTGCAAAGTGAAGAGAAAAATACCTTTTACTTTGATGAATATAATAGTGTCAATATTAACACACTCCTTTCACAAGGCTCACTTTTTGGCACAAGCTCCCTTGTAGTGCTAAAGCTCAATCACAAGCTACCCAAAGCCGACATTGAGCTATTCTTACACTCACTATGTGCAAATACTCACAATGCGTTGATTGTAGAATACCATCAGGCACAAAATAAATCTAGTGGCGATTATATGCGTGATTGCAAGAGTATTGTGGGGTATTTTCATCAACCCAAAATGCCAAAAGATAGCATTGTTGAAGTGCGATTTTTTGAGCCAAATATGAAAGAGCGTATGGGCTTTTTGCAAGAGAGAAGTAAGGAGCTTGGACTAAAAATAGAATATAGAATCTTAAATCAGATTCTAAGTATGCAAAATAATGACATTACATTGGCATTAAATGAGCTAGAGAAATTCACCATTTATGTGGGAAAAAGCATTGATATAAGTGATGTTAATCTGCTGTGTGATGGTGTAGGAAGCTTCAGCACAGAAGAGTTGTGCTGTGCGGTTATGGACAAAAAGCCCTTTATCCACATACTTCAAAATATTTATGAAGAGGGGATAAATGAGATTATGATGATTGGGGAGATTCAGCGATTTTTCTACCAACTCTTTTTGTTTTTTGCTTATGCAAAGAGCTACGGCTCAATCAATGCCAAAGAGATTCTAGGCTACAATCCCCCAACCCATATCATTGAGCGTTTATCGCGGTATTGCATACGCTTCAAAGAAGCAGAATATATTCAAATTTTTGAGCTACTTTCACTCTGGCGATATGAAGTCAGCAAGGGTAAATCTAAGCAATCTATGAGTGCTTTAATCAAAATTCAAGAAATGATACGCTAGAATCCGACCCCTATACCTTGCTCTTTTGTGCTACAAAAGGGCGGTTACACCAAAAGGAGAGAAAAAATGAAATTCTACGAGACGATGTTTATCCTCAAGCCAACGCTTGTTGAAGAAGAGATTAAAACAAGAATTGAGTTCTTTAAAGAGGTTATTACAAAAAATAGTGGCGAGATTGAAACCTGTCTTGATATGGGTATGCGAAATCTTGCTTATGAAATCAAGAAAAATAAACGCGGATACTATTTTGTTATCTACTTCAAAGCACAGCCGAGCTTGATTTTAGAGCTTGAGCGAAATTATCGCATTAATGAAGAGGTTTTGCGATTTATTGTGATTAAATATGAAAGCAAAAAAGAGCAAAATGCGTGGCAATCACTTGTCAATAAGGCAAATAACAAACCTGAAGCAAAAGCGACAAAGCCTAAAAAAGCCCAAGCAAAAGAGGAAGCCGCAAAGGCAGATAATGAGGAAACTCCAAAAGCCTGATAACAAAAGGATGCTAGATGTATAACAAGGTAATTATGATGGGAAATCTCACGCGAGATGTGGAACTACGATACTTGCCTAGCGGAAGTGCTCTAGCAACTATTGGATTAGCAAGTAATAGAAGATTTAAAAAGCAAGATGGCTCACCGGGTGAAGAAGTGTGCTTTGTTGATGTCAGGCTTTTTGGACGCACTGCAGAGATAGCCAATCAATACCTAAGAAAAGGGAGCAAGATTCTCGTTGAAGGGCGATTGAGCTTTGAATCTTGGACCGACCAAAGCGGAGCCAAAAAAAGCAAACATACCATCACGGCTGAAAGTATGCAAATGCTAGATTCTAAATCTTCAGGTGAAAATGGTGCTTATAGTGAGAATGGTGGCTACAACAATGCCTACACTCAAAATAGTGGATATGAGAATCCAAATGCAGGATACAATAACTCACAAAACTATACTCAACCACAAACTTATGGCGGTGGGAGAGAGGCAGCGGGAGGCTACTCTCAAAATATCCCTGAAATCAATATTGATGATGAAGACCTCCCATTTTAAGCGTAATTTTTAGCAAGGAGACCCAAATGGAAAAGAAAAAATACTCAAAACGATACTGCCGATATACTGAAGCCAAGCTTGAGTTCATTGATTACAAAGATGTGGAGATGCTCAAACACTCACTTTCAGAACGATACAAAATTATGCCAAGACGCCTTACAGGTAATACAAAAAAATGGCAAGAGCGTGTAGAAGTAGCTATCAAACGCGCAAGACATATGGCACTTATCCCATACATTGTAGATAGAAAAAAGGTTGTTGAGAATCCTTTTAAAATCTAATCTTATGTCGCTTTTTTGCGACATACTCCATAGCCTCTATAAATTTAGCTTTCTCTTATCCCATTAGGCTTATAATACCTGCTTTTATTCCCTTAGATTCTAGGTTTAGCAATGAATAAATTTATCTCGCTACATCTTTTATTTTTTACCTGCATTTGTGGTGTTTTTTTTGTGGATTGTAGATTCTTCTAGGATAAGCCAAGGAGTGCTTGATTTGTTCCCAGATAATGACAATAGAGCCTTGATTGAAGCCCACAGGCATTTTACAAATTCAAAATATGTTCCCTTAGCTTTACGCGGATTTGATGAATCTTCAAAAAAGCGATTTGACACGCTCCTTGAGCATGTTAAGCAACTTAGCAATGTAGCCTCAATCCTGCCATACCACCCATCACAGCAACAGCAACTTTATGATTTTTTGACACATAGTACCTCATATTTCCTTGCTCCAGATTCTAGCCTAGAAATAGATTTGCAGACTTTTGCTCAAATTCTTATGCCCATTTTGCAGACATTGCCACCTTTGCAAGATTCGCACTCGCCCCTTGTCGCTAAAGATTATGGATTTTATGCACTCATAGAACTACATAGCCTTGAAGATACACAGCTGCAAGATACGCTTAAAAGCTTCAAGGAGCTAGAATCTAGCTATCCTGATATGCGATATTTTTCCCCTGATTTTATGCGTGTGGAGAATTTGGGCTTAATTCTACAAGAAGTAAATTTACTTTTAGGCTTTGCTTCACTTGTGTTTATTGTGCTATATTTTGTGATTCTCCGCATACCACTTTTGACCTTTCATACTATTTGCACACTCATTCTTGCCAATATGATTGCTATTTTGCTTGTGCTATGTGTGTATTCAAAGGTTACAATTATGGCATTAAGCTTTGGTATGGGGATCTCAAATATTGCCATAGATTATATGATGCACCATCACTTTTTTGGGCTTTACGCACAGAAAAAGGCAGCATTTATTTATAAACCGCTGCCTAGATTTGCTAAAGCCCGGTGGTAGAATGGGAATCGTTTTGCCAGAAGGTATGTTTAATACGCCAAATGCAGAATATGTGCGAGAGTTTGTAGAAGGCAGGGCATTTTTACGCGCTGTGATTTCACTTCCGCAAGAGACTTTTATAAGCAGTAAGGCGAGTGTGAAAAGCTCTATTTTATTCCTACAAAAATTTAGCCAAAATGAGCAAAATGAGTTTAACTCTATCGTAGAAAAACACACAAAAGAGCTAAAGCAAAAGCACAAAGAGACACAAGACAAACTAGAATCCATTATCAACTATCGCAAGCCAAAAGGCGAGAAGAGTGCCAAATACACCGCCAAAGATAAAGCTAGAGCCAAAAAAGAGCTAAAAGAGCTAGAATCTAATATTAAAAAGCAAGCATTCAAACGCACCAAAATAGACTTTGACTACCCTATATTTATGGCAGAGCCGGAGTTTGTGGGTATCACTAGCACAGGGGAGATGGGCGAAAATGCCAAAAACGAGCTAATAGATAGCTATGAAGTGCATAAAGATGAGAATGGCAAAGTGCTTGAAAAGTCCCTAAAGCAAAAGGGGATTCTAAGCTATTTTAGGGAGTTTTTAAGCGAGCAGAATCTAGCTTGGGGCGATACGCACAAAAAAATTGGAGGAAGCGATGAGTAAAGTGCAGATTGTGTGGTTTAGGGATTTGGTGCGATGGGATACCGAGTATTTTACAGGAAATCATCGCCTAGAAAGCAAATTTAAGCTTGTGTATTTAAGTGAGATTCTAAACCCAAGAAAAGAGCGTATTAAACCAAACGAATACGATAGAATAACGCCAATTGTTTCTAAAATCCCCTTTTCAAATCCAAGCATTGAGTTAAGAAAAGAACCAAAAACTAAAATGGATATGTATGCGGTTTATAAAAATGATTTACTTGTTTCAAATATAAATTTTCATCAAGGGGCAATCGCTATATGCAGAGAAAACAAGGTATTTGCTTCTACACATTATCAGCCCTATATTGTTAATACCGATAATATAGACTTAGAATTTTTAGTGTTGGTTTTAAGGCAAAATAGTTATCAGGAATATATTAGTGCAAAAAAGATAAGAGGCATAAAAACAGAATCTAATTTTAACTTTATAAAAACATTGCAAATCCCCCTGCCGCCCCTTGAAGTCCAAAAACAAATAGTCGCACAAATACAATCTTTAAAAGCGCAGATTAAAGCCTTACAAGTTGAAGAAAAACGACTAAAAGATGAAATAGAGGCATATATATACATAGCACTTGGACTGGAAAAAAGCAAGAAGCAAAAAGACAAAAGGTCTTTATCGTGCGTTTTAAAGATTTAGAGCGATGGGACACAAGGCATAATCAAAGCTTTGCTATAAACCTTTGCTACACTAAACACACCGACTATAATACTAGTTTCACTTGCCATACTGATTCCACTTCCACTTGTCATACCTTGCCCCCACATTGTCATACTGACTTTCCCACTTGTCATTCTTCGGCGATAGCCGAAGAATCTAAAAATAAAGAATCCTTAACCATCCCTTGTCATACTAAGCTTTGCGAAGTATCTACAAACACAAAATCTAATGAAATACACAACAAAAAATCAAGTAATACAAAATCTACCACTTATCAGGCTTTAGCCAAAGAATCCCAAGAGTCCCAAAAAAGATATTTCGCTACCGCTCAATATGACAATAACGACCTAAAAGCTCTCTTAGATTCTATCCCTACCCCACCACCACAAGGCTGGGAAGTCAAAACACTCGGCGAGATTTGTGAGATTAACCCCAAAATTGACTTCAAAGAATTAACAAAACTTGATAAAGAAGTGAGCTTTTTACCTATGGAAGCAGTCAAAACAGATGGGAAAACATTTGAAAAACTACAAAGAAAAGCAAAAGAAGCACAAAGCTTTACAAAATTTACAGATAATGACTTGCTATGGGCGAAAATCACACCTTGTATGCAAAATAAAAAATCCCTTGTTGTAAATGGGCTAAAAAATGGTTTTGGTTTTGGTTCTACGGAGTTTTTTGTTTTACGCTCAAAAGATAGTAAGCAAATAAATATCCATTTTATTTTGCAATTTTTGCGACTTGATTTAATCTTGCAAAATGCAAGTGAAACATTTAAAGGAAGTGCTGGGCAACAAAGAGTGCCAAAGGAGTTTTTACAAAATCTAAAAATCACCCTACCACCCCTAGCCGTGCAAGAAAAAATAGTAACTCATATACAAAAGATAGAATCTAGCATTGCCACCACACAAGAGAAAACAAAAGCCCTAGAGCTAGAGCTTGAACGCTATATAGAATCCACTTTATAGATTCTAGCTTGTCATACTGAGCCTTTAAGGGCGAAGTATCTACAAAAGCCAAGCTAACCCCTTGTCATACTGAGCGTGAGCTAGTATCTAACAACACAGAATCCAAAAGAGATATTTCAGGGCTAAAGCCCTTCAATATGACAAACACAACAGATTTTCGCTACCACTCAAAATGACAATATTCTAGATTCTAAGAATCTTAAAGTATAATTATTTACTACAAAATAAGGAGATTCTATGCGAAGTGATATTGTAAAAAAAGGACATCAAAGAGCCCCACACAGAAGTTTGCTAAGAGCTACAGGGTTAAAAGATGAGGATTTTAGCAAACCCTTTATTGGCGTGGCAAATAGCTATATTGACATTATTCCGGGGCATTTTTTCTTAAACAAATATGCTGAAATTGTCAAAGATGAGATACGAAAGGCAGGTGGTGTGCCTTTTGAATTTAACACCATTGGTGTAGATGATGGCATCGCAATGGGGCATAGCGGTATGCTCTACTCTCTGCCAAGCCGCGAACTAATCGCTGATTGTATAGAATCTGTGATGAACGCCCACGCCTTAGATGCGATGATTTGTCTGCCAAACTGCGATAAGATTGTGCCCGGAATGCTTATGGGGGCGTTGCGTGTGAATGTGCCGACAATATTTGTGAGTGGCGGTCCTATGAAAGCGGGGCAACTGAAAGATGGCACAATACTAGATTTAAACTCCGCATTTGAAGCAGTAGGGGCTTTTGAGAGCGGTAAGATTGATGAGAAAAGATTGCACGAGATAGAGTGCCAAGCCTGTCCTAGCGGGGGGAGCTGTAGCGGAATGTTTACGGCAAACTCTATGAATACACTCTGTGAAGCTATGGGCGTGGCGTTGCCTGGCAATGGCACGATCCCAGCTCTTACACCTGAAAGGGAAGAGCTACTAAGGCAGGGGGCTAGACGCATTGTAGAGATTGCGCTTGATTCTAGTTTAAGTGAAAAGTTTAGATTCCGCAATATTTTAAATGCAAAAGCCGTGCATAACGCCTTTGTCGTGGATATGGCAATGGGGGGAAGCACAAATACGATTTTGCATATGTTAGCCATCGCCAAAGAAGCGGAAGTGGATTTTAACCTAGAATCTATCAATAATATCGCTGCAAATGTCGCCCATATTGCCAAAATCGCCCCAGCATTAAGTAGTGTGCATATGGAGGATATTAACAAAGCAGGGGGAGTGTCAGCAGTGATGCACGAAGTCTCTAAGCGTGGCAATTCATCTTTGGGTAATCATTGCACCGATTTCACAAATTTTGAGAGAACCGCAGACCTTGTGTCTAGCTCCCCCTCAAAATTTGTGAAAAACAGCACAAGCACCACCGCAAATACTAGAATTGTGGATTCTATAAGCCTAGAATCTCAAGCAGATTCCACAACCGCCAAAGTGGCAAAGCACGACTTTGCCACAAATACAATCAATGAAAGTGCGAAGCACAACCTTAAAAGCGTTGTAGGGGTGGGGGATACACAAGGGGGAGGGAGCGACTTCGCATTTTTGCGGAGCAATAATCCACACTTGCAAATTCAAGCCCCTCCCCCTTGTGAAAAAGAAAATAAAGATTCTAGCTTTGTAAATTCTATTTTACATTTAGACGCTCTCACAATTACAGGCGAAACTCTAGGGCAACGCATAGCAAATGCAAACATCATAGACTCCGAAATTATCCGCCATAATGACAACGCCTACTCACAAGTGGGCGGACTAAAAATCCTTTTTGGTAACCTTTGCGAACAAGGTGCAGTGCTAAAAGTCGCGGCAGTAGCAGAATCTATGAAAGAATTTAGCGGCAAGGCGATTTGCTTTAACTCCCAAGATGAAGCGATTAAAGGTATTGCAGGGGGCAAGGTAAAAGCTGGAAGCGTGGTGGTTATCCGCTATGAGGGTCCAAAGGGGGGACCGGGAATGCAAGAAATGCTAAGCCCTACTAGTCTTATTATGGGAATGGGCTTAGGGGAAAGTGTAGCACTCATTACCGATGGGCGATTTAGCGGGGCGACAAGGGGGGCTTGTATCGGGCATATAAGCCCTGAAGCTGCTGAAGGGGGGCTTATCGCACTTATTGAAGATGGCGATGAAATAGAGATTTCTGTAAGCCGTGGAAGCTTGGAATTGAAAGTGGATTCTAAGATTCTAGAAGCACGCAAAGCTAAATGGAAGCCATTCAAAAAAGAGATAACAAGCAAATGGCTCAAACGCTATTCGCTGCTTGTAAGCAACGCCGCAAATGGCGCGGTGCTAAAGACGGAGTTGTAAGGGTGGGTAGCAATAGTATGAAAGTGTGTGATATTTTTTGTGGGGCTGGTGGGCTTAGCTATGGCTTTACAAAAGATGAGTATTTTGAGCTTGTTTTAGCTTGTGATATTGATAAAAATGCGACCCTGAGCTATCAAGCAAATCACCCTTATACTAAAACAATTTGCAAAGATATAAGTAAGCTTAATAATGCTGAATTAAAAGAGTTTAACAACATAGATATTTTGCTTGGTGGTCCCCCTTGTCAAAGCTATTCCACACTTGGAAAAAGGCAAATGGATAAAAGGGCGAATTTATTTAAAGAATATTTGCGAGTGTTAGAATCTCTCACACCAAAAGCCTTTATTTTTGAAAATGTAGTGGGACTTTTATCTATGCAAAAGGGAGAGCTTTTTTCTTATATCTGTGAAAATTTTGAAAAGTTGGGTTATAAAATTTATTACAAAATACTCAATGCAGCAGATTTTGGTGTGCCTCAAATAAGACAAAGGGTTATTGTAGTTGGGATAAGGCGGGAGTTTGATAAAGATTTTACATTCCCGCAAGCCACACATAAAGATTTTGTTTCGTTAGAACAAGCCATTGATGACTTACCACCTATTAAAAGCGGAGAGAATGGGAATCATTTAGGATACAGATATGAAGCGTGTAATGATTTTTTACGCTTTGTGAGAAAAAGTAAAATCTTAAGCGAACACGAAAGCCCTAAAAATAACGCAAATCTCATACAAATTATGCAGTTGTTACAAGATGGGCAGTGTAAAGATGATTTACCTTTAAGTGTGCGACCAAAATCAGGCTATACAAATACCTATGCAAAAATGTGGTGGAAAAAACCAGCCCCTACAATCACAAGAAACTTTGCCACTCCAAGTAGCTCAAGATGTATCCACCCGCGAGATTCTAGAGCTTTAAGCATTAGAGAGGGAGCAAGGCTGCAAAGTTTCCCAGATGATTATATATTTTGCGGCAATTCAAGTGATAAGAAACTCCAAATAGGAAATGCCGTGCCACCGCTTGTAAGTATAGCATTAGCTAAAGCGATAAGAGATTATTTTAAAGGATTTTAAATGTTTAACGCAAATGACTTTAAACAATACCGCCATAGTTTAGGATTCAGCTCCCAGCAACATTTTAAAGAATTTTTAAGTGCAAAGGATATAAAGCCTTGTATTGATTTTGCTTATATAGATTCTTTAAACAACAGACTTTGTGAGATTTTTAAACGCATAAATGAAATTTACTACAAGCCTTGCGATATAGAATCTTTTTTGCAAAATAATCTTTTTAATACTTTTAATTTAATGAAAAGCAATGATATTTTAGAAAAATTAAATAATCAAGGCAGACGCAAAGAGGAAGTATATTTTAGCTATTTGCGTGGATTTTTAATTTGCGAATATTTTAAAGAAGCGATGTGTGATATTTTTGATACTGATATATCACAGATTTTACATATTGGTGAAGATGATTTTTCTTCATTAGAAACATTTAGAAGAACGCCTAAAGCCGATTTGCAAATACAAAATATAAGAATAGAAATGCAAAGTGGATTTCAAGGGATTAACGACATTAAAGAACATAAAGTGCGTGAAGCAAAAAGAAATTTTATAGAAGAAAAATTGCAAACCCTTGTCATACATTTTGATATTTTTAATGGACAGGTTGCCTTTGTGGATATTTCAAATATCCCTAACGATGATTTAAATTGGATTACAAGACAGCAAATGGAGGGACAAAGTGTGTTTAACATAGAACAAAATTATTTTAAGTGGCTATTAAAAGAAAAACCACCTTGCTTGGCATTGCTATAAAATACTTGCAAAAGTGGCAGGACAAAGAAAATGATTTATGGTGGGTATGGCAGGGATTGTGCGTATTTACAGAGGGCTTATTATGCTTTTTGGAGATAATCTTTGTTTTACTATGTTTGGGCTAATGGTCTTTATTCTTTATGTCGCTGCAATGTGTGTGTATTTTAAGATATTTGATTGTCTTAATTTTGAAAAGATAATGCTGTTTGTTACGAAGCTGAAAAATCCATTGCTTTATGTCAGCCGACACAGAGCGCAAACAACACGCTTACAATTTCTCATATAAAGGTTATTTCTTCACTTGGAGAGTATATACTCTTTGAATGCAGCAGCACAGAAGGTCGCCACAAAGTCCCAATGCGATTTTTGGTAGGGGAGATATTATCATCAAATGCAGACAAAGATAAAAAGTAGATTGAATAAAAAAATCAATAATGGGCTTATGACTATTAATAAGCTGACTTGATTGCTGTGTTTGGATAGGGCAACAATGATTCTAGAATCCTTAATACATATACCCCCTATATGTATATTTACAAATATGTGGAATAATGCCTGAAAATTGATACCACGATATAAAAAAGGCATTGCAAATGGATAGGCAAACAATACCAGGACAACATACAACTCAAGCATTTTTAGCGGACAATGAAACTTTAACACAGGATAGCACTTTAGCAAACCCCACATATAAAGATTATACGCTTTCAATTTCTGGGCTTGATTGCCCAAGTTGTGCTTCACGCATAGAAGATTCCCTAAATGCCTTGCCGCAAGTTAGCCGTGCAAATGTTGATTTTAGCACCAACACACTCTATCTCTCAACAAGTGATTTAAATCTTGCTACATCTACAATTCACACCATTGAGCCACAGGCTAGGCTCACTTCGCCCCAAGATTCTACATTTGTAATTTCCACGCAAATGCCACAAACACAAAAGGGCTTTATATTTTTAGAATCTGTATTTATCCTTACACTCATAGGGATTTTTGGCTTGTGTATGGGGGTGTTGCACTTGACAACTTTGGGAGAGCAGAATGCCCCCTATGTGTATGGAGTTTTAGCTCTTTTGTATCTCATCGCTGGTAAGCCTATTTTTTTAAATACGCTGAGTAATCTTAAAAACAAAGTCATTTTTGATGAAAATTTTCTTATGCTTTTTGCGACAATCGCTGCGTTTTGCTTAGGTGAGATAAGTGAAGCGGTGGCGGTTATGCTTTTTTTTCGGCTAGGGGAATTTTTAGAATCTAGGGCAGTGCAAAAATCTAAAGATTCTATAAAAGCCCTTTTGCAGGTAATCCCTACAATCGCACATAGAAAGATTAAAAAAGATGGTGAAGACAATGAGATTTTGCAGGACTTGCACCCAAGTGAGCTAAAAGTGGGGGATTGCATACTTGTCAAAGTTGGAGAGAAGATTCCAACTGATGGTGTTATCTTGCGGGGGAAAAGCTATCTTGATATGCGTTCTATTAATGGCGAGAGTGTGCCAATCAGTGTAGAATCTGGGCAAAATGTCATCGCAGGAGCGATAAATACAAGTGCGGTTTTAGAAGTGCGTGTGGAAAAGGTGTTTGAAGATTCTCATATTGCTAAAATTGCCAAACTCACACAAGAAGCAAGTGCCAATAAGGCAAAAACGCAAAAAGCCATTACAAGCTTTGCTAGAATCTACACGCCCATCATTTTTGGCATAGCTTTGCTTATTGCTCTCGTGCCTCCGCTTGTGCTTGGGGATTGGCAGGATTCTAGCTTGTGGCGTGAGTGGATATATCGTGCGTTAGTGGTGCTGATGATAAGCTGTCCGTGTGCGTTAGTGATTGCTGTGCCTTTGGGGTATTTTGCCTCTATTGGTTATGCAAGTAAGCTTGGCGTGTTGTTTAAAGGCTCAATTCATCTTGAATCTTTATCGCAGGTGAAAAACATTATCTTTGATAAAACAGGCACATTGACTTTGGGAAATTTTGAGGTGTTGGAGATTGTGCCAAGTGGGGAGTTTGACAAGGATTTTCTCATCTCTCTTGCTATGTGTGCGGAAAGTGGCTCAACTCACCCCATTGCCCAAAGTATTTTGAGACTTCAGCCAAAGCCAAAGCATTCTTGGCAGGTAGAATCTTATGAGGAGATAAGCGGGAGAGGTGTGCTTGTGCGGTGTGAAAGGGGCGAGATTCTAGCGGGGAATGAAAGGCTAATGAGGGATAAACGCATTAGTTTTCAGCCGCAGAATAATGGGCTTACAATGGTGTATGTAGCGTATAATGGCGTGTATGCTGGGTATTTGAGTGTTGGTGATAGGCTTAAAAATGATAGTGTGGAATCTTTACAAGCCCTTAAGCAATGTGGTGTGGAGCATTTTGCGATTCTAAGTGGGGATAATCAAGCTCAAGTGGATAAAGTAGCAAAGGAGCTTGGCATTACTCACGCGTATGGGGATTTGCTACCACAAGAGAAGAGTGAAAAGCTTGTGGAGCTTATGGGGCGTTGGAGTGGCAAAACTGCCTTTGTGGGTGATGGGATTAATGATTCTATCGTGCTAAGGCGGAGTGATGTGGGTATAAGTATCAACACAGGGGAGGGTGGGAATGATATAAGTAAGGAGAGTGCGGATATTATTTTGCAGCAAAATTCCTTGCAGAGCTTAGTGAGTGCTTTGAAAATCGCCCAACACACACGCAAAATCACTTGGCAGAATATCAGCTTTGCCCTTGCGAGTAAGCTTTTTTTGATTGTGCTAGGGATTGTGGGTGTGGCAAATATGTGGTTAGCTGTTTTTGGTGATGTGGGCGTGGCACTCCTAGCCTTGCTTAATGCTAAACGCCCTATGGGTAATAAATAAATTCAGTCTTATTATTGTTTGCGTCTAAAATATAGTCCGCTTCAGCATAAAGCTGATATATCTCTATGAAAAGGTATGTTTGAGCCATCAAATGGGTCTTTCCACTCATCATATAATTCATAACCTAGCTCATTGAAGAATCCGATAAATTCATCACGATTAAAAATATAAAGTGGCGTATAAAACTGATTGAGTGCGTTTTGAAGTGTTACATAGGTTGGGGTTTTATCTTGTAAGGGTAGGCGTGTGAGTAGTATATGTTCTATCCCCCCCCCCCGTTAAATATTCTCTTAATGTTGTATAAACATTTTCCAGATAGAATAATGCACCTGATGAAAGAAAAATATTGCAATTTTGCTCTTGTGGGGTTAGAGACATAATCTTTTCATCTAGCTTTGATATAAAGTGTAGATTCTTAGCTCCTAGCTCTGCTGTAATGGCTCTGCCAAGCTTAACATTGTGCTCTAGCTCACATACACGCCATAGTGGCTTGTGATGAGTGTGGCTTACATAGGCAAAATAATGCCGTCCTTCCCCGCCACCAAAGTCGCATATATTAGGTGTGATACCATTTTTGATTTGTGAAGAGATAATTCTATCAAGCCAAAAGAATACGGGATATTCTGTATCCACCATAGGTGTAGGTTTTGAGTAGAACTTGATAAATGCTTGAGTACCTTGAGATTTTACATCATTGTAGCCTAAGCCCCTTTTTTTGCTATGTTTTGGTATAGCTTTTGTGGCAGATTTAAAGCCATCATACACACCACGAAACGCAATAAAAGCATAAGGAAAATATATGTAGCGATATATATCCTTAACAAAATTGAGTATGTTCCTAATTATACTCATAGAAAACTCCTTGTGTTTAAATTTTGCAACATAAAGTTGCGTGGTAAATTATAGCACAAAAAGCATTGTTGAAAATGTGGGGCTAGGATTCTCTAGCAACTATAAGTCGTTAAAAATTCAAATGGGTGTGGGCGTGCCTCCCAAGGCCAGATTTCTGTCTCAAACTTATAGGCTTTGTAAGTTTGGATAAACTCTTCGCTAAACACTCCGCCCTCTTTTAAATATGCTCTATCTGCCAACATCTCTTCAATAGCGTGGCGAAGTGTGTGTGGGAGCTGCTTAATCCCCTTTTCTCTAATCTCATCTAATGTTAGTTCAAAGAGATTGATTTCCATAGGCTCACCGGGTTCAATTTTATTTTTAATCCCATCAATCCCTGCGAGCAGCAAACTTGCAAAGGCAAGATAAGGATTTGCCGAGCTATCAGGGAATCTAAACTCCATTCTTTTGGCTTTCTCGCCGCTGTTATAAGGGATTCTAATACTTGCAGAGCGGTTTTGTGCGGAATAAGTTAAAATACTTGGAGCTTCAAAGCCCGGAATAAGGCGTTTATAAGAGTTTGTGCTAGGATTTGTGAAAGCTGCTAATGCTCTTGCGTGTTTTAGCACACCGCCTAGAAAATGCAACGCCATTTGGCTTAAGCCGTGATAAGAATCTCCGGCAAAGAGGTTCTTGCCATCTTTCCAAATGCTTATATGCACGTGCATTCCGCTGCCATTATCGCCATACAAAGGTTTTGGCATAAAAGTCGCGGTTTTACCATTTAAATGTGCAACCATTTTAACGACATATTTAAGCTTTTGGACATTATCGGCAGCTTCAAGTATATCGCCAAACTTCACGCCAATCTCCCCTTGCCCTTGTGCCACTTCGTGATGAACGACAAAGGTCTCTAGCCCCACTTGATTGAGCACCTTTACCATCTCTGCACGCAAATCCACCATTGTATCCACGGGAGCTACGGGAAAATATCCACCCTTTGTGCCGGGGCGATGTCCCATATTTACACCACCTTCAAATTCTCTTGAGCGATTCCACTCGCCCTCTTCGGAATCTATCTCATAGTATTGGCAATTCACCGCATCTTTTATTTTGATAGAATCAAAGACAAAAAATTCATTTTCCGGTCCATAATATGCCACATCGCCAATGCCACTCTCTTGTAAAAATTTCATCGCCCTTTTTACAATGCTTCTAGGGCATTTTTCATAAGGCTCGTTTTTATAAATATCCCAAATATCGCAAAACACCACCACCGTTGTATCCGCAGTAAAAGGATCGATAAAATATCGCACCGGATCGGGTATAAGAATCATATCCGATTTATCCACACTCTGCCACGCTGGGATTGAGCTACCATCAAAGGGCACACCATCAAAACTACTCTCATCAATGGCACTTCGTGAAAAGCTCACATGGTGCCATATACCCTTAATATCGCTAAATCTAAAGTCTATGAACTCCACTTCATTTTCATCACAGAATCTAAAAAATTCTGCTACCTTAACCTTATCTACGCTTACTCTACTCATATTTGCTCCTCCATATTTGCTCTTTTTATACAAGATGCGTGGATTATAGCACAAGTAAGTAAAATGACTTTGTGCTACTTTTTAGATTTTGCTTTTTAGTGAGTGAAACACCCTAGCGAGTGAGAATCTCTACCTTACCATTATTACCATTGACACGGATTCTATCACCATTTTTGAGAATCTGCAGAACATTTGGCACAGCCATAACAGCGGGGATTTTCATCTCTCTAGCCGTAACTGCTCCGTGTGAGAGTGAGCCTCCACTTTGGGTTACCACCGCTTTGGCATTGTAAAAAAGTGGTGTCCAAGCGGGATTTGTGCTTTGGGCTATAAGAATACTTTGTGGGATAAATTTGCCAAAGTCTTCGCTCCCACGCACGATAAATACTTCCCCTTCTACCACCCCCGCACTTGCTGGCACACCTTGCAAAATATCGCTAGATTCTATGTGTGAAAGATTTTCTTTCTCCCAAGTAGAATCTAGCTCCCATTTTGGCGTTTTAGCGGCATTTTCTAATACGCACGATAGGAGTAAGTCGCGTTGTTTGATAATGCTCTTCATCATCTAAAATCGTATAAGTTTCAACAAGCTCTAAAAACTCATACAAAAACATTTCAAGCTCCACGCTTTTCCCCCACAAGAGAGAGAATCTGCTTTTTGGCTTGATATTTTTTAGCCACGATGTTACTCGCTCTTGGAGATAGGTGGCTAAATCGCGATACCATAGCTTTGGTAAGGCTTTTATAGATTCTAGCTTATTTGTGAGTGAGGGCAGGGCTTTTGTGAGTGAATCTAAGTCATTGAATGGAAGTGTATTTTGCCCCATATACAAGCTTACCGCATTTTGATTGCCATAAATATAATTATCAAACATAGCAAACCACTTACCCTGCATTGGCGGGAGACCTAAGAGTTTAAAGGAATAATCAAGCGAGATGTGAAACGCTCTATCCACATCTCTAGTCCAACGCAGTTTAAGAATGTGTCTTGTGCTCCGGCATTTAAGTCTTCAAGTGTTGAATATGAGCGAACGCTAAAGGCTTGTTGTGGGCTAAAATGAGTGAGGGCAGATTCAAGCTCTTTTGAGACAAGAGGACGGAAGAGGGAGAGTAAGCAAATGCTCTTTATATTGCCGAGCTTGATATTCTAAAAGGGCTAAATTATCACTTGAAAAAGATGGAATCTTATCAGCATAAGAGAGAAACTCCCCATACGCCTTTGTTGTGATGATAAAGCCCTGTGGCACAGCAAATCCTGCTTGAGAGACTCTAGCTAGACTAGCACCCTTGCCTCCGGTAAGTGAAAGCTGCAAAGCGTCCTTGTCGCTAAAATGTAAAATATTCATTTTTTCCCCTTTATGTTGAGATAAAAAGGCATAGCGGATTAATAAGCGGTGAAATATCCCTAAGACTTACAAAAAGCACATTCATTAGCACGATGTAGAATCCAAATCGCACGACAAAGGCTGTTATGCGTGTGTTGAGCAGCACAAGAAGCATAAGGGCAAGTATGAAAGATAGGCTTGTGCCTATGTGGTTAGAATACACAAGCCTTATAGCGATAATGTCAAGTAGGATAAACCATAAATATTCGTGGAGTAGCATTCTTTTGGGTTGAGCGAGTTTTGACATTTTATCCCCTTATGGCGTGCTTGTTGATGGCTTTTAATGCAAGTAAATGCAAGGCAATATTTTGCAAAACACATAGACAAATCTTGTTCTTAATCTCTAGTTTTTACATTCCCATACTACACCAGCCCGATGAGTTCTTTGGCTTTGTCATAAGTTGCTTTAGCAATGGGGCGGATAGAATCTGCACTGCTATCAAGCACACTTTGGATATAGGCTTTATCTTGGCTGATTTTGGTATAAGATTCTTGGATAGGACGCAAAGATTCTACTAATACTTCGGCAATGGCGGATTTAAGATGTCCATAGCCCTTGCCTATAAATTCAGATTCTATATTGTGGCGACTTTTTTGCGTGAAAATCTCATAAATGCACAAAAGATTATAAAGCCCTGAGCGACTTTCATCAAAGACAATTTCAGTTTGTGAATCTGTAATGGCTTTTTTGATTTTTCGTGTGATTATATCTGGGCTATCAAGCAGGAAAATCGCGTGATTTTCGCCTTTGGCGGATTTACTCATTTTAGAATGTGGGTCATCTAGCCCCATAATCCTAGCACCAATTTTAGGGATTATAGGCTCTGGAATCCTAAAGCACTCGCCATACTCGCGGTTAAAGCGGATAGCGACATTACGCGTTAGCTCTAGGTGCTGTTTTTGATCTTCGCCCACAGGCACATTGTGAGCTTGATAGAGCAGAATATCTGCTGCCATAAGGGCTGGATAGTTAAACAAACCGACATTAATATTTTTTGAATTCTTGTTTGATTTATCTTTAAACTGCGTCATACGACTCATATCGCCCATAGGAATATGGCAGTCTAGAATCCACGCTAATGCCGGGTGCTCATCAATTTGACTTTGGATAAAAAGGCTTGATTTACTTGTATCAATCCCACAAGCGAGCAAGATTCCGGCGAGTTCAAAGGTCTTTTGTCTAAGTTCAGCAGGGTTTTGACGCGTGGTGATAGCGTGAGAATTAACAATACAAAAGATGTTTTCATACTCATCTTGAGAGCTTACCCACTGCCTGATTGCTCCTAGGTAGTTGCCAAGGTGGATATTGCCCGTAGGCTGAATGCCTGAAAAAACGCGTTTTTTAGATTCTGTGTGTTTGGTCATTATGTTCCTTTTGTGGATAGTTTTGGATTCAAAAAGTGGTATTATAGCTTAAAATCTTGGCTTGAAAAGTTGCATTTAGGGCAAAAAGATTTCATATATTTTGGTAAAGTTTTTCTTTACAAAATTGTGTAGAATCTCTACTTTATTTCTTTGCTTAAAATTAAAATGTTTCAAAATGATACGCTTATTAAGAATTGCTATGCTAGAATCCCCGCACAAAATCCAACAAAGGAAGGAGATAGAAAATGCTTGAGATACGATGGCATTCTCGTGCTGGACAAGGTGCTGTAACGGGTGCAAAGGGTCTAGCCGATGTAATTGCAGGGACAGGCAAGGAAGTGCAAGCATTTGCATTTTATGGTTCAGCTAAACGCGGTGCGTCAATGACAGCTTATAATAGAATAGATTCTGAGCTAATTTTAAATCACGAAAAATTTATGAATCCAGATTATATTTTGGTAATTGATCCGGGCTTGGTGTTTATCACAAATATTTGTCTTTATGATAAGCCTTCTACAAAATACATTATTACCACGCGTTTAAGTAAAGAAGAGCTTATAGAAAAAAAGCCAGAGCTTGCTACAAAGGAGCTTTATACGCTTGATTGTATTCAAATCTCCATTGATGCGATTGGCAAGTCTGTGCCAAATGCACCTATGCTTGGGGCATTGATGAAGGTTTCAGGTATGCTTGAGATTGACTACTTTTTAGAATCTTTTTCAAAAGTGCTTGGTAAGAAGCTCCCTCCAAAGGTGATTGAGGCGAATAAAGTGGCAATTAGACGAGCTTATGAGGAAGTCAAATAACATAAGGAGATTTTATGGAAAAGTTAAAAGATTGGGATCAATTTGAAATCGGCTCTGTGCTTTTTCCTTTTAAAAAAGGTGTAGATGGAGCAATGGAGCTGTATAAATGTGAGAGAACTTATAGTGGTGATAGCTCATTTACCGATAGTGTGGCACATTGGCGTGTAGAAAAGCCTGTGCATAATAGCGAGATTTGCATTAATTGCTTTAATTGCTGGGTATTTTGCCCTGATGCGGCGATTTTGACAAGCAACGATAAGCTTGCAGGGGTGGATTATGTGCATTGCAAGGGCTGCGGTGTTTGCGTAGATGTGTGTCCTACAAATCCTAAATCATTGCTTATGTTTAATGACCACAAGGACAATGATGAGGCATTAAGAGAGTGGCCTCAAAAACAGCCCAAAAAGACAGAAGCGTAGGAGGAGAATATGGCAAAAGTTATGGAAGTAAGGGATATTGAGGTATGGGATGGCAATATGGCTGCTTCCCAAGCGTTGCGTCAAGCTCAAATTGATGTTGTGGCAGCCTATCCTATCACGCCTTCAACGCCTATTGTACAAAACTATGGTGGCTTTGTAAGTAATGGCTATATTGATGGTGAGTTTGTAATGGTAGAATCTGAACACGCTGCAATGAGTGCGTGTGTAGGGGCTGCGGCAGCAGGTGGGCGTGTAGCCACAGCGACAAGTTCGCAAGGTTTTGCCCTTATGGTAGAGGTGCTTTATCAAGCTTCAGGTATGCGTCTGCCTATTGTGCTGAATCTTGTCAATCGTGCTTTGGCTGCTCCGCTCAATGTAAATGGCGATCATTCTGATATGTATCTTAGCCGAGATACGGGCTGGATAAATCTCTGCACATACAATCCCCAAGAGGCTTATGACTTCAATCTTATGGCGTTTAAAATTGCTGAAGATATGCGTGTGAGAGTGCCTGTGATTGTCAATCAAGATGGTTTTATTTGCTCTCACACAGCTCAATCTGTGCGACCTTTTAGCGATGAGGTGGCATATAAGTTTATTGGCGAGTATGTTTCACACAATCCTATGCTGAATTTTTCTAATCCTATCACTTATGGTGCTCAAACTGAAGAAGATTGGCATTTTGAGCATAAAGCACAACTGCATAAGGGCATTATGGATTCACATATTGTGATTAATGAGGTGTTTGAAGCGTTTGAAAAACTAAGTGGGCGTAAGTATAGCCTTGTTGAGAGTTATTTTCTTGAAGATGCGGAAGTGGCGATTGTCGCACTTGGCACAAGTGTAGAATCTGCTCGTGTAGCAGCTAAAAAAGTGCGTGAGCAAAAGGGTATAAAAGCTGGTGTGTTGTCCATTCGTTCTTTGCGTCCTTTTCCATTTAAGGAAGTTGGCGAAGCAATGAAGAATCTTAAGGCGGTGGCGTGCTTGGATAGAAGCTTACCTGCTGGAACAATGGGTATGTTGTTTAATGAGTTTTCAGCAGCAGCTCTTTGTGCTGGATCGCACCCTGTGATGTCAAATTATATTTATGGGCTTGGCGGACGCGATTTGACACAAGCACATTTAGAGGGCATTTTTGTTGAGCTTGATGCAAATGCAAAGGCTGGTAAGCTTACTCATCCACTTCAACAAATGCTAGGTTTGCGCGGACCTAAGATGAGCTTTTTTTAGAAGGAGAATGCAATGGTAAAAGAAGTCAAAAATTTAAAAGAATTTCAAAAATCATCAAAAAAATTTGAAGGTGCGCATTTACTTTGTCCGGGTTGTGCGCACGGAATGATTGTCCGTGAAGTGCTAAGTGCCGTTGATGGACCTATTATTTTGGGAAACTCAACAGGGTGCTTGGAAGTTTCAAGTGCGGTATATCCACATACAAGCTGGGATGTGCCGTGGATTCATATAGGGTTTGAGAATGGCTCTACTGCTGTGGCTGGAGCTGAGGCTATGTATAAGGCTCTTGCACGCAAGGGGCGCTACATGGGCGAAAAGCCAAAATTTGTTGCTTTTGGTGGTGATGGAGCGACTTATGATATTGGGTTTCAATGGATTAGCGGTTGCTTTGAGAGAGGGCACGATATGACTTATATTTGTCTTGATAATGAAGTGTATGCAAATACCGGTGGGCAAAGGAGTGGCTCTACTCCTCTTGGCTCAAGCACTTCAACAACACCTGCTGGAAGCTCAAGCTTTGGTAAGAAAGAAAAGAAAAAAGATTTGCTTTTTATTATGGCAGCTCACGGCTCTCCTTATGTTGCTCAAGTCGCACCTAATAAGTGGAAAGATATGAATAAGAAGATTAAACGAGCCATTGACACAGAAGGTCCTACTTTTATTAACGCAATGAGTGCTTGCACCACAGAGTGGAGATTTGAATCTAACAAGACGGTTGAAGTGAGTGATTTGGCAGTAGATTCTCTTGTTTTTCCTCTTTTTGAAATTATCAATGGTGTGGAGCTTCACATTACATATCGTCCAAGAAATGTTATTCCTGTGCGTGATTATCTTGGCGCACAAGGGCGTTTTAAGCACCTTTTCAAACCTGAAAATGAGCATATTATCACGCAATTTCAAAAAGATGTAGAAGCGCGTTGGGAATATCTCCAAAGACGCGAAGAGATCAACCCAAAATAATCTTAAATCCCTAGTCTTAGGATTAGGGAGGATTTTTAACCTTAATCAAATATTTATGCAATTTTCAATACAATTGCCGATTTTATCTTCCACTATTTCACTGCAAGGATACAATAAATGTCAGAAAAATCCGAAAAAATAGGCAAAAAATCAAAAGAAGTTAATGCGGAGTTAGAAAATCTTTTTAAAGAAGAGGATAGCGATTATATAACTTATGAGAAAATCGCACAGATTATGCTTAAAGCTCCCACAGCAGCACAAGTAAAAAAAATAAAAGATTTAAGTAAAAAATATAACAAGCAGCTTTTAAGCTCATCTGAAGTGGCAAAAATGCTTAACACTAAAGAGCAGATTCAACGCCAAGCTGATAGAAAAAAGCTTCTCAATGAAGAGCTTGAAGATGAATTTGATTTTATGAAAGACAAGGAGCTATTAGAATGGAGTAGAAGCGATAGCCCTGTAAGAATGTATTTGCGTGAGATGGGGCAGATTCCATTGCTGACTAAAGAAGAGGAAGTGAGCTTAAGCAAAAATATAGAATTAGGTGAAAATACTATACTTGATGCGATTTGCTCTGTGCCATATTTAATTGATTTTATCTATGATTATAAAGATGCGTTGATTAACAGAGAGAGGCGCGTAAAAGAGTTATTTAAAAGCTTTGATGATGAGGAAGAGGATAGTGAGGAGGAGGAAGAGGAGTTTGATGCCGTTGGTGAAGAGGAGAGCTCACGCAAGGCAAACTCTAAAAAAGATCAAAAAAGAATAGAAAAAGTAATGGAGAGTTTCAAAGCACTTGATAAGGCAAAAAAGGATTGGCTTAAAGTGCTTGAGACGCCTATAAGTGAAAGTGAAGATGAATTAGGGCATATTTTGTTGCTTTCTCACAAGAAACATATTTTAAAAATGAAACTTTTAGATTTGGGACCTACGAGCAAGTTAATTAACGAGCTTGTAAGAGCTATGGAAAATAGCCTTAAAAGCGGTGATGGCTTTGAGCGTGAATTAAAGCGTTTGGAATATAAATTGCCGTTATTTAACGACACGCTTGTGGAAAATCATCAAAAGATTCTTGCTAATATTACCGCGATGAGTCGCGATGAGATTGCCGCGATGGTGCCAGAAACGACTATGGTTAGCGTGTATATGGAGCTTAAGAAACTTTTTCAAACAAAAGAGGCAAGTGAGGGTGGATTTAACCTAGAGCCAGAGAAGTTAAAAGAGATTTTAGAGCAAATCAAACGCGGAAAGTCCATTTCGGATAAAGCAAAGGCAAAAATGGCAAAGTCAAATCTCCGCCTTGTTGTGAGTATTGCTAAGCGTTACACAAACCGCGGATTGCCTTTTTTAGATTTGATTCAGGAGGGGAATATTGGGCTGATGAAAGCTGTGGATAAGTTTGAGTATAAAAAGGGCTTTAAATTCTCTACTTACGCTACTTGGTGGATTCGCCAAGCTATCTCTCGTGCCATAGCCGATCAGGCACGCACCATTAGAATCCCTATCCATATGATAGAGACGATTAATAGAATCCACAAAATTATGCGTAAGCATATACAGGAAACGGGTAAAGAGCCGGATATTGAGTATATTGCTAAAGAGGTGGGATTGCCGATTGATAAGGTAAAAAATGTGATTAAGATTACAAAAGAGCCAGTAAGCCTTGATGCACCTATTGGTAGCGATGATGATGGAAAATTTGGGGATTTTGTAGAGGATAAAAGCTCGGTTGGTCCTATGGACTATATCCTTAAAGAGGATTTGAAGGTGCAGATTGATGATGTGCTAGAGCAGCTCAATGATAGGGAAAAAGCGGTTATCCGTATGCGTTTTGGACTGCTTGATGATGAGAGTGATCGCACACTTGAGGAGATTGGCAAGGAGTTAAATGTAACGCGTGAGCGTGTGCGACAAATAGAATCTAGTGCGATTAAAAAGCTTAAACACCCAAAAGTGGGCAGAAAACTGAAAAATTATATTGAAGAATAGAGCCAAGCTAGGTAAAAAAGCGTTTTAGACTTATTGTAAAAGCTTAGATTTAGTTTATTGCGATACAATTCGCACTTTATTTATACCAATCAAGGAGGTCATTATGGCTTTAGATACGGCGAAAAAAAAGGAAATCATTGCAAAATTTGCAAGAGATGGCAAGGATACAGGCTCAAGTGAGGTGCAAATCGCACTGCTTTCACAGAGAATTGCGGATTTAACAGAGCATTTAAAAGCAAATCCAAAAGATCATTCAAGCAGACTAGGGCTTTTGAAGCTTGTAGGACAGAGAAAATCACTTCTAGCCTACCTTAAGAAAACACAATATACTCGCTATGCCAAGCTTATCGGTGAGCTAAAACTCAAAGATAGATAACATAGCCTTAAGATTCTAGCTTTATTCTATTAGGCTAGAATCTTTGCCCAAATCTCCCAAACACAAGCAAAATTATCATACAACACATACCGCTGAAAATCACTTCTCCAAAGGAATTAAGTGCCTTGATTTGTGATAGGATTAGAATCCCAAAACTTGCCCCGGTAGTCAAAGCTGAAAAAATAATAGCGTGATTTGTGCGTGGATTTTCCCCCTCTTTTATCGCATAGATTCCATAATCAACGCTCACCACCACAAGAATAAGCAATGCAAAAAGATGCATCATATTAAATTCACTTGCAATGACACAAAGTGCCACGCTCAAGGGGAAAAGCACAAAACTTGCTGCGTGGAAGAAATCTTTTTTTAAACTCACTGCCAAAGAGGGAAGCATAAGCCCTAGGGCAAGACACAAAACAATCAGCATTGGCTGATAAATAGAATCTGCAAGAGAATCCATAATCTTTTGCAAAGGGCGTGTTTCAAGGGTAAGCTTAGATTCCAAAATCTGCTTTTGCTCTTCTACACTCCATAGTTTAAGGTTTGTGCTAGAATCTGCTTTAAGGTCATTAAGGAGCGAAGTGGCGTGCTGAATCTGCTCGTGTGTCATATTTGCTAAAAGGTAAAAATATCCATCTTGTGTGCTTCCTTGCTTTTTATTAAAGGTGATGTTTGAAACATTGGCAAGAAGCCCTCGCACAAAAAGCATAAGCCCGTGAGCCTCTTTAGCTTGGAATAAAACCTGTGGCACATCATTTTGAATTCTCTCAAAAAATGCCCTTTGTTCAAGCATTTGTGTGTTGTGATAATCAAGTTTGGATAAGTCAAAATCAAGCTTTGTGTGCCAAGTGGCGTAAATAAAGACAAAAAGAGCTAGGAGCAAGAATACTAAAGAGGGTATGCGTGGGTTTCTTATGCGGCTCATAAAAGCAAAAAGTTTAGGGGGCTTCAAGCCCAAATGTGGATAGATAAAAGCAAAACTGACATAAGCAATGCTTAGAGAAATCGTCGCATACAAGGCAAACTGAGCTAGAAGCGGAAAGGGAATAAATAAACACGCCCCAAAGCCTAGCATCGTAGTGATGTAGCCATAAAACACAGCACGATTAAAGCCTCTCTAAAATAAAATTGCGGATTTCTTACCACAGGCATACCGCTACCTGTTTTCCCAGAGTTTGTCTTCAAATAGGCGACCCCAATATTGAAAACAACACCAATATCCGCAAAGCCACAGGCTCATTTTACACGCCACGACCTATCGTATCTTTTATGTGTCAAAGAGCCTTAAGCAAAGCCCTATCCCTAAAGCTCCCGCACATCAGCCAAGACTCTCTCCAAGCTCTCCTAGAGACCAAAGACGCTAATGAAGCCAAGCTAGACCAAAAAGCCAAGCCCCAAATCCTATCCGCCCTAAATAGCCTTAAAATCCTAGATATGTTTTGCGGAAGTGGAGCATTCCCTATGGGGATTTTACAAGAGATTCTAGCTACACAATCCGCCTTGCAAGATTCACGCTCCATTTATGAGCGTAAGCTCTCTATTATTCAAAACCAAATCTATGGCATAGACATTCAGCCAATCGCCACAGAAACCGCTAGGCTTCGCTGCTTTTTATCTCTCATCATAGAATCTCCCATTGATACATCTAGCCCCAATTTCGGCATAGCCCCCCTGCCCAATCTAGACTTCAAATTCGCCTCTGCCAATAGCTTCCTAAAGCTCCAAAAAGACGAGTTCCTAGAGTCCCCTGACTACTTCGCTTGCAAAAAAGATATGCAAAACTTACGCGACCAATACTTTCAGCCCCAAGCTGACAAAGAGTCCCTAAAACAGCAGTTCCTAAAAGTGCGAGCAAAATTCTTTGACTCTTTTGTGATGCAGCTAGGAGAAGCCCACCCATTAGCAAGCTACAATCCATTTGATGAAATGAGTGTGGCGGGATTTTTTGATAGTGAGTTTATCTTTGGAGTAAGCGACTTTGATATACTTATAAGCAACCCCCCTTACATCTCCACCAAAGGTAGCCATAAATCCTACAAAAAAGAGCTTGAAAAGCAGTATGGATTCTTTGATGATACTTATAACCACGCCTTTTTTATCTGCTATGAGAATCTAGCCCCAAATGGCGTGCTATCACTCATCACGCCCAAGACCTTTTTCACCATACAGAGCAAAGACAATTTACGCAATCTACTCTTACACAAAGCCAACTTAGATTTTATCTGCGATAGTGCCAATCCTTTTGAAGCAGCGATGGTAGATACCGCTATCACTCAAATCTCACGCAAAGAGCCAAGCCAAAGCCACAAGATAGACTTCATAGATATGACTACCACCCCTACTGCCACTTATACTCTCCCCATTGATTTGTATAAATCCACCGCTAGAAATGTCATCTTTAAGCCCACGCCATACAATCTAGCCCTACACGAGCTAAACAAAAAGGCAAAGCTCCTGCTAGAGCAATGGTGGAGCAAGATAGATACTTCTAAAAATATCGCCAAAAACGCCAAATCCCTAGAATCCTACCGCTCTAGCCTAAAGCCCGGAGATATAACACTACTAGGGCTTATCACCGATGGCGGTCAAGGACTAGCCACAGCAAACAATGGCAAATACATAGCACTAAAACAGGGGAGCAAAGAAGCCCTAAGGGCTAAAGAGCAAAGAGCCATAAAGCTTTATGAAGCTAGACAGACTTGGGAAGCCATAGGGCAGGAGTTTGATAACGCTAGAGAAGCAAGAGCCTTTCTAGACCCTAAAAGTGAGCAAGAAGTGCGAGAGCTATTTGATAGCTTGAAAGAAAAGTATGGTAGAGATGTCTTTGGGCAAGGCTTTTTATACCGCATAGTAAGCGATGATGAAATAGCAGATGTAGAATCTTTAAGCCAATCGCAAAAGGCAAATGGCATAGATTCTACCCGCTGCTTTGTCCCCTATGACAAAGGCGACAAAGATGGCAACAGATGGTATCTCCCCACGCCTTACTACATAGCTTGGAGCAAAGAAAATGTCGATTTCTGCTAGGAGGTTTTCAAACATTTTGCCCAGCATTTCTGGGTCTAGCCCTACTTCTTGGTCTAGTGGGCTGCTCTCATCTATGGTGAAGTGGTAGCGATTAAATATCTCAAAGAGATTGGTGAAAATCTCATTAGGAATCGTGATGGTAGAGAATCCAAACTCGTCTGCTTTATAGCTATCCATAGCACTTGGGGCGAAAAGCCCGCCATTAAGATAAGGAATGTTGGAAAAAATCGCATTGCTTGTTATGTGTGAGTATCTTGTCTCTTGCGGAGTATTTAGCACTTCAAAAAAGAGCGGGACTAAAATATCTTGGTAGTAGCTTTGGGTGGTATCAACACGGGCTTGGGTGAAGATTTCTTTGGGGATTAGGGTAAGCTCGGCTAAAAATCGCACGAATACTACCCTACCTAGCAGCTTTGTGGCAAACTCTTTTATGCCTTGCTTGTTTAGATGCGTGGCTTTAATCTTGGCACAAAGGGTGTCAAAAATCTTTTTAATCTCTTTGTAAAACTCTTTGGTAACCGCCTGCAAGGAAAAGGCTTCTTCTAGGGTGGCTTTGCTTTTGGCTTTGGAGTCTATGAGATCTTGGAGCTGCTTTTGCGCGGTGTGGGTGGGGATAGAATCTCCTAGCACGAAGCTTTGGCGTTTGGGATTTGAGAAGGTCTGCTTGTTTGCTGCTAGGTCATAGCTCTTGCCTACTAGGCTTAGGCGGAATACTTCCGGGGAGCTCTCATCGTAGAAGACTGCTAAAATCGCTGAGAGATACTCGCCATCTACTTGGGATTTTAGCAGCTTGGCTAGCTCGTTATGTAGGGTAACTTTGGCATTAGTAGAAGTAGTGTCAAATGCAAAAACCCCTATGGTGTAGGAGTCTGCAAGGGTGATAGGCTCACAGATCTTGGTGTAATGGCGGATTATATGTCCATCTTTGTAGGGGGTGGGCTTGTCTTGGTAGAAGTCTATGTCATCATTATGGGCAAAGCTCTCTTTGATGAAGTCCCTAAAATGTGCAAACTTGTATGGGGCTTTTGTGAATCTCTCTAGGCTGTTCATTGCTACTCCTTGTGTGATTTAATAAAGGTGGAGAGACTTAGCTCTATGTCTAGATTCTTTATGTCTCTACTAGGCTTTGTGCTGCTAGGTCTTTGCGTGATGTGTGCGTCTGTGGCGATTGCTAGGATCTCATCTTTGTCCTTGGCATTGATGATCTTTTGGCTCAAGTTGGCGTGGCTACCTTGCTTGATGGCGTGTAGGAGTGCTTGCAAGGAGGCTGCTTCTTGGGGGTCTTTGGCTGGTTGTGCGATATAGGCTAGGCTTGTAGCTTGCCTATGGCTTTAGAAGCGTGCTTGTCGCTGCTTGATGACTCTGCAAGTGGGGCTTGACTCGGTGTGGTGAAAGCTTCTATGGCTTTGTTGATTTGCCTATAATGCACGCTTAGCTGGGATTTGCTAGCGGGGTGCTTGGGGTAGTCTATGTGCTTTTGTAAAAAATCTAGCATATCAAACACGGAGCATTCTCTAGCTTTCTCTTCTCGCAAGAGGTTGTCGCTAGTTTCTTGTATGCAGTAAGGAGCGAAGATATTGCTGCCTTTGTGGGTGGATTTTAGGTAGGCATAGCTTAGGGCTTGGTCTTGTGTCTGGATAAAGCAGCGGGACTTGTTGGGCAGTGATTGTATCTTTTGGAAAGCTTGCTTGTCGCTATGGTAGAGATCTTTTAGGGCTTTTTTGTGTAAGGTCTCTTTGCTTAGGTCTTCTTTCTGGGTTTTTATGCTCTCATCAAAGAGCTTTTTGCTATCAAACTCTTCACTCTCATCATAAATCGCAGAATCTTCCCCCAAAGTATAGTGGAAGCTCTGGATCTTTTGGCTCGCTATGGCGCGGATATGTATGATAGAATCTGTGAAATAATCTGGCTTGAAGTTGCAGATATGGATTTGTTTATGCGGTGTGCCTATGCGGTTTATCCGCCCTATTCGCTGCATAAGGCGCGTTGAGTTATAGGGGGTATCGTAATTTATGATGATATTGGCTCTATGGAGATTTATGCCTTCAGCCAAGACATCGGTGGTGATGATTATGCGTTTGTCATTTTGCTGCTTGTCTTTGGGGTAGTTAGCATCAAAGTTTTCTCTAATGCTAGATTCTAGCTCATCGCGGTTGCCGCCGTGGATATGGAGGATCGCACCGCTTAGGCTTGGGGTGGCTTCTAGCTTTGTGGTGAGATACTCGCTGCTTGATTTTGCCTCTGTGAAGATCACAACCTTTTGCCCTGTTTCTAGGGAGGCTAGAAACTTCTGCAACGCTTCTAGCTTGGGGTCTTGCGTGATTGCTTCCCAGCGTTGAAGCAGATTGCTTAGGGCTTGTTTGTCTGCTTGGAGTGCTTGTGCGTATTCTTTGTCAAAATCGCTTACTTCTAGGGAGAATATCTTGCCTTTTTCTTCAAGCTTGTGTAGAGACTCAAGAGAGTCATCGCTATCGCTTTCAATCAGCTCATAGAATCTATCGAGATTGTGGTATTCCTTGGGGATTTTGACTTTGCCATTTTCATCTTGTAGCATTTGTAGCATTATGTCGTGGGCTTTAATGATCTTTTGCAAGGTGGATTTAAACGCGGCGATACTAGAATCAAAGCGTTTGAATAAGAGCTTTTGTATAAAGCCTTGGAGCTGCTTGGCACTAGTGTCATAGTAGGATTTATCGTGCTTCTTGCCATAGGCTTGCATATATTTTTCTTGTCCTTGTTCGGTGAGATTGGGGAAGAGTAGGTAGCGTTTGTATTGATAGCTGCCTAAGCTACTCTGCTCGCTTTGGTCTAGGAATTTGATCGTATCGCTTGCTAGATTGTGTGAGATCTCATCAAGATTGTAGGTCAAGTCTTTTGGCGGGGTGATCTCTGGGAAGCTTAGATTCTGCTTGGTTTTGTCATCTTGGTAAAATGCCTCTATATCACTCCTAGTGCGGCGGATCATAATGCGTAGTAGCAGGGTATCGCGTAGCTTATCGCCTAGCTCTTTTAGCTTAGTCCTATTCTCTTGTAAGGCTTGACTAGAATCTAGTTTGTCATCTGGGGTGGTGTCATAAATCTCTTTGCGCTTTTGCTGTAGGCTTTTAAAGTCTTTGGAGATGTTTGTCAAAAAGCTTTCAAGCACTTTGCCATCTAGGAGTTGCGTATCTTTTCTATCGCGGAAGAGATAGATTTGGTTGGCTAGCTCTTGGGGGTGGTTGTTTTGCGGGGTGGCAGATAGGAGGATAAGTTTTTTGGGCTTGTGTGTGGAGCTAGATTTGATGATGTTTTGTAGATTTTCGTATTTCTTAGTATCGCTTGTGCGGAATCTATGGCTCTCATCGACTGCCACTAGCTCGATTTGATCAATGTCGTCTTTGGAGATGTTGTGTAGATCATCTGGTGTTTTGATTATGTAGTTTGCTATGGCGATGTCATCAATATGTCTTTGCCAGCTTGTTTTGACCTGTCGTGGAGAGATGAAAAGGATCTTGCCTGTGATTTTGCTATCTATTTGGAGCTTTTTGGCAATCACGCAAACGATCAAGGTTTTGCCAAGTCCTACGACATCGCTTAGAAAAAAGCCATTATATTTTTGTAGTTTTTCTATGCCCTCTTGCACGGCATCGATTTGGTATTGGTAGGTGGTGTAGCCCTTAAACAACGCCTCTATGCTTGCATCTTGGTGCAAGAAGCCATCGCCAAAGTAGCATAGCAGGAGCTTGTAGTAAAGCTCTCTTGGCGAGATAGTTTGTAAATAGGTGTCTTTCGTGGCTTGGGCTATGTCTAAAGCACTTAAGGGTAAGGCATTTTCCCATAATCGCTCAAACTCCCACTTTGCAAAGTCCAAATCCCTAGAATCTGTGGTTTTTAGATTAAACTCGTAGTTTTGCTCTAAGCCATTATGGCTTAAATTGGAGCTGCCTACGATGAGTGAGCCTACACACTCATCGCGTCCTTTGCTGCTAGAGTGCTGCTGCTTGTAGAAGAGATAGAATTTGGCGTGGGCGTTTTTCTCCCGCACGATGCGGATTTGGATTTGTCCAGATTTGATCACGCTGCTTAGTGTGGATATGGAGTCATCTACTGCCATAGTGTAGGACCCTTCGGTATTGATAATACTTTTTTGGGTTTGATAGAAAAGCTCTTTAAAGGGCTTTTCTTGCATATTTGGGTCGAGATTGGCAGCTTGGAGATCATAGATAAGCTTATCAACATTAAGCCCTACAAGCAGGCGGATAGAAGTAAGCTTGGTGTAGCCTTTGCTTTTAAGAATATCGTGCAAACGGAGAAAGCCACTTATGCGGAAATACCCCATAAGAAAGGCTAGATGCTCAATATCGCTATTTAGCGAGTCTTTGAATTGGTTTAGTAGGGTGTTTGAAGATTGATTGGTGGTGCAGTTAGAATCATATGGGTTTTTAGGGTGGGGATTTTCTTTAGATTCTTGGGTTTTTAAAGGAGAGTTATTATCCCCCCCCCCTAATTGATTTTTATTAGTTGTTAGCTTTGCATAATCTTGCATAATTCTCCCCTGTGATTTATGTGTGGTGTTATTGTAACTTCTCTTTTAATAGCTCATTGACGCGGGCGGGATTTACGCCTTTTGCATTTTTCATCACTTGCCCTACAAAAAAGCCAAAAAGCTTGTCTTTGCCGCTTTTAAACTCTGCGACTTTATCAGGGTTGGCACTTAGCACAGAATCTATGGCAGCAAGGATTGCTCCATCGTCATTAACCTGTGCTAATCCCATAGAATCTATGAGAGAATCCACATCGCCACCCTTTTGCTCCACAAGCACATCTAGGATTTCTTTGCCACTTTTGCCACTGATTTTGCTTTCATCTATGCGTTTGACAAGTGTGGCAAGCGTTGTAGAATCTATCCCGCAAGTTTGCAGGGTATTCTCGCCCTTTAATCGCCCTAGAAGCTCCGTGGTAAGCCAAGTAAGAGAGCCTTTAGCACTTGCACCAAAATCTAGCATAGATTCAAAGTATTTTGTGAGCTCTAGGCTTGAAGTCAGCACTCCGGCATCATAGGGCTTAATGCCAAAGTCCTTGACATATCGTGCCGCTTTTTCATCTGGCATTTCTGGGATTTGTCTGCCCTCTTGCATTAGCTTTTCATCAATAAACACAGGCAGTAAATCCGGGTCTGGGAAGTAGCGATAATCTGCTGCTTCTTCCTTGCCACGCATTGAGCGAGTTACGCCTTTTGCGGTGTCAAAAAGCCTTGTTTCTTGCACGACTTGCTCTGCATATTTGCCATCTTCCCACGCTTCAATTTGCCGCTCCACTTCGTATTCTATTGCTTTTTGGATAAATTTAAAGGAGTTTAGATTCTTAATCTCAACGCGTGTGTAAAGCTTAGAATCCCCTTTTTCACGGATAGAGACATTGGCATCGCATCTAAAACTGCCCTCTTGCATATTGGCATCACTTATGCCTAAAAAACGCACGATAGAATGCAGCTTTTTAAGATAAGCTATCGCTTCATCACTACTTCGCATATCTGGTTCGCTTACAATTTCCAAAAGCGGCGTGCAAGCACGATTTAAATCCACTTTAGAAAACTGCCCTTCGTGGATATTTTTGCCCGCATCTTCTTCTAGGTGAGCGCGTGTAACGCCGATAGTCTTTTTCTCTCCATTTGCTTCAATCTCAATCTCCCCACGCCCGACAATGGGAATCTCAAATTGGCTGATTTGATAGGCTTTGGGTAAATCGGGGTAGAAGTAGTTTTTTCGTGCAAAAATGGAGTTTTGGTTGATTGTGGCATTTATGGCTGTGCCAAAGCTAATCGCCTTTTTCACTGCTTCACGATTAAGCACGGGCAGCGCGCCGGGCAGCCCTAGACAAGTGGGGCAGACATTTTTATTAGGCTCTTGCCCAAAGCTTGTGGCACAAGAGCAGAAAATCTTTGTAGCGGTGTTGAGCTGGACATGGACTTCAAGCCCGATGATGGTTTCAAAAGCTGACATAATATGACCTTTAGGGTGGAATCTATTGAATAAAAAGTGAAAGTATAGGCAAAAGCGTATAAAACATTTATAAATCCTTAAAAAGATTTGAGATAGAATATATTAAGCAGTGTTTTTTAGGATAGCGATTCTAGCAAGTGGCATAAAAGCCGATTTAATGGGATAAGAGAAGATTAAGATAGATATAAGGGTGCAGAAGAGTGAAAAAGATAATGTGTTTATTGGGCTTTGTGCTTGTTGTTGGTGGAGCTGAAGAGCTTATGCTGCGACAAGAAAACACAGAATCTTCCACAAATCCACTTGCAAAACAACTTGAAAAAAAAGAGAGCGAGGAGAAGTCGGGAGCAAAAGTTGGCAAGAATCTTTCTATAAAAGCTGATGCGTTTGTGAATGATGGATATTCCGAAATGGAGCTTGAAACAGGCAAGGCAAATCTTAATGAGCTTGATACGCCAATGTCTCGCTATGGAGCGGGAGTAGAGCTAAACTACTCTATAAAGCCAGATTCTCGTGTAGAGCTAGAGCTATTCTTTTCAAACGCTGTGGAGCTTAATACGCAAAGACGCAGTGGCAAGATAAAGGCATACGATACGGTGCAAAGATATGAGGAGAATGCCTATAACTATGGTAATAAGGTTATGTATCCTGCGTGGGTTAATAGCATTGGTATGACTATTACAATTTTAAAGACACATCGCATAATGCTGACTTTAAAGCAAACGCAACTCTCTGCTAATGATGCACTTTTGGCGATGAGTGCTTCGCAGGGTATGTCTCAAGCTCCTTCACAAACTATGCCAAATGGTGTAGTTGGAACGCCTGTTGTAGGCAATGTAGCCTCAAACACTGCTATCAATGCTAATCCGTATGTGCTAACAACGCAAGTATTTTTGACATATAGCTATGTATTTTGATAAGTGAAATAAGGGGAATATGATATGAATGTAAGTGTATTTGGCGGTGGAGCTTGGGGCAGGGCATTAGCCTTTGCATTGGCAGAAAAAAATGATGTGAAAATTGTCTCTCGGCGTGATATTAGCTCTCTTCTTGCACCTTTGAATGAGCGTTTGTTAAAGCAAGATTCTAAACCTATTATGCAGGTAAGTCATAATGAAGCTCTAGATTCACAATATTTTGTGATGGCTATTGCTACAAGTGCTTTGAGGGAGTGGCTTATGAGCGTAAAGCTCCCAAAGGAGATAAAAATTTTATGTGCAAGTAAGGGTATAGAATCTGGGAGTGGGGCATTTGTGAGTGATATTATGGAAGAGGAGATTTGGCATAAGAATCTTGCATATTTGTGCGGTCCTAGCTTTGCTTCGGAAGTGGTGCAGTCTCTGCCTTGTGCATTGGTTATCCATTCGCGTAATCTTGCTTTGAGTCGTGAGTTTGCCGCTTTAATGCCAAAATTTATTAAAGCCTATGTGAGTCCTGATGTGATAGGCGGAGAGATAGCTGGGGCGTATAAAAATGTCATTGCTATTGCCGCGGGAATCTGCGATGGATTGGAGTTTGGGGCAAATGCTAAGGCATCATTGGTTGCTAGAGGATTGGTAGAGATGTGCCGTTTTGGAGAACATTTTGGAGCAAAAATGGAGACATTTTTGGGACTTTCTGGAGCTGGAGATTTGTTTTTGACTTCAACTTCTACAATGTCGCGTAACTATCGCGTTGGACTTGGACTAGCCGCCAAAAAACAAATTAGCGAGATATTGCGTGAGCTTGGTGAAGTAGCTGAGGGTGTTATTACAGCTAGGGCAATTACAGAGATTGGGGAGGGAGAAGATATTTATACGCCTATTGCAAAAGAGATTAGCCTAATACTTGATGGAAAAAGTGTAAGTGAGAGTTTTAAGAAGTTAATGTCATAGCCTTTTTTAAAAGGCTATGAATGAGGATTTATTTCTTAGCTTTAGCCACTTGGTCTTTCAAACCTTTTCCTGGGCGGAATTTAGGCACAGCTTTTTCACTTGTTTTGTAAGTTTTGTTTGTTCCAGGAACTTTACCTGTTTTAGCTTTTTGAACAGCTGTTTCAAACTTACCAAAGCCTACAAGCTCAACGCTTTGTTTTTTAGTAAGAGCTTGAGAAATAGCATCTACAAAAGAATTAACTGCTTTTTCAGCATCTTTTTTTGTGTCGTATTCGCCAACTTTCTTTACTAATTCTACGAATTCTGCCTTGTTCATTGCAACTCCTTGTTGTTAAAATTTTGAACGCACCTATTCTATACGATTTTAGGCTTGAAGTCAAGGCATATGCGGATTTTTTGGGAAATTTGTCGCAAAAAACCCATCTAATAGGGAAAATACAAGTTTAAAGATGAGAATTTTGCTTGTTTGGCTCGTTAATTGGAGTTTTCAAGGAACTTTTTTGCCGCCTTGATTTGCTCCATATTAATTCTTACTTGAAGTTGTTTAGATTCTAAGAGAAGCTTGGTTTGAGAGATAAGCTCAAGGGCTTGGAGCTTGTCCTCAAGCGGTGCAGTGGCGAGATTTTCCGGGAGATTACTCACTAGGGCAAAGGCAGTTTTATCATCTTGATTCAGTAAGGCAACCTTTAGCTTATCGTGCCAATTCATCTTGGTTAATCTCTCTCCACGCTTCTAAAAGCCCTTTGGCAACATTAATAACAATATCAATCTTAGCTGTATCATTAGCGACATTGGCTTGAGTAAGGAGCTTGATTTGATGTGTGTAAAGCCCTGTAAGATAAGTTGCTACCTCACCACCTTTTTCATAATCAAGTGTATTGAGCAACTCTGTGAAAATATCTGTTGTGCGGTTGATATAGTAGATTTTTTTCTCAATATCTTCTGCTTCCATATGTCGCTTGGCTTGAGCACAGAATCGTAAAATGCCCTCATAGAGCATTTCTATAAGTTTTACCGGAGATTCTACTGAAACTGAATTTTGTTGATAAAGATTATACGCGTTATTGCCATACATTGCTTACTCCTTAGAATTTATTTTTTCGCCACAGATTGGTCAATCATCAACTGAACACTACTAAAGGCATTATTGGTTTTTGAGATTTGAGAATCATAGGCTGCAAATCTCTGTGCCATAATGTCATAGCGTGTGTTGAGCTGCTCAACAGCCCTTTTTCTGTCCTCACGCAACTTCTTGTCATCTTTAGTGAGACTTTCTTCAAGTAGCTTAAGCCTTGCATTGCCCCCATTAAGAAGTTTATCAAGCTCTTGGTCAAACTTTTTAAACACACCATCAGTTTGCACCTCCTTAAATTCTGTGGTTTTTATGCTCCCGTAGAAAAATTCCTGTGTCCCTTCTGGGTCAGTGCTTAGAGCCATTGAAAGCTTACTTGTATCAAGGCTCATTTTCCCTTTTTCATCAAGGGCAAGTCCGTATTTGGCAAGACTTTTAATCTCCGTTTCAGTTGGGATATTGGTAGAGAAGATTCTCGTGAGCGTGGGGCGTATCATACGAATATCGCTATTGCCATTAAAGATTCCAGCAATTTTGGAATCTTCATCATAACGCGTTACTTCATCAAGCTTGAGTGAAAGCTCATTGTAAGATTCTACAAACTTTTTCACACTCTCTGTTATCTCTTCATCATTGCGTGTAATGCTAATTACCGCCGGTTTGCCCGGCTCTGTTGTGGTAAGTAGCTCAATATTTACTCCACTCACAATATCATCAATATTATTTGTGGGGCGTTTCATAGCAATTCCATTATAGGAGAACTTTGCATCTTCAGCCATTTGCACTTTGCGTATTTTGAATAAATCCTCTTGTGTTTTGGCATAATCCATTGTTGTGCCTGATTTTAACCCCAAATCTTCTAATGCCTTTTTGCTTTCTGCATCATTGTTGGCATAAATATTGACTTCGCCGGTATCGGAGTTAATCACGAGTTTGCCCTCATCATTTACAGAGCCATAGATTCCAGCAATATTATTAATAGCATCGGCAATGGCTTGTGCATTTTGCTTAGCAGTGTTTTTCTTATCTGTCAAAGTTGAGAGATCAAGTGGCACACTGCCGATGTTGATTGTCCCAGTGAGTTTTCCTGCACCTATGCTTTTGGTGGTTACCATAAGATCTTCTTTTTGCGTGGTTTTATTATCCTCGCCAAAACCTAATGCTTGGGATTTTGCACCTTCTATCTTTATGCCATAGCCTCGTCTGTCATTGATAGTGATCATATCGCTATTAGCCCCACCTATGCCTATGTTTAAATCGCTATCAAGCAGTCCTTCAAAGTCTGCATTGTCCTTAATCGCAGCAATTAGAGCTTCTTTTAAAGCCTGTGCATTATCTTGTGTTTTAGATTCAGTAGCAGTTTTTGGAAGTTTGATAGATAGGGTTTTATCAATGCCTTTTTTATCTTTAAGAGTAATGTTCAAATCCCCATCATTAAGCTCAAAAGCACCACTTGGGACAACAGAGCCTGTGGCAGTTGAGCCAAAATACACTCTTGAGGCTTCGCCTGTATCTTTGGAATTTATCATAAGTTGATAAGGGTTTGAACCGCCTGTTTTCATCACAATCCCCATAACTTCGCCTTTTGTGGTGTCTGTGATGAGCTGTGCAACTTCAGCTAATCCCATACCTGCTTTAATTTCAATCTTGTAGTCTTGCCCTTTGTGATGAAACTTGAGTGTAGAATCTTTTTGACTAAATGCAGATTCTCTACTCTCATATTTTGAGCCTATCTCATTAATGTCTGAAGTCGCCACAGAATCTATGTCAATCTTAATATCTTGGGTTGGCACACCAGAAGATATAGTAGCTTTGAGTGCATCGCCGATGACATTGCTTGAGCGTCCCAAATAGGTTGAATAATCAGCAAGTTTGCTTGTGCTAGATTTTAAATCCCGCAAAGTAGAGGTGATGGCAACAAGCTCGGTTTGTTTTTCTACATTTTGTTCTATTTTTTTATCAATAGGATCAATATGTGTGCTTTCATCAGCTTTTCGTAATTTATCAATCACATCGTGATTTAAGACCTTACTTCCAAGCCCAAGAGAGCTTAAACTACCAAGTGCCATACAACCTCCTTTCGCAAATTTAGATTCTAGAATCTTAAGCTTATTTAACCTCTCTTTTTAACCCTGCTTGTCAAAAATCACACCAATAACTTCGCGCATTCTTTTCATAAGTTCAATAGCTTCTTTTGATGGAATTTCCCTTATGATCTTATCGCCATTAAATTCTTTGACCGTTACCATAAGTCCCGGAATATTCTCATTATACGAGAAGTTCAAATCTGTGCCGATTTTTTTCATCTCATCATTGAGCTTCTTGCTCAGTTCGCGTAGCTCACTTTCAAGTTGCTTTTTGTTTTCCTTATCGTGGTGCTGCGCTGTTTCTTGCTGCAAACGCACTTCAGTTGGGCGGGTATCTTCCGTGACTGCCCGACCACTCGCATTTACCATATTCACAAGCCGATTTTTAACAGCATCATTATTGTTGCCAATACTATTAACACTATTAATCATAGCTTCCTCCTTGAAGTTCTAAAATAAAGCAAAAGACATATCGGCTAAAAAAAATTTTTTTTTAATTGAGTTTGATAAAATCTGCTGGATTAATATGTTTATCTTTTTGAGTGATTTCAAAGCTTAAACGCTCATTGACCTTGCCTATAATTGCACCTTTTTTAACGCTTGAACCTACTTTGATGTTAGATTCTATTTTGTCTAAATATGCATAAATGGTGTGAATGGCATTGCTATGCTCAATAATGATGACTTTTTTTAGCCCCGGAGCGTCTTTGGCATATACAACCTTACCATCAAGCACACTTTTGACACTTGCATTAGCACTTCTAGGATTAAACATAATGGCGGCATTAAAGATTTTAAACTTATACACAGGATCAAAATAAGGTCCAAACTTTTTCTCAATCGTGTAGTTTTCAAGTGGCGGAATAGTTTTGCTCCCTTTGTATGCAATTGTTGGCACATCGCGGTATGAAGTGCCAAATTGTTTTGGGGCTTTTATACTATCTGGCTTCTTTTGGTTGTCAATAAAGGCTTGTTGGTTTTTGCTCTGTGATTTTTGCTCTTTTACAATATTGAGACGAGAGAGAATCTCATCAAGGCTTTTTCGCTCTTTGACAATGGCTTTAAGCTGCTCATCATAGCTTTTAAGTTCAGTTTGCATTTTGCTCAAAGTGGCTTTTTGCTGCTCTTTGGCAGATTGCAGGTTGTCTTTTTTGTTTGTTTGAATCTTGATTGAGCTTTGAAGTTGTGAGATTGTATTTGTGATTTTTTCAATCTCATTATTTAAAATGCTTTGCCTAGCATTGAGTGTTTTGATAGAATCTTTTGTATTTTTATGCAAGATTCTATAAACTTCATATTCTACCACACCATCAACAGAATCAATACTTCCTTCACGCTCCATAATCATACTAAATGCAATGTTTTGTGTAAGCAATTTAATCATTTGAGATTCAATCTCACGCTTTTGTTCAAGCAACATATTTTGTTGGCGTTGTGAATTTTTAAGCGTTTTTTCTTGACTTTGGGATTTACCTTGATTTTGGCTTATATCTTGTGAGAGTGTTTCTATTTGTTTGCCTAGCCTTGTAAGCTCGGCATTTTTAGCATTAATTGCCTTGCCTAACTCATCAAGCTTTTTGCTTATGGCTCGCTCTTGATTTTGTGCGTTAGCAAGTTTATCTTTATTTGTTGCAATATCTTTGTCAATATTTGCCAAAGATAGGCTAACAATAGCACATAATGCAAGAGAGGCAAAGCCTTGTTTCATTAGAGGTCTTTTTGCTTAATGATAACAAACACAACTGATACGATAGATACAAGTATAGATGTGAAAAGCAAAATGATAAAATCACTTCCCATACGGAAAATATCGCTTGTTACTTCAAGTGTGCTAAGCACCCCTTGCATTTTGCTGCTATTAATGAGATATGTCATACCCGCGATAATAGCAATCGTTGAGATAAATGAATCTATCAATGCAAGGCGGAATAAAATACCATTTTTCATCCACGCTGGAGCACCCAAAAATGCCATAATCTCCATTCTATCGCTATGCTCAAATTTCCATATTTCAATTTGTTTGACCATAAGAATATAACTCAAAATTGCAATGAGTGAAGCAAATACAACAATGGAGCTTTTGATGATAAGGAGCAATTTATAGACTTGTGAATGACTTTTACTAAAAGATTCTACTTTTGTTACACCATTAAGCTTTGAGAGTGTGGCATTTATCTTTTGCAAACGCTCTTCATCTGGGAATACGGAAAGTTTCAATGAATAGAAAAAAGGCAATTCTCTTTGCAATGTCTCTAAACTCTCTCGGCTAAGGTCCTTTTTTAGCTCATTCATCATATAATCAGGCGTAATCGCCTTAAGCTCCTTTGCCTCACGGATAAAGTTTTCTACCTTATCAAGTGTGAGAGCATTTTTTGATGCGATGACAATGGAATAATTATCCGAGAGTTTGTTTTCGTGCTTTGCCACCGCACGATTAACAAGTATAATGCTCTCCAAACTAAAAAGCAATGCAAGGAGAGGAACAATAAGTGCCAAGTGTCTTTTAAGCAAATTCATATACCACTCCTTCTTCAATATGTAGTCTTCTATAAGGGATATTGAGCCTATCTGGCATTCTGTGTGTTACGACAACAACGGTGATTCCAAGCTGTTCATTTACACCTTTAAGTAGATTCCAAATAAGCTCACTTGAGTAGTCATCAAGGTTACCTGTTGGCTCATCGGCTAGGATTATGGTTGGGTTATGGGCTAAAGCTCTTGCCATTGCTACGCGTTGTTGCTCCCCACCGCTTAACTCTAAAGGAAACTTATTTGCCTTGTGGGATAGCTTAATATGCACCAAAAGCTTTTCTACTTGAGATTTACACACTTCTTTTTTATATCCATTAATCACCATAGGCAACATTACATTGCGTTCTATATTCCACTCTTTAATAAGTTTATAATCTTGAAAAACAATGCCAATATTTCTACGAAGATGATTGATGCGGTTTTTTGATGCTTTTTGCATACTCACACCAAAAATATTCAAATGCCCACTCTTCACACCTAAATGTCCAAAAAATGAGCTTAAAATCGTGCTTTTACCACTTCCTGAAGCCCCGGTAATAAATACAAACTCTTTAGCATTGATATTAAAGGTTGCATCTTTGATGACAAGCTCGTCATTGTAGCCTAGATTCAGATTTTTTGCTTCTATGATTGGGCTCAAACTTCACTCCTTACTTTAGTAGAATCTGCTAAGTTTAAAAACTCTATTAAATGTTTATGTGCTAGATATGCTGCCTTTGTTGGGATAGGATCACCACTGATATAATGTGTCGTATAAGTTGCACAAAAAGAGATTTGCAAAAACTTGCTTTGTGGCTGATTGAAGTCTCCAAAACACAATGTCAACACATACACACCTCCAGCACAATACACATTGTCAATATGTAAGAACCAATCCTTAGCGATTTTCTTGTATGGAAAATCCGTGTAATTATCCAAATTTTTTCTTAGAATCTTATCAAAATTAAAGTTTTTTTCTGCATTTTGTGCGTTTTTTGCTGATTTCATATGAGAATCTTGACTTTCGCTTGAGGTTTTAAAAATTTTTAAATCAAAAATATCTTTGTTTTGTCGTTCCCACCTTGCTTCGTATTTGCTGACAATGGCATTTTTATGATTTTTTTGCACTTGCAAATTAATATGCTTATAAGAAAGGGCGAGATTCAGTGCATCGCGGAAGTATATCTCATCATCGCTCCTTAAATGCAATACCCCATTATCATCTAGCACACGCAAAGATTCTTGTAAGAAAGCTTTGCAAAATACACGCCTATGGGGCTTTTTGTTCCAAGGAACAGGAAAATGCACATAAATGCCCTCCGCAATACAAGAAGGCAAAATCTCAAGTAAGATTCTCGCATCAGTGTGGATAATATAGAGATTTTTAAGCCCTAAAAGCTCAATCTGCCTTAGAATCTGCTCAATAGAGGGGCTATGAATCTCAATGCCAATACAAATAAGATGTGGATTGCTCTTAGCTAAGTGTAAGAGATGTCGCCCCGAGCCAAAGCCCACTTCAATAAGGCATTTTTGAGAAAAATCTAAAAAATACTTTACGGATTTAAAAAATGGCGATTGTAGATTCTGCCTTGGGGAATTGTTGTTGAGATTGTGCGTGATGAGATGTTGATTGCTTTGTTGTTCCATAAGCGTTTTGATTGCATTTTTGATAATACCCGTTGGCTGGGCTTTGCTACTTTTTTCACATTTGATAATGCTGTTATTTTTGCTTGGTCGCTCTACTTTACGCAAAAAGAATTCATCGGGCAAAGATTCATTATGTGAGGTGTCATTTTGCCAAAACCGCACTAAAATAAGGCTTTGATGGGAATCTGCCCTGCATTGAGCCTCATAGGCAAACTCATACTCCCCACTTTTAAAAGGCAGGTTTGGCAGAGTGATGGTTGGAGAGAGAAAATGCGGCACATATAATCCTTACTCAAGTATCAGTTCAATTTCTTGGCTAGGCTTAGATTCTATCCCGTGTTTATCCACACTCACTACGCTATAACTATATTTTTTACCTTTTTGCATTTCTTTATCAATAAAGCCATTGTTGTGAATGTCAATAAACTTCGCACTTTGTGTCCATAACGCACCCTCTTTGCGATAGACAATATAACTCACAATGCGATCATCACTTGGTGTTTGCCAAGAAAGTGTTGCCTTGCCTTCTACCATTTTGCCTTCAAATTGTGTAGGTGTGCTAGGTGATGGGAGAGAAGAGCCTTTGGCAGGGTTGCTGCTCATTCTTCCTTCCAAGCCATTGTCTCCTAAAAGCACAACCTGATAATAGTAAGTTATACCATCATCTTTAGCTTGAAGTTTATGCGTGTAGTTTGTTTGGTTTGTGGTGGCTATGCTTTTGTAATCTTTGTCATTTGATGAGACAAGAATCTTGTAGTATTTTTTACTCACCCCTGCTGAATCTGGTGCGTCTTCCCAAGTGATATGAATGCTACGAGGTAAATCATTTGAAGCTTGTATGTTTTCAATCGGTGTGGGTTGTGGAATCGTGCTAACACTAATGCCTTGAGTGGGCTTAGATTCTACACCTTCGTGGTTTTTTGCGATAATGCGATAAGTGTAAGTCTCCCCATCTTTTAAATCTTCATCAAAATATTCCACGCTTAAGCGATGAGGGATTGTTTTAATTGTTTTAAACTCTCCGGCTTTATTGAGGCGTTGGATAAGATAAGAATCTACGCTAGGATTTGGGTGGGGCGACCATATAAGCTTAATGCTTCTTGGCTGATTATTGATAGCAAAGACACTCTCCACCGGGTCTATAAAGGAGGTTTGAATGTGTATAGGCTCACTTTTTGGCGAGATTGTGTCATTCTCCCCAAGGACAGCAAAGGCATAGATATATTTTGTTTGAGGTGAAAGATTGATATCATAAAAATGTGTTGCAAAGCGATTTTTGATTGTAGCAATTTGTTGCAAACCTTTGCCTTCACCAGATTCAGATCGGTAAATGACATAGCCTTTGACCTTTTCATTATTGATGAGTTTCCACTCAAAGCCCACAGATGAGACATCAATGAGCGTATTGACAGAATCTAATCGTGGGAGCGAAGAATCTTCTTGTAAATTTGCATTAAAAAATGAAAAGCATGCACTAAGAAAAACACTCAAAAGCACGGGTAATGCTATCAACCTCAAGTAGTTCCATAACATTCTTGCAACCATTTGGCAACTCCTTTGTGAAGTGATTTTGTATAAATTCTAGCATATCTAATAAAATGGGGGCTTTAAAAGTGTAGTTTTGCCCATTTTTAGGGTGGGTAAGGTAGAGAATGTAAGCGTGAAGCAAGATTCTACCTTCATAAAATACGCTCTTTGCACTTGGCTTATAACCATAGAGTGTATCGCCTAAGATATGGCGTGAAAGGCTCTCAAGATGTGTGCGGATTTGATGAGTTCTGCCGGTATGGAGCTTTATGGCAATCAGCTCAAGTGTGCCATCATTTGAGGTGGCGAGTTTGACAAAAGAGCTTTTAGAATCTCGCACACCTTGTGGTGGATTCTCATTTTCGTCAATATGAATCTTACTCATTTTCAAGCGGTTTGTGGGACATCGCCCCATAAAGCATTGCACTTGGAGATTCTGCTTTAAGGGTGTATCAATGATGGCTAGGTAGTATCGCCCCATTTGACGAGATTTTAGCTGATTTGGAAGAATCTCGTAGGCAAGAAGTGATTTAGCAATGCAAAGCACACCGCTTGTTTGCTTATCAAGGCGGTGGATAATCCCATATCGTTCCTCTCCACTAAGTGTATGCAGTATGTGGGAGTGGAGTTTGAGCCATTGGGTTAGGGTTGGGTCTTTTACACTTGGGGCATCGTGAATAACGAGATTTGGCGGTTTATTAAGGATAAGAATATCATCATCTTCATGCAAAATATCAATGCTAAGATTTTTGTAGAGATTTTGCAAAGATAGGCTCATATTTTGAGCGTTAGAATCTAGGCTATGAGGCTTTGGGAGATTAATATGAATCTTATCATTTGGCTTTAATAAAGTGCCATTTTTGATACAAGGCAGTCCATTGAGCGTGATATTGTTGGCTTGGATAAGGAGCTGAATCTGATTTTTGCTCATCTGCAATTGTGAGGAGAGAAAAGAATCAAGTCGCAATTTACCATTATTGCTATTATTTAAGTCAAGTTCTGTTACAATGAGTTCTCGCATTTGTTCCGCCATATTTTAAAGTTGATTTGGATTTTAGGAGTTTTTTGTGATTGATAGACGGATTCTAGCACATTTTGAATATATTTTATTACTTTTGATTCTGCCTTTGGTTGGGCTATCATTATTTTTGATTAATGAGCTAGATTCTATGCTTTTTTCTAAGCAAATCAAGTATATTACCTTAAGCTGTGGGCTTGTATTTTTTCTCTTTTTTGTGCCTTTTAGAAAGCTAAAAAGTTTTATCGTAGTGTCCTATGTGATTTGTCTTGTTTTGCTGATTTTGGTGCATTTTATCGGCACACAGAAGCTTGGCGCACAACGCTGGGTGGATATTCCTTTTACGAGTTTTTCAATCCAGCCAAGTGAGATTATGAAGATTTTTTTAATGTTGCTTTTAGCCTCATATATTGCAACGAATCCTCCGCCAAAAGATGGCTATGGTGTGAAGCAGTTTTGTATTATTAGCTCTTTTATTCTTATTCCTTTTGTGATTATTCTCAAAGAGCCGGATTTGGGGACGGCTATGGTGATTTTACTAACCGGATTTGGCACACTTTTTCTCATTGGTGTGAATAAAAAGATTTGGATAAGTTTAGGGCTTGTTGTTGTCTTTTTAGCACCTGTTGCCTATGTCGTAGATCCTTTGAAAGACTATCAAAAAAAGCGTATTATGGACTTTGTGTCTGATAAATATCCATATCAAGTAAATCAAGCTCTTATCGCCATTGGTGCAAGTGGGATTGTGGGGAAGTCAAAAGAGGAGGCGACACAATCTCAACTTAAATTTTTGCCCTATGCAAATACGGATTTTATCTTTGCGTATTTTGTGGAGCGGTTTGGATTACTTGGGGCTTTTGGGCTTTTGGCATTGTTTTTTTGCTTGATCGTGTATGTGCTAAGTCTTGGATTTGTGTATGAGAGAGATTATTTCCTGCGTGCAGTAACAGGCTATATCGCTATTTTGATTTTCTTGTATGTGGGGATTAATGTGTGTATGGTGATAGGATTAGCCCCTGTGGTTGGGATTCCCCTGCCGTTAATGAGCTATGGAGGCACGAGCTTTGTTACATTTATGACGCTTTTTGCGATTCTTGAAAACATTCTTGCCTTTAAGTTTATTTTTGAGTATAATTCCAGCCCTAACGCTCAGGGACCTTTAGCTCAGCTGGTCAGAGCACTCGGCTCATAACCGATTGGTCGCAGGTTCGAATCCTGCAAGGTCCACCACTGCTACTTTATTCTCTTGTAAATAAATACTGCAAAATTGTGAGCTAAAATCATTTCAATTTACATTTAGTTTGTTAGACAAATCAGGGACAGATTGGGATATTTTGGTTGGAAGATTCCTATAAATCGGCTAGTATTTTATGGATTCACAACTTTTAAGCAAACAATTAAATGGGGGGGGGCAGAACAAGAATCTACTAATCCCACATCTTTTACATCACACACTTTACACGCATTTCATACACTTTCAATCATCATTCCCTGCTTTAATGAAAAATCCACCATTTTAGACATTTTGCAAGTGGTGCAAAATGTGCAAATTCCCTATCATAAAGAAATTATCATTGTTGATGATTATAGTAGCGATGGCACAAGGGAGATTCTCGCCACCTTAGAATCTAAAAAATCTGCAGATTCTAGCTTAGAATCTAGCCTAGAATCCACTTCCCCTAACTGCTCTTTTAAGATTCTTTACCACGAGAAAAATCAAGGCAAGGGCGCAGCACTTCGCACAGGAATTACACACGCAAGCGGTGATATTGTGCTTATCCAAGATGCAGATTTAGAATACGACCCTAATGAATACCCAAAACTTCTAGCCCCTTTTGAAAAAGGTGTGGCTGATGTGGTGTTTGGCTCAAGATTTGTAAGTGGGGAATCTCATCGTGTGCTTTACTTTTGGCATAGAATGGCTAATGGGCTTTTGACACTCCTATCAAATATGATGACAAATCTTAACCTCACAGATATGGAAACTTGCTACAAGGTTTTTAAACGCGAGATTATACAAAGCATCACCATAGAAGAAAATAGGTTTGGCTTTGAGCCTGAAATCACAGCAAAAATCGCCAAAATTAAAGGCATTAGAATCTATGAAGTGGGCATAAGCTATTATGGCAGGACTTATGAAGAGGGCAAAAAGATTGGGGTTAGAGATGGCTTCCGTGCATTATGGGCGATAGTGAAGTATAGATTTAAAGGTTAAAAAGTATGGAATGGATTATAGTAAATCTTAAAATTACATTTGTGCTTTTGGGGTGGATTCTAGCTACTTATGGTTTTGGGTTGGCATTTTTTGCTTTACTTGTAAAGTTTTATAATACCTTTATAGTGCCTAGCACTTATGCAAATGTCATACCTAATCCTCCGCTTAGAAAAACATACATACATTACCATAAAAATTTACCATTTGGCTTGGCAATACCCATTATTGGGTTGCTTGGTGTCATTTGTGTGAGTGTCTTGGTAGGGTGGATTCATATCTTTATGCCTATTAGTCCTATCATTTCCGTTATGGGGCTTGTGCTGGGCGTGTGTTTTGTATTCTTTTTTATGACACGAGGATTATTCAAGGATATGTGCAACAAAACCTACATCTTTGCTTTTATTGTTGCATTTTTATTTGTGATGTGGGCTGGATGCTTAAGTGAAAGTGCTTATGATACGGGGCTGTATCACATACAAGCTACAAAATGGGTGCAAGAATCTCCGCTTATTTTTGGTCTTGCTAATATTCATACGCGTTTTGGATTCAACAATATTCTTTATAATTTTTCAGCCATAAGCGAAGTTTCACATATTGTTGGTATTCGTAGTTTTATCACTAATGAAATAATGACATTTTTCACGCTTATGGCTTCCCTTATGGTGTGTTTTAGTTTGCGTTTTGATAGTATTTATCGCTGCTTTGTTGCATTAGGCTGTGTATGGCTTCTTGCTGTATTTCTCAATCTGCAAGGATTGTATGCTGAGGGATACTTAGGACTTGTAGGATTTTGTATTGTAGCTTATCTCATTTATATGCTAGAATCTAGCCCATCGCATATACAAGATTCTCTTTTTGCTTTTTTTCTTCTTTTTGTTTTGGCATTTTTTAGCGTATATATTAAAATATCTGCTATTATGCTTATCCCTTGTGTTCTTGTGCTATTTTTTCAATATTTTAAGCTTTCAAAACATTCTTTTAAGATTCTTGTATTTTTGCTTATTATTCCTTTCTTGCTTGGCATTATATGGGGTATTAAGGGGATTTGTTTATCGGGTGCAGTAGCTTATCCTGCTGGTTTATTTTATTTTGAATCTTTACCTTGGGCTGTGGATAATACAATAAGAAGTGGAGAGGTTACAACTATCCATAATTGGGCAAAAGTTGGAGGCGCATCAAACCCAAAAGAGCTACTTGAAAGTGGAAAATGGATGGGGTATTGGTTTTCTCAATACATTATGCCCCTATCGTATAGAATAGGGCTAATCTTATCCATCATTGCAATCTGCATTGGTGCGGTTTTAGCATTCACCAAAAAAAGTGTTTTTAAAGTTTATACACCACTTCTTGTATGCTTATTTTTGGGCATTCTTTTTTGGTTTTTCTCAGCTCCAGACCCGCGTTTTGGTTGGCAATATTTTGTGCCATTTTTTGGGATTTTACTTGCTATGGGGCTATATCACATATCGCACAAGATTGTTTTAAAATCCCAAAATGCTCTTTTTTATTGTGCTTTATTGGGTATTGGTGCGGTATATGCTTTGGGTTCAAATAATGAGCCATTCAATTTAAAAACAATCAGCGGTTTTAAGGATACAAGCAAGATTCCATCTATCCCATTGCAAAAATATACAAATCATAATAATCTAAGCCTTTTTATCCCATTTGAGGGCGAAGATAGGGTGTATGATGCCCCACTCCCTGCCTCCACTTCTCAACGACCCAATCTTGCCAAAGGCACATTTTTAGGACGAGATATGTATTATATACAACCTCCGCACACAAAACAAAAAGCTCAAGATTCAAGCTTATCACAACCAAAGGATAAAAAATGAAAGAAGCATTGCTAGAATCCACACTGCGTAAAATGCGGCTATCCCGTGTCCTACCGACAATCAAAAGCTTTAAAAATCCAAATGTCTTAGATATTGGTTGCGGCTGGGAAGCAAGACTTTTAAAGGAAATTGAACCACATATTGCTAAAGGCATAGGCATTGACTTCAAAGCCCCAACAATACACACAGATAAGATTCAAACTTTTGCCTATTATTTTGAATCTAAAGATTCTCAAAGCGTAGATTTTAACGGGGGGGGGCAATGCTATTTTTCCGCAAAATTCAAAATGTCATCTCCCATTTGAAAATGAGAGTTTTGAAGTGATAACAATGCTAGCTGTTTTGGAACACTTGAATTATCCGTTAGAAATGCTCAAGCAAATCGCTCGTGTGCTAAAGCCAAATGGTGTTTTAATCCTTACCGTGCCAAGCCACTTAGCCAAACCTGTATTAGAATTTCTCGCTTACAAGCTAAAAATTGTCAGTGAAGCAGAGATAAGAGACCACAAAGCTTACTATGACAAGAAAGATTTGCAAAATCTCATCGCCCAAGTCCCTAGCTTACATCTCAACACACACAAATATTTTCAGTTTGGTATGAATAATTTTGCCATTGTGAGTAAAGCCTAGCCTATGCCCTCACATAATTCACAAAAGCAAGATTCTATAAATCCGCATAATACTAACTCTGCTTTCACAAGAGCATTTTACACATCATTTTTCACAAAACTTTACAAATACATACTTGTTGGCGGCTCTGCTGCCCTTATTAATTGGCTCATCTTTTATATCACTATAAAGTTTGGTTTGTGGTATATCACAGCTGGATTTATAAGCTTTATATTGGCGACTTTGTGGAATTTCCTCTTTGCAAGAATATTCATATTCAAGCACTCCACTCATCATCTTTTTAAAGAGAGTGTATTGATTTATCTTGTAAGCTTTTGTGGCTTATTGATTGATATGGGTGTATTATTTGTATGTGTGGAGATTCTAAACTTTCATACAATGCTTGGCAAAATTATCGCCACAGGCATTGCTTTTATTTTTAATTTTTCTGTGCGTTTTTTTGGAATCTACAAGGAATAAGCATATTTGCTTAAAAACTACCAAGCCTAAAATGTATAGCTTACCTCAACCAAATATGCTTTTGAAATATCTATAAACACAAACATCGGCTGATTTTTCTCTTCTAAACCTATCAAAGAAAGCCTAATCAATCTCTAAATCTTTTTAGGATTCTATAATGCCACCAAAGAGATAGAGCAATCAGCAAAGAGCCAAGCAAAAATTGTCCCAAATTCTCTATACTTTGTCCCCACACAAGAGTATTTGCCACAATAGCCAAGGGGATAAGCACATTATTCATAATCGCTAAAATACCACTATCCACACTACACGCCCCCTTATTCCACCAAAAATACCCAAGCCCTGAAGCAATCACACCAAGATAGAATAAGATAAGCCATTGATGAGCTTCACTTGGTAGCATATTTACATCGCCAAAACACGCATAGCTCACAAGCCCCACACTTAATGCCCCAATATAAAAATACCCAAAAACCTGCTCTTGCTTTGGCATAGTAAATCGCTCCATTGTATATTTATACGCACTCTGCCCAATACCAAAGCACATATTTGCCCCCTGAATCCACAAAAACCCTACAACAAAATCATCACTCACATCACCATATTTAATGATATACGCACCAATCACAGCTAGAGCGATACTTGGCAAATATCGCCAACGCATATGACGCTTACATATATCATAAAACACACTCACATAAAAAGGCGTAAAAATCGTAAATAACGCTACCTCGTGAATCTGCAAATACTTAAATGACTGATAATAGCAAATATACATTATGCCTATTTGCACTCCACCTATACCAATAAGTGAGAGCTTAAGCTTATGGGGCACACTTGCAAAGCGAATAAAGGGTAAAAACACAAGCAACGCAAGGGCAAATCTCGCCACAATCACAAAGTAGCTATCCACCGGATTTGCTACATTTCTCCCCACAAGATAATGCCCAATCAAAGGAAAAGAAAATGCCCAAATCACGCTCACAATTACCAAATACCGCATTTTGCTCCCTTTTATCAAAATAGAATATAGAATTCTAGCTTAATTTAGTAATATTTAATAAAAACTCAAGTAACATTAGCCCCTTTTCAAATTATATTAATGACGCGTTGTGCGGTATGCTGTAATTTGTGCAATTTATACTTTTAAAAGGTTTATGATGAATAATTTTAGTAAAATCGGCTTTATCCTTGCCGCGCTTGGTAGCTCCATAGGGCTAGGGCATATTTGGCGTTTTCCATATATTGCTGGGACAAATGGTGGCGGTGCATTTGTGCTATTGTATTTGTTTTTGGCTCTTACCATCGGCATTGCTATGCTTGTAGGTGAAATGCTTATAGGAAACAAAGGGCAGGCAAATGCATTTAAGAGCTATGAGAATCTTGACCCAAACCCTAGCAAAAAATGGCGATACGCTGGGCTAACGCTCATTGGTGGACCCATTATCCTTTCATTTTATGCCATTGTTCTAGGCTGGGTGTTTTACTATCTCTTTATGGTAAGTTTTAATCTCCCTAGTGATATGGAAAGTTCAGGGGCGATTTTTAATGCACTCTACACAGATGGCTTTGTTCCACAAACGCTTGGGCTGTTTTTTGTGATGGGCTTGACGGGCTGGATTATCTCTCGTGGGGTGAAAAAAGGCATTGAGCTTTTAAATCTTATCCTTACGCCTTTACTTTTTATTATTTTCTTTGGGCTGCTTATATATGCGATGAGTATGGATTCTTTTGGCAAGGCGGTGGAGTTTATGCTAAGTTTTGATATGCAAGAGGCAAAAAAAGCTCTTAGCCTTGATGTGTTTGTTGATTCCTTAGGGCAGGTGTTTTTCTCGTTATCTCTTGGAGTTGGGATTATCATCACTTACGCGGCAAGTTCAGATTCTAATCAAAACCTTCTAAAAAGCTCACTTTGGATTGTGTTATCCGGCATTGCTATTGCGATTATGGCGGGGCTTATGATTTTTACCTTTGTGTTTGAGTATGAAGGCGTTGTCAATAAGGGGGCTGGGCTTATCTTTGTAACCCTGCCTGTGATGTTCTCTCATCTTGGAATCTTGGGCAATATTATCGCATTTTTATTCCTTATTGCCTTTAGTTTTGCTGGGATCACTTCTACTATCTCACTGCTTGAACCTGCTGTAATGTATATGAGTGAGACTTATGGCTGGAGCAGGGCGAAGGCGACTTGGAGCATTACACTTGCTATCATCGCTCTTGGAATGATGATTGTCTGCTCTATTTGCACACCTGCGGCGGATTATTTGGCTGTTGGCGGAAAGTCGCTTATGGATATTATTGAGTTTCTTTCAGCAAACTTTCTTATGTCTATCGGTGGGCTTTTGGCGGTGATTTTTATCGGTTGGGTCGTGCCAAAAGAAAAAATAGAATCTTACACTGCCCACTTCTTTGGGAATTTTGGCTTTAATGTGTGGTATTACCTTATGCGTTATATCACGCCACTTATTACTATCATCATTCTTTTAGCAAAAATCGCAGAATTTTTTATGGGCGAAGATGCGGTAAAATCTGTCATTGAGAGTATGGGGCTTTAGGACTTAAGATTCCAAAAATGCTTAGATTCCTATTCTGCTATGGCGACTTCAAAAGAGTATAAGGACTATGTGCTGGAGCGTTTATGCGAGTATATGACGGATTTGAGCAAAGATTCTAAGGGCGGAGTAGAATCTTACACTGTTAGTGCAAGAAAAATGTTTGGGGAATATTGCGTCTATATACAAGATTCTAAATCTATGCAAAAGCCCAAAGCACTTTTCCTGCTTTGCGATGAGTGTGTATTTGTAAAACAATATAAGCTTTTAGAATCTCTTTTAGCCCACTCTCAAAAAGCAAAGCCATATCCGGGTGCAAAGGAATGGTATATGATTGATATAGATTCTAAAGAATTATTGCAAGAGATTATCACAACACTTGCTCCGATTTTATGTGCTAAAGATTCTAAAAATACTTAAGGCAAATATAGAATCTAGCACAATCTATCACACACTTTTACACAAACTCCCTTAGCAAACTTGGTTTATTTGCACTCATAAAGTGGAATTTATTATGCAAGGTTTGCAATTTGCTAAAAAGCTCCCTTGAAAGCTCTAAGCCCACTTTATACTCTTCTTCCTTGCCTTTCAAACTTGCTTGTTCTAGCTGCTCCACCCATTCATTTGGGATATACACGCCCGGTAGTTTATCACGCAAGAATAACGCCATTTTGTAGCCTAACACAGGGAAAAATCCTAGAATCATCACGCAGTTTTGCCCTAGCTCTTTATTAATATCTTGCAAACTCTCAAGTAAAAACCTTGCGGCTTCAAGTGAGAATACAGGCTGCGTGAAAAGCCCTTGCACCGCTGAATTACTAAGCTTTTTTAGCATTTTCTTTTTTAAAGATTCTGTGTTGTTAGCATAGGAGTTAATGACAGAAAAATTATAGATATGCTTCACGCTATCCCCCAAAGCCTTGCCATTTGCCGCTATGCCTTGATTTAACCCATCTATGATCCTGCCTAGCTTTAAAGAGCTTTCTTCAAACACACCTTTAGCCCCAGCACAATCGCCATTTTTCACACCATCGCCACTAAGGCTTAAAAATGCACGGAGTCCAAACTCATTTGCCCCCAAAATATCGCCACACAAGGCAATAGAGTTTCTATCTCGCATTGAAAGCGTGCAAATTAGAGGCTTTTGCAGGGCATTTTGCAATTTGATTGAGCTTAGGATTGATGAGGGTTTAAGCCGTGCAAGTGGAGAATCTGTGCAAACAAAGCAATCCGCTAAGTTTAAAGATTCTAACTCATCTATCACGCTTTGAGCGATTGTAGCACTTAGTCTTGGTGAGACTTCTACGCTTAGAAATGCTTGGCTGCTTTGGAGTTTAGTGATGAGTGCTTCTAACATTTTCTATCCTTTTATGTGAAGATTCGCCCTTGTGCTAACATTTGTAAGATTTTGTATTTTTTAAAACAAAAGAGCTTTGAATCTTGGATTCTATTTCTTTTTTTTTATAATGGGGGGGGGGCTTATATTGCCTTTTCTTTCTTTTCCGCAAAAAGAAAAAAGGTTTATCCCCCTTCCGTCCCCCTTAGCCCAAAAAAGAATAAAGCGACCGCTTTTTCTTTTTTGCAATCAAGGAGGAAACCTCGCTTATCCCTCTCTTGCTTCGCTTTGGCGGTGGCACTACTGCCACCTTGAATCCAAAGCTCCGCACCACGAGAGGGGCGAGAGTAGGACTTAACGCTTTGCGTGTAACATTGATTTTTATGGTGGCAAAGTCGTGCTTTACCACTTTGAGCGTTGCGGAATCCGCTTGAGATTTTAAGCTTGTAGAAACTTAAAAATGTGGGCTTTGAGTATCTACGATTCTAGTATTTGCGGTATTGCTAGTGGGGCTTTTTGTGGATTTTAGGGGAGAGCTAGACAAAGAGTCTGCGGTTTCCCTAAAATCCACAAAATCGCTACTATGATTACCCAAAGACGAATTGCAAAAACCTTGGCATTCTAATTGCAAAAACCTTGGCATTCTAAGATTGTGCTGCTAGTTTGGTAGTTGTCAAAAAAATCGCGATTGAGCTTACTAAAGGTAAGTGATTGAGCGATTTTTGCAGACTCCGCCAAAATAGCAGTGCAAGCTGAATGCCCTAGCCCCGCACTATCTTTACTGCCTCTACTATGTTCTTAAGGCTTGGCTTCACCTCTTCCCACTTCCTAGTCTTTAGCCCACAATCTGGATTTATCCATAACTGCTCTTTTGGCAACACTTCAAGCAGGGCTTTAATCTGTGCTACTAGCTCTTCAACACTTGGGATTCTAGGGCTATGTATGTCATACACTCCCGGCCCCACTTCATTTGTATAGCCAACTTTCTTAAAGACTTTAAGTAGCTCATTGCCACTTCGTGCAGTCTCAATGCTAATCACATCAGCATCAAGGGCTTCAATGGTTTTGATAATGTCATTAAACTCACTATAACACATATGCGTGTGAATCTGCGTCTTTGGCGTAGCAATCGCCACAGAAGTTTTAAAGCAAGATAACGCCCAAGTCTCATACTCTTTGATATTTTCAGCTCTCAAAGGATAGCCCTCTTTAAATGCTGCTTCATCAACTTGAATAACCTTAATCCCCGCCTTTTGCAAGTCATCAATCTCATCAGCAATACACAAGGCTAACTGCTCACAGACTTCCTTTCTACTCAAGTCATCACGCACAAAGCTCCAATTTAAAATCGTTACAGGACCTGTTAGCATTCCCTTCATTACTTTTTGTGTCAAACTCTGTGCGTAGGTAATCCACTCAATCGTCATAGCCTTAGGTCGCTCTACATCGCCATAAATGATAGGGGGCTTCACACAACGGCTACCATAGCTTTGCACCCACGCATTTACGCTAAACACAAAGCCGCTTAACTGCTCTCCAAAATACTCCACCATATCATTTCGCTCCGGCTCCCCATGCACCAACACATCAAGCCCGATAGAATCTTGAAACTCCACGCAATCCTTGATATATGCCTTTATGCCTTTTTCATACTCTGCCTTGTTTATCTCACCCTTTTTATAGCCTAGACGCAATGCCCTTATCTCACTTGTTTGTGGAAAAGAGCCGATAGTTGTAGTTGGCAAAAGCGGGAAGTTAAACGCTTCTTTTTGAATCTTAATGCGTTCTTTAAAAGGTAGGCTTCGCTCTTTCACATTATAAGATTCTACCCTTTGGCGTATGTTTTTATTATGCGTTTTGCTAGAATTTTTGCGGGATTGATTTATAGCTTTATTTTGGTCTAAAAAGCTTTGTGTAGCAGAATCTAGCTGCCCTCTATACGCCTTTTGTATCGCACAAATCTCTGCAATTTTCTCTCTAGCAAAACTTAGCCAAGACAAAATCTCTTTTTCAATCTTGCTCTCTCCTTCTTTGCTAAAAGGCAGGTGTAAAAGCGAGCAAGAAGAGCTAACTACAACCCTATCTTTTGGCACGATAGAGCTAATAGATTCTAAAAGTTCAAGCTTAGATTCAATATCTGCTACCCAAATATTTCGCCCATCAACAACCCCAGCATAGAGAATCTTATCACTCTGTGCGAGTATCTCTAAACTCTCTTTATTTTTCTCTCCATAGATAAAATCAAGCCCTAGCCCTGCAACTTTTGACTTCACAAGTATTTTTGTAAGCTCATTGCTATGCTCAAAAAATGTGCTTACAATAGCCTGTATGCCGCGTTCAGCGATGGTATTATAAATACTTAGCACTTCAGATTCTATATCAATGCCACTAAAAATATCCTTGTTTAGCCCACGCACAAAAAGCGGCTCACTAAACTCAATGACGACTTTAGAATCTAGCTTTGCTATCTCACTTATGATATCCAAATATGCTGCTTTTAGCTTATTAAAAATTGTAGAGCCATTGCCATTTATAATTTTACTTAGCCCAAAGAATGTAAAAAGCCCGATGAGTGAGATTTTAGGACTATAGCCTAGTGCTTTTGCTTCATTATAATAGGCTTTAATATTACTTATATCTGCTTTGTAGCTATCATTTTCACTTAGCTCTGGCACGACATAGTGATAGTTTGTATTAAACCACTTTGTCATCTCACAGGCTACACCGCTTTTATGCCCTCTTGCCATTGCAAAATAGCCCTCTAACCCATTTAGATTCTTAAATCGCTCTGGCTTTGCATTGAGTGCGTAGGCTAAATCTAGCACATTATCATACAAACTAAAATCATTTACACATACAAAATCTAAGTCCTTTTGCTCTGCCCAGTGCTTCTCTCGCAATGCCTTTGAGAGAGATTCTAACTCGCTTTGTGTGCTTTTACCACTCCAAAAGCTCTCCAACGCCTTTTTTAACTCTCTATTTTGTCCAACTCGTGGAAATCCTAAAATACTACTCATAGCAGTCTCCTTAAAGTTTAATTTTTTACACCGCTATTTTTGCATAAAATTTTTAAATACAATATGTAATTTTAATTTTTTGTAGAATATTTTGCATAGATTCAGAATCTTATCTTGTGAATCGCCCTAGCTCAAGGCTTTTTCACCATATATACAAAAAGTAACAAATACAATATGTAATTTTAATTTTATGAGAATAAGAAATGTTTGCAGTCTAATTCCACAAGCGGAATCCTAATCCTAAGCGATTGGAAGGTGTGTTGTATTCAAAGAGATTATCGCCATAGCCATAGACATACTGACAATAAATACCCATATTATTAGAAATACGGAAAGTATAGCCAAGCTCTACATAAGGATAATATCGCAATGCCACAGACGGACGCATATACAATTCCAAAAGATGCTTATTTGTTTTGTAATACAAATGTAAGTCATTGTATCCACGATACAGGGGCAAATCGCGATTATCGTGGATAAAGCCCTCAAAATTTGTCCCAATATACGCCCACGCTCCAAGCCTTATACCAAAAGTGCCTTTGTTTGCAGTATCGTATTCCCACAACACACGGAGCAAAAGGCGATCTTGTGTGCGAGAACGCAACGCCCTTTCGCCATTAGAAGTGTGATTGTAACCAAATGATATATCCTTAATCGCCCCACCCAAAAAGGCGATGGAAGCCTCATAGCTATAAAACAGCTCGGGCTGATAGTCAATATCGCGGAATGGGCGAGAATCTTCCTTGTTGTAGTTTTGAAACCACGCGGTTTGTGTATAGGCAAAATACAAACTCCCATAGGGTGAAAAATGCCCTTTTATCACAGGCATTTTAAAGCTAAATTGAAACTTCGTCTCTGTATCCTTATTCCCTATTGCAGGATCACTAAAACTATGATAAAAAGGCAAAATATATATAGATTTATGACTATAAAGCGCAAGATAATGACTTGCGAGGCTAGAATCTTTAGTGAGTTTAGTATCTGCATTTGATATATTTTGAGATTCTGCCTTATCATCTTGTTGTTTCTGTGTATCTTGTGAAAAAAGCTCCAAAGGCTCATTTGCTAAGTTTTCACCCTCTATCTTGTGTGCTTGTGTGGTTGTTTGATTAGCCACTTGAGCATCATCTGCCAACAAAGCACAACAACCCATAACAACACAAAACATAACCTGCGCAATTATATTTTCTCTCATTTCCCTGCCTAAAATCCCAAAGTCTAAAGTTTTACCTAAAATGTAAAGTGTATGAATAATTTTATAGTAGAATGTGCAAAATTTAGTTTAATCTTAGTAAGGAGTCTTTATGTGCGGTATTGTAGGCTATATGGGCAGAGATGAAAAAAAGCAGATTCTACTCAATGGCTTAAAAGAGTTAGAGTATCGTGGATATGATAGTGCGGGGATAGCCGTGCTTAGTGAAGATGAGCTGCAAACCTTTAAAGCTGTGGGGAAGCTAGAAAATCTAGAATCTAAATGCAAAAACTTTAGCTTTCAGGGCTTTGGTGTGAGTATTGGACATACGCGTTGGGCGACACACGGCAAACCCACTGAAGCAAACGCCCACCCACACATCGCTGATTTTAGCAATGTCGTGCATAATGGGATTATTGAAAACTATCAAGAGCTAAAATCTATGCTTGAAAGCAAAGGGCATAGCTTTATCTCCCAAACTGATACTGAAGTCATCGTGCATTTATTTGAAGAAAAGCTCAAAAACACACAAGATTGCTACACTGCTTTTACATCTACCATAGCCGAGCTTAGAGGGGCTTTTGCCATTTTGCTTATTACAAAACTCGCTCCAGATTCTATCTTTTATGCCAAAAATGGCTCTCCACTCATCATTGGCAAAAGTGCCACACAAGAAGATGAAATTTACTTTGCAAGTTCTGATGCACCACTCATTGGCTTTGTGGATAGCGTGGTGTATCTCAATGATGGTGATATGGGGGTAATGAAGCTTGGCTCTTTTTCACAGCTAAAAGATTCTAAAAAACTTGATAGCACTAAAGGTTATGCTCAAAAAGAGGGCTTCCGCTATTTTATGGAAAAAGAAATTTATGAGCAACACAAAGTCCTGCTAGAAACAATGATGGGGCGTGTGAGCGAGGGAGACATCACACTAAGCGAAATAGAATCTAGCTTTTTTGATGATATACAAAGCATTAGCATTTGTGCCTGTGGGACAAGCTATCACGCAGGGCTAAGTGCAAAATATCTCTTTGAACGACTAGCTAAAATTAAAACAAATGTGCTAATTGCAAGTGAGTTCCGCTACGCTCAACCTGTTATGGATAAAAATGAGCTTTTTATTGTCATCTCCCAAAGTGGCGAGACTGCCGACACACTTGAAGCACTCAAACTTGCCAAGAAAAATGGCTTAAAAAGTCTAGCTATTTGCAATGTGGATAATAGCTCTATCGTGCGTGAATCTGATGTATCTTTACTCACTCGTGCAGGGATTGAAAAGGGCGTGGCTAGCACAAAAGCCTTTGCTACGCAAATGATGCTGCTGTGGATTCTAAGTGTGCATATAGGCAAACTACGCGGACATATCAAGCAAGATGAGCTAAAAACCCATATCGCACAAATGGTAGAATCTGCTAAGGCTACAAAGGTAGATTCTGCGATGCACGAGCATATCAAACGCCTTTCAAAGCGGTATTTGCACGGACACGGCTTTTTCTTTATTGGGCGAGATATTTTCTATCCTTTGGCGTTGGAGGGGGCATTGAAACTTAAAGAGATTAGCTATCTTCACGCGGAGGGCTACCCAAGTGGTGAAATGAAGCACGGACCAATCGCACTAGCTGATGCGGAGCTTTTTACCCTAGCACTTATGCCTACACATTTGCTTTTTGATAAGATTAAAAGCAATGTAGAGGAGCTAAGTGCGCGAGATGCGACTATTTGTGCGGTAAGCACAGAGCAGATTCAAGGTGTTGATGATATGCTACTTGTCCCGCCTTGTCAAAGCTATATGGAGGAGTTTTTCTCTATGATGGTGGTGCTGCAAATCTTTGCCCTTGAGGTTGCCATTCGGCTAGGTAATGATGTGGATATGCCAAGGAATCTAGCAAAAAGTGTAACGGTGGAATAAAACTCAAACCTTGATGATCGCCTTATTATCTCTAATCTCTAACACCTGCACCCTATCGCCCTCTTTTAGTGGCGTATTAGATTCTAATGTGCCAGATTCTAATCCATTAGAATCTAATGCAAGGGCTTTTTCATACGCCCATAATGTGCCTTTGAAATACACCATTCCTTGCTGAATCTCCCCCACACCACCATTTTGCAGAGAATCTTCATAGACTTGCGAGCCTTTAAACCACGATTTTATGGGCTTTCTTAGCAAAACAAGGCAGAGTAGAGAAAAAAGACAGATACTTGATGCCTGCCACGCATACACGCTCTCCACACTTCCACCTATGATGTTGCCAAAGCCTATGAATGCTTCAATCCCAGCTGTGATACATAGCCCTAAACCGATGAAAAGCAAGAAAAATGAGCCAAAAAATATCTCCGCCACGATACAGCCAAGCCCCAACCCCAAAAGCATAAGTGCCGACATCTTACTTCCTTATATTTGCATTGTTTTTAGAAAACTCCCATAAGGGATTTGGATTCTAAGATTTGACACTCACAAGCAAACCCTAGAATCCACAAACCTAGTTTCTACGCCTTTTTGCCCTTGCCTAGAAACTCACTTATCACACTAAGCCCACCGATAAACTCACTCGTCTCATAGGGGATAATCACTTTGTCTTTACTTGGATTCTTACTTAGCTCCGTGAAAGCCACAATCCGCTCTTTTGTCAGCAGAAACTCCGCTGCCTGTGCGTTTTTAGCCATTTGATTAGCGATAAGCTCCATTGCATCACTCTGCCCTTGTGCTAGCGCGATTTGCTCATATTTTTTGGCATCTGCCATTCGTTCAATAGCTTCAGCTTGTAGCACCTTTTCTTGCTTTAGGGCTTCAGCGTTGCGGATTAGGGCTTCTTTCTCCGCTTGTGCTTTTAGCTCAATGGCACGCTTCTCTCTTTCAGCCTTCATCTGCAGATTCATCGCATTTTCTATATCTTTTGGCACGGAGATTTCACTTATCTCCACACGCATAATCTTAACCCCCCAGTTATTTGCCGCATCGCCCAAAGCCACTTGCAAGGCGGCATTAAGCCTATCGCGAGACGAGAGAGAGTCATCTAAATTTATCCGCCCTATCTCACCGCGAAGTGTCGTGGTAGCAAGGTTTGCGATGGCTTGTTTATAGTCATTGACACTATATACCGCGGATTTTGCATCAAAGACTTTCAAAAACACAATCCCATCAATGTTAATATTGACATTATCTTTGGTAATCACCTGCTGCCGCCCAATGTCTATCATCTGCTCCCTAGCACTCACCACCGCACTTAGCCTATCAATTATAGGAATGATAAAGTGAAACCCGCCATCAAGCACCCTATAGAATCTCCCCAGCCGTTCCACAATGGCAATATCTGTTTGTGAGATAATCTTTATCCCAAAAGCTAGCACCACCACACATAGCACAAGCACCACACCAGCAAAAATAAGCATTCTACACTCCTCTTATCACATTATGTTGGCGACATTATAGGTTAGATTCTTAAACTAGATTTGTTTTGTGATTTCATTCGCTTAAAAAACCCTAATCATTTTGAACTAAAGGGATTTTTTACTTTCATAGATTCTAAGCCTTGATAATTTGACAGATCTATACAAAAGGCTTAAATCTATTGGTTTTCTATCACCTTTTCATACGCTCTTTTTTGCTTCTCTTGCCACAGCACTACGCTTTTTATACATTCTTTTTCAATGGCTTTGATGAAGGATTCTATAAAATCCCTAAGCTTTATAAATCAAATCAAGGCTAATCGTTCCTTGCAGTTTATTTTCAGCATTTAAAAGAGGTTTAAATAAGTGTATTAAATCAAGATTAATAATAGCTACATTCCATAGTATATTTGTGTGTTTATCGCAAGAGTAAATCTCAAAAGCAAAGATATAATCAACGCTAAAAAGTGGCGATACAAAATCTTGCTTAAACTTTGAGCCAAGTCCTAAATATAAAGAATCTCTGTCTATGTAAGAAGTATGGATTTTGTGAAACAATTCCTGCAATGAATCAAAATGATTGTCTTTAATATCCAAAAGTTTTTTCTCATCTTGTTTTAAATCGTTTTTCTTTTCTTTATTTTCTTGTAGCAAAACAAAACATTTTTTAGAATCTTTATGGGCAATTATATCTACATAAATTCTTTTTGTTTTTCTGCCACTTCCTATCAATATAGCTTTATCGCCCTGTGATCCCGGGTAACTCACGCTGAGAATTTTAGCTCCAATTTTATGCAATAAAACCACACTGGCAAAAGTTATAATATCTTCTTTTGCATTTTGCATCGTGAGTGGATATAAAGCCGATACATTATTCACACTATTTCTTAGATTAAATAGATATTCTTTTGCAATATTTGCATTCCAAGATACTTCACATATTATATTGTTATAAGTATCGCATAGTCTTAAACTGCTAGAGTTTATAAAAATAGATTTATAAGTAATGCTATTGTAATTTTCTAAAAAATCTTTGAAGTCGCTATCCTCTATTTCAAAGTGATTTGAATCTATCTTTTTGCATAAAACATTAATATTTGTAGCCGTTTTAAAAACTTCTAACGCAATATCCGCATTAAAATATTTCCCAATTAATTTTTGAAGCTTATCTTGTATAGGGGTAGATAAACCATCAAAAAGAGAATCGTAACTTTCCTTGCCACTTTGCCTTTCTCTTTTTATGATAATTTTAGTAATGATATTTTCACTTTCAAAAAGAGCATTAACAAAAAATAAAATTCCCCTATCAGGATCCATTGCGTGTCCAAAACGATTGATTTTTATAATAAGCTTTTTATCTTCTTTTTGAAATCTTGTAGAATTTGAAAAAGAAGCTTTTAGCTCCACTAAATGTTTTTCATCAAAATACTGCATATTTTCACTAAGTAGCTCATCGTAAAAATTTAAAGCAGTGGAATTTAAATATTTTGATAAGATATTTTTAAGTATATTTTCTATGTGAATATTGTAAGAAATACAAGAGTTGCGTTTAGGGTTGGTAAGTAACAAATCGTTCTTGCTATCCCATTCTATGAAATATACAAGAGCGTTGATTTTTAGCGTGAGATTTTGTTCTCTTATAAGTGTAATCTTATCTCCACCGCCGTGATTATTAGACAAGCCTTTTGAATGTGGGCTAATCTTTAATACAGGTATTTTAAAAAGGCTAGAATAAAAATATACATCACTTCTTTGCATTTTGTGATCGTCTGTTGGCACAGCAGTTGAGTATTCCACCAACAAAATAGAGGTTTCTTGATTGTGTGAAACAATAGTGATGATAATATCAAAGTCTTTGAGCTTAGTAATTTTTTGTAAAATAGAATCCTTTGCTGTAATATTACCCCTAGCCTTTGTTGGATAAATGTTTTTAATATGAAAACTAGAATCTATATTGTGCAAATACTCCTTGAAATCCAACCCCTGCTCCAAACATTCTGCATAAATGCGTATTTCCATATTTAAGCCTTTTGAAAAATTAAAATATGCTCTTTTTTATTTTTAGTGCGAAAGGCACTTGAAAAAGAGCGACTTGTTTTATCTAGCTCACTATAAGAATGCTCAATAAGCCTCCATTGAAAAGCTTCACACAATGATACCAACTCATCTTTTGCGTGATAAATTTTCCCAGCAATTTTTCCATCACCCATAATAATCACAACAAAACCTTGTTGCTTTAAAACCTTGTTACATTCAGAAAAAATTTCAAATAAATCCTTATTAAATTTCTCTTTTGGTAATTTTAGACTTGAATATTCTCTTCTCGAACCTATCTCATTATCCATAGAAAATTTCACATTAAAATCAAGCCATAACATTCTGTGCTTATGATAAAGATAGTAATCATAGGTATTTGGATAAGGTGGAGAAGTAAAAATAAGTGATGTCTCGCTATTAAATTTCTTAGTAAGTGTTTTGGAATTATGTAAAAACACAGCACAATGATTATTGTTTAAGTTTAAATTTTCATAAAGTGCGATAGATTGATGTAGTTTTTCGTTAAATTTATCAAAAATGAAAGATTTGTTTATATGTGGCTTTTTAACCGCTGCATATCTCGTATCAGAGTCTTGATTTGAAGCAATATTGATAATTGATGAAAAAACCATATATAAGAATATTTTGTAGCTATGGTTGTTTTCCACAAAATTATTTATTTGTTCTTTTATGCTTGATAGAGATTCTATACTTTGTCGTTCAAACCAATGCGAAATATTGTCGTAATTATGTAGCACATTGGCAATATATGAAGAGTCGGGCTGAAATTTCTTAAGACATTTTAAATCATTGTCATTTAAATATAAAATTTTAGATTGAGATAAAATATAAGCGATATAGTTTATATCAAACCCTATCCCCTTTCTTTTTAAAACCCTTGAAGCTAAAAGAGTTGTGCCACTTCCACAAAATGGATCAAGCACTACATCATTTTGATTTGAATAGTTTGAAATGTAATGCAATGCCACATCAATAATAAACTTTGCTGGATAAGGGTGGATTCTATCAAGTTTTCTCAAAAGATTTATATCGCTTTTACACATTAAGGCTTCCTAAGCACAACGATAAAAGAATGATTTTGATTAACATAAAATACACTAGGATAACCAAGCAACACCAGCCTACGCCTCTCATTTTGGTCCCAAATAATCAAATCGTGATATTTAAACCCAGCCTTTATTCCAGCATTAGCGATATTTGAATGTAAATCAACATAGGGAATTTTATTTTTTGTATCTCTATAATCCTTAACCACCCATACATTATAACCATTGCTTTTAGTCTTTATATAAAGCTTTTGCATAAGCTTTGAAACCGCATCCATATAGCTATCAAAATCCATATTGCCAAAGTCGTGCGTATCGCTTGAATATATTTTTGTAGTTGCATTATTGTCTATTACAAATGCTGATTTTTTGTGCCTTTTTGCCCTATCATCTACCACCTTATGAATTAAATCTGCATAGGGAGGTGAGGTTATGGTTAGTTGCAATGAATTGCTTTCCAGCTCATCTACAAACTCTAAACAATCCCCCTGCTTTATGTTGTATTTATTTTTATCAAAAAGACTAGAGTCTTGTCTAAGAGATGTTAAGGCAATTTCATAAAATTCCCTATTAAGCTCAAAACCTATAAAATCTCGCTCTAGGCTTAAAGCACTTCTTGCACTCGTGCCTGTGCCTAAAAATGGGTCGAGCACCATATCGCCTTTTGTGGAGTATAGCGATATTACCCTATCGCTTAATTTTTGTGGAAAGGTTGCCCCGTGTTTTAAAGCATTTTTAGATCTTGGCGATGAAAGATCATTCCATACGCTACGAGAATTTTTAGCCCACTCTTGTGTGCTTAAACCATTAAACGCATTTTTGCTTTTTTTATCCATTTAGCTTCTCTCTCGCAATCCTTTTTGCCAAATCTAGCGCTTCTTTTATTGCATTAGGATTTGTGATTTTGCCTCCAGCGGTGGCAAAGTCATCTCTACCCCCACCATTGCCCCCTAGAATCTGTGCGACTTGCTTTACCCACGCTCCAGCTTTGAGTTTAGATTCTACGCCCTTTACTCCAGCGGTTAGGGCGATCTTGCCACTAGATTCTGTTACAAGTAAAATCGCTACTTTTTCATTCTCATTTTTTGCCCTATCTATGATGTCTTTTGCCTCTTTTGCTTCCACTAAATCTAGCTTTAACACGATGAGTTTCACCCCATTGACTTCCTCATAATCTAGGCTTTTGACACTCTGCTTTGCCTTGTTTGCACTCTCTCTTGCCTCTTTCAAAGCGTTTTGCAACTTTACCACACCTTGCAAGACATCTTGGGCTTTTAGCTGCTCTTTTAGGCTTTTTATAGATTCTAATGCTTCTTTGCCATAGTTATATGCGGCTTTGCCACACACCGCTTCAATGCGTCTAACACCGCTACTCACGCTACTTTCACGCACGATATAAAAGCTCCCAATCTCTGCGGTATTATGAGCGTGAATCCCCCCGCACAGCTCAATAGAATCCCCAAAGCTTATCACACGCACACTCTCCCCATACTTCTCGCCAAAAAGTGCCATAGCCCCCTTTGCCTTTGCTTCTTCAATCCCCATAGTCTCGCACACTTGTGGAGAAGACTGCGCGATTTTGTCATTCACTAGGGCTTGTATTTGCTCTAGCTCATTTGTGCTTAACGCCTTTGGGTGAGAGAAGTCAAACCGCAAACGATTTGCTTCTACAAGACTTCCAGCTTGTGCGATATGAGATCCTAGAATCTGCCTTAGAGCATAATGGAGTAAGTGCGTAGCGGAGTGATGCTTAATGATTTCAAAGCGAGTAGAATCTACTTGTGCTTTTACCAAATCCCCTGCTTTTAATGGGCTTAGGGCGTGGATTTTAGAGAGATTTAAGCCGAAGTATTTTTGGGTGTCAAGGACTTGTGCTATCTGCGTTGTCTCTTCTTGCAATTCAGCTTTTTCACTATTTTCTTTTCGCAAAAAGGGGTTTATCCCCTCCCGTTCGCAGTCGTGCTGCTCACCCCTTAACCCGAAAAAGCCGCCGCTTTTTCGGCAATCAAGGGGAGAGCCTCGCTTATCTCTCTCTAGCTCCGCCTTGATGGAGGCACTACTGCCGCCTTTCTCCCAAAGCTCCGCACCACGAGAGAGGCGAGATTCTGTCATAGTGGAATCGACTTGGGATTCTGTATTGCTAGAATCTTGGCATTCTAAGATTGTGCTGCTAGTTTGGGGGTTGTCAAGAAAATCGCGATTGAGCTTACTAGAGGTAAGTGATTGAGCGATTTTTGCAGACTCCGCCAAAATAGCAGTGCAAACTGAATGCCCCAATAAAAACCCTTTGTCTCCTACCGGTCCGCCAGATTCTGGATAAAATGGCGTAGCTTCCAACATTACATAGCCCTCTTGCCCTGCCTGTAAAGCTTCCACTCTTTTAAAGTTAGAATCTAAAAGGGCTAGAATCTTAGATTCCACACTCACGCACTCATAGCCTACAAACTCATTCTCTCCAAACTCGCTTAAAAGTGTGTTAAAATCACCATCTTTTACACTATCGCCGCTGCCTTTCCAATGTGCTTTGCTCCGCTTCTTTTGCTCCTGCATACATCTTTCAAAACTCTGTAAATCTATGCTTAAGTTAAGCTCCCTTAGCATATCTTGTGTTAAATCAAGCGGAAAACCATAAGTGTCATAAAGCGTAAAAGCAATGCTACCATTAAAGTTTTTTTCATTCTTTTGCTGCATAGAAATTAGCTCCGCTTGAAACAACGCCATCCCCGATTCTATCGTCTCAAAAAATCTCTCTTCTTCTGCCTTGCATTGCTCTTGCAGCGCGTTTTTACGCTCTTTTAAATAGTTATAATGTCCCCCCATAGTATCACACACAGCACCCACCACTTCATATAAAAACGCCTTTCTTAAGCCTAGCAAGTAGCCGTGTCTCACCGCCCTGCGTAAGATTCTACGCAAAACATAGCCCCTACCTTCTTTGTCAAAATTTACTCCTTGGGCGAGCAGAAAGGCTACGCTTCTAGCGTGATCAGCAATCACCCTAAAACTCGCCTGCGTTGCTTGTATGTCATTGCTGTTTAAAGTTTTATTTTCTTTTTCACAAGGGGGAGGGGCTTGAATTTGCAAGTGTGGATTATTGCTCCGCAAAAATGCGAAGTCGCTCCCTCCCCCTTGTGTATCCCCCACCCCTACAACGCTTTTAAGGTTGTGCTTCGCACTTTCATTGATTGTATTTGTGGCAAAGTCGTGCTTTGCCACTTTGGCGGTTGTGGAATCTGCTTGAGATTCTGCAATGCTAGAATCCATATCGCTAGAATCTTGGCATTCTAAGGATTGAGATGATAAATCGTGACTTTGCGAAGTGGAAGCAAGAAGCTTACTAGGCGTAAGTGCCGCAGATTCCGCTGAAGCAATCCGCGATTTATCGCTCAATACTGAATGCCCCAAAATCTCATCATCTCTATAATACTTCTTCCCCGTTACCCTCTCAATACACTCCATCAAAGGCTTAAACAGCGAAGTATCAAAGTTATTAATCTTTCCTTCTTTCAGTGCTATTACTCGCTCTAGCCCCATACCTGTATCAATGCTAGGCTTAGGCAATGGTGTCAAACTCCCATCAGCACTTCTTTCATACTGCATAAACACAAGATTCCATATCTCTAAAAATCTATCCCCCTCACCGCCGAAATAGTCCTCTTCTCCATTAAAAAACTCCGCTCCTTGATCCACATATATCTCACTGCAAGGTCCGCAAGGTCCTGTATCGCCCATTTGCCAGAAGTTATCCTTATCACCCATTCTTTTAATGCGACTAGATTCTATATGCTCCTGCCATAATTCATACGCTTCATCATCGCTTTCGTGAATCGTTACATATAAAAGGCTCTTATCAAAACCTAAAATTTCTGTTACAAACTCCCACGCATACGCAATAGCTTCTTTTTTAAAATACGCCCCAAAGCTAAAGTTACCAAGCATTTCAAAAAGCGTGTGATGTCGTGCTGTATAGCCGACATTTTCTAAGTCGTTGTGCTTCCCACCTGCACGGATACAAAGCTGTGAGCTTGTAGCGATATTGGGACTTGGGATTGGAATCTTACCTGTAAAAATATCCTTAAACTGCACCATTCCCGCATTGGTAAAAAGCAAACTCGCATCATCTGGCACTAAAGGCATAGAATCATAGACTTTATGCCCCTTGCTTTTAAAAAACTCCAAATACAATGCTCTAATATCTTTCATCACTTTGCTCCTTTAGAATCTATAACGCACATTTAGGCTTACTGTTGGGTTGCCTTGCATATCAGTATCAATATTTGGCGTAATCAGTGTATTTTTTGGCATATATTCCTTTGTAAAGACCCACGCAAAACCCCAAGCAAGAAACGCTCCAACACTCACTTGTAACACAGAATGCTTTTTTGCCTCCACTCTTGAAACTGCTGTGAGTGCCGCTAGAATCCCAACGGGAATGGCTGGCTTCCACCCATAGCGGTAATACACATACCCCGCCGCGCTAAATGCGCTGCTTGCGTGTCCGCTTGGCATACCTTTATAAATATCACAACAAGGGCGTTTAGCAAACTCAACCTTATAACCATTCTCGTGCATTGTTTGAAAAATCTCTTTAATACCCTCAGTGGCAAGTTGTGTGCTAAGTGTGCCAAGTGCAAGTTGCCCAGCACCCTCATAATCTTCCATTGCTATGGAGACAATCATTACATACAAAGGCAAAAACCTAAACGCATCGCCAAATTGTTCAAACTCATTCTCTCGTGCGTGAGATACGCTTAAGATTCCAAATATACATAGCACCATACAAAGCCGCTTCATTCCTATCCTTCATAAGCAAAAAATAAAAAGCGTTATTATAGGATTCTATCCTTAAAATTGCTTATGATAACACTCTCTTATAGCCCATCTACCGCATATTTCACGGCATTAATATAGCTTAAATTGTGAATCTCTACTTCCCTTTTATACGCTACATCAAAACCCACGCCGTGATCAACAGAAGTGCGGAGAATGGGGAGATTAAGGCTTACATTAATACTTTGTTCAAAATACAAGGCTTTAAGTGGAGCTAACCCCACATCGTGATACATACTTACAAAATATCTAAATCTTTTGCGATTAAGCGGAGAAAAAGCACTATCAGGTGGATAAGCTCCAAAAAATAGCTCCTTACCCAAAGCTAGATTTGCTTCACATACCGCTTGAGTAATATATTTATCCTCACTTCCCATAAGCCCATCATCGCCACAATGTGGATTTAGCCCAAGCACACAGCAAGGTTCATTTAGCCTAACCGCTCTAGCAAAACACACTAAAAATGCCCTCACAGAATCTTGGCTTATAGCTTGACTGACTTGACTAAGCGGTATATGATCAGTATATAGGGCTACAAACATCTCTTCACAGCCTAGCATCATAATAGAATCTGCTCCAAAATATTGTGATAACACTTGCGTATGCCCGATGGATTTTACCCCCGCTTCTTGCCACGCTTTTTTGTGTATAGGCAAGGTTACAAGGGCTTGTATTACGCCAGATTCTGTCATTTGAATGGCTTGCATAAAACTTTTATAGCTATATAGCCCACTCCCTTTACTCACTACACCGGGCTTTATATCAATATTACACAACTCAAAGTCCGCCACACATTGCATATCTTTTGGCACACACAAACCTAGAATCTTTGCCGCAGATTCTACAATCTCTAAATGTGTAACATACACAGGCTCACATATTTGAGATATAATATTATGCGATTTCAGGGCAATCTCAAGCCCTATGCCATTTATATCGCCTATGCTGATAGCTATCTTTGGCACATTGCCCTTCTCATATCTATAATTGCACGATCCAGCCCCACAAACACAGCCCTAGCTATAATGCTATGCCCTATGTTTAGCTCACTCACATAAGGAATCTGTGCTATTGCAGCGACATTTTGGTAATTTAACCCGTGTCCTGCAAAGCACTCTAATGCTCTTGTATCCATACTAGATGTGGCAAGTTTGGCACATTGAGCGATAGATTCTAAACTTTTTTGTATTTGTGCTTCAAGCTCTTGTGGGGGCAAGTCAAGCTCTGTAATTCTATGATGTGTGCGGGAAAGATTTGTATTTTTCATTAAATGCAAGTTTGCATACCGCCCCGTGTGTAGCTCCACAGCCTGTGCGCCAAGCTCACGCGCTAGAAAAATAGATTCTTTTTTAGGGTCAATAAACAACGCCGTGGCAATGCCTTGAGCTTCAAAAGTCTTTAGCACCTCACGAATGCTATCATAATGAGATTCTAAATCTAAGCCCCCTTCAGTGGTTACCTCCTCTCGCTTTTCAGGCACAAGCGTAATGCGTTGTGGGGCAATCGCACATAAATAATCAATCACCTTTTCATCAAGGGCAGATTCTATATTGACAGGCAAAGGGCTAGATTCTACAATGCGTTTGACATCGCTATCGTGGATATGCCGCCTATCCTCACGCAAATGCAAAGTGATTTGGTCTGCTCCAGCATTTTTAGCGATAAAAACTGCCTCCAACGGATCAGGCTCATAAATCGCCCTTGCCTCACGCAAAGTCGCTATGTGATCAATATTCACCCCAAGTCGCATAACACTCTCCTTATCGTTCCATTGCGATAACACCACTTCGCACAATCTCTTTTGGATTAAAAATCTTAATAGCTAAAATAAACTGCTCAATGGCAGAGGGCTTATCTGTGGCAATGACGATGACATATTTTTCATTAGCATTGACAATTTTTCCATTATAGGCTTTACATAGCACTTCAATATCAGCTAGTCCCTCACTGATTGGAATCTTCACAAGCACCGCTTCTTTCTCAAGCAAATCATCACTTGAAATCACACTCACCACAGGGATAAGCTTATGAAGCTGCTTGATAATCTGCTCAATAACCACTTCTGATCCTTGCGTTACAATCGTAATGCGTGAGAGGTTACTATTTGGAATAGGAGCGGTGGTAAGCGATTCTATATTATACCCACGCGCTGAAAAAAGCCCAGAGATTCTAGCCAAAACGCTATGTTCATTAATCACATTCACACAAATACTTTTTCTTAAAACCTTTGCTTCCATACATTCGCCTTTAGTCTTGTTTTGGATTCTTTTGCGTATTTGGGAGTATCATCTCATAAATCGCCCCACCGCTTGGCACCATAGGCAGCACATCTTCATACCTATCTACAATCACTTCAATAAACGCTACTTTTTTAGAATCTAAGGCTTTTTGCAAGGCTAAATCAAACTCACTTTTTTTCTCCACTCTAAAGCCCACACCACCAAAAGATTCTATAAGCTTTATAAAATCGGGCTGCAAAGTCAAATCTGTATGCGAAAATCTATGCTCATAAAAAAAACTCTGCCACTGCCGCACCATACCCAAATAATTATTATTCAAAATCACACTCACAAGCGGAATCCCATATGCCACGCAAGTCATCAGCTCTTGGATATTCATTAGAATTGAACCATCACCAGTGATATTAATAAGTGTCTTATCTTCACGCGCGAGTTTTGCCCCCATAGCCGCAGGTAGCCCATAGCCCATCGTTCCAAGCCCACCACTACTTAAAAACTGACGCGGAAAGCTAAAGGGGTAAAATTGTGCCGCCCACATTTGATGCTGCCCCACATCTGTGGTGATAATCGCACTCTCTCCTAGAATCTCACCTAGCCTTTGAATCACCCATTGCGGCTTAATACAATCAAGGCTATCTTCAAAACTTAGCGGATGCTGCCTTGCATACTCTCGCAAATGCTCTTTCCACTCTAGAATCTTAGCACTCTCATAGCCACTTAGCTCACTTAGCATATCACTCACAACACTCTTTAAATCCCCAACAATGGGATAATCCACGCCTACAACCTTACCAATAGAGCTAGGATCTACATCAATATGGGCGATTTTTGCCTGTGTGGCAAATGCACTTAATTTACCCGTTACCCTATCATCAAATCTAGCTCCCAAGCACACAAGCAAATCACACTCGCTCACTGCCATATTTGCCGCGTAGCTCCCGTGCATTCCTAGCATTCCTAGCAAATTATCATCATCATATCGTAGCACCCCGCGTCCCAAAAGCGTCTCCGTGCAAGGGATACCCGTGCAATGCACCAAGTCTCTAATCACTTCACCTGCACTTGAGAGAATAGCTCCTCCGCCAATGTAAAACAAAGGCTTTGAAGCTTGATTGATGGCTTCACAAAGTTTTTTAATTTGGCGAGGATTCCCTTTTAGCGTGGGCTTATAGCTCTGCAATGCAATAGAATCTGGATAAGAAAACTCACCCTGTGTGCCTGTAATATCTTTTGGAATATCTACAAGCACCGGTCCGGGTCGCCCACTCCGTGCGATATAAAAAGCTTCCTTTAAGATTCTAGGCAATTCTGCTAAATTCCTTACCAAAAAATTATGCTTCGTGCAAGGGCGAGAAATCCCCACCGCATCAATCTCTTGAAACGCATCTGTGCCAATTTGTGTGATGGACACTTGCCCACTAATCACAACAATGGGAATAGAATCTGTGTAAGCTGTGGCAATACCTGTAACTGCATTTGTAAAGCCCGGACCTGAAGTGATAACAGCCACACCTACATCACCACTTGCCCTTGCATAGCCATCAGCAGCGTGAATTGCACCCTGCTCGTGCCGTGCGAGAATGTGGGAAAAATAATTTTGTTTATAAATCTCATCATAGATGTGTAAAACTGCTCCACCCGGATAACCAAAAACAACCTTCACACCTTCTAAGTGCAAGGCTTCAATCACCATTTTCGCACCTGTCATCGTTTTCATAACTTATCCCTTCCATAATATTTGCTTGAAAAATGTGTAAGAAAAAGCTAAATCATACCAATTTTGCTTAATAATGCAATAAAATTTTCTAAACTTTGAGAGTTTTTCAAGGATTTATACTTATTTTATACAATGCCACGCACAACATCTCGCAAACATAAACCAAGCATAAAACTAGAATCTAAATCTATATGGAGCAAATCTTTTAATGAATGTGCGTCAAAAAATCTTTTTTGTCAATCTTTTGCCAATTATTCTAATCAGCCTCAACCTCCGCACACCAATTACTGCCATAGGACCTGTTGTTGATAGTGTTAAAGAATATTATCATTTAAGTGCGGCATTGACTGGCTTATTGACTTCTTTGCCACTTTTAGCTTTTGGGATTGTTTCATTTTTTGTGTCATATTTTCAACCCACAAGGGCTTTGTTTATAGGGCTTATGTGTATTTTTGTAGGCGAAATTTTACGATGTGTGGGGGAGAGTGCGGAGCTTTTTATTGGCACGGCAATTATGGGAGGCGGTATTGCCGTTGCAAATGTCTTGCTTCCTAGCCTTGTAAAAGCAAAATTTCCACGCAATATTCCAAAAATTATGGGGATTTATAGCCTTGTGCTTAATCTCTCTGCTGCACTTGGCATTGCCCTTATTTTGCCCCTTATGATGTTTTTACCCGTGCCAATCGCACTTGGAATCTGGGCAATTTTAGCTTTCATTGCTCTAGTGAGTTATATCCCACAAATGAAAAATCGCAGAATCTCACGCCCAAAGCTTAAAACAGATTCTAAAGGCTCACTTTTTAGCAATATCAATGCGTGGAAAATTACCATTTTTATGGGCTTAACAAGCACCATCTCTTATGGTTTTTTTGCGTGGTATCCTAGCTTTCTTATTTCTTTTGGCTACTCACAGAGCTTTGCCTCGCAGATGATGATTCTCTCCCATTGTGTCATTATTCCTGCGGCTTTTTTTATTCCACTCTTGCTAGGCTCACTCCCAAATAAACGCAGAGTTTTGCTTATGGGATTTACTTGTGGGCTATATGTGGTGAGCTATGCTCTTTTACTTTACTCACAGCAAATGTGGGTTGTTATCTTTATCTCAATCATCATTGGAATCCCCATAGGCGGTGTGTTTGGCATTGCCCTACTTTTTATTTCAATCAAAAGCTCAAATGTGCAAACCGCCACTAAACTTTCCGCAATGGCTCAAGGCGTGGGCTATCTTTTAGCTTCACTCTCACCTGTGGCAATAGTCAGAATCTATGATATGTTTCATCACTTCACCTATGCCCTTGTAGGCTTAATGATATTAGCCATATTGCTTAATATCATTGGACTTTTAGCGTATAAATCAAGTCAAATTTAGCTTAAATTTAGCAATTTTAATTAGAATGCAAAGCTTAATTCTCATTTTAGCAAGGAGCTTTACGATGAATACACTCAAAAAATTGGTGATGGCTTTAGCTTTTGGTGCGGTAGCACTTCTATTTGTCGCTTGTGGAAGCAGCGATCCTAAAGATGTCGCGGTGGCGTTTATTAAAAATGTATATAAGGGCGAGGGTGAAAACTTGCTCAAATATGTCTATTTGTCCGAAAAAGATGAAAATACAGCTGGTGTTAAAGAAATGGCAGAGGGCAAACTCAAGGCAGCTGCTGGGCAGGCTGCACAAAAAGCAGAAGATGCAGGTGGGCTAAAAAGTGTAGAGGTGGTATCTGAAGAGATTAAGGAAAATACAGCAACAATTAATTTGCGTGTAAATTTTGGCAATGGCAATGAAGATTCAGAGCGTGTGAGACTTATCAAAGATAAAGATGAGTGGAAAGTTAAACTCTAAATTCCTACTTTTAGGGGGCATTGGTAGCTTGTGCCTTTGCCTCTATTTCATTTATTTATTCTATCCGCGTATCAATCCCCCATTCACACTTTCCCAAAGACTGCTTAATAATATCCCAAAACTTGAGATAGGCGATATTATTTTACGCAAAGGCGTGGGTATGGAGAGCTTTGTCATAGAAAAACTAAGCCATCATCGCTATACGCATATTGGCTTAGTCATCTCCACACAGCCCATTATTATTCTCCACGCAAGTGCCGATGATAATCCAAAAAAGCCTAACCGCGTTATTCTTAGCTCATTTGATGAGTTTCTTTCCAAAGCTCAAAGTATTGCTATCAAACGCTATGTCTTAAGCAAACAAATACGAGAAAAAATACTCCTTGAAGCTCCGTTGTGGCTTGATAGAGAGTTTATATTAAGCACAGATTCTAATGCGTTATACTGCACAACACTTTTAGAATCTATTCTTTCACCACATATCACTTTAAACGCACAATATAAGGAGATTGACTTCCCTGCATTTCAAGGCAAATATCTTTTTCCAAAGGCATTTTACGAAGATTCAGAATCTGTGCTTGTTTATGAAAGCAAAACATACTAAATTTTGTTACTTTTTGTGATTAATTTTTGTAAATCTCCGTTTTTTTTGTCAAAGAATTAGATTTTTTTCAAATAGAATCTAGCCTTAATTTCGCTGGGGAGTTAGAATATCAATGAAAAAAGTTTTTGTCATAATTCTTTTAAGTTTATCATTGGCTTCAAACATACTTGCACAAGAAAAAAGTGGCTTATTTCTTGGGGCTACAGGAGGACTTGGCTTTATAACAGGCGTATTTTTTGATACAGCTGGTAATGACACATCGTGGGATAGTGTGCTAATGAAAGAGACAACCTACTCAACCGCACTTGGCGTAAAAGGCGGATATCAGTATTGGTTTTCTCCACGCGTTGGTGTTAGGACATATTTGCAATATGATTTCAATTCTGGTCGCACTTGGCACATCAACAACGATAAATTATTTATCCATTTTCAACACTTAACCGGCAATATGGATTTAATGCTTAATGTATTCAATACAGAATCTTTTTCACTAGGCATATTTGGTGGATTTGGGCTAGGCTATACTATCAGCACTTGGAATAATGCAAGTTTTCTTAACTTCCTTCAAAACAAATATGACTATTTTGGCTTGGCATTTATTACAAATGTAGGCGTTTCAACGACTTTTACACAACAGCACAAAGTTGAACTTGGCTTAAGACTCCCCCGACTGCCTGTATTTTATCAAAGCCTTGAGTCGCAAAACAGAAGCGGCTTTGGATTCACGGCAGCAAGTGTGAATCTAAGCTATTCTTATGTGTTCTAGCCATTACTTCATATCTAAGCCCATTTTGCCCGGATTAAGAATATTATTTGGGTCAAATGCTTTTTTGATATTTGCAAACAAATTCATCTCCGCTTCACTAAAAGCCAAACGCATAAAAGGTGCTTTTGACAAGCCTATGCCGTGTTCCCCACTAAGAGTGCCTTCAAGCTCAATGGCAATTTTAAAAATCTCCTCTATACACGCATAGCCCCTTTGCATAGACTCAGCATCATTTGGATCGCTCACCATTACATTCACATGCACATTGCCATCGCCCGTATGCCCAAAACAAGGAATCTTAAAGCCATATTCCTTATTCAACTCACCAATGCGTCTAAGCAGCTCTGGCAGGGCTGAACGAGGCACGGTGATGTCTTCATTAAGCTTCTTTTTGCCATAGATTGTGATACTTTGACTGACATTGCGTCTTGCAAACCACAAATCAGCCGCTTCATTATCATCTTTGGCGATTTTAAACTCCACACAACCATTTGCCTTAAAACACTCCTCTAGCACCCCAAGCTGAAAGTCTAACTGCTCTTGCAAATCTCCATCAACTTGCGTGATGAGAATAGCCCCTGCTTGAGTTGGCAGCCCTTTATGAAACCGCTCCTCAACCGCACAAATACTCAAATTATCCAAAAATTCCATCGCCACAGGCGTAATACCACTTGCCATACTCTTATACACTGCATTCATCGCCGATTCTATATCAGCAAACACGCCCATAGCCGAGCGCGTGAGCTTTGGCTTGGCAATGAGCTTAAGCGTAATCTCCGTAATGACAGCGAGTGTGCCTTCACTTGCGATTAAGATTCCAGCGACATTGAATCCTGCTACATCTTTTATCGTCTTTTTTCCCGCACGAATCACATCGCCATTAGGCAAAACCGCACGCAACGCCATTACATAGTCCTTTGTGATTCCATATTTTGCCGCTCGCATACCACCGGCATTTTCACTGACATTGCCTCCAAGTGTGCTGTATTCCTGACTTGCAGGATCTGGTGGATAGAATAAGCCTCGTGCTTCCACAGCTTCTTGAAATGCCTTATTGACTACACCGGGCTGCACTCTAGCGATAAGATTTTTTTCATCAATTTCTAGGATTTTATTAAAATGTCGCTCTAATGCTAAGATTATTCCGCCCTTGACCGGCAATGCCCCACCGGTAAAGCCACTCCCCGCACCTCTAGGAATGACAGGTATGCTTTGATCATTGCAATAGGCTAAAACCGCACTGACATCTTGCTCGTTTCTAGGAAACACCACAGCATCAGGCTCGTAACGCTCCCTTGTCGCATCATAACAATACGCCACCAAATGTGCCTTATCATCATAGCAATTCTCTTCTCCTACCATTTGCTTGATTGCTTGAATATGTCGCTTATGTAGCATTAATTACTCCTTATTTGTGGCATTAAAAGCTTGAATACTTGGGCTTAAAAGCTCATCATAATAGCTAAAATATTGACGCGATTTTTTTGAACGCATTTTACTTGCAAGCGAACCGGTATCAATATTAGCAATGCGTGAGAAAAATGGAGCGTGTGTCTTTTCTAGCTGTGGCTTATTAAAAGGCTGCACTTCAAGCAAAGCAAAACTTTGACAATCAAGCACATTAAGCCCATTTGTTGCTAAAATATACACAAGCCCTATACTATAAGCATTGCAAAATTGACGCAAATGCTTTGGCTTTGGATCATTGATACCATCTTTTGCTAAAAATGCCGCAAACAAATCAATATGTGCAAAATGCGTTGGATTCATAGAGAGAATCTTAGTATAGCTCTCTTGATCTGGAGCAATAACAATGGCTTTATTATAAAATCCGCCAAAGATCACCCTATCATCTTTTGTCGGTGTAGCTTGTGGTGTGGGGAGATATTTTTGTGCGATGTTTGTAAAAGGAGCAAATCTCGCATACGCATAACCATCATTAATACGCTCAATAACCGCACTTGCAATGATGACATTATAATCCCCATTTTGTGCTAAAACTACCCCACTCTGCCCCACTTTTAGCCCATCTGCCTTAAAGGTAAGCATTTTGCCATTAACTTCAGCAATGTCTTTTGATACAGGCTCAAGATTTAGAGCAAAGCCCACGCTCACCATACACACAATGCCAAACCACAACCGCCACAACATAAGATTCTCCTTTATACTATCTCTTTTTTATTGCTTAAAAACCACATCACACCAAAGGCTAAACCGGGCGTTTTAATCTTGCTTTCATCATACAAAAACTGCTCTAAACAATCTAGCCCAACAAACACAGATTCAATCACCTCTCCATCAACTCCCCCACCTGTGCCAATCCTATCGCTTTCATCAATCTCAGCATAAAAAAGGCTTTGCTTTGCTCCACTATGTCCCACCGCTGTGGAAAAAGAAGTGATATACTCCAATGACTTTACCTTATATCCACACTCTTCTTGCGCTTCTTCTTTAGCAATTTGCTCTACACTCTTACCCTCTTTATCCACAAGTCCCGCACATAGCTCATAGGTGTAACCTACCTCATTTTGTCCAAACTTTGAATCTGCTTGGCTAGATTCTAAATATGCTTCACCAAAATGCCGCACAAATACGGGCGGACGAAATTGCCTCACAAAAAGCAAACTTTGCTTTTGTGTGTGGTAAAGTAAAACAGACACAGAATCCAAACTATGGATAAAATCCCAACTGCGTTTTACTCCATTCTCCATATAGAGCATACGGCGAGGCTTTACATACGCTGAATCCACACATTCACAAAAGCTTATATCTGTGATAATAGACTTCATTTGGTTATTTTCCTTGTGAATCTATGGGTATATTCTGCTGCGTAGATTCAAGCTCTGTTGTCTCCCGTATAGAATCCTCAGAATCTTCAGCCTCTTTATTAGAATCTAAATTAAAACCTTCATTTGCAATAATGCTATTATTTCCATCTTCCAATGCCTCCTGTAAAAGAGGTATAAAATGCTCACTTACAGCGATAAACTTCTCTTTTTCCTTGCCTTGTAGCTCTTTGCTTACAGCTTTCACACTTGAGAGTGGGTTAATAGGCACATTATTGCGATATAGCCCAAAATGTAAATGTGGTCCCGTGCTTAAACCCGTTGAACCAACGCGTCCTATGAGCTGCCCACGCTTGACTTTTTTGCCACTTTTCATACCCGCAGCAAAAGAATTCATATGTGCATAAAGTGTTTTGAGGTTATTCTCGTGGCGAATCTCAATAAGATTCCCATACCCACCTCTTTTACCAGCAAAAATCACAACCCCATCAGCGGCTGCCACAATAGGCGTGCCTTTTGGTGCGGCATAATCCACAGCATAGTGCGGACGCACGGTGCCTAAAATGGGGTGCTTTCTACCAAGTGAAAATCTTGAGCTAATCCTTGCTCCTGCTACAGGCGTTTGTAGTAAGAAGCCTTGAATCTCTTTACCCTCTTTATTATAATAGCGTCCATTGTTGAATCTAAAGATGTAATGAGGCTTTTTATTTATCTCCACAACCGCAGCTTTGATATTTGCATTTTTAAGTGGCTTACCCAAACGATATTTGCGTTCATAAATCACTGCTAATCTATCATCTTTGAGAATAGAGCGAAAATTTACACTATTTTTATATGCGTTTAAAAACTCACTTACAAGCCCATTATCGTGTGTCATCTCAAGCAAATCTTGGTAGGGGGATTTTTGAATAGAGAGGCTAACCATCTGCTCTTGCTCAAAATAGATCATAGGTGTAAAATCAAGCCTAAACTCCCCATCTCGCTTAAAAATGTGAATCTGCATACCATCACCAATAGGGATAAGTGCCTGTAATAGTTCCTCATTATCATCTAAAAGTGTGTAGTAGGTAACACCTGCATATACTTCGCTGGTAAGCTCTCTGTCTTTGGGCGGGAGATTATAATACACACTTGTTGGGATATTATATTTTTGAAAAAAAGCAAAAAATGTATATCCGCTTTCCCAAATTTGACTATGTGCAGTTGCCCCAAAGCTTAGGCTACCCCACAAACTTACCATTACAATTATTTTTCTCACCATAGAATGCCTTAGATAATCTAGATAATATTGTTGCTCTTTTTAAAATGCTAGATTCTAGTATAAAAATTTTAATAAAAAATGCTAGAATACGATTTTGTGTTTTTGGCATTCTTTTTGCTGTCTTTGTGGCACAGAGTATTTTTTAAGGAGCAGAATATGAACATAGGCTTGAAAAATTGGCTATTTCCCACTATTAGCTTTGTTGCATTTTTATATGTGATGTTGCTTCTTGGGATTTGGACATATCGTGTTGATGCTAACAAGCCCTTATTTAGCTCTGATGGAAGCTCTAAGGGTGTAACTACACTCAAAGACTTTAAGCAAGAAATGCAAGGATATGTAAAATAGCTAAAGTTTTTTACATATTAGCCGATTTGGCATTAATCACATCAAAAAGGGGTGTCTTATGGTAAATGGTATCAATACAAGCATAAAAGCAACAACAGCTCTTAATAGGGACATACTTTCAAAGCAAAACGAAAACAATGAAGTGAAAGAAAAAGAGCAAGTGCAATTTTCTCGTGCTGAACAAATTAAAGAGCAAATCAAAAATGGCGAATACAAGATTGATTTGCAACAAACTTCCGAAAAAATGGCATCAAATTTGCTTAATCTTTAAAAACTCTTCCATTGTGGCTTACCTGCTTTTTAAAGTGAGTAAGGCAATGGAGTTTTAAGGATGGGCTATGCTACACACTTATATCAATGGTGCAATTGCAGATTTGGAAGCACTCATAGAACTCACGCAGCTTGATAACGCTGATATTCAAGTGGCAAATCACGAGGCAATTTTTGCTAGAGTTGAGCAAAAAGATTCTCTTGTGAAAGAATTTGAAAATAAAAAATCACTCTTACAGCAAGAAATGCTTCTACTTTGTGAGAAAAACCCCCATAAATCACTTCAAGACCTTTTAAGCGAGGAAGTAAGTATTTTGCTTGATACAATGCGTGCGAAACTTGAAGAACTCAAAGTGCTTAATGCCAACTATGCACGCAGTGTGTTTGCTGTGGCAGAATTTTACAATTCCCTTATTCAAAGGGTTATCCCTCACGAAAACAATGGCTATGGACACAACCGCCCACAAAGCCATATTCTTAAGATTCAGGCATAGGCTAGACTATGGGCGGCATTCTCTCCTCTCTTAACACCTCCTACACAGGCTTACAAGCTCATCAGCTTATGGTTGATGTAACGGGCAATAATATCTCAAATGCAAGTGATGAATTTTATAGTCGCCAACGCGTGCTTGTCCGCCCAGAAAAACCTTTGTATTTTCAAGATTACAATCTTGGAAGAGGTGTGAGTGTAGAGACGATTCAGAGAATCCACGATGAATTTGTGTTTAACCGCTACCGCAAAGCCGCAGAAGAAGCACAATATTATGATACACATTTTACGACATTGCGTGAGGCTTCAGCCTTTTTTCCAGAAGTTGATGGTGTGGGAATCTACAATGATTTGGAGGAGTATTTTAACTCGTGGAAAGATTTGGCTAAAAACTCCACAGACCCAGCACAAAAGCAAGTCCTAGCCAAAAATTCTCAAGTGCTTAGCACAAATATTAAAGATACTCGCTCACGCCTTGTGCGATTGCAGCAAAAGGCAAGTGAAGAGCTTGAAGTAACAATCAATGAAGTCAATCGTATCGCCAAAGAAATTGCCCACATTAATGGCAAACTCAAAGAAATGGAAGACCAAAGAGAGCTTAAACAAGCCAATGAATTACGCGATAGACGCGATGAGCTAGAATACAATCTCCAAACGCTTGTTGGAGCAAATGTCTTTAAAAATCATCTAGATTCTAATGCCTCCATACACCCCAAACTTGCGGATTTTGATGATGAGTATGTGCTTAATATCGGCTTTGGATTTAATATTGTTGATGGAGCGATGTATCACCCCATTGTGTTGAAAAAAGATGATAACCACCTCAATTTAAACCGCGTGTATTTTCAAGGTGATGACTTTAAAACCGTTGAAATCACAGATAAAATCGTGCAAGGCAAAGCCGGCTCACTCATTAGCCTATATAATTCAGGGGCAGATGGCACAAGAGTAGGTAAGATTCAAGATTATATCAATCACCTTGATATTTTCGCAAAAGGCTTTATTGAAGCGACAAATAGCATTTATTCACAAAGTGCGGCGACACAAATTCGCAGTGATAAACTTGATGTATGGAGCTTAAATGCCCTTGTGGATAGTAACTATAACATCAAAGAGGGAAGTTTTGATGTTGTCGTATATAGCACACAAGGTGAAGAGATTGCACGCAAAACCATCACAATTGATAGAATCACCACAATGCACGATGTAGTCAAAGCCATTAATGAAAACACCGATGACAACAAAGATAATAATGCCCTAAATGATGTTGATGACTATTTTCGTGCGTATTATGATAATGGCACAAAGGAGTTTAATATCCTATCAAAAAACCCTTCACAAGGCTTGTATGTGGCGATTCAAGATAATGGGAGTAATTTTACAGGAGCATTTGGGCTAAACAAATTCTTTGATGGACAAGATGCACACGATATTGCCTTAAATCAAGAATATGTTAAAGACGCTACACTCATACGCCCTTGGCTTACCCCTGTAAATGGAAACTTTGATGTGGCAAATATGATGCAACAACTTCAATATGATGATGTGGATTTTTATGTCAATAAGTATGAAAAAAAGCAAATGAGAATCCCGGAATATTTTCAGTTCCTAGCTGGACGCGTGGCAAACCAAACAGAAGCGGCTCAACGCACAAAAGAGACAAAAGATTCTGTTTTATCAGCTGTGAAAAAGGAGCATTTAGCTATCTCACAGGTAAGCCTTGATGAAGAGATGGTCAATCTCATCAAGTTTCAAGGTGGTTATGCGGCAAACGCTAAAGTCATCACAACTATTGATCGTATGATAGAAACTTTGCTTGGCATTAAGCAATAAGCATAATAAAGCTTAGTTATGCAAACTTCATCATCTTCTCTATTTACACTCTTGGGCAAAAGTCTCAATGACTTTTTTTCCGCTAAGATTCTAACACTCACCCTTTTCCCAGCACTCTTTGGCATTATGCTTTGGGGCGGTGTGCTTTATATTTTTGGCAATGAGATTTACACCTATCTTTCACAAATGCTTTTAGCTTTTGTGCCAGATTGGCTTAATACACAAGGGATTCTAGGAAGTATAGTCCGCTTTAGCATATCCTTTGCCCTTTATACTCTGTTTGGAATCTTTTTTCTTATCGCCATTTTGCTTACCAATATGCTTTTCTCCGTTTTTTACACACCCTTTATCGTAGAATATGTACGACAAAAGAGCTATCCACATATACCAAAAGCAGGGTTTGGCTCATTACTTAGCTCATTAGGTGTATTTATAAAAAATTTTTTGCTTTCTGCTTTTTTAGCCCTTTTTTCACTTCTATTCTATCTCGTGCCTTTTATTGGCTCATTGCTTGGCTCTTTTGCGTTATTTATTGTGTGGTATTTGTTTTTTAAAAATATGACTTTTTATGATGTGGGTGGCTCTAGTATGGACAAGCCTAGGTTTCAATTTGTCAGTCAAACGCGTCTTTTTGCAAATCACACTTATGCCCTGCTTGCTTATTGCTTTAATTTTATCCCTTTGTTAAATTTTTTCCTTATGCCCTTGCAGATTCTGCTTATCACGCATTATTTTTTCACAAGGCTAAGTGAAAATCTCACAGATTCATCAAATTTACAATCTTTATAATATCTCACAACACCACAAGTGGCAAAAAGCTCCATAGTTTCTATACTGCTTTCACTCCCCATATACATATCTATATCCACATTACTAAACACATCGCTAATCCGCCTAAGCAGTGGATACACACATAATGGCGGGGCAAAAAGCACAAGATTTTGCACCCTTAGAATCTCTTTAGTTTGTATCCGCTCCTGTATCAAAGTCCCATACGCCTTGCACTTTTCTAAACGCTCTAATGCTCTATCCAACGCATTTTGTGTTGAATCTATACGCGTATCTAGCCCACATTCTCCATAGCCTATAATCACATAATGGTTAAGCCCTTGCCTAGCTAGAATCTCACCTATGATTCTAACACTATGATTACCGCTCTCACAAACTCTCTTCATAAATGGCTTTAATTTCCTCTTTGCTCAAACGCTCCTTTGCCAAAAGCTCCTTTGCCACTTTTTCAAGCAGCGGCTTGGCATTTGTAAGAAACTCTTGCATCTCCTTTTGGGCAGTATCTAAAATATACGCCACATCACTCACATCGCCCAAAAGTCGCTCCGCCATACCATATTCTACGCACATCTGCGTAGCAATCTCCTTTGCCTTAGCAAGATCATCTTTAGCATTGCTAAAACTTTGCTGATAAATGAGCTTTGTAGCGATATTCCCAGACATTGCGACTTTAATCTTCCCCATAAGCTCTTGTTTGCTAATCAATTCCTTATCTGTCTGCTTAAAGCTTTCTCCCACAAGCCCAATCTTATCAAAATCAATCTCTAGCCAATACGCACTGAGTGCCTTTGCCCCTTGATAAATCGCTAGAATCTCCTTTTCTTGCTCACTCAAGCTCAAAGCCTTTTTCTTCCCTACAAGCACCTTATCTTTTGTGGCTAAAATATCCTCTTGTGTAATCTCTTTTCTTTTATGTCGTAACGCATTTAATGCACTCTCATTGACTAATGCTGCTAAGGCTGCACCACTAAAACCTACGCACAAACGCGCAATGTGATGAATATCTACATTGTGCGACTTACCACGCAAATATAGCTCTAAAATATGCTTTCTCTCCTCCAGATTTGGCAGCTCCACATAAATGCGTCTATCAAATCGCCCACTTCTTAATAATGCCTCATCAAGCACTTCAATCTTATTTGTCGCAGCAATCACAATCACGCCACTAGAATCTTCAAATCCATCCATTTCCGTTAAAAGCTGATTGAGTGTCGCTTCACGCTCATCGCTTCTTGTATTGCCCCTTGCCTTGCCCACCGCGTCAATCTCATCAATAAAAACAATACTTGGTGCATTTGCCTTTGCTTTCATAAAAAGCTCTCTTACCCGTTTTGCACCCATTCCTGCATAAATCTGCACAAAGCTAGAACCACTTTGATAAAAAAATGGCACACTTGCTTCCCCAGCTACGGCTTTTGCAATCATTGTTTTACCCACGCCCGGTGGTCCTACAAGCAGCACCCCTTTAGGTAAAGCTATGCCCAAATCCTGATAAAATTTAGGCTTTTTAAGATAATCAATGATCTCTAGCAGCTCCTCTTTAACCTCGCTAATCCCAGCAACATCTTTAAATCTAACCCCAGAATCTAAGGGTGTATATGTCTGCACACCTTGAGATATATGCGTTTCTAGGGGTGATTCATTCTCACGCAAAAACTCTGCTTTTTTTTGTTGGGGAACTTTTGGCTTTTTAAATAATAATCGCAATGCTTGTAAAAGCACAGCCAAGCCCAAAATCAGCACAATCACGATGCCAAACCCACCTAGAATCTCACTAAAAAAATACTGATTTTTCACAATCACAGGCTTATCTAACGCCCATATTTTAGAATCTAAGCCCTGCCCATAGGCTTTGTATTGCTTATTTTCAAGTGTAAAATAAATGTATTGACTATCATAGATAATATCACTCACGCCTTGCTTTACAAGCAAATGCTCTGCTTCTTTAGCACTCACTAGCTCTACATTATCTTTTAATATAAGCACCAAGCCCAAAACCACAACAAGCACAAACCCCACAATGCCTATAATCAAACTTTTAGATTTTGCCATTATTCTGCTCCATTACTACATCATAGTCTTTAAAAGTGAGCCATTGTCCTTCAATATTATCTTTTTCACTCTCAAATCTCATACGATTAAAAAATTCATCTAATCCTGTATAGACAAAGCCTTGAGAAGATTCTATTCTGCTTTCACATAGCACATTCAGTGGAATCTTGTGAGCTTTTCTAAATTCAAAATTATTCTGTGCCACGATGTCTTTAAGCGTATGCAGTCTTTGCTTACTCACATTGCCTTTAATGTCATTTTTCATCTCGCTAGATTTCGTGCCATCGCGTTTGCTATATACAAAAGGGTGTAGATGTGTGAGCGGAAAGCGTTTAAAATTATTTAACGCCTCTTCCCACACAGATTCGCTCTCTCCGGGGTGTCCTACGATAAAATCACTTCCCAAACAAAAGCCCTTCTTAGCAAAGTAATTAAAAAGCTCCAAATCACTCTCCACACGATTATGCCTATTCATAATCTTTAACATTGCATCACTTGTATGCTGCAAAGCGATATGCAAATGCTTCTCCATAACAGGTAACTCTAGCACCTCTTTAAACTCACCATCAATTTGACTTGGCTCAAGGCTGCCTATACGCAAACGCTTCAAAACCCCCAAAGCATAAATCTCTCTTATAAGGCACGATAAATTATAGCCCAAATCCTTGCCATAGCTCCCTACATTTGTGCCTGTTAGCACCACTTCGCCAATGCCAGATTCAGCTAAAGAACGGATTTGTCTTAGAATCTTCTCTTTTGGATACGACCTTGCCTTACCTCGCACACTAGGGATAATGCAATAACTACACGCGAAATCACAACCCTCTTGAATCTTTAAAAACGCCCTTGACTTCCCTGCAAACTCGGTTACAATCGTGCTATCAATATGCTCTGGGCTATCTTCTTTATGAAAAAATCGCTCCTTGCTTTGAAGCAACTCATCAATATTTTCCTTAAAACTATGTGCAAACACCCCATAAGCAAGATTGCGTGAGAATACTTCCTGCCCCCTTGTGCCAACGCCACAGCCTGTAAAATATACCTTTTTATTTAAATCTCGCATTTTATGCAAATAGCCACGCACACCAGCATCTGTCCCATTTGTTACCGTGCAGGAATTTACAATCACAATATCCGCTTCACTCTCGCACTCCACGCATTCAAACTGCTCTAAATTACTTTTCATCACCTGCGTATCAAAGAGATTTGTGCGGCAGCCAAAGGTTTTAAAATATACTTTTTTTAATGCACTCATAACACTCCTTTAATGTCTCCCTAGAATCTACATTTGCCGCTTAGAATCTACACATTCTCTTTAGAATCCGCCACCGCCCCACCAAGCAGGGCAAGATTCTCCACATTTGCTTCATCAATCTTTTTATCCTTATTGCCAATGCCATCATTTGCCGAAGTAACAACCTTGCTTGTGGGGTAAGCAATATGTATATCATCTTCTTTTAATATCTGCTCCATTATCTCACCTGAAATGGTGCTACGCAACGCTAAAGTCGCATAGGCATTTGTTTGATACCACATAGAGATTCTAAGCCCATTTGGCTCAATCATACAATAGCTTCTTACTTCCAAGTTTGGATTTCTCAAAGAATACTTATCACGCATACGATGCACCTGTTGTCGCACCATTTCTGTATAGCCTTTAGCGTATTTTTTGCCTGTATCCGTGGCGATTTTAAGGGCTTTTTTGTAATTGCTATCAAAAGTGATACTAAAGTCTATCCCGTCCCACACGGTTTTTAAGCCTCCGTGCGTATAGTTGGCAAACATCGTTGTAAAAATATAATTATTTGGGATAAAGATAATGCGTCCAGCACGGCGATTTTCCATATAGCTTGTAAGCGTTACATCTTCAAAAATAGTAATTCTAAGCATTGAAATATCAAGCACATCGCCCACATACACGCTTCCCTCTTTACACACACGCACCCTATCGCCCACATGCACGCTTCCACCTAAGATAATCACAAACCACCCCAGCACACTCATAAACAAATCTTTCATAGCAATAGCTAAACCCGCAGATGCAAACCCCACAATCGCCACGAGATAGCTGACATTCTCCATATAAGCAAAAAGCAAAATCAGCACAATAATGGTGATATTTAAAAAGTTTATAACCTTACTTGCTGTGTAGATTCTATCGGTATCAAGAATATATTTGCGTAAAGTGAGCTTTAATAAAAAAGCTAAAAGTATCGTAATCAGCACGGCTATGCCAATATATATCGTCTTTAAAAATTGTGCTTTGATTTGATGTTTAAGCTTTAAAATTGTGCTTTGGGATTCTTGATTATACAAATCCATAGAAGTAGCTAGAATCCTTTGTGCGCCCTCTAGCTCCTCTAGCATTGTTTGAATCCGCACAATCTTATTTGCCACCTCAATAGATTTATCCACAAAGGAAAGTTGATTTAAGATTCTATATTTTTCTTTCACCTGCTCCAAAAGGGCTTCTAAACTCTCTTGATTAGCCATAAGGGCATTTTTCTGCTCATCAATTTGTTTGATAAAAGAATAGCCCGATAGGATTAAAAAAGGATTTGTAATTTGTGGAATCTCTTCCATATTTTTGGCTTCTAGCAGTGAGCCATAAGGGTGTTTAGCATATTCTTTGAGTAAGTCCTGCTGCCTTTGCAATGTCTCAAGGCGATGCGTTAAAGAACGCGGAGGATTTGTATAATGAGATTCTAGCTCTTTTTGTAATGTGGTAATCTCATTTGTAATCTCATTATAATTTTCCAAGCTCACATAATGCTTTAGCCACACATTCTCACTGCTTTCAAACTTCGTATCAATAGCTTCTAGCTCTTTTTGTAATTGCGTGATTCCAAAATCCTGCTCTTGCTTTGGTGTTTTCTCCGCTAGTAGCACCGCACAACAGCACAACAGCCACAGCACAAATAACACAAAGACTTTTTTCATTTTTCAAACTCACCTAGAATCTTAAGCACTTTTTGCCTTGGCACATCTTCGCACAATGTTACATCTCCAAGCCCCTTTGGCAAAATAAACATTATCTTAGAATCCGCACTCTTTTTATCCAGATAAAACTTTTCATAAAAGCCTAGCGTATCGCTCACTTGAAAGAATGTCGGTAGATTATATTGCTCAAGCAAAGTTTTTATCGCTTCTGCTTCATCAGCTTGCAAGAATCCTAACTCACAAGCGAGCATATTTGCCATACACATACCAATGCTTACCGCCTCGCCGTGTAAATATCGCTTATAATCCGTAAGATTTTCAATCGCGTGTCCAAAAGTATGCCCATAGTTTAACGCCGCTCTAATGCCCCTTTCTTTTTCATCGCTACTCACTACCCTTGCTTTCATACTCACCGCTTGAGTGATAGCATACACAAGACTTTGAGTATCTTGCAGGCTTAAAGTGCGATTCTGCAAATACGCAAAAAACTCCCTATCAAAGCACACTGCCATTTTTATAATCTCTGCCACTCCAGCCCTAAACTCTCTTAAAGATAAAGTCTGTAAAAAATGTGGATCAATATACACTGCCTTTGGCTGATGAAATAGCCCTATAAGATTCTTGCCAAACTCATTATTAATGCCTGTTTTCCCGCCCACAGAAGCATCAACTTGAGAAAGCAAAGTCGTAGGAATCTGTATAAAGTCAATACCCCTTTGGTAGATTCCACTCACAAAGCCCACCATATCACCTATGACACCCCCACCTAGTGCAATCATCAATGACTTTCTATCAAGCCTATGAGAAAACGCACATTCAAGGATATATTCCACACTTTGCATATTTTTATACTGCTCCCCATCAGGCACAATACACACATACACTTCTTTAGATTCAAGGCGTTCTAATACCAAAGGAAGATACAACCCTGCAACTTTTGGATTTGAGACTATTAGCACCTTGTGGGCGTGAGTAATCTTAGGCAGTTTGCCTATGTGGATAGGATAGGTAGAATGTGGCGTTTGTATCTGCAATGTAGTCATTATGAGCCTTGCTTTTGTGGAAGTGGGATAAAAATTTGAGGATTCTTATGATTCATAGAGGCGATTTTATGCACATCAGTTGAAGTAAAGGCAAAGGTCTTTGTTTTTGCAATGTTTCGTTCAAAAGGCACAAAGCATAAATAAGGCGTAAAGCTATCTTGGATATAAGAGATAGGATTTTTAGAATCTGTTTGTATAGTATTGAGTTTGCGTTCATAGATTCTAGAAAGCTCCTCGTAGCTTTGCATAATCTCATTATGATATGAGCCATCTGTGTCATAATCATACACATCAACTTCTAAATTTAGCTGCTTTGATATATCAAACACCACAGAGGCAACATTTTCCGTGTTTGCCATATTTTCACTTAGCACCACAAAGCTTTTTTTGCACTCATCTATATGTTCCCAGCCTGTTTTCATCACCGGAATAGAAAGTCCAAATAATGCCCTGCGGTTTCTGCGTGAAGCAAAAATATCTTGATTGACAATAACTAGCCCAAAGCGTTTTTGTGAATCTTTAGCGATTTTCTCCCTAAAATTCGCATTTGTATAATCCACCCTCACCTCAACGCTCTTAGATTCTAACGCCTTGATTTTATCAAGCAAATCAAAATTACTTGGCTTCAAAATATGTATAAAAAGCTTATTATTTTTGAGCTTCTCATTTAAAAAAAGTGCATTTTGCACATCATTGTAGATTCTATGCTCATTTGATAAAGACATATCCACATACAAAAATATATCGCGTCCAAATGGAGCAGGAAACTGCCCAATATCGCTTTTAATCTGCATATACACATCATTAAGCATTTTTGGATCACCCACGATAAGCAAACTATCATTTGGCTGAATCACCACAGAATGTGAGCTTAAAAGTAGCTCACCGCGTCTATACACGCCCACTATCCGCCACTTTTTCTGCTGAATTGAGCCAATATGCCGATAGGCAAAAATACTACCCGAAGGCACGCCCACTTCCATAATCTCGCCCTGCCCCAAACCAAAGCTACGCGGGATAAGCGGGACATTTGGCAAACGCTCAATAAACTTATTAGCAATAATCTGCCTTTCATTAAGCACAATCAAATTCTTATCATCTTTCATTTTCTGCGTATGTTTTTCTAAAGCAAGGGAAGTAACAATTCTTGCCTTTTTATTAAGCTCACGCAATAAATCATAAGCAGCAATAATCTCCCTTTCATCATCAAGCACAAGAAAAATATTATAAATCTCCTCATTGAAGATTTGCGAGATTCTAAACGCAGAGGTGTAATCAAAAGTATGAAACTCAAATGAGCTTGGGATTTTCTCCGGGATAAAGCACATATCTTTTGATACGACAATATAATAATCATTGCTAAAGTATTTGTCTAAAATACTATCAAGAAAAATCTTTGCTATATCACCTTGTGCGATAATGAGAGTTTTTTTCACACCTACCCTTTTGCTTTGGAATCTTAAAATCTTACTTTGATTAAAGCCTAACATTATAACCAAGAAGTGATAACCAAAGCTTTTTAAAATCGGCTTGGCTTTTTTATGCCTTTCAAGCGGAGTTTAGCATAAAAGCGACTAAGGGCAAGTTTTTCTTTTTTGCCTATTTTATAATGAATATGCTCCAAATATGCCAAAATATCCCTTGAAGCGATGTGAGATTCTGCTGCTCTTTGTTGCAATATATAATGTGGAATCTTTATGCGTTTGTTGATAAAGCTTTGAGCCATTTGCGTGTAAAACTTCGCATTTTTATTAAAACACAACCGCCCAAAGCTAAATCCCAAATGATGAGCTTCCCACCACTTCTGCCCTAAATCTGTATAGCTTTTGTCATTATGGCTTAGCTTATAGGCTAATGCCCTATCACCAATGAGAATTTCCCCCCTCACATCAAGCACTTTGGCTAAGGCATTTGATGAAGCCGATTGATGGTCATCTTTTTGCCCTTTATGTATAGCTATGACACTCCACACCTCACCTCTAGCGATAATCCCCGCATTTGTTGCCCTACCCAAACGCATAGATTCATACCCAGCAATAGATGAGATAAACCCCGCATCAATTCTTTTTCTCAAAAAATCCTTATTCAATCTCGCAGGATAGGACTTCCTAAGCCCCAAAAAAGTCTTAAAATAACAAGGCGTGGGGTATTTTTTAATAAACACATCAAAAGGCAAAAGATTCAAATAAGAAATCTTACCAAACCTCACTCTATCCCCTTATAGCACCATTTTGACTTCTTGGCTTTGCTGCAAAGTGGCAAAAATATCATTGCGTTCTTTTTCACTTAGCACTTCTACTTCCACATACAAGCTGACATAATGCCCCTGTGCGGAGTTCTTGCCAAACTTTACCTCATATTCACGCGGCATAATCTCAAAAATAAGCTCCCGTAGCTTTTTCTCATCTTTCCCTATAATGCGATACTCCCACTTACACGGATAGGTAATATTTGGCTTTTGTAAATCAAGATTCATTCTTACTCCCCTTAAGCTTAAACAAGCACTTCACGCATTTGCTGTGGAATCTTAGTAATCTTCCCATTTTTCACATCAACAAAAGCAAGTGTAATCTCACCCTTAAACACAAGCTCATCGCATTGCCTATGTTCCAACGCATTGTAGATTCTATAAATATCTTGCTGCATTATCACAGAGGCATTTTTCATCTCTTTTAGCTCACTTCTTACCTCTAGCAAATCCCCAAGCCTCGCACTAGAGCAAAAATCCGCCTTCAAACTCTTTAGCACAAAGCCACTTTCCCCCACAAATGGCTTTAACCCTTGAGAAAAAAATAGCTCACTCCTTGCCCGCTCGCAATATTTTATATAGTTTGTATGATAGACAATCTGCCCACAATCCGTATCTTCAAAGTAGATTCTTACCTGATAGTTCTGCATTCCCTATCCTTTATTCATCTAAGCTTTTTTCAATCCGCATTTTAAACGCCATTTTTAAATATCTATATTACAAACGCTATATTTTAATTTTCACAATGCCCCAAAATCCCTAAAATTTATACTCAAGCCTTATATCGCCCTTGCCACCAAATCCGCCTTGTATATCACTCATACCCGTAAGCCCATATTGCAACGGCAAAGCCTTTATCAAACTGCTTTGTCCCCACAAAGCCAAGCTGAAAGGTTAAAGCTGTGGGATTAATCTCATAGCCGATAAAGTTTTGGGCATTACTCAAGCTTACAAAGATTTGATTTGCCCAGCTATATACATTTTGCTTTGCCAAAAGTGAAAAAGTATAAGAAGCATTCTTACCTACAAGAGCATATTCCACCCCCGCACCCAAGCCCACATTAAAGGCATTAAATGCCTGTTGTGCGTAGTTTGTCCCTATACTCGCCAATGCCATTATAGCCGATACTAAAAAGCCCCACCGGCTTTAGCACAGATTCAAAACTATCTGTCTCTTTGAGTAAAAAGCGGTATTTATAATAACTATGAGAAAGCAGCCCTAGAGAATCTGCCTTTGCCTTTTCACTCCCCAAAACCCCTTGCACACTCCTAATTAATATAATTTTTTAACTCATTATAGCTACTTATTGCTGCGCTAATTTGCGATGATTTTGGGCGGTTTGTAAAAGTGGGGAATTTTGGGCGCGATTCAAAGGATTCAAATGTAGATTCAAGTAGCAATTCAGGTGCCAATTCAAGCAAAGATTCGCCGTATTTAGCAAAAGATGAGCGCGAGATTTTAAGCGAATTTCTGCGCTATTTAAATAAAAATAATCCCAAATTAGTCAGCTTCAATGGGCGCAATTTTGACTTGCCTGCGATTATGATTCGCGCTATGCGTTATAATCTCAGTGCTAAATCCTACTTTGAGACGGACAATGTAGCGCATAATAAAAACAAGTGGGAGAATTATCGGGCAAGGTATGAGTGAGAATTTTCACATTGACTTGCTAGATGCCCTGAGCGCGTTTGGCGCGGCGCGTGGGATTAAACTTGATGTCGTTTGCAAAATGGCGGGACTTGTGGGGAAATTTGATACAAGCGGCGATGATGTGTATAAACTTTTTTGCGCTAGGGAATTTAAAAAAATCGATGAATACTGCCAAAGCGATGTGCTAAATACATATTGGCTATACCTAAAATATCAGCTATTACAGGGCAAAATCGCACTTTTTGAATATGCGGACTTGCTAAATATATTTTTAGAAAAAATGCCAAAGGATAGGGATTATAGCGAAGTTTTTAGCAATGCACTAAAAGCGAATCTTGCGGAATTAGGGTGATTTTTTAATATTTTCTGCTACAATGCACCCAAAAATTTAAGGTAGGCAATTTTATGAGCTTTATGAGCAAAAAAGTGCGAGTAGAAAAGACGATTTACAAAATCCCACTATTTACGCTGATTGTGGCACTTTTTGGTATGTTTGCGTTTTTGTTTGTTAATAGCGACAATCTTTCAAATTTTAAGATTGCCGTGATTGATATCGGCATTGAGCTAGATTTTATAGTGATGGCGGGTATGGTTTGGCATTACATAATAAATATTGATAAATTGGAGGATTTATAAATGGAAACTTTTGTTTTGATATTTATAACTGTTATGTTTGCGGCGACTATGGGTATATTTATATGGTTTATGTTTAAAACGGCGGCGTAGGGTTTTTAGGATTTGCAAAATGGTTGTGTTTATTTTGAGATTTACGATGATAGCAAGGTTGTAGTGTGTGTTGCCCCCCTCTCCTATTAGTTTGTTTGCGTAGATTCGCTTATAGTGTGCTATTTATCGCAGTTATTGCAAATGCGCAAAGTATCGATATAAGCAAGTTTTATTATAGGGATTATTTGGACTTTGGGCAAAACAAAGGCACATTTAGTGGCAATGGTAGCACCACGATAACGGGCAAAGACGGCACGGAATTTACAATCCCACAAACCCCAAACTTCTCCGCTTCAAGCAATAACGGCAATCTTGCGGCGGTAGGGCGTGGATTTGCAGTAACGGCTAATCATGTGGTAAATTTCACGCCTGAGTATGATAGTCGCGGCACTTACCGCACATTTGATTTAAGCACTTATCAAATCGCTGATACAAGCGGTGGCACTGGTATTTCAAATCCGTATGGTAGAGACGAAAAATTTACTCGCTTTGACAAATATGTCGTTGAAGGGCAAGTGGATATGCTTGATTTTACAAACTCTATCGACAACCAAAACTCCGAGCAAGAAAAAATAAATTTAAACGCTTTTAACGGGCAACTCGACGCCTTAAAAAACGAAAAAGGCGAACTTTATCTTTATCAAGCTGGTTCAGGTATCATCACTTTAAGAGGCAACACAAATACAAACATTAACCGAATAGAAAATGGCGAGACAAAGGGCGGCGGTTTTGGCACTTTGATAAAAGATAGCGCAAAATATGAAAGCCTAGTTTTGCCAAGTACATTTTGCAATAACGAAACGCAAAACTGCTCTGTGCGTGGGATTATGTTTAAATACGCATCAAATTTAGATTTTAACAACCGCATTACAAGCGGAGATAGTGGGAGTGGAATTTACGCTTATGATAACAAAAATAAAAAATGGATTTTGCTGGGCGTGGTATCACAATCAACAGGAACGGAAACAAATGCGGGCAATGTAGCCAACATAGCTGCCGTTTCAAACAAGGATTTGCGAGATTATCAAAGCAAATTCGAGCAAACAATCAACTTAAAAATGACAGAACCAAATTTAAACAAATGGATGCTCAACAACACTACTTTGGAGTATGGTGCAAGGGGCGATACACCAAAAGACTCTCATACTTTACAAAACAACAAAGACATAATTTTCAGTGGCGGCGGCACGATTGAAGTGCAAGCCAACATTTACCGAAATACAAGCGGTTACGCTGGGGGCTTTGTCTTTACAGCGGATAGCTCCGCAACTAGCGCAAAGCCTACAACATACACTTTTACAAACGCAAACGGGAAAACTTACTTATTCAAAGGTTCAGGGCTTGATATAGGCGAAAATGTCAAGGTTGAGTGGGCTTTACGAAATGATAAAAATGACGCCTTGCATAAAATAGGCAAGGGCGAACTCATCGTTAAAACCAACTACACACCAAATTCTGGCGAGAATTTAGGCACGCTGAAAATCGGCGAGGGCAAGGTTACGCTAGACACCGACAAAAAGGCTTTTGACAACATTTACATTACAAGCGGACGAGGCGAACTTGCGCTTACGCAAGGCAAGGCAACGGCACTTGGCGCGACAAACGGCACGACTTCAACAAACGGCACGACTTCTTACACGCTATCGCAAAATAAAAATAGCGAAATGGGCTTTTATTTTGGCAAGGGCGGAGGCAAGTTTGATTTGGCGGGCAACTCGCTAGTGCTAAACACCATAGCCGCAAATGATAGTGGTGCAACTATCACTAGCGCGACAAAGGCAACGCTTGAGATTCAAGGCTATGGGTATAAAGAAAATGGCGAAAAAGACAGCACCAAAAAAGCCAACACCATAATACACGCAAGTTTTGGCGACTCCAATTCGACAAATAGTGCGAATCAAGCAAATATCGACATTATCCACAATAGTGATACCAAAAACGATAGCGCACATTTGATTTTTGACGGAAATATTAACACTAGCGGAAAATTAAGCGCAAATAAAACAAATATCGCATTGCAAGGACACGCCACTACACACGCTACGATTAGCGATAAAAGTATCATTGATAAAATCAAAACTGCCGAATCTGACACGAGTAAGGGAATGGAAAGTTATATGGATTTAAGTAAGCCATCAACCCTAAATCAACCCGATTGGGATAATCGCACTTTTAAATTGGGTGGCATTGACTTAAAAGGCGCAAATCTTACGCTAGGACGCAATGCGAGTTTAGAATCTAATATCACGCTAGATAATAGCTCCAAAGTCGAGTTTGGCGGTAGCGTAAAGCACTTCATCGACAACAAAGATGGCGCAAATATCAATGGTAGTGGCTTTGGATATTATCAAAAAGTGGAGGTTGGGGTTTTAAGCGCGGAAATGCAAAAAATCGCAAATGAGACTATACACTACAAAGGCAAAATTACCGCAAATGGCGGGAGCATTCAATCAAGTATTTTGGATTTTAATGCAAGTTTGGATTTGAAAAATAATGCGAAACTCACGGCGGATTATTTGACTTTAACAAGCACCGATTCGGTGAAACTTGAAAACGGCGCGACTGCGAGTGTAAAAACGCTAAAATTACAAAATTTAAGCGATAGCAACAATTTAAACAATATTTTTACAAATAGCAACACCACAAATAGCGCGAAATTAAGCGTTACCGAAGCATTGTGGTTTGAAAATGTAGGCAATAATGTAAGCAATTTTGATTTAAGCAAATTAGATTCGGCAAATGTGGTTATAGAACCAAATTACGACATTGTGGGCGTTAAATCCACCATTACAGGAAATACTAAAGATTTAAGCGCAAATGTTTCGCTTTTTGAGGGCGCGAATCTAACGCTAAAAAACCTTACACTAAAAGATACAAAAGCAAATGAAGTAACGAATGGCACAACAAATGCGATTAAAAATGGCGTGTATTTGGGCAATAACACAACAGAATCTACATTTACAAAACTTTCGCTTACCGAATCGCTAAAATCGGAAAATTTAGATAAGGCAAAGATTCAGCTAGATGGCAAAAGCGAGATTATCGCACCAAAGATTGAATTTAGTGGCGTTAAAAATGGCATTTTAGCACTTGACAAAGATTCAAAACTCACAGGAACAAATGGCAATGCAAATATCGAAGTTAGTGGCGAAAATTCTGCGCTAAAAATTGGAATGCTTGGCGATAAGAGTTTTGATATAAACGCACAAAGTGGTAGCACAGTCACGCTAGGTTTGCTTGAAAAAAGCGATTCGTCATTGCGAGATAGCGAAGCGAAAAATCCAAGTAGCAAAAATGTGGATTCTTCGCCTACGGCTCAGAATTACAGCGTGGTGGCGAATTTTAGTGGGAAAATCACCGCCAAAGATTCTAGTGTAGTTACCACCGCGTTAGAATCCATTACCGCAAGTGTGGATTTAAGCGGGAGTGCGAAACTTTGGGCGCAAAATATTGAGCTAGAAAATAACTACAATTCGATAGATTTAAAAGGTAATTCTACGCTTACCGCAGGGACGATTACGGCAAAAAATTTGAGCAGTTTAACTCTAACGCAAGAAAATGACGCAGTGGCAAACATAAACGCATTTATCTTTGATGGCGGGACTATTACTAGCGGACTAAATACGCTTATCGGTAATAATATTTCGCTGACAAACGGCGCAAATATCACGCTTACCGATAATACAAACGGCGTAACTTTGAGTAGTAAAAATATTTCGCTAACAAGCGATTCGACAAAAAAATCCACGCTAAAAGCAAGCAATCTTACTTTTAATGGCGGCAAGGATTCAAACAATTTTATCACGCTTGACAAGGATTCAACACTAGAAATTGACAAATTGCAAGTCGATAGCGCGAATCTATCGCTAAATTTTGCTGATTCGGCAAAAAATACGGAAAGTTTGAAAAACATCACTTTAAGCAATAATGCAAATCTAAATATTGACAAATGGGATTTTAAAAATACCACGACATTCACAAGCGAAAATAGTGGTGGGCGTGTGATTTTTAAAAATGCGACTTATGATGCGCAAAATAATGGCACTCCAAAGACTATTAGCGCGGATTCCACGATAAGCGGTGCTTTGAGTTTATCAAATGTCGGCAAAGCGCAAACCGCACAAACTAATCAAAAATTGCTAAGCACAACCGCCACAACCCCAAACATAAGCACAGATACACGCTTTGAATCGCTAAAATTTGAAAATAAAAATCTATCGTTTGGAGAGGATTCCAAGATAAGCGTGAGTTTTGATTCGAGCGTAAAAAAGAGCGATGGTAGCATAAAAACGGATGGCACTTATTACAAACTTATAAGCACAGGCGATAGTGGGACAATCACAGACAATCGCACGGATAAGCGCATAGATTTTACGAATACGGATTTCTTTGTCGTTAGTAAATTTATCGGCAATACGCTTTATGTAAAATTCCTAGCATCTGCGCCAGATTCCTTTGCCGAGCTAAACAAAAACATTTCCCACGAGCAAAGCCGATACAGCGAGATTTTGGAGGCTTTGATACAGGCAAATCCCAAAGATGATGCCATCGATACTGCCACACGCACCGATAATTACAGCGTCCTAGATAAACGGATTCAAACTATTGATAGCGATTTAAATGAAATAGCACAGGGCAACAAAACGCGTCAAACGCGCAATTTGCTCTTTTCAAATGACCAAACGATAAATACACGCATTTCGCAAGTCCGCCTAGCACATAGTGGGCGCAATAAGCACTTGCGATTTGCGCAAAATGACACTATGTATCGCATTCAATCCCTAATGCAAGGCGCAGTTAGAAGCGATGCGATGCCTAGCTATGGTAGCAAACGAGAACGAGACTTGCCAAATAACGCGTGGCTAAATGTGGGCGGTGGATATTTCGGTGGGGATAGCAAAATGGGCTTTGGTGCGACAAATATCGGCTATGATAGGCTTATTTATGCGGGTAGTAGCGATATTTTGCTTGGTGCAATGTTTGGCTTTGGTGGCTCAAATGCACACACAGGCGATATGACAGATAGCGCGATGTTTTATAATACCGGGCTATATCTGCACTCACTATTTGATGCACGGGGCGGAAAGTTTGGCGGACACGAGATTCAAAGCAATATTAGTTTTAGCATTAACGATAATCACAAAACTTACAATGCTAAAAGCACGAAAAATACGGCATTTGGGACGCTTTTCGCACTCTATTATAAATACAACTTTATTTTGGCGCAAAATGATACCATTAGCCACGCGCTAAAACCTGTGGCAGTTTTGGCGTTAGGCTACAATCGCAATGGCGCGTTTGAAATCGGTGAATACAAGCAGACAGCATATAGTAGCGTGAATTTTTCCTATGGGCTTGGCGTGGAATATAATGCCGTGATGAGTGAGAGCTTTTATAGCCTAGCACTCACGCTAAAAGATATGGCATATAGTGGCGGTGAGCGCGTATTTATGAGTTTAAGCGGAGCGCGAAACTTTATAGGATACAGCCTTGAATCCGCCCCACGATTTAGCGCGGAAATCAATCTCATAGGCTCGCACAAGCTAACAGACGCGCTATATTTGCAATATGGAATCGCAGGAATGCTAGATAGTGGCGCGAACTACGGCGCAAAAGGCGATATAAAGATTGGGTATAAATTTTGACTTTCACACTAAAATCTATCGATAATAAAGCTCGTGCAGGGAAAATGAATCTATCTCATAGCGAAGTTTTGACGCCGACTTTTATGCCTGACACAAGCCTGTGTAAGGCACTAGATTTTAATGATTTAGAAAATCTTGGTGCGAAAATCATTTTAGCAAACACTTATCACTTGTATTTGCGTCCAAATGATGAAGTCGTGCGAACGCTAAGACGGACTACACGGATTTAGCGGATTTAATGGTAGCTTTTTAACCGATAGTGGCGGATTTCAAGCATTTAGCTTGGGTGGGAAGCCACGCGAGAATGGCATAGAATTTCGTAGCCATATCGATGGAAGCACCCATTTTTTCACGCCCAAAAAGGTGCTTGACATTCAATACAACCTAAATAGCGACATTATGATGATTTTAGATGATTTAATCCGCCTCCCTGCGGAGCAAAAACGCATTGCAGATTCTATTAAGCGCACGATTGCTTGGGCGCACCAATCACTTTCTCATCTTGCAAAACATTGAGCTGTGGGGTCTCTCTATCAATAATCCACACATAAGAGAGTTCGCCCAAACTTGCA
>NZ_QXJF01000009.1:0-111989 GCF_003670275.1 Helicobacter labetoulli
TCCACTTGCTTTTTAGGTAGAGAATCTATTTTAGATTTAAGGCTTTTAAATAAATCATCTAAGCTAGATTCTGCTTTGGATACACTGCTTTGTGGATTAGCTATACTCTCTCTTAGCTCCCTTAGTTTTGGCATTAGTGAGCTTAAAGCACTTTGGCTTTGGGTAACCTGCCCTTGATTGATAAGATATTCTAAAAAGTCATATATATCTACTTCACTTAAAGCCTTGCCCTGTGTAAAAAATGTCGGTTGTGTGGCAAGTTCTAAGGCTTTTGGAACTTCTTTTAAGCACTCATATAGAGCAGAGCTTGGGTTTTCTTGGCGTGAGAATTTAGCTAGGGCAACGCCAAAGGCTTGAGCGGTAAGATTTTCCACCTTGTTAGAATCTAACACAAGGGCATTTTTTAAGGCTTGTTTATCTTTAGCTAGATTTAAAAAGCTTTCAATATCATTAATTAAATGTGTATAATCTAGCTCTCTTGTAGGATTTTGCTTTGCTGTGTAGAAAATTGCATCGCTTAGTATATCTCTAAACTCTAAGTTTTTAAAGCTAGGATTATGAGCGAGATTATAAAAGCTCCCTGCATTATCTATATACATATTGATGATTTTATTTTTATATTCACTATTGCCTTTTATGGAATCTAGGCTTTGTAAGATATTGCTATTTTTTCCATTTCTCGCTAGGCTTGTTAAAAGGGCTAGATTTGGCTCAAAGGTATTAAGCCCATTGCCTTGCTTATCTATATGTCTTGCCACAAGGCTTTTTAGCTCATTGACATTTTCACTTTGCAAAGCTTTTGGCAGTGTAGCGATATTTTGTCTATATAGACTAAGGGTTGATAGAGCTTTTTCGCCCATTGTGCTTTCTCTACCGATATTTGAGCTAAAAGCAAGTTGAAGTATTTGCTTATCACTCATATTTTCTTTTAATCTTCGCACGATGATTTCATCATTTTCTAATTCCACGCCTAGAAACTCTTTTGCCCCTTGCTTATACTTTTGCTTTGCAGTCTCTGCATTATGTGTTTGTGCGTTAAAAATCTGCCTTAGAGCTTGACTTCTGCGATTCCCGCTTACGACTTTGCCATCTCTTGTGATGATAGGCACTCCATTTACTCCGCCCTCTTGGTAGAATATAAGTTCAGGTTTAAAGTCATTAACGATATTTGCTATTACACCCTCTTGCTTGATTAATCGCCCTTGCGTGTTTGAGTTATCAAAGTTTGGCTTTATATCACTCAGTTTAACTACTGCAAACTCCGCTTCAAATGGAGCAGTCTCATCATTTAGCACTATACTTGTATCTCTTATGGGCTTGTAGAGTATATCCTGCCCCTTATCTAGTGGCACTTCATCAGCGTTTTTGCCAAGTTTTGCTTCTTTTAGGGCGATAATCTCATCTCTTTTAGCTTGAGTTTGTGCCGCAGAATCTGCCATTGCTTGTTGTGCTTTGGCTTCTTTTTGTATTTGGCTTTGTATTTGTGTAGAATCTAGCTTAGCTATTCCAGCTTTGCTCCTCTTTTGTGGTATAATGTCTTTTGCATTTGCTGAAGTAGTCTTTTCAGTTTCACTTTGTGAGCTAGGCAAGTCTGTCCTACGCCTAGCAATGCTTTCATCTTTTTCAAATGCTGTTAGAATCCAATTTTCTTTTTGTCCTTCAAAATCTTTTCTAATACTTAATTTATACATATCATTTTCTAGCTGATACCTATTAGCATTCTCTTTTACAATGGGTAGATTCTGCACTAATTCATCTAATTTATCTATCACTTCAGGGTGGTATTCTACAATCTTTGCTAAACCCCAGCCATCGCTTTTGTCTGTGCCTTTTTCACCCCACGCAAGAGTAATATCCCCTATTTCATCTCTATAAAATGCCCCTTGCACTTGTCCGCTTTTTGTTTCTAGCAAATGTTTTATAGCCTCTTGTGGCTTGTGATAAAACTGCGGATAATTCTCTCCAAACTCGTTTATAGGCTCTACTTTCACACTAGAATCTATCTTTTGTTTGTCATAACCTTGCTCCTCCCCCTTGTCATACTGAGGCTTTGCCGAAGTATCTTTTTTAGAATGAGATTTTTCGCTACCACTCAAAATGACAGAATCTACTTCTTGTGCTAAAGGCTTAGATTCTATTTGTTTGGCAAGTTTATTTTCTAGCTCATCTTTGGCAAACTTCTCTAGGCTTTCTTGTAGCATTAGCTCATCATAGCTATTAATCTGTTCTTTAAAATTACTTTGGATATAGACATTTTCTAGCATATCTTTTGAAAGGAGCAGTTTTTCCCCATTATCTAGCTCCACTACACTCCGCAGGACATTGCCATCTTGTTGCCATTTTAGGTTGTTTGTGGTAGAATCTGCCTTGCGAGTCCATTCAGCTTTGCTTTCACTCGCTCGGCTGGTAAAAGTTTGGATAAGGTCAGCGTTTTTTATTTTTGATTCTATATATTCATTTCTTGCTTTTGGTAAAAATGTGATTAATCTTTTGTTGTCCTGTTCTGTGATGAGCAGTGTGAAAAAGTTATCCCCATCGTTAAAAACCTTAACAAGCTCTTTCCTGTCGCCCTTTGTAAGTTTTATATCCCATTCTTTAAGTGTTGGCTCTACTAAGTTTAAATATGCTAAACGACTTTGTGCATCCTGCTTTTTTTGCAAATGGACAATAAAATTTTCTTGATTCTCCACGCTTTGAGATAAAGTATTTTTAAAAGTTTGTATATCTATCTCTTTTGGAATAGTTTGCCCTTGCGTGTTGTGTAGCTTTGTAATTGCTTCATCTGCGTTGATTTGCAATACTTTTAGGTCATCTGGTTTGGGTGGGGCTTTTTCTACCACTTCCCTTAACTTCTCCACCTGTTCCTTGCTTACCTTGCCATTGCCTATTGTGGTATAAATGAGTGTATCATCATTTATAGCTTTAAGGATACTTTCATCACTTGGCGTGGTTAGAGCATTATTTAAAGCATAGTTTTTAGCTCTATGTTTTAGCTCATCACTTAAAGTTTTTGGATTTGACACATAGCTTTGTATATCTTTTGCCACACTCTCATTGATATAAGCCTCTCCATTAGGATTGCTTGGGCTTTTTGGATTTGGGCTTGTGAGACGGGGATTATTAAGCATATCAAGTGTAATAGCTCGTGGGTATTTCAGCTCTTGGACTGCTTTTTTAAGGTGATGGAGCAGGGCATCTTTATCGCCAATGTAAGGCACTCTAAAAAATAATGCCTTAAACAACCTATTTGTCATAAATACCTGCATTCTGCCTTCCAGCGTAGTGCTTAACGCTCCACTTCCTGCCGCACTTTTAAAGCCCTTAGCTCCACTTAGCTTTTGCATAAACTCATAAGTTTGAGCAAGTTCTTTAAAGATATTAAGTGCATTTTGAGCTTTTGGGTGCAAGGGTAGAGATTCTAATTGCTCTATATCTTTTAGGGCTTTGCTTAAGTCTATAAAGGTAGAACTGTCCTTTTCTTTAATGTGTCGCTCTAGGCTTCTAAAGATAAGCAAGGTTTGTGTATGCTCTTGCATTCTAGGGTCAAATTTGGCAAATATGGTATTCTCTAGCCCCACGATTGAATCTTGCCATTGCTTATCAAGCACAGCTTGTTTCCACTCATCTACACTTCGCATTGAATTTATCGTGCTTTTCTTTGGTTGGTTCATAAAAATAGCTTTTGTGAGTTTATCATTGAGCCTTTGCTTTATGTCTGCATAGGCGATATTTGCTTCTCTAAACTCTTCTAGCACAGCTCTTGCAGATGCATCAAGCTCCCCTTTAGCTATACCACTTTCAATAGTGTTATGAATTTGCGTATCAATGGCGTCTTTAAGCTCTAGGGCATTATCTTGGAATCTAAATTTTTTTAAGGCATTTGGGTTATCGTTATAGTTTCTAATAATGGCATTTACATCTTTTTTTTCTAGGGCTTCTTTAATGGTGATATTCCGCCCTTGCAAATTATTCACTTCACTCACTAATGCTCTGCTTATCTCAGCATTTGCCCCAAACTCTCTTATAGCATAATCTGCGACATTTTTAAAAGGTGTAAGTAAGTCAATGCTTTTGTCTTTAAGTGTAGATTCTAGTTTGGCTACACTTTGAGCGTATTGAGTTTTCACATTGTGTTCTGCTAACTCTACGGCTTTTTGAAAGGCTTTTGGCAGACTAGGATTTGCTTCATCTTTGAGTATTTCTTTAGCGATTAAGTTTTCATAGCTTTGGCTTAGGGCTTTAAAGTCTTTTGCCATTTTATTACTTGCTTCACTTAAGATTCTAGCCTCTACATCATCAAGTTGGTTTGCAAGGCTATCAGCTAAGTCTTTATTTCTTAACGCCGTGCTTAGTAGCTCTTGGCGTTTTTGTGCTAGTGAGCTAGGCTCATTAGTTTTTTTAAAGACTTTAGGAGCATAGGCAGAGACTTTATTTAAGATTTTCTCCGTCAAACTTTCATTTTGAAAGTCTTTTTTAATCAACTCATCACTTTGAGATTCTTGAAAACTTTTTAAAATACGCGGGATTTCATCTTTTTTAGCTTGTTTTGATAAGGCTCTATCAATCGCACCCATATTTTGTCCGCTTAGGGCGAGTTTTACTTGATTTGTGGCTTCTTTTAATAATCCTAAGCCTTTGTCGGTTTTTACCATTCCACCTTTGATTGCCTTATAAGTGGTAGCAACACCTTTAAATACAAAATCCCCCGCGATATTTAGCCCCGCTTCTTGTGAGCCGTGTATAAGAGCTTGGGCTATGTCAAAATCTTTATTGAGCTTTGCATCTACAAGCAAAGAATCTAATGCACCACCTAAAAACGCCCCTCCCGCTCCATATAGCACCATATTGCCAAATCTAGCTTTAGCACTTGCTCCCTTGTTTGCTCCATACATCGCTCCTGCTATACCTAGCCCAAAAGAGCCTTTATTATCATTCAGCACACCTAAAAGCTCTTGGTTAAAATTCTGCTCTACCTTATACGCCCTTTCATCTTTTATGAAATATAGCCCATTTTTGTTATAAGCCACCGCTTCAAAGCCCAAAAACTCCGCTACGCTTTCAAAATTCTTTATCTTTTCTTGTTGCTTTTCACTAAGCGTTTCAGCATTTGAAAGCAGTCCAAAAAACTGCTCATCTTTTAGCACATTTTCTAAGCTCTTTGAGAGTTTGACATAGTTATTTGTCTGCTCCCTTGCCCTTTGTATATCCATAAACATTTTTTGTTTTTCTTGCTTATCTCTAAAAAGAGAGCTAAAAAAGCCCAAATCATTCTCAATGATTTCCTCTTGTTCTTTAGTTAAAATCACTTCTTTGTTTTGATTTTGGGTTTCTCTGATTTCCTCATAGAGTGCAAAGGCTTTTAGCTCATCTTGCAAACCTTTCTCTGCTTGGCTTAAGTGTAAATCATTCTTTAGTCCCAGCTCTTTAGCGACTTCTTTGCTAGGGCGTGTCAAATCACTCACCAAATCATCAGCTACTTCAAAAAAGTTTTTCTTCGCGTTTAATCCTAAATTGAGATATTCTTTAATCTCATTATAATGCGGGATATTCTCTACATCTTTCCCCGCTCTCTTTACAAAAAGTGCTAACTCATCTGTATCTTTAATCAGCTCTTTTATATCATCACTCTCATAGCCAAAAGTGCTAACCACCCCTTGAATATTTTTGCTTACATCGTTGAAAAAGCCTTTATTTGTGTATTTTTCTTTAAACTCACTTGCTTTTTTATTTAAATCCCATTCTGCTCTATGTCCGTATAAGCCTTTATTTGTGGCATTGTCTAAATCAAACTCTACTTTTAGATTTTGTTTAATATAGTCGTATTGTTGCTCTTTTGGGAGATTAAGCGAATCTATCTGCTCCCATTGTATATTTGTAGGATTCTTACGCAAAAAATCAATGCTTTGAGATTTAAACTCACTCTCTCCTAAGTTTTTGCGTTGTGTTTGGTTACTTTGCTCTAGTTTGTCAAAGTTAAAAATTGCCATTTTAGTCCTTTATGCTGTATAAGCCATAGGTTATTATCCCTATGGCAAAGCCCACTGCAAATATAAACATTCCTGTGCTTATCATTTTAGAATCCTATTTTGTTTCATTGTCGTGAAATTTTTCACCTTTAGTCCTTTTTAGATTCCTTTGTGTCGTGGTATAGTATGTTTTTAAGAGAGAAAATTAAAGGGTTAAAGCGGTTAAATGTAAAAGGTTGTTTTAAAAGGGTGAGAGTTATTAAGTAAATATTTATATAAAATATAATATAATTACGCTAATTAAATATCCGCAAGGGTGTTTAATCGGTAGGCGGTAGGGACAATCTTTTAAAGGATTTGAGATGTTAAGTTTCAAGTTCAAAAAGGTTGTGAGAATGCTTAGGCTTAAGATTTTGATTAAAGTCAAAATCTTAAGCCTAGCAATTTAAACAACTTTCCCCACTCTCTTGTGGTGGGGTTAGTTGTATTATATCCTTTTTAAAAAGTGGAGTCAAATGCAAGAGAATAAGCCCTTTTACACAACCCTAAGCTTTGAGCTAGACCTGCAAGAGTTTAAGTCTCTCTACAAACAAGCGGGGTTTAAAAATAAAAATGAGTTAGCAAAATTTTTAGATTTAAGCCATACCACTATCAATGCGTGGGGGAGTGTAACGCCCTTTCCACGCTACATAAAACCCCTTTTAGTTTGTATGATACAAGCCCAAAATAACAAATCCTCAAACTTTAAACACAAAAGCTAAGCCTTAGCCTAAGATTTATCCACGCTTGGTTATCTCATATCCTTCACACTAATCTGCATCGTTTTCTTTGCCATTTTTTGAGCATCACTTTGTTTGCCACTCTCTTGGGGATTATTTGCTTCTTGTTTCATTTGCTCTTGCATTTGACCCATCACTTCGCTTTGAGATTCTAGCTTTTGGCTTTCTTTTTGGAGTTTTTCTATTTGAGCTTGAAGTTTTGCCATTTCTAGCTCTTGCATTTTTTGGCTTATGGGCTGATTTGCTTTGTTTGCTTCTTCTTGTGCTTTATCAGCTTGTGCTAAGACTTCCTCTATATCCTCTATGATTTGAGAATCTGTATCTTTTAGCATTAAAGGCAAAAGTGAAGTAACAATATCGGGTCGTATGCTTGAGATTGTTTTAAAAATCTCACTCCAATGAGCAAACCGCTCTTCTCGCCCTTGCTGTTTGAGCTGGGATTTAAAGTCTAAGTCAAAATGTCCTATCTCTATTTTGTTACTCTCATCGGTATTAATGCTAAAATACCACTCTACTTTCTTTTTATCTGTCATCTTAAACATCTGCGGCTTGGTGAAGTAGTGCTGAATGAAACTTAGCACCTTTTCATAGAGTAATCTATCAGCATTATCTGCGGAATTGACATAATATTGAAGTCCCAAAAGCCCGCTTTCTCGCCTTTGAGCGATAGCTATGCCACTTTGCCTATTTGTCGCCATAGCTAGAGCTTCATCGTTTAAGCCACTTAGGATTTTTGCCATATTTTTCTTTTGCTCACTCTTTTGAGAGAGAGCGGCAATATCGGCTTGGTGCTGCACGAATTGAATCTTATTTTCTTGCAATGCCCCGCTTCTTACACCCACTACGGCATTATCTTGGCTCACTCCCTCTACAAACTCATCTATATCTTCTACTGCATCTAGCTCATATAAAGCCTTTATCGTGCCTAGCATATTCCCCATTTTAATTTCAGCAAAATTAATATAATCCTGTATGGGCTTAATATCACGGAATAATCCATACCAATTATGCTTTTCATCTATGTTATACCTTGCTATGATAAAAGGGTGTGTGTTGTTCTTAAAGGGGCGTTTTTCATATGGTATGCCAAAGGTAGCGATTCCAGCTAAATTTTTCTTCCACTTCCTCATCATATTCCCTTATCCAAGTTTCTATAATATCCACGCGATTATCTACAATAGTGCTGCCATTTTGAAAAATATCTACATTTTCTCCCAAAAGTAGCCTTGCTTCTAAATAGCTCAAATTCTGCTTTTTATGAAAACGATTAGAATCTAGGGCATTTTTATCCACGCTATAAGTATCCACTAAAAAACTTTCATTGTTTAAAGCCTTTAAAGAGATGTGAAAATCGCCTTGTTTGTCTTTATTAACCCATAGCTCTATAACACTCTGTCCCATAAGTAAGTCAAAGTCTCTTTTGTAAATCTCTTTTTCATAGTCTTTTTGTGAGTTAAACACACGCAATAAATCATTTAAAAGATTAGCCAAAGGCTTATATTGTTCTTGTCTGCCACTGACTTTTATCTCTTGCAGACTTTGAATCTTATAGCCCAAAATCTTATCGCATATCATTTTGTAGATATTTTCATAAATGGGGATTTGCCCCCGCCTTGCGAGTTTCTCTAGCTCTTGGGCGGCAAGTTGATGTCCGTGATAATACGCCTTAGCTTCTTTATACTCTTTTAGGGCTTTATCATTTGCTAGGGAATCGTTAGTAAGCATTGTGTTAAGTTCATATAAGCTCAGCATTTTCGCGTGTCTCCTTTTATTGTGTTGGCTTAGGCTTGTCTCTTTGGTTTAAATCGCAGATTCTGCGTTCGCCAACGGCGGCACTTACGCTTAAGTAAGCTTCTTGTTGGCTCACTTGAAAGCTACGATTTAAACTCAAAAATACTTCGCCCCCTTCTTCCGCTGTATTGTCGCCTTTTTGGCTAGAATCGGCGATTATTTCGCAAATCCTGCCGCCCTTTGTTTCTAGTTTTGTATCCCAAAGCCCCACCGCACTCGTGCAAAGCACTCGTCCAAACTTGCAAAATCTTAGAATTTTCTTGTCATACTGAGCCGTAGGCGAAGTATCTTTAATATTCTAAGCCTTTTACACGCTTAAGGCACGCCCACGAACGCCCTTAAGGGTAAGGGGCGGATTTATAAGGGGGAGTGAGCGGTATATCTGCGAACCGACTTCGCATTCGTGCGTAAGCACTAATCCACACTTGCAAATTTAAGCCCCTCCCCCTTATAAAAAAGAAAAAAGGAATTGTGAAAAAGCTCTTGTAGCCTTAACCCACTCAAACAATACAAGTATTAAACACAAAAGCTAAGTTTTTAAAAAGGGTTAAAGTCTTGATATTATAACGATATTATGTTATAATTTACGCTAATTAAATATCCGCAAGGGTGTTTAATCAGTAGGCTGTAGGGAATCACTTTGAAAGGCTTAAAATGAAACTCAAAGCTTGGAGTGTGTCCATTACTTTCAAGCTTGAACTTCATTAATCACACTCCTCTTGCATTATGCAAGGGGTTGTGTGATTATATCTTTTTTAAGAATCGGAGTCAAACAAGTATGTCAAATGTTTTATGTCCGCATTGTCAAAAGCCCATTAATCCAGCTTCACTGCTTAAAACACAGGATAAAGAGACCAAAGAGTGCATTATCTGCGGCAAAAGCTTCACAGGGAGCAAAAAGAGTAAGTTTTGCTCTAATGCGTGCAGATGCAAAGCCTACCAAGCTAAGAAAAAATCTAGTTAAAGCGTTGTCTTTAGGGCTAAAATCTTTGATTCTGCATTCGCCAACCGCGTTATTTTGCAAGTGTGGATTTGTGGCTTTGCCACTGCATATGTTTAATAAACTCCTTGTTGGCTTATTTGAAAACAAAGATTTTAACTCGTAAATACTTCCCCTATGGTTTTAAGTGTAGTGTTAGCAAAACACAGAGCTGTGAAATCAAATAAAAGGATTCTAAAATGCTAAAAGTCGTAGTAACCCCCTAAGTGTTTGCCAAGCAAACCACCTATTTTGAGTGGTTTCTAAACATTTGCTATAATTTTTGCAATACAAAAACTAAGGGGAAAAAATGGAAACACCAAAGAAAAATAAAGGCGGCAGACCTAGAAAATATGGAGAAAAAACTTCCATTCAAAGCCTTAGAGTAAGTCAAACAATAAAAAGCTTCTGTCAAAGCCTTGATAATGCAAACGATTTTTTAATTGACACAATCCAAATACACCAGAATATAAAGCCTTTATTGCTAAAAGAGAAGCAGAGCAACACAAAGACCAACCTAGTCTGTTTAAAGGGGAATAATGAGCCAAAAAGAACGCATTAAACTAGAGATTGATGTTTTTAAAAGCTTTAATATTGGCTTTTCTTACTGCTATCTTTGGAATTTTTGGTTATGCCCTTATGAATTATGCAAAGATAAATCTACTGCAAGGAATAGGCGGTTTTGTAGGCTTAATCATTATCTTTGTAGCTCTTTACTTCGTTGTAAAGAGAATAATTAAGAATCTAAAACAAATCGAGGAGCTAGAATGATAGGACTTATTGTTAGTATGATGGCTTTAATAGTTCTTGGAAGTTCGGTATTTATGATTTTAAAAATGTTTGAAAACAAATAAACTCATTCTTTTCAATCCAGCAGTATAAGAAACTACGCTTTACTTTTTTAGTCAAGGGCGTCGCAAAAAATGCTCTTTAAAAGCTCATAAATGGCTTTTAAATCGTTTTTTTGCTTGCAGGTAAGGGTTACCCATTACCCTTGACTAAAACCGCTTGTTTCTTTTTGGCTGGCTATGAAAGAATGAGAAGTTATATCTACCGCTTTGCAGTAGATTCTGCTTTGTGTCGGCGTGATTTTAGATACATATTCATCACCATAGCAGAATTAAGGCTCAATGCTTCAAACCAACTAGGTTCATTCTCTGCCGCATAGTTAAACAATTCGCTAAACTCTCTAATATCGTTTGCTTCGCAAAAACTCCGCATATCGTTGATAATCCTAAGTCTAGTTTCTTTTTAACCATATATCTCAAGTGTTGCATTAATACCCACAGCCTTAATATCTTTGAAGTCGTATTGTGCTTTTTCAGGATTATCAAGGTGTATAAAGTATCTCATCAAGCCTTGCAAATTATGAACTTTCTGCGGTATTGTAGCGTTGATTGTGTCGCTAATCTCTTTAACCTGCTCGTATCGCTTAACGCCATCAAACACTAAAACTATATGCCAATGTGGCTTTTTTTTGTGTCTCATCAGCGTTAATGTCGCTATCGTGCAAGGGACTTCTAGCCCATTTGAGATTAAATTGTTCTGTTAGAATCTGCTCCCAATCAGCAGGAACGCTATCAGGGTAAGCGATGAAGCTCCAAATTCTTGTGCGACCTTGACCGTCTTTATTTGTTTTTTGGTTTTCTTTTGGCATAATTACGCCTCCATTAGTGATTTTAAAAGGTTAGGTTTCAAAGTTTGGCGACTAGAACCTAACTTTTTTTTGCATTATAATAAACTTTGATAATACAAAACAATTTTCTCCCTTAAATTTCAAAATCCATAGAATCTAGATTCCAAAAAGCAATAAACTTTCCTTAAAGGTATTTAAAGTATAATCCCGCCTTAATGATTTTTTAAGATTAAAGGGTGTGAATGGCAAAGCTTTCAGTTGTCGTGCCTTGCTACAATGAGGCTAAAAATATTATGGCATTTTATACAAGTATGCTAGAAGTATTTACCGCCATAGTTTGCCATCACGACCATACAAAATTTTGAACTCGTCTTTGTCAATGATGGAAGCAAAGATGAAACGCTTTTGACACTGCGAAATTTAGAAAATCAAATCTTATCATCATTTGCCCACAGTTAAAATTTCAATCTCTATTGTTGATTTTTCGCGTAATTTTGGTAAGGAAGCGGCGATGTATGCGGGGCTACAAACAAGCAGTGGGGATTGTGTAGTGATTATTGATGCGGATTTACAAGATCCGCCTTTGATGATTGTTGAGATGTTTGATAAATGGTGTAATGATGAAGCGGATATAGTGTATGCAAGGAGGGTTTCGCGTAAAGGGGAAGGATTCTTGCGTGCGAGACTAAGCGAGGGTTTTTATGTCTTAAGCAATTTTATTTCTGATGTGCGTTTGGAATCTGGTGTATTAATAATCCTACTTGGTTTCTCTATCACAATATTCCCTGTCTAAAGAGTAAAAAGAAAAACCATTAGATTTTATGCACTTACATTAAGATTCTAACGCTAGAATTACGCACTTTTTTAAAAAAGGATATTATCATGTTTAAATCACTCTATTTTCGTATGCGAATTATTCACATTCTAGGTATCATCATACTCGCAACCAATGCCTTGCTCTTTACTGAGAATCTCATAGGGCAAATTGTGCAATTTGTCATCGTGGTCGCACTTATCATACACGATATCGATGAAAAGACTTGGGGTGTGAATATGACAAAAATCATTGCTAAGGAATTAAATTCTATCACACTAGCTTCAAAAATCAATGTCAATACTTCATATAGCACAGAAAATGGTAAGATTCTCGCACTTATCGATGATTTTAAGGCGCGTATACAAGCCGTAGTAAAAACTATACATGAAAAAGTCAAAAGTGGTCAAACAGATATCAACGGACTTGGCAATATCGCAGATTCTCTTGAAAGCCTCTCACAAGATATGAATGCTATCGTAGAATCCACAAACATAAAAGTAGTTTCTACAAGCGCGCTTTTGCAAACTTTTAACGAAGAAATTTTGCAAACCAAATCCGAGCAAGAATCGATGTTTGCTGCTATGCAAGAAATTAGAGCACTCCTTAAAGATGTATATAATTTGGTAGAAAATATCTTTAGCCAAAATGCCAATCTCATCTCGCACTTTGAATCTCTAGAAAACAATACCAATACAATTATCAATATCGTTGAAACCGTGCGCTCTATTGCTGATCAAACAAATCTTTTAGCGCTTAATGCCGCTATTGAGGCTGCAAGAGCGGGAGAGCATGGAAGAGGCTTCGCTGTGGTAGCTGATGAAGTAAGAAAACTAGCAGAAAATACCCAACATAGCCTTGGTGAAATCGATAGTAATGTCAAAGCAATGACTCAAGATGTCAATGAAAGCAAACAAATCATCATAGAAAATAAAGAAAATGTAGAAAGTCTGCTTTCACGCACCAACGATGTAAACACCAAGATTGATACTTTTGAGGATATCTTTAATGAAAGCTTTGAAACTACCCAAAAGCTTATCGATCATAGCGATGTGATGAGCAAAGATCTCACAATCATCAACGAAGATATGAAAAAAATCCTAGATTTTGCCAAATATAATCTCACAACCTCTCAAAATGTGTATGGCATATCTTTATCTATCCAAAATAGCTTTGGGGAGCTCAAAAAAAGCGTAGAAAATCTCGCATAAATGAGCTTAAGTTTATGTGTGCTACTTAGTCCCGGACACGCAAAAAGGGCAGCATTGTTTAAATCTTGGGGTGGATTCTATACCTTAAGCGATATTTGGGCTATGAGCTTGGAAGAGAAGTTGCGACTTGTAAATGATAGATATACAGGGTTTACAACCGCTTCTTTGCTTTTCTTTATTATTCCATCATTATTGTTTGTTTTGAATTGTAGCTATTTTAAGAGTAAGAAACTATGGGGTATAGGTGTATTGCTGTGTGTCATTGCTATAAGTGTTGTTGTCAAGAATCATAAAAGATTTTTATCCGATTTTAAAGAGAATTATGGTGGGTTGTTGTATTTTTCTGTGCTTTTTGTTTTATTGTTAGCGGCGGTGTGGTTTTATCGTAGAGAACATAATGAATCTACGAAGAGGCTGTTTATAAAAATCTTATTGCTTTTTGTGTTGTTTTGTGTGTTTGTTGGCACAACGATACAGGTGGGGATTCCCGATAGGGCAGGGCTTATGTTTATTTTAATCACTGCAATAATGGTGGCATTTGTATATCAGCATTGGAGTGCGATGAATGAGAGTGGAGCTAAGAAATGTAATAAGTGGATTTTTGCCCTTTTATGTGGATATGGCTTGTTTGTGTTGAGTGCATATATTGATGGGCGGCTAAAGTGGGAGAGAATGCTAGATTCTATACAGGAGCAAAAAATGCAGGGCAAGGAAGAGATTGTGGTGAGTGCTAAAACATTTCAGTCTTTTTATCGTAAATATGGTGATTGGGGGAATCCGGGAGAAGATCCAAGCGTATGGCCAAACACAACTTACGCTCATTATTATGGAGTTAAATCTTTTGTAGCAAAATAAGCTCCCCCAAACGAATAGCTTAAAAGAATTAAATCTAAAATAAAGGAGTAAAAATGAGTAAAATTTTGACACAAAAAAGTGTGAGTGTGCTATTTTGGGGCTTTGTATGTGTGTATGCTTTTTTGGTGGCGTATAATGCTGATTTTAGCGTAATTGATGATCACACATTGCTATCAACGCTTTTTGTTGGGAAAGATATTCCTTTGTTTATTATTCCAGATATTGGGAGATTTTTCCCACTTGATGGGCAGGAGTTAAATATTTTATCAGCAGTTTTTGGTGTTAAGACAAGTGTGTTTTATATGTTTAATGCGTTGTGTGTGTTTGTGGTTGTTTTGTGTTTGCAATATGCTTTAAGGGTATTTTTACAAGAGATTGCTTATAGCGAATCTCTTGCTTCATCAGTTTCTGCCCCCCCCCCCGTTAAATCATTCTCTATCCGTTAAAATAAATCTCATCTACTTTGTTTTATTCCTTTTGCTAGTATCTCCAGCCTTTAGCACTTCGTGGCTTAGGCTATTTGTGCCAGAGCGTATGGAGTTTGTATTTTTGAGTATATTTTTGATGTGCTATGCGTATGTTTTGCAGCATAAACAAGCAATTTTTGCCCTTATATGTGGCATTATAAGTGCTAATATTGCGTTGTATTATAAAGAGACTGCGTTTGCTATGATAGGAGCTTTTGCCTTTGTGATGTTGGTATGTGGGTATAGAAATTTTAGCGTTCAAATTAGAATCTTTAACCTAGTTTTGCTTTTAAGCTCCATAGTGTGGCTTGTGGTGTATTATTATGTGGTTTTGCTCAATAAGCAAGGCGATGGATTCTATGGGGAAACGCCCTATAATGCCCTATTGATGGTTGGAAAAGGTTTTTTTTACAGGCTTGATGAATGAACCTTTTTTGTATGGCGTGGTGTTTGTGGGATTGCTGCATAGAATCTATATGGTATTTGTGAAAAAATCAGCATTTAATCCCCTGCTAGATAGTAGTGTAGTCGCAAGTGCCATTTTGTTACTTGAATATATTGTGCTAAGGCTAGGCAGTTTGCATTATCCACTGCCAGCATATATTTTTGCTCTTATTGTCATTGGCTATTTTCTTGGAAAGTGGCGATGGCATAGGGTTGGGAAAGTGTTTTTGTGGTTTATTAGCATTATTTTTATAAGCAACACTCTTTTTATGTTTATATATTATTTTGCTCATTATAAATTTGTGCCAGTGAATTTTCAATCAACCCTTAGCTTTGTAAGTCAATATACACAACAGAATCCACATACAAAAATCTATCTTGAAGGAGTGGATAGGGCAAGTAATGTGGAGGTATATCATAGTTTTGGTGAATGGCTTTTGTATTTCAAAGCGTTGGATTTTGATCTATTGAGTGATAGGGCAGTAGATGAGCGATTCTTCCGTGAAGAGGATTCTGCTGCTAAATGGAGTGTTTTTAAAAACAATGAGATTGTTCCTAAAAAGAGTGGTGATATTGTCATTATCACACCTTTTACTGCTGAAATTCTAAATATGGATAGCTTAATGGAGCGATATGAACTCTTATTTGTAGCAGACTATGGCTATAATGTGCCGCTTTTAGGAATAAAATCTTTTTTAAAAAATGCTTTAATGTGGCTTGGGATAACAAAAAATAGTGATATGATTATTTCACAAAATATTTATGGTTTGCCTTTGCATTTTTATGTAATGCGTGTGCGTTAGCTCTTTGTAAGTCATTAAATCCCTTGTGATATAATCAGCCCAAATGTGTGGAGTGCAGGAATGAAAGACATATATCAAAAGGGTGTAAAATATCTTGCTGTGGGGGTGGCAAATACCTTTGTGGGCTATGGTATGATATTTGGGCTTATGTGGGGTGGGCTAATGCCCGAAATTGCAAATATTTTGGGCTATAGCGTTGGCTTTATTGTCTCTTATTTACTTAATAAACGCTACACTTTTGCTTCTCCTGCTTCGCACAAAAGGGATTTGCCTCGTTTTGGGCTTACTATGGGCTTAGCCTATATCGCTCAGCTTGGCAGTATGAGTACTTTGCATCGTGTATGCGAGATTAACCCCTATGTGGCGACTATTATAGGCAGTGGTGTGTATGTTGTGGTGGGTTTTTTTGTCAGCAAAAATTGGGCGTTTGTGAGCCATAAAAAAGGAGAATAGAATGATTGTCATTCCGGCACGATTAGAATCTACGCGTTTTCCACAAAAGGTGCTGTGTGATTTGGGCGGGTTGCCTATGGTAGTGCGGACTGCATTGAATGCGGGGGCGGTTGATGAAGTGGTCGTGGCTTGTGATGATAGGCAAATAGAATCTGTGTGTAAAAAGCACAATATCCCCTGTGTGCTAACAAGCAAGGAGCATAGTAGTGGCACGGATAGATGTGCGGAGGCGATAAGAAAGCTTGGCGTGGCAAAAGATGAGATAGTGATAAATGTTCAAGCTGATGAGCCATTTTTGGAACAAGGTGTGATCGTAACCTTGCAGAATCTAATGAAGGACAAGCAGCCTTTTATGGCAAGTCTTGCTAAGGTGATTGATGGAGAGCAAATCATAGATTCAAATCTTGTCAAAGTCGTGTGTAATGCTAAAGATGAGGCGATTTACTTCTCTCGTGCTCCTATTCCATTTTGTAGAGATGGGGTATGTGAGGCATTGCAAGATACGCCTTATTTGGGACATTTGGGGCTTTATGGGTTTTTTGCTAGAACTTTGGAGGAGTTTTGCTCCCTGCCAAAAAGCCCACTAGAAGATATAGAAAAATTAGAGCAGCTTCGTGCGATATATCATAAAAAAAGCATTGCAATGGCGGTTGTGGAGACACAGAGTGTGGGGATTGATACACGAGAGGATTATGAAAAGGCATTGCAGTATTTGACACATAATATGAAGTGATAAAAGGGTAAAAAATGAGTGTAGCAAGTGTGGAGACAAGTGCGAATGACAAAGTGGATATGCGTAAAGATTCTGTCTATAAGCTTTTTTTCTACTTTTTTATCCCAAATCTCTGTGCGATGTTGGCTCTTTCTACATATTCTACTATTGATGGAATCTTTGTTGGCAAAAAGCTAGGTGAAGATGCTTTGGCAGCTATTGGGCTATGTTGGCCTGTGTTTCCTGTGCTTATTGCATTTGAGTTACTTTTTGGTTTAGGAGCAGCATCAATTGCGGCATATTTTTTGGGGAAGGGGCAGGATCATCGTGCTAGGCTAATGTTTAGCTCCGTTGTTTATTTTGCTTCAATCAGTTCGGTGTGTATTGGGATCTTGCTCTTTGTGTATGCAAGGGAGGTTGGCATTGCACTTGGGGCAAGTGGAGATGTGCTAGATTATGTTGTGGAATATTTGCAGGTTATTTTTCTTAGTGCAGTAATTATTGTTCTGCACCCATTACTTGATGTTTTTGTGATTAATGATAAACGACCTATCCTTGCGATGATGGCGATGATTATCGGCTCGGTTTCAAATATTATTTTGAATTATATTTTTCTTTTTGTTTTAGAGCTTGGTATGTTTGGCTCAGCTTTGGCGACAGCTTTAGGACACGGGCTTGGTATGAGCATACTCTTAACGCATTTTGTGAGAAAAAAAGGGCGGATTTATCTTGTCAAACGCTTTAGTTTTAATGCTGTGTTGGCTTCAGCAAAAAATGGAATCCCACAAAGTCTATCCGAACTTAGCGTAGCGGTGGTAATTGTGGTGTTTAATCACACGCTTGTCTCCCTTGCGATTGATGAGGGTATGAAGGTGAGCTACTTGGCGATTTATAGCATTGTGATGTATGTGGGTGTGGTGTGCTTTACGATTTTGCTTTCTTGTGCGCAAGGGGTGCAGCCTGTGGCGAGCTATAACTATGGTGCAAAGCAAATGGGGCGTGTAAAGCAGGTCTATGCCTTTGGCGTAGGCTTTGCTACATTAATTGGAATCTTGGTGTATGTGATATTTTTGTTTGCAGATTCTCATCTTGTGAAGTTGTTTTTGAAAAGTGGGCAGGAGTGGATTTTAGAGCCTACGCTTGAAGCGATGAAGGTGTATTATGTGGGATATATTTTCCTTGGGCTTAATATTGTTAGCTCTATATTTTTTCAATCCATTCAACGCCCTAGAAGCTCGTTTGTTATCACACTTTCTTACAATCTCATTTTTATTATCCCCTTGCTTTTTGTGCTATCTCATTTGTATGGGGTGCTTGGTGTGTGGGTGTCCTATCCGCTTTCACTGATTTGTTCAAGTGTTGTAGTTGTAGGTGTGCTGTTGTATGAGTATCGCTATGGGGTATTTAAAGATTCTGCAATCAAAGCTCTTGTATAGAATCTAAAGCCATAGATTCTATACCTTTACGCAAAAAAGTTTTATTTAAGATTTATATTTTATTAGAGCAGCGTGATTTTACCCTTATGTGTGGTGAGTATGCCCTGTGTCTTTAGGGTTTTAAGTGTGCGGGATAGGGATTCTGGTGCGATATTTAGGGCGTTTGCGATGTGTCGTTGAGTGAGTGTATGGAGGCTGTCTTTGTTGTGTGAGAGATAGTTTAGGACTTTTTCTTGCAAGCTTTGGTTTTGCAGGGCAATGTGAGATTCTAGAATCTGTATCTTTTTGCATAATGAAGTGATAAAAAGTAGGCAAATCTTGCTGTTTTCCAAACAATGTGTGTGGAATTTTTCATAACTTATAGTGATAATCTCGCATATTGAGGCACATTCTGCATTTGCTGGATAGGGGTTTTGCATAAAAAAGGGCATTTCAGCGATAAATTGCGGAGATGAAAGCGTATGTAATGTCAGCTGTGTGCTTGAGATATGCTCTTTTGTCTTATAAAGTCGCACCTTGCCGCTAAGAAGCAAGTATAAATGTGTGGGCATAACACCTTGCAGGAAGAGAATCTCGCCATTTTGATATGTGCGCTTGCTGCCGATTTGATCCATAATATTAAATAGCTCTTGCATAAATAATCCTTTAAAAAATATATAATCTTAACATATATCAATGTTTTCTTGTGTGATTTTGTTTAATATTGCACTTAGATTCTGTAATTTATCATTATGAAAGGATACAAATGGAAGCAATCTATCCATATATGCTTACGCTACATTTGCTTTGTGCGATTATATTTTTGGGATTTATTTTCACTGATGTGGTGCTACTTAGTCCGTTAAAAAAGGTATTTGGCGAAGAGTTAGCCGATAAAATCTTTGGCACTATCTCAAAGCGGGGTATAAAAATAATGCCCCTTTGTCTGCTTTTGCTTTTATTGAGTGGCGGAGTGATGATAAGCCGCTATGTAGGTACAACGCAAGGATTTTTTAACTCACCTTTGCAGGTGCTATTGATGATAAAGGTCGTATTTGCGTTGTGTATTGTATGCATGATGATTGTGTCTTTATCGTGTAAGTTTTTGGGACTAAAAAATCCATTGGCAAAAAGCATTCACAAGGTGGCTTTAGTGCTTGGATTTTTCATCGTGGTGTTGGCAAAAATGGCATTTTATATGTGAAGTTAATTTCAAAAAAGGAGCGAATATGCAGGAAAAATTTGATGTGATAAGTGAAGATTCTATTATTAGGCTTATGGATATTTTTTATAATAAGGTGCGTTTTGATAAGCGTGGGCTAGGCGATGTGTTTAATGCTAAAATTGGCACTGATGAGATTGCGTGGGAGAAGCATAAAGCAAAAATTGCGACATTTTGGCAGGGTATGCTTTTAAATAGTGGCGATTATAGCGGGCAACCTTTGAAAGCCCATCTTGACCTGCCCCCTTTTCCTAGGGAGCTTTTTGCTGTGTGGCTTGAGCTTTTTAAGCAAAGTTTAGAATCTGTATATGCAAAAGATGAGCATATTGCAATGATTATGGAAAGGGCAGAGATGATTGCTAAGCGATTTATGTTTATGCTGTATGAGAGTGGGTATGTGGAGCGTGGATAAGGCAAGAGCTAGAATCCTATCTTTTGTAGTATTGCTGTGTGTCAGTGCGTGGGCAAAGCCTAGCGGAGTGATTGATCCGTTAGGTGTAAAGGCAAAAGAGCTTTTTGAGATTAAGACTTTTTGCATAAGGGGCAGTGGAGGGAAAACTAAAGAAATTATGCCAAATTCCTCGTGTGGGGAAGTGGGACGGAGAGATTCTATAAAAGATTTCAAACATAGGTGGTTTCAAATCCACATCGCTTTACCAAAAATAAAAAGTGATACACAGAGTGTGTTTTATATGCTTGATGGTAACGCATTTTTCCCTATAATTCTTAATCTTGTAAGTGCTGATATAGGTAGGTATGATAAGCTTCCTCTTATTGTGGGCATTGGACATAATAGCCCCTTGGCTTTTGATAGGGCTTTGCGAAGCTATGATTATTTGCCTTTTGTGCCACGAGATTCTATACTTACGCAAAGGGTTGATGAAACCGGTGGGGTAGAGCAATTTTTGGATTTTATAGCAAGTCAAGTTTTGTCTTTTGTAGCAGAACAATATGGGACTCCCAAAAAGCAGTTGCTCTTTGGTCATTCTTTTGGAGGCGTGTGTGTTTTGGAGGCATTTTTTACCCAAAAGGGTGGTTTTACTCATTATGTGAGTGCTTCTCCTTCATTGTGGATTGATAGGGGGCAGTTTGTTAAAAATAGTGTGGCAAATCTTACAACATCATTAAATGCACAAATGTTTTTAACATACGGAAGTTTGGAGAGGGAAAGTCAAATAACAACACAAGCTGATAAAATATCTCAAGGCAAAGTTGTAGATATTGATGAGATAGTGGGGATATTAGGGGTAAATTATAAAGAATTTGTCAATCAAACTCACGGCAGTTCAATCCCTTATGCACTGCAATGGAGTTTATACGAATTTATGAAGCAAGATTAGCATTATTTTACTTGAATAAGCACCTTGTCCCTTGCCATATCATTTGGGTTTGTGCCTAGCTCACCTTGTGGAATAGGCTTTTGTAGCTTATTGAAAATATCCTTCCAGTATTGTGGCAAAGTGCCATCGGGTGCATAAAAATTCATAGGTTTTGCACTAAAAATGTGCCGCCCTTTTGTATCTAAAAAAGCTTCATACACAAGCTCACTGCAATACATCGCACCATTATTTGCCGTGTAAGTAAAGTCATAAGGCTCTCCTAAATGCTTTTCTGCACGCTTGATACTTGCTTGTATATCCACATTTTTGGCTACTTTTGGAGCAAGACGCATAATATCAAAATGTGGATTTTCTTTAAGAAAAACCTCAAGCTTTTTGCGGACTACACCTTGCTTTGGCTCTGCTTCTAACACAGAATCTAAATGCAAATCAAAGATTCCTATATGCGTGTAGCTTACCTCATCTTTTTGTGTGGCTTGGCTAATGGCTTTGTCAAATGAAGATTGTGAGGCTTTGACAAAGATTAAATCCCCGTGTTGCAACTTTAGCTCTTGTGCCAAGGGGGAAGGGGTAGGGCTATTCACGCTAATGCTTTGATTTGCTAGGCAAGTGAGAGAGAATAGCACAAGACCTGCAAGAATTTTCTGTATAAAATGGCTCATTATATTCCTTTATTTTTGGGGTAGAAAGGGTGGATTCTAGCATATTTGTATTAACTATTTTTGCTTTTTCCCATAAGATGAGCGATTGAACCTGAATAGGCGATATTTTCAGCTGGAATTGAATCATCATTTAAAAACTCAATAACGCCATCTTGTCGGGACACAAGCTGTGCGTTTAGCTCATCTTCTTGGTAGGTGTAGTGCATATTGGCATTAATCACACCGGGCAAAGATTCTAAATGCTTATTAATCGCCACTTCCTCCTGTGTGCTTTTAGCTTCAAGCACGACTATGATTTGAGATGAAGTCTCATCTTCTAGGTAGATTTCACAGCCTTGCACTTCTAAAATTGCCTCTTTGACAGAGTTGAAGGCGGATTGTATTGTTTTGACAACAATGCTTGAAATATTCATTACTTTGCTCCTAATTGCCAAATTACAAAATGTTTATCATCGCTACCGACAATCAATGTTTGCTCATCATAGAAAATAAGCGTATTGATAAGCGAGGTTGCACCCTTAAGTGTCAAAAGCTCTTGCTTTGTAGTAAGATTTATAATAGCAATGTCGTTTTGCTCATTTTTGCTATATGCTCCAAGTGTGCCATTTGGGGAGATTCCAACTGCATAGATAAGAAACTCACTTTGAATCTTTGTAGCATTTTGCAAGGTAAAAGGAGTGCTACTATTTGTCTTAAAAGTGTAGATTGCCATTTGCCTATCCACGCTTGCTGTAAGGATTGTATTTTGCGTAGAGACGATTTGGTAGTTATTGTCCTTGTTAATCATATCAAGTCGTTTAAGAATCTTGCCATCAGTAATGTTAATGACATTGACAATGCCAGATTCATCAGTGCTAAAGATAAATGGAGGATTCACGCATAAATCTGAAAAACCTGCAAGGCTGGGGTGGGTATTGTAAATAAAAGTTTTGCTTTTTAAATCAAAAAGCCCAATTTCATTACTTAAAAAGCCAACAACTAATTTATCTCTATCGTAAGCCACAATGCGTTTGGGAGAAGTGCTTGTCTGCAATAGGGGCTTTAGATTCTGCGGGGATTGTAAGGGTAGTTCCAGAATCTGCTTTGTGCCTTTAGAGCCTTCCGCAAGGACAAAAAGTGTTTTGCCATCAAAAGTTGTTATATCATATATTCGTGGCATTTGGGAGTTGCCAAAATAATTGTGTATGGGGGGTAGAGTGAGCGTTTGTATTTTGTGGGTTTTTTGGGATTGAAGTGTAAAAATATCAATCTTCCCCCCAGCATTGCCCACAAAAATCATATTGTCAAATGTGCTAATATGGGTGAGAATCTCATCTGTTTGTATGATCTGGGCATTTTTGCTTGTTAGCTCCATAGGCTTTGCGTGTAGAGCTTGAGCCAAAAAGATGACACAAAGCCCCACAAACAAGCTAAATTGCACAAAAACACGCAAGTATGAAGCAAATCTACAAAGATACATTGTTACTTGACACCTTCATTTAAGACATCAAGAAGATTTGATGAGTTTTTGCTTTCAGCATCGCGAAAATCCGGTGCAAAAGTATTTGCAACTGCTGGGTTAATGTTTGCTTGTGGTGTATGGCAAAGCACACAGTTAAAACGAGCGTGGGAAACCTGCCCTAAATCTTTGTTTGTGCGTAAGTCGTGTGTATGTGAAGCAGGAACAGCCACCGCACCCACATCAGCTGCAACAGCAGGATCGTGGCAAGTAAGGCACATATTATTATCCTGTGTGATAGGGAGCATATCCTCAACATTATGTGGAATCATAGGCGGAGCATTTTCATAGGAGCGTTCAATTTTGGTGCTTTCCCCCGCCTCTAGTTTAGAATACTCATATTCAGGCAATTTTACATCTTTTTCATCTTGTAAATCTACCTTACGCAAACCAATCTCCGTATCTGTAAGAGCCTCACCTTTTTGTGTTTCTTGTGAATCTGAACACGCAAAGAACGCCAACCCAAGCAATCCAATCATTAAACCTTGAAGCCATTTTTTCATTTTTTCTCCTTTTGTGTAAAATTTAAAATACTAAAATGCAATGCATTATCATCGCATGCCTCAATACATCTTCCGCAACGCAAACAAGTCATTGTTTTTAAGATTCCATCTTGTTTGCCAATGGGCTTTAATACCTCTGGTTCAGGGCAAACTCGCACACATTCCATACATTTTGTGCAGTTTGCAAGTGTGTGTCTTACACGCAAAAGTGCAAATCTGCCAAGTAGGGAATACATCGCCCCAAGCGGACAGATATGCCCACAAAAACCATTTTTCAGCACAAATAAATCAAAGCAAAATACAGCAAATACAGCAAAAATACCAAACCCCATACCAAAAACCACACCACGATGCAGCATAGAAATCGGGCTAATAAGTTCAAAAGCAGCTACGCCAAACAAGCCACTTAGCAATAATCCTAGCCCCAAAATCACAAAACGCGTTGAGCGTGAGATAAAAAGTTTGCGTTGAGCAGTGTTGAATCCAAGCTTATCACGCAAGAAATTTGCAAAATCGGTTACAAGATTAATTGGGCAGACAAATGCACAATATACCCTGCCTAAAAATATCCCATAAATTGCCATTACAAGCAATGCTCCAAGTAGCACATCAAGGGCTAATCCACCACCAGCTAGAAAGATTTGCATAACGCTTAAAGGATCAGTTAGGCTAAAGATTCCACCAAACCAGCTTGAATGACTAAGATTGCCTTGCACGATATGGCTAAATATACTCGGCTCTTTGGCAAGAACAGAGCTAGAATCTCCCACTAGAGATTCTATATTGCCTCCAAAAATCCCCACCTTCTCTTTGTATTGCACATTTTTAAGAGTAGCAATAGAGTAGTTTCCCAAGATAAAAAGCACAAGAATGCTTATTTGGCAAACGCGTCTTAGTAGAAGGTATTTGACTTTTGCAAACTTCATTATATATCTCCGTCATTGAGATAATCTAGGCTACCACTTGTTTTTTGCTTTTTATTTTTTTGCTCTTTTATCTCAAAAAGACGATTTTCATCTAGGCTATCCCAGCCTTTTATGTAGTTTGTCCCCATTTTGCCCAAAGCCACACTACGAGGCAGAACAATAATGGTTGGAAGCTCTGTTACACAGGCTTTCTCACACATTCCGCAGCCCGTGCAGTAATCACTATCCACCACAGGGAGTAAGAATCCGTGTTTGCCTGTGCGTTCATTGCGTTTGTACTCAAGCTTGATTGCTTTATCAAGCAAAGGACACGCACGATAGCACGCATCACATTGAATCCCAGCATATGCTACACAATGTTTAGAATCCACAATCGCCACGCCCATTGTCGCATTATTAATATCAGGCTCTTTGTGTTCCAAAGCATCTACTTCTAGTTTTTTTGGCTGATACAAACGCTTTAAATCCAAAGCATCAGTGGGACAAGCCTCTGTGCAGGGAATGTCTCTACACATATGGCAAGGCACTTTTCGTGGCTGAAAAAAAGGTGTGCCAAGTGCTGTATCATCATTTGGTGTGGCAAGTTTGAGTGTGTAAAATGGGCAAGATTCCACGCAAAGCCCACATTTGATACAGCTTGCGATAAATTCTGCATCATTCTTGCTTGCTCCCGGAGGACGCAAGATATTGCCATTACCAGCTTTTGCAACATTCACATATGCACCCCATACAAACGCACCAAATAGGGCAAAACCTGCATTTTGTCCTATTTTGAGTAAAGCCTCTCGCCTTTTGGGATTGCTTGGTTGCTGTATTTTCACTTAGAATCCTTATGCCTTATAGATTTTTACCGCACATTTTTTAAAGTCTGTTTGCTTTGAGAGCGGACAAGTCGCATCAAGACATACTTTGTTTATAAAGACATTTTCATCAAACCAAGGCACATAGATAAGCCCCTTTGGAGGGCGATTTCTACCGCGTAGGTCAAGCTTTGCTTTGACTTTGCCACGGCGAGATTCTACCCACACGATTTGATTTTGTGTAAGATTCTGTTTAGCTGCATCATCTGGGTGCATATAGCAGAGTGCTTCAGGCACGGCACGATAGAGTTCAGGCACACGCATAGTCATCGTGCCAGAATGCCAATGCTCTAGCACACGCCCGGTGCAGAGCCAAAGTGGATAATCTTTATCAGGCATCTCACAAGGATCCATATAAGGACGGAGGAAAATTTTTGCCTTATTATCAATACTTACTTTTGCATCACTTGGGGCATTGAGTGAGCCAGCAGGCATACTTTTATCTTTGTTGCCATAGAATGCAAATGCCTTGCCATTACCAAGTTTTTGAGCGTAGAAGTCATATTTGGCGTTAAATCTCCATTGTGTTTCTTTGCCATTTACAACAGGCCAACGCAACCCTCTCACGCGATGATAAGTATCAAAATCAGCCAAATCGTGAGCGTGTCCTAAGCCAAATTGGCGATACTCTTCCCAAAGGTATTTGTGAATAAAAAATCCATAGCCCTTAAAGTCCTCATCATTGCCATCTTTAATCGCACGATTATCCCCAAATACTTCAGTATTGAGTTCATCTTTCAGCAAAAGATCATTCGTGCTAAAGCCTTTTGCATTTTTATTTGCAAAAAGCACATCATAGAGTGTATCACTCTCTTTATACCCCATAGCCTTAGCAGATTCTAAAACAGGCTTAAGTTCAAGGTTAGCATATTCCTTGCCCCATACCTCAGCAAGTGTAAAGCGTTTGGCAAATTCAGCCATTTGCCAAATATCAGGCATAGCCTCACCCGGAGCTATAACTTGTTGTTTCCAGTGCTGTGTGCGTCTCTCTGCATTCCCGTAAGAACCCCATTTTTCATAAATCATTGCCGTTGGCAAAATAAGATCGGCTACCTTTGCACTCACTCCCGGATAGCACTCACTCACAACGATAAAGTTATCAAGCTCTCTTGCTGCTGCAATCCAGTGATTAGCATTAGCTGTATTTTGCCAAGGATTATTTACTTGCACCCACGCCCATTTAATCTTGCCATCTTCTAAATCACGCATAATTTTAAGATAAGGTGAGCCTACCTTGCCATTAAGCGTTCCGCTAGGGAGATTCCAAATTTTTTCAGTGATTTCGCGATGTTTTGCATTTCCAACAACCATATCCGCAGGAAGCCTATGTGTGAAAGTCCCAACCTCACGAGCTGTGCCGCACGCACTTGGCTGTCCTGTGAGTGAGAATGCACCGCTGCCGGGCTTGGCTTGTTTGCCTAAAAGCATATGCACCATATAGCTTTGTTCATTAACCCAAGTGCCTCTTTGGTGCTGATTCATACCCATTGTCCAAAAACTCACAATCTTACGATTTTTATCAATGTAATAATCCGCTAAGGTTTGAAGTTTTTTCTTATAAGATTCTAAATCTTCATCGGGATTGCCTTTTGAGAGTTTTGCCACAAAATCAAGGCTATAAGGCTCTAAGCCTTTTTTGAAGTCTTCAAAGCTAATGCCCCAGTGGTTTCCAGCTGCATCTGCTTTATCCATTTTCATTGTATCTCCGGCTTTTATCCCAAGATATTGCAAGGTAACGCCTTCTTCTTCGCTCACCACTTTTGATACTTCTTTAGCGACAATGTCTTTTTCTTCAGCTTTAAACTTGGCGTGATTTGGGTTATTTCTCATACCATAGCCGATATTGACAAAGCCCGTGCTAAAGACGCAATTTTCTTTGACAAATGTAGAATCTACTGCATTGCGATTAATAATCTCGCGTGCGATATAGTTCCAAATCGCTAAATCTGTATGTGGCTTAAAGATGATTTCCATATCTGCTAAATCCGAAGTTCTATTCGCAAAAGTTGAGAGATTAATCACCTTGACATTGCTATTGCTTAGCTTTCTATCGCTCACACGACTCCAAAGCACAGGGTGCATTTCTGCCATATTTGCCCCCCAAGTAACGATAGTATCGGTTAGTTCAATATCATCATAACAGCCAGCAGGCTCATCAATCCCAAAAGTTTCTATAAAGCCCACAACCGCACTTGCCATACAATGTCGTGCATTTGGGTCAATATTATTACTTCTAAAGCCGCCTTTGACAAGTTTTACCGCAGCATAACCTTCTTGAATCGTATATTGCCCAGAGCCAAAGACTGCCACACCCGTTGGTCCAAGCTCGTTGTAAGCTTTTTTAAACTGCTTTTCCATTTCATCAAAAGCACGCTTCCAGCTCACCGGTGCAAACTTACCTTTTTTATCAAACTCACCATTGCTATTCACACGCAAAAGAGGTTTTGTAAGCCTATCTGCTCCATACATAATCTTGGCACAGAAATAGCCCTTAATGCAGTTTAGCCCTCTATTTACAGGAGCTTCTGGGTCGCCTTTGACAGCCACGATTTTGGCTTGTCCGCTACTATCTTTTTGGGTAGCGACCATAATGCCACAGCCTGTTCCGCAGAATCTACATACCGCTTTATCCCATTTCCAAAGTTTTTGTGCATTTTGTGCCTCTGCACTCATTGCACTAGGGATACTTAGCCCCACACTTGCTGCTGCTGAAGCTGCTGCCGCACTTTTGATAAACTCTCGGCGTGAAAGTGTGGGCTTATGCTCTTGCATTTTCTTTGTCATAAAACCTCCTTAAACAATGTTGTTTGACATTTGGGGAATCCAAATGTTTGAGGCAAGATTCTAAACTTAGATTCTCATTTTACTACTTGATGAAAGTCAATGTGAGTTAATAAAAATTTTACTTTTAATCACTCTATCTTTATACTTATAAATATATTTCTATTTAGCAATGTGTGCAGAATCTTTGACATATTAGATAAGCTTGATTTGTAAAATTCCTTACAATACATATTTTCGCTGTTTAAGGAATAAAGATGAAATAAAGAATATATCATGCTTTTTGATTTAGATGGGACGCTTGTAGATTCTACATAGGCTATTTATGCGAGTTTCTCTCAAGCCTATCTAGCGATGAATGACACGCCTCCAAGCCTAGATCAAGTCAAATTGGGCATAGGACATACTTTAGAATCTATGTTTTTACAAAATGGTGTCAAAAAGCAAAGTGTAGATGAGTATGTGAAGCATTATAGAGTGGCGTATCGTGGGCTAATGGAGCAAGGCACTCATCTATTAGTTCACGCAAAAGAAGCCATAATCTTAGCCCATAGTTTTGCGACACTTGGCGTGGTAACGACAAAGCGGGGGGGGGATTTCTCGCAGATTCTGCTTGATAAGCTTGGCGTGTGGGAGTATTTTAGCGGTATTGTTGGTATAGAATCTGTGAGTAGCCCAAAGCCCCACGCAGAGCCGATACTTAAAGTTTTGGAAATGTTGGATAAGGATAAGGAGATTCAAAGAGATAGAATCTATATGATAGGTGATACAATCCTTGATATACAAGCGGCAAAAAATGCTAAGATTCAGGCTGTTGTGGTGCTGTGTGGCTTTGGCAAAAAGGAAGCAATGCAAGAATCTCAAGCACCTTTATGTGAAAACACACTTGAAGCAATAAGGTGGATTCAGCAAAATTCAGCAAGGGATTTATCTTAAGTTCCGAGGTTTAATTTATGTTTATTTAACGAAGTTTGGCTATGATTTCGCTTTTTTGAGATATTTTTCAAGGGTGTTGTAGCCAAAATGTAAAATAAAAAATGCAAAGAAAATATAATCTTAAATATTGCGGGGAAAATAATGGCAGAACCAATGACAAACTACGGCTATGAAAAGCTATGTGCGGAGCTAAAGAATCTTAAAGAGATAGAGCGTCCAAAGATTGTGGTAGAAATAGATGTAGCACGCTCTCACGGAGACTTGAAAGAAAACGCAGAATACCACGCCGCAAGGGAGAAACAAGCTTTTATTGAAGCAAGAATTAATGAGCTTGGGCTTATGCTCTCTCAAGCTCAAGTCATTGACCCTGCGAGTTTAAAGCACGATAAGGTGAGCTTTGGCTCAAGTGTGAAGATTCTAAACCTTGATACCGATAAGGAGTTTGTCTATACGCTTGTAGGCTCAATGGAGAGCAATCCATCTAAAGGGCTTATTTCTGTTTCTTCGCCTATTGCCAAGGCGTTAATGGGAAAAAAGCAGGGCGATGAGGTGGGCATTATGCTACCTAGTGGCGAGAATGAATTTGAGATTTTAGAAGTGTTTTATAAAGAGATTGTGTTTGGGGATTAGGCTATGAAACAGGCTCGTATTAAGATTAAAAAGCTTCATTTAGATGCAGAGATTCCAAAATATCAAAGTATAGAGGCGGCGGGATTTGATTTGCATTCCATTGATGAGTGTGTGCTAAAAGCCGGAGATAGGGCAGTGATTAGCACAGGATTAGCCTTTGAGATAGAATCTGGCTTTGAAGTGCAGGTGCGTCCAAGGAGTGGTTTGGCACTAAAAAATGGCATAAGTGTGCTTAATACGCCCGGCACGATTGATAGCGATTATCGTGGGGAGATTAAGGTGATTTTAGTCAATCATTCGCAGGAGGATTTTATCATACGCAAGGGCGATAGAATCGCACAAGGCGTGGTGAATGAGATAACTCAAGCGGTGTTTGCTGAGGTAGAAGAGCTAAGTCAAAGTCAAAGGGGAGAATCCGGCTTTGGCTCTTCTGGCGTGAGTAAGTGAAAGTAAGTAAAGATAAACAAGGCAAAGGAGTTTTATGAGTTTGCAATCAAATCTCAAAGAGGTGAGAGAGGAATTTAAATCTGATGAAAGGATTTTAGAAAATGCGTTTCGTTTAGAAATTTTGTGGAAGCGGTATCGCAAGTATGTATATGTGGCTGTGGTTTGTGTGGCTGTGGCTTTGATATGGTGGGGTGTGAGCGTGTATATGCAGGAGCAGAGAGCAAAAGAGGCGAGTGCGGCTTATGCGGTGCTTACACAAGATTCAGAAAATAAAGAAGCTTTAGAATCTTTGCAAAAAGCAAGTCCAAAGCTGTATGAGATGTATAAGTATTTTAATGCTAATGGTGATAAAGCAGTGTATGAGGAGCTACAAAATTCTTCTTTTAAACTTATTGCAAATCTTGCTCAGTATGAGATAGCGACTTTATCTTTGAGCGAGAAACTCAAAGATAAAGAGGCGGTGAAAAATGTAGATATTGCAGGGGAGATTCAGTCTTTAGAAAATGTGGAATACAAGGCGTTGAGAGATTTAGCGATTTTGCAAGAAGCGTATGTGTTGTTTGGGCAAGATAAGGTTGAAGCAGCTCACCAAAAGCTTATGCTTATCGCTGAAAATTCGCCTTTTGCCGCAGAAGCGATTATGCTTAAGCATTTTGGGCTTGATGACTTGGCTAAAAATGCACCAACTAGCACAAATACAGAATCTAAGCCTTAAAGATTTGGTGGCAAAATGATGAGAAAACTTCTTTTATTTGCGTGTCTTTGTAGCCTTGCTATCTTTGCGGGGTGCAGCTCTAAGAAACATTTTAAACCAGAGATAATAAGTGGCAAAATGGAGTTTAAAGACAAGCTAAGTTCGCCCATACAAAGCGTTTCAAGGCAGGGAGCTATTTTAAGGGATAATACGCTTATTACTTTGGAAAATGGTATAACGCCCATTGTGCTAGAAAAGGGTTATAGGTTTTTGGCACAAGATGGGGATAGTTATGCGATACAAAAGCAATGCGATGAGATTCTTATTGTGCGGAATGGAAATGAGAAACTCCATAAAGTGCCTTTTAGCTCCTGTGTGCTAACTGCGAGTTTAAAGGGCGATAAGTTGGCTATGGTGCTTATTGACAACACGCTTGTGTATTATGACATAGCCAAGCAAAAAGAGATTTTTTCGCAAAAATACCCAAATGTCAGTGCGATAAACTCTTACCTTGCTTCACCTTTAATGAACGATTCGTATGTGATTTATCCGGATTTGGAGGGTAAGATTCTTATTTATAGTATCGCTCAAAATAAGATTGTTAAGGATATTTTAGTCAGTAGCGATAAGTTTTTTAATAATGTCATTTATCTTCACGCTAAGGGTGAATACCTGCTAGGTGCAACAGCAAAGCGTGTGAGTGCGATTATCAATGATAAGAGCTTTAAGTATGATGTGGATTTGCGTGATGTGAAGTTTTATAATGATAAAGTGTATGTGCTAGGCATTGATGGGGAGATTTTGGAGCTTGATCATACTTTGAAGTTGTTGCGTAAGGTGCGTTTGCCTTTTGCGGTGCTAAGTGGCATTGTGATACAAAATGACACGCTTTATACGCTTGAAAAGGGTGGCTATGTGATAGTGTTGAATCTCAAAGACTTTGCACCATTAGTGTATAAAAGCAATCTTTCCAAGAAAAAAAGCCTTTTTTACACCAAGGATAGTATATTCTACGATAAGGTTTATAAAAGGTTTGAGTAATGCTATTGTGCGATGTGGGGAATACTTTTTTACATTTCTATCATAATGGTAAGATTTGGAAAGAAAAGCCCTATGCCCTAAGCAAGAAAAAAGAGAATCTGCCTATATATTATATCAGTGTCAATGAACGCTTTGAGCGATGTTTGCTTGCTTCGCACCCATATTGTGTGAATATTGGCGAGTATATTGAGATAGAGAGCGAGTATAAGGGGCTTGGCGTGGATAGGCGTGCAGCGTGTAAGGCGGTGCAAGATGGCGTGATTATTGATGCGGGAAGTGCCATTACTGCGGATATTATGCAAAATGGAATCCACCTTGGTGGCTACATTATGCCCGGACTTAGTGCGTATAGAAAAATGTGTGCTGACATCTCCCCCGTGCTTGATATAAAAATAGAGCCAAGTGTGAATCTCTCCGCCCTACCGCAAAATACAAGCGATGCCCTAAGCTTTGGGGCGATAAAAAGTGTGATTTTGATGATAAAAAATACCACACGCACAAAAAAGATATTTTTCACAGGGGGCGATGGCAAGTTTTTTGCACGATTTTTTGAAAATGCCATTTATGATAACACGCTTGTGTTTAAGGGTATGCAAAAAGCCCTTGAGAAGCATATCTAGCAGAATCTAAAGAAAATCTTAAGGGAGACAAGATGATAAAAGTCGCTTTGCCAAAAGGTCGCATTGCCAAGGAGAGTTTAGCGTTGTTTGAGCGGTTGTATGGGGCGGGATTTGCCTTTGATGATAGGAAGTTGATTTTAGAGCATAGGGACTTTACCTTTATGCTTGTAAGAAGTCAAGATGTGTCTACTTATGTAGCTCACAGGGCGGCAGATGTGGGGATTGTAGGGCTTGATGTGATAGAAGAGCAACAGCTTGAAGTCATAAAGCTTTTAAATCTACAAATCGGGCAGTGCAAGGTTGTTGTTGGCTCACCTTGCGGGAAAAGCCTTGATTTTCAAAAGCCACAGCTAAAAATCGCTACAAAAATGCCAAATATCACGCGTAAATATTTTGCTAATAAAGCCTTATCTATTGAGACGCTTAAGCTCTATGGCTCTATTGAGTTAGCCCCGCTTGTTGGACTAAGTGATGCTATTGTGGATATTGTGGAGACAGGTAGCACGATGAAGCAAAATAATCTTAAAATTGATGAAGTGATTATGGAATCTAGTGCGTATTTGATTGCTAATACAAATAGCTTTTATGAGAAAAAAGAGCAGATTCTAGCGTTGTATGATAATCTTAAAAGCACACTATAAGGGGGCAAAGGGGGCAAAATGAAAAAGATTCTAAAGATTCTGTTTTTATGTTTAAGCGTAGGTCTATGGGCTGGAGAATGGGAGATGTTTTCTGATGGCAAGGATACTTATATCTATTCCACAAATACAGGCGAGATTTATATCCGTCATCAAATGGGGAAGAAAAACTATGAAGATGTATTTGTCAAAATGCCCCGTGGTATGCAACCAAATGAAGTGAGAAACCCTCGCCAAAGCTCCATATCTCAATCCCCACAAACGCCCCAAACCCCTAAAGATTCAAGTGAAGCAGAAAGACTCAAAGATATGCAGTTAAACGCGTTGAAAAAATCCCAAGATATGCTCAATGCTGCTATTGAGTAGGGCTTAGATTCTGCGTTTTTGTGCTTGTGCTTTACTAAAATCTTGCTTTGCTAGAATCTTGTCATACTGAGCTGTAGGCGAAGTATCTACATTCTTTAAAATTCTTTTTTTAGCTAAGGGGGAGAGGCTTGAATTGTGAAGTCGCTCTCTCCCCCTTAGCAATCCCCCACTCCGACGACACTTTCAAGGTAGGCGATTCACGCAGTGAAACGCCACCATTGATTTTATGCGTGGCAAGGGTGTGCCTTGCCACTGCGGTGGTTGCTGAATCGGCTTGAGATTCTACGGCTTTCTCCGTCATTGCGAGACTTCCGCAGGAAGTCGTGACAAAGCGTATCTTCTTTAGCAATCCATATAAAAACACAAATCCCAAAGCTAGAACCCACTCACAGAATCTGCCCAAAGCCTAATTCATCTCTCTATACAAATCACAGCCTTGCTGATAGCCTAAATAACAAGCTTGTCCGTAGAAGCTTAAAGCCGCTTGTCTGCTTTTTGCCACACCTATGCCCTTAGCATACATATCGCCTAGATTCACGCACCCTGCCACGCTCCCGCCAGCACAAGCCCTTTCATAAAGATTTAAAGCGTCCGCATAGCTTTTACTTACAAAAATCCCCTCTTGTGAAAGCACCCCTAGATTATTGCACCCATCAGGCTCAAAGCGTGAGCAGGAGAATTTATACAGCTGCAACGCCACGCCATAGTTTTGCTTCACACCTAGCCCATTTTGATATAAGATTCCAAGGTTGCTACACGCTTTTAGCACCCCACCATCACAAGCTTTTTTGTAAAAATAAGCAGCTTTGTTATACCACTGCACGCCATTTTCGCCTTTCATATATTCGTGTGCGACAAAGTAGCAATCACTCGCACTGCCTTCATTGCAGTTTTGTAGATACTCCGCCACTCTCTTTTTCATATCTGCACTTTCATAGTTATTCATATTTTCATCAGCTAGCCACGCCCCAAACGCAACAGCACACATCACACCTAGTGTCAGCAAGATTCTCATCTTTTCTCCTTTAGTTTCAGGGCTTTGTATTCTTCGCACCCCTCTTGGAATCCCAAATCACAAGATAGCCCATAATACTCCATCGCCTTTTTCTTATCTTTTTTTAGCCCCTTACCAGTAAAAAGCATTTCCGCGATATTAAAACACGCCCTATCATCTCGTGCCAAACACGCATCACTATAATACAACCCCGCTTGTTTATAATCCCGCTTTATCCCAAGCCCCTCTTCAAACATCACACCTAGATTATTACAGCCCCTAGGGTAGCCAGCTTGACAGGATTTGTGATAGAGATTGAGCGCGACTTTATAGTCTTGTCGCACACCTAGCCCATAATGATACAAGATTCCAAGTGAGCTACAGCTCTGCCCAAAGCCCCCATCACACGCTTTGTAATAATAGCTCGCACTCATCGCATAGTTTTGTGCCACACCGCTCCCTTGAAAGTAAAGCGTCCCAATAGCGTGGCACGCTCCCAAATCCCCATCATAGCACGCATTTTCATAGAGTCTTATAGCGGTGCTAAACTCCCCATTAAGCCACGCATTATACGCTTCTTGCAATTCACGCGAGGGCTGTGCATTAGCATTGTATGAGGCTTGTGCTTGTGGCGTGGTGGCTGAAGGTGGCGTGATTTCTTTGGAGTGTGGAGTTTGCATAGATTCAAGCGGGATTTCTGGCATTGGCACTTGAGTTTCACTCAGCGTAGAATCCGCAGGTGTAGAATCCACAAGTGCGGAGTTTTTCTCAATCTGTGGAGCGATATACTCGCTATTTGGCGTTGGGCTTAGTGCAGTTGAGCTTACAATATCGCTCTCACTGCCAATAAGGCTTGTCGCCACGCCCAAGCCCACAACCAAGCCTATGATATACAATCTCGTGATATACAATCTCGCCTTCCGTAGTATCATTATTATTCCCTTCCGCGAATAGAATTTTATCTAAAAATATGTATGCTAAAAGTGTTCCTTTTTTAAGATTCTAGCAAAAATTTTAAAAACTTTTATGCGAAAGTCTGTAAAATGGCACGATTTTTTCTTACTTAAAGATTCTAATAAATGTTTATAGAGGTGCATATGCGACCAAAACACAAAAAAATGGGACATAGGACAATGAGACATAAAGTAATGGCACTAGCGATGTGTGCGGGAGTAAGTGGCTTTGGCTTGGAATTTGGCTCTATGGGGCAGGTCTCTGCTGGTATGGGCGGGGCTGGTGTGGCTGTGCGTGATTCTGCGTGGGGGCTATACTATAATCCCGCATTGCTAGGATCGGATAGACGCACGAAAATGGGCTATAGCTTTGGGATTCAGTTCAAAGAGCAAAATCTTTTGCAGCTTGCCACCATTGATGTGGCAAATTTAGAAAAACTCCCCGATACGCTTACAAATCAGCTCACCGGTCCAAGTAGTGGCGGCACAAGTGTAACAATCGGCGGACAAAAGGTTGATGGTGCGTTGGGTGGAATGCTTAATGCTCTTTTTCCAAGTAGCGGTGGCACCATTGATAAGGACGCTGTGCAAGGACTTATGCAGGAAGTAACAGGCACACAAACAACTTGCACTGATGTAAAAGATTGTTGGGGTAAAATTACTGATCCAACGGCGTTAGAGAATTTGAAAGATAAGCTTGCAGGGGCAGCCACAGAGGGAGGCTCTCCGCTGATAGGAAGCATTATTGGTGGTGTTGATGTAGGTAAGTTGCCTGAAATTATGAAAGAAGTCTCAAGTGGGAATTTTGATGCTAATACTATGTTGCAGCAAGTAGGGAAAATAACTATCGCAAAAGGGGCAGATTCTGTTATTGATAAGCTTTTAAATGACTTTGGCGTGGTAGATGGGGCGTTAAAGGGCAATGATGTGAATCTGGCTACGCAAAATGGCTTTGTCTTTCAGTTTGCTGGGGATAAAGGCTCAAGGCGAGTGGAGAGCGATAGCTTAGGCACAATCAATGTCCAAGAGATAGATTTGGGGCGTGGAGCTGTGGGGATAGGGCTATTTGCTTCAGCATTTTCTAATGCCTCCGCACAGATTGATCCAAATAATAATAAGCTCATTTTTGACTTAGGCAGGAAGTATTATCAGGCAAGTATTAATGGTAATAGTGTAACGCTTGAGTATTTGGTAACTCAAAGTAATCTCAATGGCTCAATTATGAATCCACAGGCACAGCATACTTTGTATGCCAACGCCTTAGCCCTTGTGGAGATTCCAATAGGCTATGGGCATACGATTTTTACACCTATGGGTGATGTGAATCTAGGCTTGGCGGTGAAATTTATCCAAGGGATTGGCTATGGTGATAAGGTTAATTTTGCTGTAGGGAATATGCCAAGCGTGAGTGTGGATAAAAATAAAATGGATATGGCTCAAACCTTTGGACTTGACTTTGGACTGCTCTATTCGCCAAGATTTGTGAAGAATCTTCATCTTGGGCTTGTGGCTAAGAATGTCAATTCCCCCACCATTAACCGCACGGGTGTGGCAGATACGACACTTCACCCGCAGGTGCGTGCAGGGGTGAGCTATGAGATGATGGACTTTCTCACTTTTGCCTTTGATGCAGATGTGCTGCCAAATGAGACACTCTCACTCTCAAGCCCCAAAAGTCAGTTTTTTGGCGGTGGGGTGATGGCGAACTTTAAAAAGGTGGATTTCCGCCTTGGGGCTATGCAGGATATCCGCTCAAATGCGGGAGAGGGACTAATCCTAACCGGTGGGCTAAATCTCTTTGGATTCTTAGATGTGGCTATGCAGTATGGGCTAGGGCAGAATATCACTATACAAGGCATAAATGTGTCAAACTATATGAGCTTACGCGTAGGCGGGCAGTTTAGCTTTTAATCAAAAGGAGTTGTTGTGATGTTAAGATTTTTTGTTGCTGTGTTGAATATAGGTTGTAGCTCTTAATAAAAAGTTTAAATCCTATCAATCCTTGAATCTTGCCAATCATAGTAATCCAACTCTCATCAAGTAAGATTCTGTCCTTACTTTGTGAGCTACAAAATCCGCAAAGATTCTTTAAAAAAAACACAAGTATTTGTCATAACGCTGTCAAATGCTTGTGTTATAACTTCACTCAACAAAGCGATACTTCACTTTGCAATACACATAAGGAGCGAGTATGGCAACACAAGCACAAAGAGACAATAAAGTTCTAAGCAAATTTAAAGCAAAAATGCAGAGAGCATTAAAAAAAGCAGATGGAATGCTTTTAGATTCTAGCGCACAAGCCCTGTAAAAGCTTTTGCCCTTTAAGCCCATAGCCAATGATAAAAACTATGACAAAAAGCTTTTTGTCGCACACTTAATGAATCTTGTCCCGCATTTGGTGGATTTTGATGAATGCTTTAAGCTTTTTAGAAAAAATTTTAATGCAGATTTGGCTAGTTTTAAAGATGAAGCTATGGTCGCGGAGTTTATCACGCCCTATCTTTTAAGGCATTTTCATACATTAAAGCCTAAAGCCTTTGTGCGTAAGAATCTTAAGCTTTTACAAGAGTGCTTTGGATTAAGTGGGTTAGAGACAAATATCTTATATGCAGTTGATTTATTTGAGAAAATAGGTAGATACTATGATGATGATAAACTTGATTATTTTGAGTTTTGTTTTCTTTTAGGTGGTGTATTACATACTAATCCTAAAAAGATACAAAAGCTACTTATGGCAGATATGCCACTGAGAAAGTTTGGCTTTATTAGTAGTGGATATAGGCGTGGTGAATTTGAATTAGAAAAGTTTGCTGAAAGACTTATGATAGAACCTTTTAACAAACAAGAGATGATGAAATCCCTTGCTAGAATCTATCCTAAAAGCACACTTGAAAGAGCGGATTTTAGCTATATGCAAAAAGATTTAGATATGTTGCTGTCATTTTGCAAAAACGCCAAAAACCCTAGCATTTTTCTCTATGGCAAAGCAGGAGTTGGCAAAAATGAAATCGCCGCTCTTATCGCAAAAGAGTTAGATAAGGAATTATGGGAGATTTATAATATCAATGAGAAAGGCGAGATTGAAGATGATAGACTTGAGCAGTTTATAAGAGCTCAAGCTATGCTAAATGCGGATAAATCTGTGATTTTGCTTGATGAGTGCGAGGAGTTTTTCCCTAACTTAAATGCGAAATACAATGAAGATAAGGCAAGTAAAAATACGCTCAATAAAATGCTAGAATCTGTGAAGATGCCAAGTATTTTTCTAAGCAATAGTGCGGATATTGACCCGGCGTTTTTGCGGCGATTTGGCATAGTGCTTGAAATCCACGCCCCACCAAAAGAGAAAAAACAAGCAATGATAGAAAAATCCCTAAAATCGCAAGGAATACGACTAGATTCTATGATTATTAGTCAAATTAGTGAATCTTGTCTTTCACAAGGGGTGCTTTTGCAAGCTTGTAAGGTAGCAAAAACTCTAGCCAAGCACAAAAGCACACAAAGCCCAAAAGAGCGACAAAAGCACATTAAAGAGAGCTTTATCCAAGTGCTAAATGAGCATTTAAAGCTACAAGGGCAAAAGCTCATTTCTATTAATGTGAAAAAAGAGCAGAATCTACCTTATGATATGAGTCTCATTAATGCAAGTGTTGATATGAAAGCTTTGTGTGAAAGGATTAAAAATGTATGTGGGATAAAAGATTCTCTATCGCAAGATTCTACACCATTACAACAAGGCATTAGAATCTTAGCATACGGAATGGCAGGAAGTGGTAAAAGTGAGTTTGCCAAAGCCTTAGCAAAAGAGCTAGATAAACCTATAATGTTAAAAAAGGCGAGTGATTTACTCTCTATGTGGCTAGGAAAGAGTGAGCAAAATATCGCAAAAGCCTTTAGTGAAGCGGAGCAAAAGGGAGCGATTTTAGTGCTTGATGAAGTGGATAGCTTTTTACAAGATAGAAGCGGGGCAAGTCGTAGCTGGGAGATTACACAGGTTAATGAAATGCTTACACAAATGGAGAGTTTTGCTGGTATATTCATCGCTACAACAAACTTTATGGATAATTTAGATAGGGCGAGTATCAGGCGATTTGATATGAAAGTGGAGTTTAAACCACTAGATTCTACTAGGCTTATAAAGGCTTTTGGGCTATATGCTAGGCATTTAGGCATTAATGATTATGTAGAATTTTTAGAATCTAGCTTTGCTATAAGGGCGTTGGAGAAGCTAGATAATATTTGCTTTGGAGATTTTGCATTAATTGCAAGAAGTGCTAATTTTACGCCACTCACTTCTTCACAACAATTATTAGAGAAGCTACAAGAAGAATCAAAGCTCAAAGATACACATACAAATACGAGGAAAATGGGGTTTTAGAGTCTGCCTTAGAATCCACTTTTGGGTGCTGCCTTTGGCATTTGGGGACTTAGGTTGGCTTAAGATTCTAGGACATAGCGGCTTAGAATCCTTATCGCGTTTTGCGTTGCATTTTTTTTGATTACAATGCGTGCGTTTATTTTATTTGATAAGGAGTATTTATGGGTAGTCAAATCTACAAACCACAAACCATAGAAGAGCTAAGAAAATCTTGTCAAAGATGAGAGTATCCATTTGGGTGATATTGATACAAGTGCTATTAATTATATGGGTGGGTTGTTTTACAATTCTACACGCAGGGACTTTAGCGGGATAGAATCTTGGAATGTGAGCAATGTAACTCATATGAATAGTATGTTTAAAGGGGCAAAATTTTTTAACGCTGACATTAGCAATGAGAAGTATGTTTGATGGTGCAAGGAGTTTCAATCAGCCTTTAAACTCTTGGAATGTCAGTCAAGTAACTAATATGTCTCATATGTTTGCGGAGGCAAAGAGCTTTAACCAGCCACTAGATTCTTGGGATACAAGCAATGTAACTAATATGGCAGGAATGTTTATGGAGGCAAAGAGTTTCAACCAGTCGCTAGATTCTTGGAATTTGACTATTAGAGAGTGGAAAATATGTTTTGGTGATTAAATAAAGATGAGTGGCAAAGATTCTAAATACTTAGAATCTACCCCTTTATCTCATGTTTTATTTTAATTTAGCACATTAACTCCCTCTCTTTCTTTTTTATGTGAAATCCCACAAGCCCACGCAAAATCCTCTTACAATTCTGCATACATTTCAATCCATTTGTCATAACGCTGTCAAAGCTCTTTGCTATAACTTCATTTATCAAAACAATAGTACAAAGGAGACAATGCAAATCACACAAAAAAAATCTATTTTCCCTTATGCAAGATTGGCTTAGAGAATGCGATATGAAGATTCTAGGTTATCACAATGACACTAAGGCACAAAAGGCGAAAAAATGCTTTTGTGAATCTCTGCATTTGTTAGAGTTTTTAGACATATTTTCTTATGATTTAGTGTATAGCTCAAAAGAATTTTTCCTAGCAGTAGCAAAGCAATCGCAGAGAGATTTAGGCGTGAGTGAATATGAGTTTGAAACCCTTTTGCAAGATTCCATTGCCAAGCTTAAGAATCTTGCAAAGCTTAGAAATGCACGCATTTATGTTAAAACAGATTTTAGCTTTGGGGCAAATACGAGACCACTCCATGTTCTTGCGATGGCACAAGGGCTTTTGTGGCTTGGATTCGGTCCGCAATATACACAAGCTACCCTAAGCCTTGCAGAGATTTTACAAATGACAAAAGGAATGGTGATAATGCACTATATTAAAAACAAAGGCAAACTAAACATTTGGGGCAATATTTTAGAATATTATTTAATCTATGATGACAATCGCTATGAGTTTGACACACAGGGCAATCTCAAAGATAGCACTCAAGCTAAACTCGCACAAGGTATAACTTTTATAACACTAAATGTTTAGTTTGTGAGTTAAAGCTTTTTTAGCTAGATAGTAGTTTATAAACTATAGCCTTGCTGTTTTTTTGATTATAATACGCATACACATATTACATTTAAGGAGCGACAATGGCAAATGATTTCAAAGTAGAAGGTTTCAATTTAGAGGACTTATTGGCAAATAAAAAGATGTCATATCAAATCCCATCGTATCAACGACCTTATGCGTGGGATAAAGATCAAATTAGCGATTTAATCGAGGATTTGACAGAATCTTATTGCAATGGCAAGGAAGGACAATATTTTTGTGGTTCCTTAGTGATTGCAAAAGGTGCAAATAGTGAGCGATATGATATTATAGATGGACAACAAAGACTTACAACTTTTACCATTTTAGCCTGTGTGATTAGGGATTTTCACATAGACAACTTGGGAGCTGAAAACAAAGATCGCATACAAGATAGCATATATGATAAATATGATAAAGACAAACACAAGCTAAAATTTTTAACAGATGAAAAGTATCAAATTGCCTTTGAAAATAGCGTATTAAGAGAAAATGTTTTACAAGAAAGGCTAAAAGATATTAAAAAAGCACAAGATATAAAGGATAATAGATATTTGCAAAATGCGTATTATCTAAAAGAAAGGCTTAAAGAAGCAATTAGCGAAAATAATATTGGTATAAATGATTTTGTATCGTGGCTTTATACAAAAGTTATTTTAACAAGGATTGAATGCCCTGATGAAGAAAGTGCGATTAGAATCTTTAATGTTTTAAATGATAGGGGTATGCCACTTAGCCCTGTGGATATTTTAAAATCTTCTCTTATGCAGTCATTAGACAAAGAGCGTAGAGAAGCTTTTAAAACAACTTGGCAAGAGATTATGTCAAATTTGAAAACAATGGGATTTTCTATGTATGACACATTAAATGCTTATCTTTACTATGCGATAGCAAAGAATCCAAAAGAGAGACTTGATAAAGAGCTTAAAGTCTATTTTGAGAATATTAAACAAGATTCAATTGCTATTATTGAAGAGATAAAAACATTTGCAAACCACTATATTGAGATGATTAACACTAAAGATAAATATATCTATTGTTTAAAGTATCTGCTTAACCAAATCTATTGGCGAAGCATTTTGTGTGCTGCAAAAATGGTGGATTATAAAGATTACAATAAGCTAAAAGAATTGCTTATGGCTTACTATTACCAAAACCTTATAGGTATGGCAACAGCTAATAGATTTAAGCAAGTTTCGTTTAATGTTATCAAAGCAATCAAAGACAATAAATCAATAGACGAGATAAAAAACATTATGTCTGAAAATCTCATATACTACCGCACAACAGAATCTTATAAAGAATGGCTAGATGATGCAGATGTTTATGATTTGAAGTGGGTAAAACCAACATTGCTTTTGCTTGAATACTTTTCTAAAGATGATGAAATTGGATTTATAGAAATGGATAATAAGCTTCATACAGAGCATATCTTACCGAGAAACCCCAAAGATGAATGGAAAGAAATCTTTAGCGATGAAGAAAGGGATAGAAGGACAAATGCCATAGCTAATCTAACATTGCTAAAATTTAAAAAGAATACTCAAGCTCAAAACAAAACCTATGAAGAAAAACGCGAAGTCTATCTCAACAAAGATAATGTAAGCACAAGCTTTAATATCACACAAGATATTTTTAAACATAAAAAGTGGAATGTGGAAGCGTTAGAAATGCGAGATAATGAGATTAAAACTAAGATAGCAAAAATTATTGATATTTTTTAAAATCTCATTGGAATCCTAACATATATAAACAATGCGATTAAGGTAGCTTTAGCTTAATCGCATTTTGCAACCTATATCTAGTATTTTTGCTTTACATTGTTTAAAATATGTAATTTTTCCATCATATTTCAATCCATTTGTCATAATGCGCTCAATAGATTGTTACACTTACTAAATATCAAAAAAAAAGTTAGCAAATGAATAAACATAAACTCAACAAGATTCTAAAAACCTTGCCTGACACATTTAACTTTAAAGCGGTGTTTGAGCTGGATTTAAAAGATAAGAAAAATACACAACCACACGATACAACCACACAAAAGGATTCTAAAGAATTAGAGTTGCTACAAGATATACAAGCAATAGAAAATGAATGGCTAAATTTTTCCACGAATTACTACGATATGGCTTCTAAAAAATGGGTAGATTATACAACTTATTGGAGTAATCGCATTAAAGAAAAGCTAAAATTTTATGGAATCTTTATAAGTGATAAAGAGATTGAGGCATTAGATATTGACCTAGAATTTTTCTATGAATATGAACTTGATGACTTTATTAGGGAATATAAATTATCAAAGACATCTAAGGAAGTGTAATGGATTCTAAGCGAGTGATGATATTTAGCGGAGCAGGACTTAGTGCGGAGAGTGGATTGCGAACATTCCGTGATAATGATGGCTTATGGGAAGAGTTTGACATTATGGAAGTATGTAGTGCGAGTGGCTTTGCTAAGGATAGAAAAAAGGTGTTAGACTTCTATGATAAAAGGCGGATACAATTAGGGCAAGTCGCCCCAAATACTGCACATAAGATGATAGCAAATCTTAAAGCAAACTATCCACAAGAAATAGTCGTTATCACACAAAATGTAGATGACTTGTTGGAACGAGCTGGGTGTAAAGATGTGCTACATTTACACGGATTTTTACCTGAAGTGCGTTGTGAATTGTGTGAGGCTATCACAAATATTGGCTATCAAGCTATGCCAAAACTTATATGTGAATCTTGTGGGGAAGAATCTTTGCGACATAATATTGTAATGTTTAGCGAATATGCCCCAAACTACGCCTTGCTAGATAGGGAGTTAGAGAGACTAAGGGCTGCAGAGAAAAGCCTTTTTGTGTGTATTGGCACAAGCGGGGAGGTGCTAAATGTCGCACAATTTAGTCAATACGCAAAGCAGAGTGTATTAAATAACTTAGAATCTAGCTGGTTTGATGAGTATTTTGATATGTGTTTTATAGAATCTGCTGTGAGTGTTGCTCCTAAGATTGAAAAGCTAGTGAAAAAGTTTATAGAATCTTAAGAAGTTTAGATTCTAGATTTTGCGTTGTCTTTTTGGCTAGAATCGGCGATTACTTCGCCTCGTGCTTCGTCATTTTGCAAGTGTGGATTTGTGGCTTGCCACTGCATATGTTTAATAAACTCCTTGCACTCGGCTCGTAAAACCCCGATTCTAACTCAAAAATACTTCCGCAGGGCGTTTTGAAATGTGCTAGATTCTAAGCTAACTTGTCATACTGAGCGTAGCGAAGTATCCAATATGCAATCTAAAACAGATTTTTAGCCTACGGCTCAAAATGACAAGAATCAAGAATCTAGATTCTATACACTAAAAGATATTTCATTTTTCAAAAGCTTACATAAGCAAAGCTCTTGCCTACACTTGCAAAAATAACAAGATTCTAAAAGTTAGGATTCCAAAACCCCCAAATACTCTCTCACCCTCTTTTTAATAAAATCTTTAAGCCCTTGTGGCTCTAATACTACAACATTTGGAATCCACATAAGCATTAAAGGGGTAATCTCCATAAAATCTGTAATATGCAAGGTAATATCTAGGCTGCCATCTTTATGTTCTATTAAATGTTGATTTGGTGAGATTTTCTTGCGTTTAAAATATTTGGCTACTTTAGAATCTATCCATAATCTCACTATAAAAGGTTTTGCTTCAGGCACAAACCACGTATTTAAAGCACTATCTAACCGCCCTAATACTTCTTCGCTTACACTTTGCCCTTGTTTTACTTCTTTTATGTCAGTAATGTTATTGAGATAAAACTTTTTTTACTACGCTAGATTCTAGCCCGAGTAGATACCATTCACCATTAAAGTTTAGAATCTTTAGTGGCAATACTTCCCTTTGTGTATGGGTTTTGGCATTGTTGTTAGATTCTTGTAAAAATTTAAAGCTAATGATTGTATGCTCTTTAATAGCTTTTTGTAAAAGCAGAATAGATTTAGTCTCAAGGGTGATTTCTTCTAAATTTGAACGGGTGAAAAACACATTTGTGCTTTGTTTAGGTTGGCTTTTAGATTCTAAGCTTTCAAGTAGGGATAGGATTTGTGTTTTTGTAGCCCCTCCCATACTATATGCAAAGCTTTTTAAAAGTAAAAATGCCATAGATTGCTCTTCATTTTCTTGTGTTGTGTAGTGTCTGTGAAAATAGATTTTATCTTGTTTGTAGCTATACTCTATGCCCATATTTTCCACATCTCGCCGCAATGTCCTAAGGCTTACATTAAACTCTTTAGCTAATTCTTTGGCACATATCACACCATTATTTTCAGGGTTATGAAGTGTGGCAAAAATCTTACTAATACGAGCCATTTCTGTTGCGTAATCGTGGAGTGGCATAGGTAAGTCCTTATGTAGTATGAAAATCTAAGATGAATTTAAACAACAATATAGAATCTAAAATATGTAAGCCTAGATTCTAGGCAGGGCTAGAATCTCACTCAATATTTGTATAAACCGCTTGGACATCATCATCTTCTTCAATTTTATCAAGGAGCTTTTCAATCTCTTGGAGTTGGGTTTCATCAAGTGTGATTGGAGAGGTTGGGATTCTCTGTAGGGTGGCTTTTGAGATGGGAATCTGCAAGGTTTCAAAGCCTTCATTTAATCGCCCAAAGTCTGTATAATCTCCATAAGCGATGTAATATTCCCCCTCTTCATCATTGAGCTTTTCTAACTCTTCAAGCCCATAATCAATGAGCGTAAGCTCTAGCTCTTCAATATCGCTTTGTGTGCGAAACTCAAAGACACTTTTGCGTGAAAACATAAAATCAATTGAGCCATTTGTAAGAATACTTGCATTTGGCGTTTTGTTAAAGTAGCTTTTAATGTTGGCGATTGTGCGGGTTGGGTTGTCTGTGGTGCATTCTATGAATATCAACACCCCATAAGCAGCCTTGCCCTCATAGGTGATTTCACTAAAGATTCCATCTTTGCCGCTTGCTCGTTTGATGGCTGCATCAATATTGTCTTTTGGCATATTTTGTGCCTTGGCATTGGCAATAGCGGTGCGAAGCTTGGCATTCATCGCTGGATCGCCTCCACTCTCTTTGGCTGCAACGGTAATGGCTTTGGCAAGTTTTGGGAAAACTTTACTCATTTTATCCCATCGTTTTTCTTTGGCAGCTCGGCGATATTCAAATGCTCGTCCCATAATATATCCTTTGGATTAGAATCTAAAGGCGGCATTATAGCTAAAGCTTGGTAGATTATTCAATGCTTGGGAAAAGCTTTTATCTTGCTTTTACATTGGGTCAAATTGATAATCTTGCAAAAGCTTGATAATGGCTTGTTTGTTTAGCATAGGCTTTGCTTGAAAGATTCCAAGGTTATTGGCAGAATCAATACATTCTAAAAAATCAAGCAAAATATGATAATGTGGGCGATTAAAAAAGTCGTGGATAATAATGATACTTTGCGGACAATATAAAATCGCATTCAAAGCACAGGCTACGCGAAAGCGTCCATCAATAAAGATTGTATCAATCTGTGAGCGGAGTGTAGAATCTAGACTGACAAAGATACTTTGGGAATAGAGTGGAAAGCTGTGTTTTTGGCTCTCATCTTTTGGGAAGCCCCATTTTTTCACTTCTCCGATGTTAATGGGGTAGAATCTCAAGCGATTGTGGGCAAGGGCATTTTGGATAAGGCTATTTTGGGATAGCTCATTGATAAAAGCAGTGTTAGATTCTACGCTAAAGATTTGTGCTTGTGTAAGGTAGCAAAGTAAAAATGTGCTACCCCCGCAACCAAATTCTATATAGGCTTTGGATTTGAGTGCGTATTGTGTGAAAAGCGTAATCTCTGTGGGTAGGGCATACATCGGTATAAAGCATTGAGAAGTGAATGCTTGTGAAATGGGGGTGTGAGAGAGGGCTTGAGTCTTAGAATCTGCTAGGCATTGATTAGGGCTAGAATCTAGCAAGAAAAGCCTTTAAGATTCTAAAGAAGTTTAGCTATCTCTTTAGTGTGATAGCTAATGATAATATCCGCTCCCGCTCGTTTAAAGCCTGTGAGCGTTTCAAATAAGACGCGTTCATAATCAATGAGATTGGCTTTTTGTGCGTGTTTTAGCATAGCGTATTCTCCGCTTACATTATATACGGCTAAAGGGAGCAAAGTGCGGTCGCGAATATCACGCACAATGTCTAAATAGGCTAGGGCTGGTTTTACCATTAAAATATCTGCTCCTTCAGCTTCATCGGTTAGGCTCTCTAAAATAGCTTCTCTGCGATTAGCACTATCTTGCTGATAGGAGTTTCTATCGCCAAAGCTGGGGGCGGAGTTTGCCACATCGCGGAATGGTCCATAATATCCACTTGCAAATTTAGTGGAATAACTCATAATGGGGATATGGGAGAATCCGCCTTTATCTAAGTAGCTGCGTATTGTGCCTACCATTCCGTCCATCATCGCACTAGGAGCTATCATATCACCCCCGCAGCTTGCAAGGACTAGAGCCTGTTGCCCTAGAATCTCAAGTGTAGCATCATTATCTACACTATTAAGATTCTTATCTAAGATTCCGCAATGTCCGTGGTCTGTGTATTCACAAAAGCATAAATCAAGCGTGATAATCATCTGTGGAAAATGTTTTTTTATAGCTTTTATGGCTTGTGGGATAATGCTTTTATCGCTTAAAGCCTCGCTTCCACAAGAATCTTTATGGGTTGGCAAACCAAAAAGGAGAATATGATAAATGCCAAGATTAAGCAGTTCTTCACACTCTTTAAGAATATTATCAACGCTTAGCTGAAACACATCGGGCATAGAGGGGATTTCATTTTTGACATTTTGTCCTTCAATTACAAAAAGTGGATAGATAAAATCCTGCTTATGTAATCTAGTTTCTTTCACAAGCTCTCGCATAGGGGCTTTTAAGCGTGTGCGTTTTAGTCGTCTAAACATTGTTCCTCTCCTTTTATCTAATCTGCTTTTTTGGGTTTGATGGGGCAGTAGTTTTCTACTACACAATGATGAATAATGAAAACATTGCAACCATCTTCATATTTGTAGCTAAAGTCAAAGCCTTGATTATCAAGGGTGTTTTTGATGATATACATTCCTAAGCCAAAGCCCTGTGATTGGGAGGTTTTTTCATTTTTAAAATATGGCTTGAAGTAGTCTTCTAGTGGATATTGCAGAGCTTCACCTTTGGAGCTTGTGTAGAGCTTATCATTTTTGGTATAAACACGCACTTTGCCATCTGTGCTGTATTTGATAGCATTATCAAGGAGATTTTTTAATGCAATGGCAAAAAGGTCAAAATCTGCTTTGATAAGAGCATTTTCTGTCTCTAGTGTGATAGGGCTAGATTCGTGAATGAGGAGCATTTCTTCAGCGTGATGAATAAGGTCATATAAAAGAAACTCTTGCTTATTGATATGGTAGCTTTGAGAGTTGATTTGCTCAATTTTTGCAAACTCATTGATGAGGTCATTAAGACGCATAAAGGCGGAGCAAAGCTGCTGCTTTTGGCTATCATTTTGCACCATCTCAGCTACAATTCGCCCCTTTGTGATGGGTGTTTTTAGCTCGTGCATAATGGAGCGTAGAAGCAAGGAGCGAGATTCATTGAGATTTTTAATCTTATTTGATGCTTTGTGGAATTCATAATATAATTCACCAATTTCATCTTTTGTGTTTTGCTCATATTGAGGGTTAAATGTCCCATCAGCAAACTGCTTAATTTGGCCTTTTAGAATCTTAAGAGGCATTAGGCTTTTTAGGACGATGAAAAAGACAAAGGTTAAAAGCACAATACCAATGAGTGTGATGATATAAAAGTCTTCATACGATTTGCGGGAGTTATCTTTATAGAGCGTGGTTTCATCGTGGGTTTCAAGCAGGATATAAATGCCATTTTGCGTATTAATCGCTTTTGCAAAAACACCGGTAAAATCCGTGGGCAGCTTATTAATCTCTTGCAAAACGCGTTTAATCTCATCTTCTTCCACGGGGGCAAACTGCATAGTTTGGAGATATTGCTTGATGATTTGGATATTCCCACCATATTGCATTATTTCGTTGATTGTTGTGGTGAATTGTGAGTATCGCAGCTCGGATAAAAGATTCTCATTTTCTATATGATCTTGGATAAAGTAGTAAGAGATAGCAAAAAAACTTAGCAACGCACAAAGAAATAAAATGATGATTTTAAAAAAGATAGAGTGCCGAAAGGAAAGCATAGAATAATCCTATGCTTCAAGCTTGTAGCCAACACCACGCACGGAGATGATGTATTGGGGTTGTTTTGGGTTTTCCTCTATTTTGGAGCGGAGGCGTCCTATGATGACATCAATGCTTTTATTTGAGCTTTCAGGGTTAATAGATTCAGATTCAATAGCAATGGCTTCGCGTGAAAACACATGCCCTTTTTTGCTGATAAGGAGAGTGAGAATCTCATATTCCGCACGGGTAAGCTCTAGCTTTTTGTCTTTGAAGAATACTTGGCGGCTGTATTTGTCAATCTTAAACACACTATCTTTTTCTTTGTCTTGCTCTTTGATACTTTTTTTGTTGTAGCGTCTAAGGAGTGATTGGATTCTAGCTACTAGCTCTTTTGGGTCATAGGGTTTGGAGATGTAGTCATCTGCACCACTTTTAAGTGCTTCGACTTTGTCATCAACATCACTTCGCGCCGAAGAAACAATGATGGGAATACTATTTTGCTTAGCCACTCTTTTGCAAACTTCTAAGCCATCAAGGTTGGGTAAAGTCAAATCAAGGAGCAAAATATCAAAATGTTTAGCATTAACCGCACTCATTCCCGTATAAGGCTCATCATAATTGGTAACATTCATATCGTATTGTTTCAAATAGCCTGTAATAATTTCTGCTAATTCCACATCATCTTCAATCATCAAAACTTCTAGCATTGTTAAACCTTTAGTTTTTTAGTCAGTAATAAAAAGTTAGGGATTGTATAACAAAACACTTTTTAGATAGCTTAAGTATTGTTTGATGAGTGTTGAAAAGTGATATGGAGAAAGAAACCGCCCGAATGGGGGCTTGAGCGGCTCAATAAAGGTTTAGTTATCATCGGTGTGAGCATCTTTGGGAAACAAGGAGGAAGTTGGAGGGGGATAACCTCCTTTGAGACGATGCTCACAATGGTTAATCCATCACCTCGCCCTATCTCATTCAGGCTAAAGGCTAGGGAGAATTTTAAAAGGCATTATTAAACAATAATTTAACAATTATTAACAAATCTTCCAAAATCAGTATATAAATTAAAATATAATTATTTTTTCAATATTTCTAAACGCTCTTGAATCACATTGAGTTGATGCTCAAGGAAGTGGATTGTGATGTGCAGCATAGATTCTATATTGTGGTTATGTTCAGCCTTTAGCCCTTCAAAAAGCACCAAAAGCCGCTCTTGCAGATCTTCTAAAAACTCACATTCTTCTTTTAAAGATTCAGCACTTTTTTGAACTAAGGGCGTTTGGGTGAGCTGTGGGCTTAGATCATTGAACGCATAATAAGAATCTGTAAGCTGGAGGGCGGGAGCTTGTGATTCTTGGGTGAAAGATGGATTTGAGAGTTCATTAATCGTTTCAAGTATTAAATCTTTGAGTTCCATTGGAAAAGCCACCTTTGAAATTGGATTGTTTCATCTTGTGATTGTGGATTGATAAACTGCTCTTTACGCATTTGATTGACTTGTGGAAAGTTATTTTGCATAAGCATAAGGTATTTTATGGCTTGTTGTGCGTCTTTGTTGTTGGGATCTTGTAATAAAATCTCGCGATAGATTTTTAACGCGTCTTCTTTTAACCCGTGCATTTCGTAGATTCTAGCAAGTGTGATTGACTTGATACTCAAAGCCCTTACCCCTATTAAAAGATAAAACATCGCATTGTATAATTATTTTGCTAATTTAAATATTAAGGTAGTTTGTATCACAGAAACTTCCGGCGTGAATGTTGCTAAAGGCATTTTTGAGCGATTTAAAAAAGTTTGGATTTTCACTCTCCATATTTTTTAAAAACTGCTTTGTCACTTCCCTTGCATAAGGCTTTTTATCAGAATCTAGCCAATTAATCGGGCAGTTGCAATCAGGGGCAATGTAGATGTTATTACTTGCGATAAAATCAATAATCTGCCGCTCACGCACAAAAATTAAAGGGCGGATAACTTCTAGCCCATTTTCAGCACGATAAATGGGCGGCATAGAACGCATTGCACCATTATAAGTAAGATTCATAAAAAAGCTTTCCGCTGCATCATCAAGATGATGTGCTAGGGCAAGTTTGTTGTAGCCATACTCTAGGGCTTTGCTGTATAACGCCCCCCGTCTCATACGCGAACAAAAACTACAATAAATTGTCCCTTCTCTTTTGTTTTGCTCCAAAATCTCATAAATATCTGTGCGGTATAGCTCATAGGGAATGCCTAGCTTCTCGCAGTATTCAAAAATATATTCATATTCTCCACCCCTGCCATAATCCACAGTCAAGGCTTTAAACTCAAACTTAAAAGGTGCGTGTTTTTGCATATAGGCAAGGATTGTGGCTAGAAGAATAGAATCTTTCCCGCCGCTTAAGCCTAAAAGGATTTTATCGCCCTCTTTAATGAGATTGTATTGAGCATTTGTTTTGCCTACAACACTTAGGATTTTTTTGCTAATTTTTGGGGCTTGTTTTGTTTGGGACTTGTTCTTAGAATCTGCAATGTTGTTTTGAGATTGTGCTTTAAAATCAAAAGTGGAATCTACACTCCATTTCATCTTAGGGTGTAAGGTCATATTGTGTATGGTATTATTCATTGTTTATTCCTTTGTGGGAGTTTTCAAGTCATAGTTTTTGATAACATCTCCCCATTGTTCTATAAACTCATCATAGGATAATGTGTGTGTTTCAAATCTCTTTTCCTCATCTTTCCAATATCGCAAAAATACCTTATGAGAATCTTTGGGTAATGTTATCTCTATGTAATCTTTGCTGCCATCTGCTGTCTTTATGTAGATAGGCTCATCATCACTTGCTTTAGGCTTTTTGTCTGTGAAGTAGCCACGATTTTGATAGATAAGAAAGCATAGATACGCCCCCATTACTGAAGCGATGATGATTTGTTCGTAGAGCTCCATTGTAACCGCTCTGTTAGTTTTTAAGATTTTTTAGAATCTGCGTTTCATCTGTGAGCGTAGCATCATACTTAATGATAGCAAGATTCTCATTTTCATTGATGTAAAATTCAATCACACCTTGAATCTGCTCGAGCCTTGGTAATGCGTGAGTGATAGAATCATTAAGTGGGAGATAAATATTTTTATGATTTGCTGGATTTGTAAGAAACAAAGCCAAAGCAATAGCCCATATCACACACACCGCAGCAATAATAAGCGAAAGATAAAATAGTCCTATCTCCTCATATAGCCACCCACCGCACATTCCGCCAAGAGCTGAGCCAACATAGCCAAGTGTGGTAAAAATACCAAGAGCTGTCCCCTTTTGATGAGCCTTGGGATAGCGGCTAGCAAGGGATTGCATAATAGGCTCGTGAATGGCAAAACCGATAAAAAAGATTAAAACCCCAGCAGTAAAAAGCATAAGACTATCTTGCGGAATGGCAAATGCCATAAGAAAATAAGAAAGCACAAAGGCGAAAATTCCAAAAAGCATAACAGCTTTAAACTGCCCCTTTTTCTGTGCAAAGACAGATGAAGGACCCATTGCAAAAACACCTACAAGTGCCGCAGGAGCATAGATTTTCCACATATCCCCCTCTGCAAGATTGAAATGATGTGTCAAGGCGAGACTTATGCAAACAAAGGCGAAAATCATCAAAAATTTTTGCAAAAACGCACTTAAATTCATAATAAGTAGATTCTTATCTTTTAACACATCGCTTGTGTCTGTATCATTGAAGTGGTATTTCACACTTGGTGTATCAGGGACTTTCCAATATAGGATAATAAGAGAAAGCACACAAAATGCACTTGTGATAAGAAATAAGGCATTAAGTCCAAAAGTGCTTGCCACAATAGGGCTTAAAAGCATAGCTAAAACAAAGCTTATAAAGATTCCAGCGCCCATAATCGCCATTGCTTTATTACGCTCTTCTTCCTTAACCAAATCGGCAATTTGCGCACTCACCACGCCACCAACAGCCCCAGCTCCTTGCAAAAATCGCCCAATAATCAGCATAGTGATATTTTCCGCAAATGCACATACCAAAGAGCCAAGCAAAAAGATAAATAACCCAATTCCTACGATATGTTTGCGGTTGTATTTATCACTCCAGATTCCAAATGGTGTTTGAAAAATGATTTGTGTTAGGGCGTAGCCACCAGCGGCAAGTCCGGCTAGAAATGCCGTAGTATGAAACTCATCAGTATATAGCCCAATGATAGGTAAGACAATAAAAAGTCCAAAAAATCGCAGACTAGAAATTAAAGCAAGGGAAAAAACAGCTTTCATTTGATTCCTTTTGATGTCGTTGAAATGTATCACTAGAAACTAGAATCTAGCGTGATGAGGCAATAGTGATAGATTCTATAATATCCCCTTGTTTAATACTATCAAGCACCTTGAATGATTGAGAATCCTCTTCTTCAATCCCACCAAAAACCGTGTGCTCTCCATCAAGATGAGGCTGTTTCCCAAAGCAGATGAAAAACTGACTTCCACCCGTATCGCGTCCAGCGTGTGCCATAGATAAAGCCCCTTTGATATGTTTGTGCGGACTTTGCACTTCACATTTGATTCTGTATCCGGGTCCGCCTGTGCCATTACCGATAGGGCAGCCACCTTGTGCGACAAATCCTGCAATTACACGATGAAAACTTAAGCCATTGTAGAATCCACTTTGAGCTAGGGTTGCAAAATTTGTAACACTCTGTGGTGCATCGGTGTTAAAAAGCTTTAAGGTCATTGTGCCTTTGCTTTCTCCATTTGGCGATTTTACCGCTATGAAAGCGTAGTTGAGTATGGTTAGCTCATCTTGTTTGATATCAAATACTTTGAGTTCTTCTCTAAACATTATTTGCTCCTTAAGGTGATTTAAGATTTATAGAGTGAAAGCCGATATTGGCTTAGTCTTAGGTTCTCACATAGATTCTATTATGGATACTATGTAAAAAAGTGCGACGATTCTACCGATATTAGTTTAATAATATTTCAATGAAAGGTTGGCAAGTGGTGTTTGAGCGAGGCGTTCTCTTTGCTGTGTTTATTGCTATGCTGTGTGTGCCAAATCCTGCCTTGCTCTATGGCTCTGAAGATTCTTTACAAGAGGTAATGGAGGGGTATGAAAGCCCACAAAAGCTTTTTGCTCCACAAGAGATAAGCCCACAAAATCCCAACCAAAATTCTAACAAAGACGGAGCAGATTCTATCGCACACAAACACACGCAACAAAACTCGCAGGGCATTTCACCAAGAGATATGAAGCTCCCAAAGTTACCAGATTGGATTTACAGCACGGCAATTATTGAATCTTCTTTTAATGATGGTTCTTTTAAAAAGGGCCTGGGGACATTGCTGAAGAATGGCTTGTATATTACTTCTTCAGAAGTTATCTATAATGGCAGGATTACACCGGCAAAAATTTATGTCAAAATGCAAGATGATTTTAATGAAAATATGATGTGTGTGGCACAGCTTAGCATTAAGGCAATAGATCTTAATTCGGGACTTGTACTTTTAAAAGTGGCGAAGTTTGTAGATAGCTATTGTCAAATGCGTCCTGCAAAAAGCTATTATCAAGATAGAATCTACAAGCATTTTGGTGTTGATATTTTTGCCTCAAATGTTTGGATTAAGCCACATACAGAGGCGTATTATCCTTATTTGAGCAATGATTTTGTATTTATTGAGCAAAGTCTTAAACTTAATAAATTTGCCACATATTATGATTTTGAGAAAAGAAGAGAGCAAGTATATGGCTTTGAAGTGGAGCAGGATTCTTATGAGGAATTTACCTATGGCAGGGCATTTTATGACAAAAATGGCGTGTTTTTGGGGATTATGAGTAGAGCGGGGGTTGGGTATTTACCGGTATTTATTAATCGCAATGTGATTCAGGATTTTTTATGTGATGTGCAGGAGAAAGAGATTATAAATGAGGATTTTGTGCGTAGTGCGTGTAAAAGGCTAGGGAGTAAGAGAGAGCGGTTTTTTACTGATATGAAAGGACACACAAGCTTTTATTAGGTCGGGTGAGAATTACAACGAGTGTGGCTAGAGTAGGGTATTTTGGAGAGGATTTTGCTTAAAGTAGAATCTGTTAGGAAATTATATGTTTTTTTGGGTAGAATACCGCTTTTTGTAGAATCCCAAAAATCAATACAATAATAAATACTAAGGTCGTTGTTATGATGAATAAATCGCGTGTTGTTTTGGCAGGTATTATTGCTTCTTTGTTGATAAGTTCAGCTTTGTTTGTGGGGCTATCAGCCGATGAAGCAAAAAAGTCAAAGCCAAAGGTGCAGGAAGTTAATAAGGTAGAATCTTTTAAAAAGCTTCGCCGTGTTATGGGGATCGTTGAGGAATATTATGTTGATGAACTAAGTTTTGATGAGATTGTGGACAAGGCTATTGATGGACTTTTGAGTAATCTTGATGCACATTCAAATTATCTTAACAAAAAGAAATTTGATGATTTGCGTGCTAATACTGATGGCGAGTTTGGCGGGATTGGTATCACTGTTGGGCTAAAAGATGGTGCATTGACCATTATCGCACCTGTTGATGACACTCCCGGTGATAAAGCTGGACTAAAAAGTGGCGATGTAATTATAAAGGTTAATGATCAAAGCACTATTGATATGAATATTGATGATGCAGTGAATCTTATGCGTGGTGCGCCAAAGACAAAAGTAGAGCTTACTATCGTGCGTAAGGGAGAGTCTAAGCCGCTAGTGTTTAATATCGTGCGTGATATTATCAAAATAGATTCTGTAAAAGTGCGTAAGATTGAGGATAGTAATTTTGCGTATGTGCGTGTGGCTTCATTTGATAAAAATGTAACGCGTAATGTGGCAAGTGGCTTAAAGCAGCTTGGTAAGATTGATGGAATTGTGCTTGATTTGCGTAATAATCCCGGTGGAGTGCTTGATCAAGCGGTGGATTTAAGCCGTTTATTTATTAAAAGTGGTGTGATTGTCTCGCAAAAAGGACGCACCAAGCAGGAAAATATTGAATATAAAGCAAAAGGTGCATCGTATGGAGATGTGCCTGTGGTTGTGCTTATTAATGGTGGAAGTGCAAGTGCAAGTGAGATTGTCGCTGGAGCATTGCAAGACCATAAAAGAGCGGTGCTTATAGGGGAGCAAACATTTGGAAAGGGTAGTGTGCAAACGGTGATGCAGCTTGACCAAGATGAAGGATTAAAACTCACAACAGCAAAATATTATCTCCCTAGCGGTAGGACGATTCAAGCTGTGGGTGTTACTCCTGATATTGTGGTATATCCGGGTGCAGCACCAGAAAATGAAAATAGCTTCAGTATTAAAGAATCTGATTTGAAGCGGCATTTGCAAGGGGAGCTTGATAAAGCAAATGTAGATAAAACAAATCAACAAGCAAACAAGCCTGAAGCTCCAAAAGATGATAAAAAGCTTGTTACACAGAGTATGATATACCAAGATATTCAGCTTAAAAGTGCGATTGATGTGCTGAAGGCGTGGGGTGTTATAGGCACTTTTGGCACGAATAAAGCAAAATAAAAATCAAGTCAAACAAAGGAGAAGTATGCAAAAAGAAGCAATGTTGTATGAAGGAAAGGGTAAGAAACTTTTTGCCACAAGTGAAGAAGATGAAGTGATTGCGGAGTTTAAGGATGATTTGACAGCATTTAATGCTGAAAAAAAAGGTGCTGAATCTGGCAAGGGTGCTTTGAATTGTCAAATCAGCTCTTTACTTTTTGAGCTTTTAGCAGAAAATGGCGTAACGAGCCATTATATTAAACGCTTAAATGATATTGATATGTTATGTAAAAAAGTGAGTATTATTCCCATTGAAGTGGTTGTAAGAAATATTGCCACAGGCTCACTCACAAAGCGTTTGGGCATAAGTGAAGGGAGCGTGTTACCCTTTGCTTTGGTAGAATTTTATTATAAAGATGATGCGTTGGGCGATCCTATCATTAATGATGAGCATTGCAAGATTCTAGGCTTGGTTGAGGAGCAAAGTGAGCTAGAAGTGCTAAAAACTCAAGCGAGAAAAATTAATGATATTTTAAAGGATTTTTTTGATAAAAGGGGATTAAAGCTTGTTGATTTTAAGCTTGAATTTGGGCGAGATAAGGATTCTCAAATTATTTTGGCTGATGAGATTAGCCCAGATAGCTGTCGCTTTTGGGATAAGCAGACAAATCAAAAGCTAGATAAAGATAGATTTAGACAGGATTTGGGAAGTGTTAAAGTTGCCTATGAAGAAGTGCTAAAACGCATTTTAGAATCTTAATAGATGGAGAGAATATATGCAGGTTAGAGTTCTTGTTTCACTTAAAAATGGTGTGCTTGACCCACAAGCAAAGGCGATCTTTCACGCTTTAAATGCGCACGGATTTGAATCTTTAAGGAGTGTTAAGCTGTCAAAAGAGATTCTGCTAGATTTGCAAGAAGATAATGCGGATAAAGCCTATGAGATTGCAAAGAATATGTGTGAAGAGTTGTTAGCAAATGTTGTGATTGAAGACTATAGTATTGAGATTGTTCAATGAAAGTTGCTGTAATCTTGTTTCCGGGGACAAATTGTGAGTTTGACACGCAATATGCCTTCAAGTCTCTTGGGGCAGAGGTGTGTATTTTATGGCATAAGGAGAGTGAGATTCCCCAAGATGTGCAGCTTGTGGTTGTACCCGGTGGCTTTAGCTATGGGGATTATTTGCGTTGTGGGGCAATTGCGCAGTTTTCACCGATTATGAAAGCGATTAAGGAGTTTGCTCTAAAAGGTGGCAGAGTGCTTGGAATCTGCAATGGCTTTCAGATTCTTTGTGAGGCTGGGTTACTACCCGGAGTGTTAAAACGGAATGAGAATCTGCATTTTATTTCAAAAGTGCAGAGATTGCGTGTTGTGAATAAGAATAATGTCTTTTTACGCTCCTATGCTAAAAATCAAGAGATAGCTCTGCCAATAGCACACGCAGATGGCAATTATTTTATTGATGAAAGTGGCTTGGAGGCATTGAGGGCAAATGAGCAGATTCTGCTTGAGTATGTAGATAATCCCAATGGTTCAGTTGGCTCAATTGCTGGGGTGTGCAATGAATCTAAAAATGTCTTTGGGCTTATGCCTCATCCGGAGAGAGCTATTGAAATGGTGCTTGGTGGTTGCGATGGGGTGGCGATGCTTGATAATCTTTTGCAAAAAGTTTAAGGAGAGGGGAATGAAGCGACTTCAAACTTTTTTGTGGGTGTTGTTGTTTATTTTCGGGGTGAATCTAACTCAAGCTGACACACCATCAAAAATTGCCTATCTTAATGTGGAGTTTCCTAGTGCAGATTCAAGTTTGTATGTAGGGCAAGATATTGCTGTAAAGTATAGTCTTACTTTATTGTCTCAAGCTAAGCTTGTGAATGTTGAGTTTTTGGAGTTAAGTCAAAAAAATAATGTTGAGTTAAAAAATAAATCTACAAGTTGGCAGCAGGATAAGCAAGGAATCTTGCAAAATACTTACATTTATAAAATCAAGGGTAAAAATGTTACACTGCCGCCATTGCGTGTGAAAGTGGCATCTGCTGATGGGAGCTATGAGGAGGAAGTGGTTGCTAGTGGAGCGAAGTTTCAAGCTGTAGAACTAGGCAATAATCCAAATTATGCTAATGTCATTGCAGATTCAATGGAAGTTGTGGATTATAGTGCGAAAGAGTATGATGAGCAAAATAATGTTGTGATTTTTCAAATTGAAAGCAGAGGTGGCACTCTGGTGGGTATGAAGATCGGGCAGTATGCAAAACAGGGCTTAGAGGATAGTAAGGTTGTTGATGGTGTAACTTATGGAATCTACTATGTTGTGCTTGATAAGACTTTGCGTTCCCTGTCATTTGATTATTTTAATTTGAGCAACAAGCAGTTTGTCAATATTACTTTACCTATTAATATCTCGCGTAGCAGCATTGATGAGAGCGGAGATATTAAGCCTCGTAATACATTTTTGATATTTAAGAATCTTTTGATTGGTGGGCTTATTATTTTTATGGTGCTTGTATGGATTGTGTTTAAAAAAATACGCAAAATAAGTCTTGTCGTGCTTGTGGTGCTTGTGTTACTTTTGGCTTACAATATCTTTTTTAGTGCAACTTCGGGCATAGCACAAGTTGGGGCGAATATTAGCATTATCCCATCGCATAATTCTACGATTATGGAGGTAGTCAAAACACCTACAAAAGTGGATATTATAGGCGAGTATGAGGAGTATTATAAGATTATCATAGACTCTAAGGTTGGCTGGATAAGGAAAGAATATGTGGGCAAAAACTAGAGCAATTTTTGCGACACTCTCCATCGCATTGTATCTGCCCATCATTATCGTGCAGATTTATTTGACACGCTCTTCTCAAAATGGTAGATGGGCGAGAAAGCAATGTCGGTGGTTTTTTGGCTTGAATGGTTTGTCTGTGGAGCGTGTAGGTGAATATGACAAAGACGCACAGCTTTTAGTGATGAATCATCAAAGCGTTACTGATATTATTTACTTTGAAGGTTTTCACCCAGCCAATTTGTGTTGGGTAGCAAAAAAGCAGCTTGGTGAGATTCCACTCTATGGACACGCACTTAAAGCCCCTGATATGATTTTGATTGATAGGGAAGATAAGGGTGGGATTGTGTTTTTGCTAAAAGAAGCTAAGAAGGCATTAGCTCAAAATCGTCCTATTGCTATTTTCCCAGAAGGCACAAGGAGTAAGGGTGGTGAGAAGTTTTTGCCTTTTAAGCCAGGGGCTAGGATTCTAGCCTCCAAGCTCAAGCTTAGAATCCAGCCTGTGGTACTGATTAACACCCGTAAGCTTTATAACACTTCGCCTTTATCTATTGAGACAGATAAGGCTAGAGTGGTGCTTATGGAGGCTTTTACACCCGATTTTGAAGATAAAAATTGGTATAAAAAGCTTGAAGAGAGTATGCACGAAGTGTATCTTAAGCATTACGATGAGCTAAATAAGGGGAATTTAAGCAATAATTTGGCACAATCCTAGCTTTTTTGTTGCAAGATTCTGTTTATTTGAGCTTTTTGAAGGGATTTTGCTTTCATTTGTGCTTGTGAATTTTTAAGGCTTTTGTAGTTTTTGGGGTGTTAGCTCAGTTGGGAGAGCGCAACGCTGGCAGCGTTGAGGTCAGGGGTTCGAACCCCCTATACTCCACCATTTCTTTTATCAATAAATAGAATTTCTTGACTAATAAAATCAAACCCTAAAAATATATTCATTTTCCATAGGCATAGATTCTGTATGTAATGGCACATTGTAGAGTTGGCTTAAATACTTTGAAGTGAGTAGATGTTTGGCGTTTCCAAAAATAGCATTTGTGTCTTGTGGTGAATCTAAGCAATCAGTGATTTTATGAAGTAACACGACTTTATGCGACAAAAATCTAGCGTGTGAAGGAAAATGTGTGTTAAGAATAATGGTGCAGCCGTTGTTGCTAAGGCGTTTTAGCATATCTAAAATGGTTTTTTGATTATGAAAGTCAAGGTTTGATTCTGGCTCATCAAGGATAAGAATCTTTGGATTTTTAACTAAAGCCCGTGCAAATAGCACCATTTGCAATTCTCCGCCGCTTAAGTTAAGGCAAAGCTTATGCGTTAAATGTGTAAGATGAAGCTTGTCTAAAATATCGTGTGCTTGTTTAAAATGTGTCATATTTGGCTTAAATCGCACAGATGGATTGCACCCAAGTGCGACCATATCAAGCACCTTGATATTAAAGATTTGCGTCTTTGCCTGTGGGACATACGAGATAATTTTCCATAACTCTTGCTGATTGTAAGCTTTAAGTGATTTTCCAAGCAAGATACTCTCCCCAAGATTCCATTCAAGCAGCCCAACCATACATTTAAGTAAGGTTGTTTTACCCGCTCCATTACAGCCTAAGATACCTAGCACTTCACCTTCTTGTAGGGTAAGATGGATATTATTGAGAATCTGCGTATTTTTTCTTTTGAAACTTGCATTGTTTATGGCAAACATTTTATCCCCTTTGATTTTTGCGTAAAATATAAATAAAAAATGGCGCTCCAACAAGTGAAGTGAGAATTGATATAGGGATTTGTTCGCTTGAAAGTGTGCGTGATAGGGTATCAATAAGCATAAGGAATAACGCACCAATAAACATACTAAGCGGGATTAGCTTTGAATTTTCATTGCCAATAAGTAATCGTGCAATATGAGGCACAAGCAGCCCCACCCAGCCAATAACGCCACACATACTTATTGAGCAAGCAACAATCATTGTGCTTGAAATGATGATATAAGCTCGCAAAAGTGTGAGATTAACCCCTAGGCTTTTGGCTTCATCATCTTCTAGCATAAGGAGATTGAGCTTCCAACGCAAGATAAAAATAATGACTATGCCAAAGATAATGCCAATAAGATTGAATATGACATAGCTTTCCAATGCCACATCTAAAGAGCCTAAGAGCCAATAGGTGATGGTTGGGAGTGTGTCTTGTGGATCGGCAATGTATTTGACTATGCCTATAAGACTTTGGAACAAAGCCCCTACGATAATGCCGCTTAAAATCATTGTGGTGGTTTGAGATGGTGCATTTTTGTTATAGCCAATACACGCAACTAAAGCAAGTGAAAGAATACCAAAGATGAATCCAGCAATGCTGATATAATCCATACTTAATCCTAAAAGCAGTCCTAGCACTGCACCAAAACTTGCTCCACTTGTAACGCCTAAAATATCAGGTGTTGCTAAGGGATTGCGAAATAGACTTTGAAACGCCCCACCAGCTACACTTAATCCAGCACCAACAATAATGGCTACAAGAATGCGAGGAAGACGAAAATAAAAAATAACATTATTTTGCGTCTCATCTCCATTGCCACATAGCACTTGGATAATATCTTCAATGGGCAGAGCATATCTGCCACTGCTTAGACAAATAAGAGCAAAAATCACTATGATGAAAGAGCCTAAGATAGAGGCAAACATTGCTTTTAGAATCTGCATTAATAATTCCAGATATATTTAACAAAAACATTTCTACCCGGCTCTACAAGAGGATTTGTCAGTGCTATTTGGTGTTTTATGCTTTGGACGGTTACAGGGTTTCTGCCAACTTGATTAAAGAGATTATTTGCTCCAATTAAAAGCTCCATATCTTGTAGTTTTGTAGAAAAACCACCAAGTTTTAATCCCAAGTATAAATCTGTCATTGTATAGGCTTGTGTTGCCCTCTCTTCATTTGGATCTATGCGAGTTTTTGCTCCATATCCCCTTTGTGTGAGATTGACATACCATTTGTTAAATTGCAGTGATAAGGATACCTGACCATAAAGTGGTGCAAGATAAGCAATAGGCTTATTGTCTGTGAGATTTTCACCATAATTATAAGAGCCTACATAAGAAAGCATAAGCCTATCGTCAAAGAAGCTATGTTTCCCCTCAATTTCTACACCTGTGATGATTGCCTTTCCTATATTTTCATATCTATAAGCGTTATTTGTGTTAGCTATTGCACTTTGATAGGAGCTAAGGGCAAGCATATCAGTATAATGTGTAAAAAAGCCAATTAATGAAGCATAGTGATTATCACTTTGGAATCTAAAGCCAAACTCAGCACTTTGTGAATATTCTGGCTTGATAAGAGGATTTGCGATAGTGAGTGTTGAGCTGCCACTTGGTGTGACTTGCATACGCGTACCAGCACTTGGATTTTTGAAGTTGTGACTGACATTAATCACATTGCTTATATAGTCATTAAGAAAATACACTGAACCAAGAGAGCCTGTGATAGCACCGCTGTGGATTACGCTATTTTCATCAAGGAGGCGAGAGTTTTCAATATGGATGGCTTGATTATTGTTGGATTGTTCCGTACTTGATTTTGTTTTTGAAATTGTTGTGAGTACATAGTCTCCTCTAAGAGATGCCAAAAGATACCAAGATGGAGTAGCGCTAAAATCATCTTTAATAAATAAAGCAAAATCGGTGGTGCTAGATGGGCGGTTTGTTGTTTTGCTTGTGTTGTCTGCAAGATTATTTTGCCTTACTTGTGTTGGAGAGTAAGAGCTTTCAAATTCAGCTCCATAAGTAAGATAATGCTTGTTAATTCTACTATTAAACACTAAGCGTCCGCCAAAGTAGTTGTTGTTATAAACTTGTTGATGAATATTTTTTCCATCTGTAAATGCGGCGCGATTATTCCAAATATCTGTATCCCAATGTCTATAATAGAGATAGCTTTCCATAGATTCTGCAAAAGAGAGTTGAGATTTTTTCATTCCTACTCTTAAATAATATTCGCTGATTGGATCTTCACTCATTAAGATTCCATAGCTTGACCCCGGTGCTGCACCTAAACCTCCAGCACGATGAGATTCTACTCTTGTATAACGACCTTGAGTATAGTAGCGTGTAGAATCTTTGGTATAGCCAATGTTAAAATCCACGCCCAGATAGTTAAACGATGAATTTTTTGCTTTGTATGAGTTGTTTTCTTTAATGGGTGTAGTGTAGTCTTGTGCTGTTTTTGAGCTTACTCCAATAAGCATATCCCAGCCTCCCCCTCCGCCAAGCACTTCAGCCCTTCCACCAAAAAGATTATTCACACTGCCATATTCTAAAGCACGGATTCTAGCTGTGGCAGCAAAAGTATCGCTTTGTGTATTGTATGATGAAGTGCGAGATCTAAAATTTACAACACCATTCATAGCATCACTTCCCCATAGTGAGCTTGCCGGACCGCGTATAATTTCTATACTTTCAAAGGCGTAGGGATCAAGGGTGTTGAGTTCTAGCGTATTACGCCCAGAGTATCTCACACCATCTATCATCACAATAGAGCGAGAGCTATTGGAATTTTGCCCACGAAATGTGATTTGCCCATTAATGCCGCCAGAGCGGGAATATAAGATGCCGGGCACAGATTCTAGGATAGATTGTATATTACCATTGCTTTTTTGGAGCAAGTCTTTTTTTTCAACAACGCTAATTTGCTTAGATTGTAGCTCTATGGGTAACTCCGACATAATCACTTGTGCTTTGACAACAGATTTTTCAAGCTTGACATTCCTTTCTGCACTGCTTATTTTTTGTTCTTGCTCGTCAGCGTACATATAAAAAGGTAAAAAGGGAGCATAAAACAACAAAGAAAAATAGATACACTTTTTTTTGGTAGAGCGTCTCATTTTGAATCCTTTTTTTATTAAAATAAAAATAAGAGCGGTTATTATATTGAAATAAAAAACAAAATGCAATATAATCCACAAAGTTTATAAATTTACTTAAATAAAAGGATAAAAAGATGTCTAGTAAATGTGGTTGTAGTGGTTTAAAAAATAACTTAGAGAATCTTTATCATTATAAAGAGCTTGAATCTTTTGGTAAGATTGCTTATCTTGAATCAGGAAGTCTAAAAGAACAGAGTGTTTCAACACATTTTTTATATAAGCATATTTTGCAGTATGTAGATTTGTATAATGAATTTCACTCGCTTGATTTGAGCGGATTTTGTGCGGTTGTTTTGCCTATGGGGATTGATGAGTATTATCTCTCACGCTTTAAAGATAAGATTCTTAGTTTTCTTGAATCTGGGGGCGTGGTGCTATCTTTTATGAGTGATTTTATGCGGATTTTACCTTATAGTAAGGGCTATGTACAGAGTCAAGTTCCAATTAGAGATAGGGTTGTAAAGTTTGCTAAGAGTGAATCTGCGGCAATTATCTTTGATGGAGTAAGGGAATATGATATAAATCATAGGCGTGGTGTCAAAGGATTTTTTAATCGTGGGTTTTTTGATATGAGTGCTTTTCCACATAAAGTGGAGCATCTCTTAAGTGATTGTCAGGGGGAGTGTGTTGGTTATATTGATAGAGAATCTACCCAAGGTGTTATTCTATCAACAGCAAATGCGGATTTATTAAGTTTTGGGCTTATGGATAATACGACAGCAAGAAGAATGGGGTTTAATCTTCTGCAATGGCTTGGTAGGGAGTTAGGGCGGATTAAGCAAGATGGGGCAGCACACAAGATTGATAATGTTGGTAATGTTGATAATATGGCAGAGCAAAAATATAAGACTTCGCAAAATTCTTGTGATACAAAGCTTAATTATTTAGACTTTGTGCCTAATAAACATATACAAAGCCTTTCTTCCCATAAGCTTACAAATGCCATTATCACAGGTGGTAGCTCATTTCATAGATATTTTTTCACAAATAAAAATGAAAAATATGCGCATTTCTTCTCTAAACGCTGCCATTTTTTAGATTTACAATCTTTGAATCTTGAAGCGTTTGATTATATTGTTTTAAGCTCAAGAATGGACGCACATAGCTTGGTTAAGCATAAACAAAAGTTCATTTCCTATTTGGAATCTGGAGGACATATTGTTTCTTTTGGGGAGATTACACAAGATTATTTGCCAAACATTATATGGAGGGATTATCCTGTTAATTTTTGGTGGTGGCTTATCCCTAATGCAGATATGCCTTTATATGCCTTAGATTCAGATGGGAATAAGACAGAAGATTCTACAAAAGATGGTTTATTTAGCAAAATGGCGGTTAAAGATGCAAAGTGGCATTACCACGGAGCATTTTATCCGCCAAAAAATGCCCAAAATATATTGGTGAATGAATTAGATGAAAGTATTATTTACAAAGACACAACTTTTAAAGGAAACTTATATGTTACCTCTCTTGATCCGGAGTTTCATTTGGGGCAGGGATTTATGCCTACGACAGAATATTTTTTTGACACATTTATGCAGTGGGTTGAGAGTGATATTTTAGAGAATGATATTGTATGTGCGAAGGGGGTGTGATAATGCGTTTCATAATGCTATATGTGCTGCTTAGTGCCAATGTGTTTGGTGCTTTTCCCTATATGTATAAAGATGATAAAGGATATAGTGTTGAGATTCCAAAAAAGCCTACTCGCATTGTGATTGGGGGCGGTATGTGGCCATTACCATCTGTTATTATTATGCTTGAAAAGAGTGCAAAAAGTATTGCATATATGCCAAAATCAAGTAAAAATGCGTTAAAAAATTCCTTTTTACTTGATATGTTTTCCGAGATTAGTCGTATTTCAAGTGGAGAGAATGAAAATATAGAAGATCTTCTTTCACTTAAGCCAGATTTGTTTGTGTGTCATAGTGCAAATATCAAGCTATGTCAGGCAATGAAACAAAGCAAGATTCCAACAATAGAACTCAGTGTCAATAAATGGGGGTATAACTCATTTGAAACACTCAAGGGTTGGATTGCAGTGTTAGCCCCTATTTTAGATGTTGAGATAAAGGCAAAAAGATTTTTAGATTTTACTCAAAGTATTCAAGATGATATGATGAAAAAAGTAAGGGCAAAGCCAAATAATATTAAGCCAAAGGCATTGGTGATACATTATTTTGAGAGTGATAAGGCTATTTGGGCAGGTGGCATTTTTGCGGATTATTTATTACAAACAAGTGGCGGACAAAATGTTATTTCTAGTCAAAATATTGTAAAAATAACGCTTGAAGATATATACAAGCTCAATCCGGATATTATCTATATTAATAATTTTAATACGCTTATGCCCCAAGATATACTCAAAAGTTCATTGTGGAAGCCCATCAAGGCAATCCAAAATAAAAGAGTCTATAAATTTCCATTAGGCTCATATCGCCCATTTGCTCCAAGCGTAGATTTGCCTATTTTGCTTCAATGGCTCTATATGTGTAATTATCCAAATGAGATGGAGTTTGACACGCTTTTGCACTCTACTGAAATGTTTTATAGCACATACTTTGATTTACATTTGAGTAAAAAACAAATAATGAGCATTTTTTCTCCCACAAGGGAAGCTGGAGAGATTAAGTAGTGTTTTTTGTTGATTGTAATGTAGGATTACGCCTAAATTTTCAAGTTACATTAGGATTTGTTTAAGGATTTATTTTTTTTGCTACAATACGCAATTTGACTTTCTAACTTAAATTTCGTGGAGTGTCTTATGTCGCTGTATCAAATGCTTTCTCCTTATCTTTTCAAACTTGATGCTGAAAAAGCTCATAGCTGGGCTGAATCTTTCATTAAGCGTGTTATGCCTTTGCCGTTGGTGCAAGATTACATTGCTGGGAAAAATTGCGTGGTGGATAAGGTATTGAGCATTGAGGTTGCAGGTATGAGATTCTATAATCCTGTGGGCTTGGCGGCTGGATTTGATAAAAATGCTACGATGATAAAGGGGCTTAGTACCCTTGGATTTGGGTTTTTAGAGATTGGCACAATCACTCAAGCCCCACAAGAAGGCAATCCAAAGCCGCGTCTTTTCCGCCATACACAAGAGCAAAGTCTTCAAAATGCCATGGGTTTTAATAACCAAGGCTCACTTGCCATCTCAAAAAGGCTCAAAGAGTTTTATCCATACGCCATTCCACTTGGTATCAATATTGGTAAAAATAAAATCATCGCCCAAAGCGATTCGCTAAAAAATTATGAAAATGTCCTGCTTGACTGCTTGGAGGTCGGGGACTATTTCACTTTTAATCTTTCATCGCCAAATACACCAAACTTGCGTGATTTACAAAATGTTTCATTTGTGCAAGAGCTTTTTGCTATGGCACGCACCCATACGCAAAAACCACTCTTTTTGAAAATCTCGCCAGATATGGATAAAGATGAGATGTTAAAAGTTGTTGAGATGAGTGCAAAAAGCGGTGCAAGTGGGATTATTGCGACAAATACGACTATTGATTATACGCTCGTGCAGAATCCAAAGCAAAGTGGTGGCATTAGCGGAGCGGCGTTGAAGCAAAAATCAAAGGAGATTCTAAGAATCCTAAGTGAAAGTTTTTTTGGTAAGATTGTTTTGATTTCTGTTGGCGGGATTGATAGTCCGCAGGAAGCCTATGAGCGTATTAAGCTAGGGGCGAGTTTGGTGCAGGTGTATAGTGGGCTTGTGTTTCAGGGACCAAGCTTGTGTAAAAATATTAATGAAGGCTTATTGCAATGTATTCAGGCAGATGGCTTCACACATTTGCACGAGGCGTTGGGACAGGATATTAAAACCAAACCAAAGACACGCAAAAAGCCAGAGCCAGAAAAAGCACAAGATGAGAGTGTGAAAGATACGCAAGATTCAACAATTGTCATTAAGACAAAGCCAATAAGAGCGAGGAATAAAAAGGCAGATTCTAGCGAAGATGCACACTCTCATACAAAGCCAAAGAGCACAAAAGCCCCAAAAGTAGAATCTAAGACTAAAAAAACGAGAGTAAAAAAGGCAGATTCTACAAACGCAACAAAAGCTAAAAGTCCCCGCACAAAAAAAACACAATCTTTGCAAGATTCTACGCAAGCTTTAGAGACTACATCGCAAGCACAGCAAGATTCTGCACACGATTTACCCAAAGAGTGAGAATAGCAAGTGAAGATTCTAATTTTAGGAGTTGTGATGAGTGTTATAGCAAGTATCAATTCAGCATTTTCCACATCAAGTGTTCTACCTAAGCATTATACAAAAACGCTTGAGAATGGGCTAGAAATAGTAGTTGTCCCTCTGCATAATCAAAGTGGCGTGATTGAGACAAATGTATTTTACAAAGTTGGTAGTCGCAATGAGAGTATGGGAAAAAGTGGTATGGCACATATGCTTGAGCATTTGAGTTTCAAATCTACATATAATCTTAAGGCGGGTGAGTTTGATGAGATAGTCAAAGGTTTTGGTGGCGTAAATAATGCTTCTACAAGCTTTGATTATACGCGGTATTTTATTAAATCAAGTGCGGGGAATCTGGATAAGTCTTTAGAGTTATTTGCTGAGCTTATGAGCAATCTTGCATTGGAAGATAGTGAGTTTCAGCCTGAAAGGAATGTTGTGGCTGAAGAGCGACTTTGGCGGACGGATAATTCGCCTATGGGCTATTTGTATTTTCGCTTTTTTAACACAGCCTATGTGTATCACCCTTATCATTGGACGCCTATTGGCTTTATGGAGGATATTCAGGCGTGGAACATTGAGGATATTAGAGCGTTTTATGAGACTTACTATCAGCCACAAAATGCCATCGTGCTTGTGAGTGGGGATATTGAGCCAAGTGTAGTATTTGAGAGTGCTAAAAAGCATTTTGGAAGCTTGAAAAATAGGACAGATTCTATTCCGCAAGTTGAGGCAAAAGAGCCAAAGCAAGATGGGGAGCGACGCGTGATTGTCAAAAAAGATTCACAAGTTGAGTATCTCACAATGGGCTATAAGATTCCAAACTATTTGAGCAAAGATCAAGTGGCATTAAGTGCTATTGGAGAGATTCTAAGCAGTGGAAAGTCAAGTATTTTTCAAACCGAGCTTATAGACAAGCAGCAAATCGCTACGAGTGCGTATGCGTATAATATGGATTTAAAAGATGAGGGAGTGTTTTTAATCGTTGCTGCAGCAAGGCGGGGTGTGAGTGCAGAATCTGTGGAAAAAGAGATTTATATAATATTGGATAGACTTAAAAAGGGCGAGGTTTCTCAAGAGGAGTTAGAAAAGGTTAAAATCAATACCCGTGCGAGTTTTATATATAGCTTGGAGAGTGCTTCAAATGTGGCTGGGCTGTTTGGAAGCTATCTTGTGCGTGGAGATATTAACCCGCTTTTAAATTATGAAAAAGAGCTTAATGCGTTGAGCGTTGAGAAGATTAAAGAGGTAGCAAATACATATTTTATGCAAGATTCATTAAGTGTTGTCATCTTAAAAGATAATGAACAAGCAGGAACAAAGGAGTAGGCAATGGTGCAAGGAGCAATGAGTGCGTTAATCACGCCATTTAAGCAAGGGAAGGTGGATTTTGAAACCTATGAATCTTTGATTAAGCGACAAATCACTTATGGAATGGATGCGTGTGTGCCGGTTGGGACAACAGGAGAATCTGCTACGCTCTCACATAAAGAACATATGGAGTGTATTGAAGTTGCCGTGGAGGTTTGCAAGGGGAGTGGGGTAAAGGTGCTTGCTGGGGCAGGGAGTAATGCTACAAGCGAGGCAAAAGAACTTGCTATTTTTGCACAAAAATGTGGAGCAGATGCACTGCTTTGTGTTACACCTTATTACAATAAACCAACACAAGAGGGTTTGTTTGAGCATTACAAGGCTGTGGCAAATGCTGTGGAGATACCTGTAATGTTATATAATGTGCCTTCTCGCACAGGTGTGAATCTTGAGATAGAAACGACAAAAAGGTTACATAAGGAATGTGGCAATATTTATGCGATTAAAGAAGCAGCAGGGCTTATGGATAGGGTAGTGGCGTTTGGTGCGGAGGTGCCAGAGCTTGGACTCTTGAGTGGAGAAGATGCGATTAATTACCCTATCCTTGCAAATAATGGCAAGGGTGTCATTTCTGTTACGGGCAATCTTTTGCCCCAAGATATTGCTGATTTGACGCATTACGCATTGCAAGGGGATATGAAAAAAAGCTATGAGATAAATACAAAGCTTTATGAAATAAACAAAGTTTTATTTTGTGAAAGTAATCCTATACCCATAAAAGCGGCGATGTTTTTGGCAGGATTGTTAAAAAATTTGGAATATCGTCTGCCATTAGTAGCACCTTCTAAGGAAAATATGGATAAAATACGCAAAATTTTAGAAAAATACGAGGTGAAACAATGAATAATCAAAATTGCACTACAAGTTTTATGAAGGGCAAAACGCTTGTGATTAGCGGTGCTACGCGTGGGATTGGTAAAGCGATTTTGTATAAATTTGCACAAAATGGTGTCAATATTGCTTTTACTTATAATAAAAATGAGGAAGAGGCGGCAAAAATCGCTCAAGATGTGGAATCTAAGTTCGGCATTAAGGTAAGATTCTATCCTTTGAATGTGCTTGAGCCAGAGCAATATGTTGAGCTATTTAAAAAGATTGATGAGGATTTCTCACGCATTGATTTTTTCGTGTCAAATGCAATTATTTATGGTAAAAGTGTGGCGGGTGGATTTGCACCATTTATGCGTTTAAAACCACGAGGGCTAAATAATATTTATACAGCAACCGTTTTGGCATTTGTCGTTGGCGCACAAGAAGCAGCAAAAAGAATGAAAGAGGTGGGTGGAGGAGCGATTGTCTCTCTTAGCTCAACGGGGAATCTTGTGTATATGCCAAATTATGCTGGACACGGGAATTCTAAGAATGCAGTAGAGACAATGGTAAAATATGCAGCCGCAGAACTAGGCGAGTGGGGCATACGCGTAAATGCTGTAAGTGGCGGTCCTATTGATACAGATGCACTGAAAGCTTTTCCTGATTATGCCGAAGTGAAAGCCAAGGTTGAAGAGCAATCCCCGCTTAATCGTATGGGGACACCTGAAGATTTGGCTGGTGCGGCATTTTTCTTATGCGATGAAACACAGAGTGCTTGGCTCACTGGGCAAACCATTGTGATTGATGGCGGGACAACTTTTAAATAATCTTAAACTTATCATCTCTAATGTCTTCTTTTTTGAATCTTCAAAACTCAAATTTTTTAGGGCATATAAAGGCTGTGCTTGATATGCCCTACACCCCATTTGCTTGGCGTGATAAACAAAGCTACAAAAGAATGTTTGTGTGGCTGTGTATCTCTTTTATATTTGCAAGTGTATGTGTAGCTCCATTTTATGTGCAGTGGATTTGTGAGCTTTGTGATGTGCAAGCTCCTAAGATTCTTGTTTCTATTTTGGGGGTTCTGAGTATTGCAAGTGTGCTTTTTACGCCTAAAAATCGCCGCTTTAGCGTGGGATTTTTTGTTGGGGTGTTGTGGTTTTATTGGATAAGTTTGGGACTACGATATTTTGATATGAGTGTGCTTATCCCGCTTGTGATTGTGGCTGAAGCCTTGCTTATTGCTTGTGTATTTTACATTGGCTTGTGGTGTGAATGTTTGCTTTGGCGGTTTGGCTTTATAATGCTTTTAAGCTATTTTACGCCTCTTGGGTTTGATTGGATTATGCTTGAGAGCGTGTTTGCTTTTAGCTATTTTGGGGTGGATAAGCTAAGTTTGTGTTTAATCGTGCTTGGGTTGTGGGCTGCTATCAAGTATGAGCGATGGTGGAAGATAGTGGGGATTATATGTCTTATTTTTGCACTAGATTCTAAAACTTTTAGTGAAAATCCACCGCAGATTCCACTAAAAATTAAGCTTATAGAAAGTGAAGTGAGTCAGGATATTGCTTGGCGTATGGAGCAAATGGGGAGTATTTTTCAAACCTACATAGACCAAATAGAGAGGGCAAAAAATGAAGGTTATGAAGCAATTATGTTGCCAGAGAGTGCATTTTATGCGCCCTTAGATTCTAAGTATTTTTCTCATTTTGATAAGCTCATACAGATGAGTAAGGATATTGTAATTGTTGTTGGGGCATTGCGTGTGGAGCAAAATAATGAAGGCGAAGTGCTGTATTTTAATAGCACTTATAAATTTGAAAATGGCGAGATGACATTCCTTGATAAAGTGTTGCTTGTGCCTTTTGGGGAGCGTTTGCCTCAATCTTTGCTGCCTATTGTGAATGTATTTTTTGAAGGTATTGGGGGGTTTAGTCCGGGGCGTGAGTTTGGGTATTTTGACATTAAGGGTGTTAGGTTTAAAAATGCCATCTGTTATGAAGGGACAAATAGTGATTTTTATGCGGATAATCCTCAACTTGTGATTGTAACAAGCAATAATGCGTGGTTTGTGCCAAGCATTGAGCCGATTTTGCAAAAAAATCTTATGAAGTATTATGCAAGACTGCATAATAGCACGATTTTCCACGCTACAAATCTTTCTAAAGCTGCTATTATCACGCCTTAGCTCAAGGCTTAAAGTTTTTACACTTTTAAGCCGATGTTAGCTTATTGTGCTATCATACGCATTTTAGAATCAAACATAAGGAGTTAAAAATGATTCGTGTAAAAAGAATTTTCTTGTTACTTGCTTTGGCTGGGGGCGTGGTGTTTGCTGCTCCAAGCAAAAATAACAATGACATTAAAAAGCAGTTGTTGGGGAATTTTGCAAGTGGGTCAATTCTTAATGGCTCAAACAAAGCTGGGAATGTGCAACGCTGGTATCTTTTTAGCGAGGGACATTTGGGCTATTCATACTCAATGCTTGGTGATTTGAATCTGCATTCAGCTGATGTGGGATATTCTATGTATATCACATCTATTAAATCTGCAAGTGGGTTGCGTCCGTATGTTGGGACTGAAATTACTGCGCCAATTTATATAAAATCTGTTGGGAATTCAAATGCTTTTTGGAGCGGTGTGGATAATGGATTGCCCGGTGGGACAAAGGTAATGACAGATTTGGGCTTTAATGGTTGGGGTGTGCAAGTGCCGGTGATTGTTGGGGTGCAAGCGAGATATTTCTATATTCAAGGTATGGTGGGCTATGCTTATCACAGCATAAAGGATAATTTCTATATCAGCGAAACGCAAAATGACACTTCGCTTGATAATATCTATCACGGCTTGACTTACGGTATCGGTATGGGTGTAAAAGTATCAAATGTCTTTAGCGTGGGCTTACGCTATGTAATGGGGCAGATGACAAGCTCTTCACGCACACCGGGTGCATCAATCAATACAGATTCTGTGCGTTCTAAAGATTTTAGAGATGATTACCAACGCTTTTCTGTTATTTTTGGCGTTGTGTTCTAAGATTCCGCTTCTAAATAAATAGGGAAACTGCATTGTAGCCACCCTTATTGAATGGTGGCATTTTTTTTGCTTCATACCTTTGGAAAATTTCAAAGGTAGTATATGTCTCAACAAAGTTTTAACATCACTTCAGCCGTGCATTCAGCTTTTAGGCTTTATGAAGAGGAGCAATACCACGAGTGTGTGGATATTTGCATTCAGATTCTAGGTATAGATTGCACGCGTGCGGATATTTGGAATCTAGCGGGTATTGTTATGCTAAAGCTTGAGCTGTATGAAAAAGCAGTAGAGTATTTTGCCCAAGCTGCACATTTTGCATCAAATGATTTAAGTCATAGGATTAACCTTGCAGAAGCATATCGCCGCGGCGGGAATCCTAGGGCAAGTATTGATGAGCTAACTTTGCTTTTAGAGCAGGAAAAGGCTATGGAAGATAATCCAACTTTGCATTTTAATCTTGCAAAAGCCTATTCTGATATTGAAGATTCGCAAAACTCCATTAGACATTACACCATTGCCATTAAGCTTGATCCTAATGATTTGGGTGCGATGTTTAATCTTGCTAATGCACAAGTGAGTTTAAAGCACTTTGGAGAGGCGATTGAGCTATACCTCAATGCGTTAAGCAAGGGCTATCTTGATGCGGGGGTGAATCTGGCTAATACTTATGTGCAGATTGGGCTTTTTAGCGAGGCACTAGAAGTGTATCGCGGTATTTATCAATATTACAAAGATGATAGCGATTTTTTGTTTAACTATGCTAATGCGTTGAATTACGCCAATGCCTCGCCCCAAGATACACAAACACTTTATCAGCAAGCTATAGGACTTAATCCACAAAGAAGCGAGTATTGTATTAACTACGCACATTTTTTGCTCAAGCATTTGGATTTGACCAATGGATTTAGAATCTATGAAGAGCGTAAAAAGCTTCCAAATATGCTTCCACAGGGCATTACAAAGCTTTGGGAGCGGGGCGAGTGTTTGAGTGATAAAAATGTGCTTGTGTATCACGAGCAAGGGCTTGGGGATTCTATTATGTTTAGCCGTTTTGTGCCGTTGTTGCAAAAGGTTGCTAAAAATGTGATTGTGCTTATCCAAGAGCCACTTTTGCCACTTTTTCAAAAGTTTAACATTCCTTGTATTTGTGGTATCACAGAGGATTTAGAATATGATGTGGCAATCTCTCTTTTATCTTTGCCCTATGCCTTAGGTATATCTCATAAGCAGGAGTTAGAATCTTTGCCTTTGTGTGATACGCCTAGAATCAAAGCTCACAGGGTAAAAAAAATTGGCATTTGCTTTAGCACAGATTCTGCTTTTCCCGAATCTGCAAATAAGAATATTCCACTTGAAGTGTTGATGAATGCGTTAAAAGATGCGCAAAGCTTAGGTGTTGAGATTCACTCACTCAATAAGGCACATTGCGAGAATCTAGCTGATTTTGGGATTATCCAAAAGCCGATGAATGATTTTTTACAAACTTATGAGATTATCAAAGAGATGGATCTAGTCATCAGTATTGACACTGCTGTAGCTCATCTAAGCGGGAGTATGGGAAAACACACACTTGTTTTATTGAATAAACGCTATGATTGGCGTTGGGGCAATGGTATAAGCACGCCGTGGTATGAGAATGTGCTATGTATGATGCAAAGTAAAATTGGGCAGTGGAGCGATGTAGCTCATAATCTTAAGTCCTATCTGGGAAGCTATATCTAGGTTTTTGGCTTTTAGGCAGATTTTAGGGTGCTTTTTGAGATGCTTTCAAGGGATTGATACAAAAAAATTCCATTCAAAATGACAGAATATATTTTTGTTGGGCTTTTGCGTATGTTTTTGCTAGATTCTAGGAGAATCTAGCTTTTGAAGATTCTACTTCCAAAACTCCGTATCGTGGATACCGACATCTGCGGCTTTAAATACAGGGTTTTTACCTTCTTTGCGTTGTTTTTCATAGTCTTTTAGCACTTTTATAGCAATATTGCTAAGAAGCAAAATAACTACAATATTAATGCTTGCCATAAAGCCCATAAATACATCTGCGAGATCCCAAGCAAGTTGAAGATTGAGCTGTGCGCCGATAAAGACCATCGCCACTGCCGAAAAGCGAAAAATTTGCAGTGCGGTTTTATTGTGAGTGATGAATTTAAAGTTTGCTTCCGCGTAGAAATAGTTTCCAATCAGTGAAGTAAAGGCAAAAAGCACGATGGCTACACTGACAAAGAGCAAACCAAATGAACCAAAATGGCTTTGCATTACACTTTGCATAAGTGCCATTCCATTTTGGCTTGTTTGTGTGCTGATGTCCGCACAAAGCACCATAAATGCACTTGCCGAACAAATAATAAGTGTATCAATAAAGACTGAAAGCGTTTGCACCATACCTTGTTTGGCTGGGTGGCTTGTGTGTGCAGCAGCTGCGGCATTTGGTGCTGAACCCATACCAGCTTCATTTGAGAAAAGCCCTCTTTTTACGCCAATGACAATAGCACTTCCTGCAAAGCCACCAAAGATAGCTTGAAAGTTAAATGCCTCTTGTAAAATATTGCCAAAAATCATAGGGAGCTTATCAAGATTTATGCCAATGACAATGAGAGCCACCACAAGATAGCCAAACGCCATTACAGGCACAAGCACAGAAGAGATAGTAGCAGAGCTTTTCCCTCCACCAAAGAAAAAGAAACTCACAAGTGCTGCAAGAATAAGACCAACAAAGAGTGTGAAGTAGCCTTCATTAAAACTTTCAGCACCTACAAAATATTCAAATGCCGAAGTCAGTGTGTATGACTGCAAACCATTGAATCCATAGGTAAAGCATAAAATCAATGAGATGGCAAAGATGATACCAAGGGTGCGGGACTTGAGCGCGGTTTCTATATAATAGGCTGGACCACCTTTATAGCGATGCTCACCATCACTGCGTTTATAGACTTGAGCAAGGGTAGATTCTACAAATGCACTTGCTCCACCAACCAAAGCAGTAATCCACATCCAAAAAAGTGCGCCAACACCACCGCCGACGATAGCAACAGAAACACCCACAATATTGCCAATACCTACGCGTGAAGCCGTAGAAATCATCAATGCACCAAAAGGTGAGATGTGTTTCTCGTGGCTTTTTTCTTTTAACACCATAAAGGCATCTTTAAGGAAGCGAAGCTGAATGAATCTTGTGCGAATTGTCAAAAATAAACCGCATAAAATCAAAGCAAATACAAGCCAATAAGTGTATAAAAACCCACTTATATTGTTAATAATATCGTGAAAAACCTGAATAAAGCTCTCCATAGTTATCCCTTTGAGAAAAAAATAAAAAGGCTATTCTATCAAATAAAAGAGAAAGTTATGTAAAGTGATATGGGTGGAAGGCGATATAAAAATATATTTAATGTTGCATTTTTCTACATTTTTAGAATCTAGCGTATTTTATATGATACAAAAAGAAACATTATAGCCATTTTATAGAATCCAAAGCAGGATAGACTTTTATTATTAAAGGAGTTTTGGAAGTAGGTTTGAAAATTGTGCCAAAAAAATAAATGGAGATTTTATCGTAGTTAGTAGGAGTGAAAGTTTTGTCAAAAAGCTTGAAAGGGCTTTAACACCTAAGGCAAGAAATAAATACAAAAGATTCTAATGATAGCCTTGCGTTTTGGCGGTATTTTGAAGATTGATAACAAGCTCATCATAGCTGATATTTGCCTCTTTAAGCGTGTTGGTAAGAAGCTCAAATGATGCGTTCATACCGCCTTGAGATTCTGCTTGGCAAAGTTTGGGATACAAATCATTCATAAAACTCACGCCATTTTTGCTTGGGCGGCGGCGAACAGAGTAGTAGCCTATAATATTGTGATGTTCATCATATGAGGGTGTGATGTTGGCAAAGACCCAATATACATTCTTCTCACGCGAAAGATTCTTAACAAAGCCAAAAAATTCCCTGCCATTTTGCACATTATCCCATAAAAGTTTAAAGGCGATTCTGGGCATATCCTGATGACGAATGATGTTGTGAGGTTTATTGAGAAACTCTGATTCTCTATAGCCACTAAATTGTATAAAATCAGCGTTTCCATAAGTGATATGCCCTTTTAAATCTGTCTTTGAGGTGATAAGTGTGTTGTCTTCAAGGTAGATTTCCATAATCAAGTCCTTTTTGAAAGAATGGCTTAGAAATCATTATCGCATAAGCTCTTCATACTAAAGTTAAGTTATAATAATGTTTTTATTAAATCTAGCTTAAAAATGGAGTAAGAGTTGGAATCTTTGCTTGTGGCGGCATATAAACCACCTTTTGTAAGCTCAAATACTTATCTTGGGCGATTAAAAAGGCGTTTTGGTATCAAAAAAGGTGGCTACCTAGGCACACTTGATCCATTTGCACAGGGTGTGCTTGTTGTTGGGTTTGGAAGCTATACACGGCTTTTTCCACATTTACAAAAAACGCCCAAGGTGTATAGGGCGACTTTATGGCTTGGTGCAGATTCAGCAAGTTTGGATATTGAAAATATCACTTCTATTGAGTGTGTCAAAGAGCAAAGTTTAGCCCACATAAGTGAGATTTTGCATTCATTGCAGGACACTTTGAGCTACACTCCGCCAAAATTTAGCGCAAGACATATTAATGGTAAAAGGGCTTATGAGCTTGCAAGGCGTGGGGAAGATTTTACGCTGCCTCACACGCAAATGACAATTTATGATATAAAGCTATTGCATTACATCCACCCATTTTTGCATTTTGAAGTGAGTGTGAGTGAGGGGGCGTATGTGCGAAGTATCGGGGAGAAAATAGCACAGAATCTTGGTGTAAAAGGGGTGCTATCACATTTAGAGCGTGTGAGTGAGGGAAAAATGTATGTAAGCCAAGCTCAAGGGCTAAAGATTCTAAACCCCGTTGAATTTTTGCCATACAAAAGGTTGCACAATATGCAAAATTTTTATGATGATATGTATTGTGGTAAAAAATTTTTGCTAAAAAATACAGAAAAAGGCAAATATATAGTGTGTTTTGAGGATTTTTTCTCTATAATTGAAGTTTTGAGCGATGGCAGCGTAGAATACATTGTAAATAGGATAGGTGTATGTTAATACTTTCAAGAAAGCAAGATGATAGCGTGATTATAGGCGATGATATTGAGATAAAGATTATTTCTATTGATAAAGGGAGTGTGCGTTTGGGCTTTTCCGCACCTGAATCTTGCGTGATTTTACGCGGCGAGTTAAAAGAGGCTATCACTTCACAAAACAAACAAGCCTCTCAAGCTATGGATAAAAATGCTATAACGCAAATCAAATCCCTTCTTAAAACAAAACACAAAACGCAATAATGGGTTTTAAATGACTTTCCGTGTATATCCAAAAGTGAATATTTTTTTAAAAATCGTGGGCTTTGAGGCGGGATTCCATATGCTGAATTCCCGCTTTATCTTAGCTCAAGGTAGCCTGTATGATGAGATGTGTATCACGCAAAAAGATAGCTTTTGTCTTAAGGGTGATTTTGGCTGTGAGATGAGGGAGAATCTTATTTTTAAGGCAAAATGTGCTTTGAGTGAATATCTAAACCAACAAAGCAGGGAGACATTAGGCTTAGAATCTTTGCATATAGAGGTGCAGAAAAGGATACCACAAGGTGCAGGACTAGGCGGGGGCAGTGCGAATGCGGGGGCGTTTCTTAGGGGGGCAAATGAGATTCTATCTTTGGGGCTTAGAGAAGATGAGCTTATAGACATTGCTAAACATATCGGGGCTGATGTAAGTTTTTTTGCAAGTGGATTAAGAAGTGCAAATGTCAGTGGTAAGGGTGAGAAACTAGAATCTATGCAAGAAGTAGCGATAGAATGTGAGATTTACACGCCGAGCTTATTTTGTGATACAAAAAAGGTATATAGGGCATTTGCAGATTCTATTCAAAATAAATCTCGGCAATATTCCCCACAGGCTACGCAATGGCTTAATATGCAAAGCAGAGAGATTTTAAAAGTCCACTATACGCAAGAGGAGCTTAATGACTTATTTGAAAGTGCGTGCGTGTGTTATCCAAGCTTAAAAGATGTGGCAAAAGAGCTAGGCAAGGGTTGGTATTTTAGCGGAGGTGGCAGCAGCTTTTTTAGGCTAAAGGGAGAGGAATAATGCACGAGAGAGTGATTGCTAAAAATAAAAAAGCATTTTTTGATTATGAGATTTTGCAAACTTTAGAATCTGGCATTGCTTTGCTTGGTAGCGAGGTGAAAAGTATCCGTGCTGGGCGGGTTAATCTCAAAGATAGCTTTGTGAGAATCGTGCGTGGAGAGGCATTTTTGTTTAATGCACATATTTCATTTTTAGAGACAACTTTTACATATTTTAAGCCAAATGAGCGGCGTGAGAGAAAGCTATTGCTCCATAGAAAAGAGATTGATAAACTTTTTGGTAGCGTGAGTAAAGAGGGCTTGTCAATCGTGCCTTTGAGTATATATTTAAATAAAAGAAACAAAATAAAGCTCTCAATCGCCATAGTGCGTGGTAAGAAACTGCACGATAAGCGTGAAAGTATTAAGAAAAAAACACTTGAACGAGAAGCAAGGGCAAATATGAAAGACTATGGCAAAAGGATTTAAAACTGGGATTGTGCAATTGTGAATCTTGTTTTATTATTTGGCGTGGATTTTGTTTTTTGGTGTTTTTAAAAGAATTTTACCGCCCTGCAAACCTTAATTATCATAGTTGATTATAGGCTGTATAGATTTTCCATTTTAAGATTCTCTATTTGCGTATTTGTATGTTGTTTTTTTGATTTGTAATTCATAATTTAGCCCGTGCTGTTAGAAAAAAAATGTAAAATACGCCACTGCAAATTATAAAAGAACTTAAATGCACTCTAAAAGGGGTTTTAGGAATGAAAGAAATTGTTGATTATGGTGTGCTTGGAATCTTGGTGTTTTTAAGCATTGTTATGCTTGGCGTGGCATTGGAGCGGTGGTGGCTGTATCACAAGATTAACCTTAGGGAGTTTAAGGATAAAAGAGTGCTTGAACTCCTTTTACACAAACGCTTAACACTGATTGCTACGATTGGTTCAAATGCTCCATATGTTGGACTTTTGGGAACTGTTATTGGCATTATGGTAACTTTTGTAGAGATTGGCTCAAACTCACTTGTGGATACACAAAGCATTATGTCCGGACTCGCACTCGCGCTAAAAGCCACTGCAGCCGGACTTGTAGTCGCTATACCAAGCATTGTATTTTATAATCTTTTATTACGCAAGGCGGAGGTTTTACTCTCGCTTTGGGATATTACGCATAATCCATTGCAAAATACGCCAAAATCTATAACAAGATATGATGTGTAGCTAGGTGTCATAGGGGAAAAAGGATAATGAAAAAAATAGATTCGCTCAATCTCATTCCTTTTATTGACATTATGCTTGTGCTGCTGGTGATTGTGCTAACAAGTGCTTCATTTGTCGTGCAGAGCAGGATTCAAGTAGATGTCCCACAAATTGAGGATACACAAGGAAATAATGCAGATAAAAAGGATACACACAGCATTACAATCAATAAAGAAGGGCAGTTCTACCTTGATGATAAGGCGTTGGATTTGGAGGAGTTAAAGACACATTTAAGTGATTTTGATAAAAATACGCAAATCATTATTCGCGGCGATAGACAGAGTGATTTGGAGTTTTTTCTTAAAATTACAACAATGCTGCGTGATATGGGGATAAATGATGTCTATGTCATCACAGAGCAAAAATAAAGGCAAGGAGCGTGTATGCAAGAGATAAATTGGCTGATTAATATTTGTTTTACTATCATTATGGTGGGGCTTTTTGTGTGGGACTTTAGAAGTTTTGGTGAGCCTACACATAAGGATTTTAAAGCCATTATTATGAGTGCTGGGGTGCTTGGGACTTTTGTGGGGATTTTTGTGGGGCTTATGGGCTTTGATACTTTAGCTTTGCAAGATTCAGTGCCTTTATTACTTGATGGGTTAAAGACGGCATTTTACACCTCTATTGTGGGTATGGGACTTGCCATTACGCTTTCAATTATTCAGCGAGCAAAGGGTATTAAAAGCACGCAAGATATGAATATTGATTATATCCTTAATCAAGCCCAGAATCTAAGCTACCTTAAAGGTATAGAAAAGGGTATGGAAGGACTAAATAGTAAGACAATAGAGCTTCCTACAAAAAGCGATATGCTTCAAATCAACACCACAACAAACGCCCTTTTAGAATCTAGCCTAAAAAAGATTGACACTTCCTTGCAAGAGGCGATTAAGCAGCTTGCTTCAGGGGCTTCTAAAGAGCTGATTGCCGCATTGGAGCTTGTGATTAGGGACTTTAATCAAAATTTGCAAAATCAGTTTGGAGAGAATTTTAAAGAACTTAATAGTGCTGTTGGTAAATTGCTTGAGTGGCAGAATAACTATAGGCATAATGTGGAGCAAAGCCAAGCGTTATTACTTCAAACGCAAAATGCCCTGCAAGATAGCACAAAGGCTATGGGGCAAACTCAAGCGACTTTAGAATCTATCACAGCACAGAATAAAAGTGCAATGGAATTTTATGCCAAAACGCTTAGTGTGATTGAAGAGATGAAAAATAAGGGCGAGATTTTAGAATCTCAACTTCAGCAAATCTCTACACTTGGGGAGAATGCTAGAGTGTGCCTTGCTGATATGGACAAGTTTTTTGCAGGTGCGACACAGGGCTTTGAAGAGCTTAACTTTCAGGTTAAAGAACAGATGGGCAAACTTGAAGAGGGTATCAAAGAATATTTTAGTAAGCTTGATGAACACGCAAGTGAGAATATGGATAATCTTAGACGATTTATGGAATCTAGCTCAAAAGAAACTCAAACTTCCCTTACAGAGATTTTGGATAATCACACTTCGCTCTTCCGCACACAATGCAATACTCTAGCAAATGAGAGTGAGGAGCTACTCAAAGGGCTTTTAGATTCAGCAAATACACAACTGCAAACGCTAAGCAAAGAGCTAGAGAAAAATATAGAACACAATAGAGAATCTAGCACACATAATGCTGCGGAGTTTGCTAGACTGCGAGAGCATATTGCAACAAATCATAGTGCGATTGTAGAAAGCCTAGAATCTAGTCTATCGCGTTTAAATAGCCATAATGAAAATATTATGCAAGATATGTCAAAGGGTATGAAAGGTATGCAAGAGATGTATCTCTCAACTTTGAGTGCGAGTATGGATTCTGTAATGACAAAAGAACAAGAGATTATTAAAACAAGAGTAGAGGCATTAAGCGAGCTAGCACAAAAGACAGATTCTAATCTCAATACACAATATGAGCAGGTGAATAATTTCTTAAAAAAACTTGCGACAGAGTATTTGAAGATTATGCAAAAGCTTACAAAAGATTCTGTGGCAATTCCCAAAGATATGGGTGTGCAGGTGGTGAAAGATTTTGGCGATTTACAGCATAATCTTCTATCCCATCTTGGTAATCTTAATACGCAGATTCAGCATAATAGTATGCAGCTTGTTGAGCTTTATCGCAATGTGGAGAATCTGCTGAAAGAAAATGTTGATGGGAATAAATCCTTACACAATGAGATTAAAGAGACTTTTATGGGCCTTGATGATTCAATGCAGAGCAGTATGGAGAATTTCAAGGAGAATTATGAGTGGTTTTTGCGGCGTGTGCGTGAGCTTATCGGCTCAAGGCAGTAGAGGATACAGGGCAATAAAAGGATAAATAATGAAGCATAATCAGTGGATAAGCATTTCTGATATGATGGCGGGGATTATGATGATATTTTTGCTTATTATGGTCTCTTTTATGCTTATCACGCAAAAAACGCAAGAAGATTTGAAGATTCAAAATCAAAAGCTTTTGGAGCTCAATGAAGCAATGAGCGAGATTGCACAAAATTATTCTAATTTGCAGCAGGAGCTGTATGAGGCGTTGCTTAAAGAGTTTGAAAAAGATTTAAAAAAATGGGACGCACATATTGATGAGGATAATACCATTCGCTTTAATGAACCAGAAGTGCTATTTGATACAGGTGCAAAGCAGGTAAAGAAGCGATTTCAAGATATTTTAGATGATTTTTTTCCACGATATGTGAAGATTCTCTCTTTGCCAAAATTCCAAGATTCTATTGAAGAAATTCGCATAGAGGGGCATACTTCGCAAAGTTGGTTTTCAGCCCAAACGCTAGAAGAGCGATATTTGGGCAATGCTGAACTCTCACAGGCACGGGCATTGGAAGTATTAAAATATTGTTTTAATCTTAAAAAAATAGATTCACAAAAAGAGTGGCTTATTAAGGTGTTTCGTGCAAATGGATTGTCTTTTGCCAAACCCTTAGAGGATGATGACAAATCAAGGCGGGTGGAGTTTCGCGTCATCACAAAGGCAAATAAGGACTTGCTAAGAATCCTTGAGATCAGCAAAGATTTTGAGCCAAAATAACCTTTTTTTAAGTAAAAACTCGGCATAATCGCCGACTTTAATTTTAACTTTAAGGCAAAAGTATGAAAAGAACTTATCAACCACACAATACGCCAAGAAAGAGAACTCACGGCTTTCGTGCAAGAATGAAAACAAAAAATGGAAGACGCGTTATTAACGCAAGGAGAGCAAAAGGTCGCAAAAGACTTTCAGTGTAAGTTTTAAGATGAGGTTAGATTCGCTTAAAAATAAGGCAGAATTTGACTTTATCTACAAAAATGCACAGCGTTTCTTTCACAAAAACTTCGTGCTTTATGCACTTCAAATCTCAAGCATTAAACCTAGTAATTTCCGCACCCAAAAGTTTATAGATTCTCTTCATTCGCATAGTGCAGAGATGTATATTGGTTTAAGTATCTCACGCAAAGTTGGCAAGGCGTGTGTGAGAAACTTGCTAAAGCGGCGACTTCGTGCGATTATGTATGAAAATCGCTCAAAGTTGCAGGACTATATTTTTGTCATTGTGGCAAAAGAGGGGATTGTTTTAGCGGATTTTGCCACACTTCAAAGAGATATATTATTTGCTTGTTCTAAAATCTCTCAAAATTATCAAAAAACGCATAAAGCCCACTCTCCAAATAAGCCAAAGAGAATCTAAGTGTGTGTGCTATATAGGATTTATTCTTGTGTGTTTGTGGAGATTCCACGATGGATTTTGATTTTTTTAGTGAGGGTGTATAAAAGGTTTGTCTCACCTTTGAGCGTTGGGGCTTGTCGCTACTATCCAAGCTGTTCGGAATATACAATGTGGCTTTTAAAGTTTGATAATCCCTTTCTAGCAGGATTCAAATCCCTTGCTAGAATCCTAACCTGCAATCAGCTTTTTCGTGGAGGCATAGCCTACCCACAAGCTACTTTATCTTTTCAAAACATCATCTTTGAGCCAAAAAATGTGAAATATTGGTTTGTTCCTAGCACAAATAAAGCTTTTTTGGGTATAATGGGCGTTTTCAAAAAAACTTACACTATGCGAGTTTATATCATCAAATCACTCTAATAAAGGTAATATAATGTATCGTCCAAATGAACAAGATAGCGGTATGTCGCTTGCGCGTGTGCTTATAGCGGTTGGCTTATCCATTGCTTTTTTTGCTGTGTATGCGTATTTTGTCCCACAAAAGCCAAAAACGCAAACTTCACAAACTCAAAATACGCAAAAACCTACAGAATCTCAAGTGCAAACAGCTCTACAAACCTCCCAACCCACGCTAGAAAATTTGCAAGATTCTAGCTCTACGCAAATGGTAGAAGATTCTGCATTTTCCACCGCCACGCCGCAATCTCTCAAGCAACGCGTTATCGTCCATATAGAATCTGATAACTTTGAGATTGAGATTGACGCGTTGGGGCGGATTAAGCAAGTGTATCTTAAAGATGAGAAATTCACACGCCACGAGCAGCAAAGCCTTTTTGGTATGATAGGCGAGGTTTTAGGCTTTAAATCCAAGCCTAAGCTTGAGCGAGATAAACTCCAGCTTTTTGAAGATTCACAGCTTCATACAATGGAAGTGCGTTTTACTGATACGCAATTAAATAAAAAGGCGTTTGAAACGCCATATACAGCAAATATTTCACATATTAAGCTTAATAATGCCCCCTATGAGCTTACTCTAACACAGAATCTTGGCGATGTGGTGCTAAAAAAGATTCTCACCATTTACCCAAATCTCCACTATGATGTGCGACTTGAGCTAAATAAGCCAAATGTAGAATATTTTGTAAGTAATGGTATGCGACCTACGGCAGACCCCGATACCTACGCCTTTAGGGGTGTTATTACGCGTAATGTTAATGATGGTGTTTTGACAAAGGTAGAGGATAGCGATGCGAGTAAAGACTATCTTGCCAAAATTGCCGTAGATATGCGAGAATCTAGCTTTGTAGCGAGTGTGGATAGATACTATACAAGTTTGTTTTTTACAAAATCACCTAAGGGCTTATATGTCGTAGTCAGTGGCGATAATGCACATAATCCTATGCCTTATGTGCGATTTGAGGGGAATGCGGAGTTTTCTGGCTATATAGGTCCAAAATTTTATAAGCTCTTGCAGGGTATTGATGAGAGCTTGACCGATGCGGTAGAGTATGGACGCATTACCTTTTTTGCCAAACCGCTTTTCTTACTTTTAGAATATTTATATGATTTATGTGGGAATTGGGGCTGGGCGATTGTGCTTTTGACATTGATTGTGCGTGTAGTGCTGTATCCTTTGACATATCGTGGTATGGTATCTATGCAAAAGCTTAAAGATTTAGCTCCAAAGATGAAAGATTTGCAAACGCGTTATAAAGATGACCCACAAAAACTTCAAATACATATGATGGATTTATACAAAAAACACGGAGCAAATCCAATCGGTGGTTGTTTGCCGCTTATATTGCAGATTCCTGTATTTTTTGCCATTTATCGTGTGTTACATAATGCTGTGGAGCTTAAAAGTTCAGCGTGGATTTTATGGATAGATGATTTATCAGCTATTGATCCATATTTTGTGTTGCCGGTGCTTATGGGGCTAAGTATGTATGTATCCCAAAAGCTCACACCATCAAATTTTACAGACCCAATGCAAGAGAAAATCTTTAAAATGCTTCCATTAATTTTTGCCATTTTCTTTATTGTGTTCCCTTTCCCTGCCGGGCTTGTGCTGTATTGGACTGTGAATAATATATTCTCAATTATTCAGCAAATGCTTATCAATAAGGTTATGGAATCTAAAAAAGCTAAGGAAATAGCCCTGCATCACGAGAAGCACGAGCACAACAAAGAGATTCGGCAACAAACACATAAAAAGCAAAAGGGGAGAAAATGAAAAAGATTGTAGAAAAAACATTAGAAGCTGCCCTTATCAAAGCATCAACGGAATTGAATTGTTCTGTTGCAGACTTAGAATATGAGATTATTCAAAATCCAAGCAGTGGTTTTTTGGGTTTGGGCAAAAAGGAAGCAATTATTGTTGTTGAGACAAAAAATAATCGTTTTGAATCTGCTCCTAAATCAAGCTCACCACAGGTATATGCAGCTCAAAAAAGTAGTGCAAATAGCCATACACAAGAAGTAAATCAAGTAGATAAAGATGTAAATCCACCTACAAGCTTTGCAGAATCTGCAAATAAATCAAGTGGCACAAAGCAGGAGCTATTCTCTCAATCTTATAGAGATGAATATGCTTTAGATTCTCAATCAATTTGGGGTGGGGAGCAAAGCTACAAATCGCCAAGATCCGCCGATTCTACACGAGATGATGAAACCCGAGATGATGAAGCGAATATAGCCCAAATCCGCAGTGAGATTGAGACATTATTTTCATTTCTCCCATTTGAGATTCATCATTTTGAAGTAAAAATGTATGATGCAAATACACTTTTTGTGTATATTGATGGGCGTGATTGTGCCTTGCTCATAGGCGAGAGGGGCTATCGTTACAAAGCTCTTTCATACTTGCTCTTTAATTGGATTAATCCAAAGTATGGCTACGCACTTCGCCTTGAGATTGCAGAATTTTTAAAAAATCAAGAAGAAATGATTGATGTGTATTTGAAAGATATTGTGCGACTTGTCAAGCTTAATGGCAGAGCGCAGACAAAAACACTTGATGGAATCTTAGTCTATATTGCTTTGAGTAAGTTGCGGGGTTTATTCCCTGATAAGTATGTCTCTGTGCGACAAAATGAGGCTGATGAAAAATACATCATCATCAACGATTTTAGACGCTAGCACCATTGTTGCCATTGCCACACCTGTAGGGGTTGGGGCAATTAGCATTGTGCGATTGAGTGGGGAGCTTGCCTACAATATCGCCTTAAAACTCACACATAGAACTTCCCTTAAGCCACGCTACGCACATTTATGCCAAATCTATGATGAACATACCGCTATTGATGAAGCCATTGTGCTATTTTTCCCAAAGCCTCATAGCTACACTACACAAGATGTATGTGAAGTGCAGTGCCACGGCGGAATTGTGAGTGCTAGGAGTATTTTGGAGGTTTGCTTAAAACTTGGAGCGAGACTTGCAAATGCTGGGGAATTTACAAAACGCGCTTTTTTAGGCGGACGCTTGGATTTAGCCCAAACTCACGCCATTGCTGGAATCATACAATCTCAAAGCCTTGAGGCAAATAAGATTTTAATGCGGCAGTTAAAAGGAGAGCTAAGCGAGTTTGTGCAAACAAATCGTGAGAAGCTATTGACACTTCTTGCTTTTAGTGAGGTGAATATTGATTATAGTGAGGAAGTGGAGCAAGACTATATTACGCAAATGCAAGATTCTCTAAGGGAGCTAGAATCTTGCTTTAAGGATATTTATGAAGCCTCTATGATGCGTCTTGGTGTGATTGATGGCTATACGCTAAGTATCGTGGGGAAGCCAAATGTAGGCAAAAGCTCATTGCTTAATGCCTTGCTAATGTATGAGCGTGCGATTGTGAGTGATGTGGAGGGGACTACGCGTGATACGATTGAAGAGAGCTTGCAGATAAATGGCTCAATTGTGCGGATTGTAGATACAGCTGGGATACGCCAAAGTGCGGATAAAATAGAGCAGATTGGTATTACAAAGACAAAACAGGCTTTAGATAGGAGCGATGTGATTATTGCACTTTTTGATAGTTCAAGGGCATTTGATGAAAAGGATAAAGAGATTTTGGATTTGCTCTCCACTCATACAGACAAGCATATTTTACTTATTTTGACAAAGAGTGATTTACCATTGGTCTTTGAAAGAGAGCGTTTGAGTGAGTTTCAAGCACAGAATCTTTTGCAAGAAACCCCCCTATATATCAGCACAGAATCTAGCGGGGCAAGGGCAGTTATAGAAGTGCTAAAAAATGTAATAGACACGCATAGTGGTGGAGATTGTCTTATCCTTACTTCGCAGTATCAGCTAGAGAGTTTGAAAAATGTGCTAGATTCTATTACCAAAGCCTATGATGTGCTAAATCTAGGCGAGTTAGAGTTGTTTTCATATCATATACGCGACTGCATTACCGCCCTTTCAAATATCACTCACCCCTATGAAGATTCACAGCTTTTAGATAAACTTTTTGGGACATTCTGCCTAGGCAAATAGGCTAAAATGCAAACTAAATGAAAGCAGAATCTTGAATCTTGACTTTTCACGCTCTTTTGTGGAGCATAGAGAGATTTTTAATCGTGGTTTTTGGATTAAACGCGATGATTGCATTCATCAATATTGCAATGGCAATAAAGCGCGGAAATTTGCAGGGCTTTTAGATTCTACACATAAAGTTTGGATAAGCTACGGGGGCAATCAGTCTAATGCGATGTTTGCTCTTGCCTATCTTGCTTTAATCAAGGGTGTGGCGTTTCACTATGTGATGCCCTCTTTTTATGGAGAGCCTGTTGGGAATCTTAAAATGTCCTTAGGCTTTAATATGACTCCGCATATATTGCCCTTTGGCTCAAGTGTGGCTCAGCTAGAATCTTATGCAAAGTCTTTGTGTTTTGATAATGCCCTTTTTATCCCGCAAGGTGGAAGCGTGGAGTTAGCACAAAAAGGTATGAATGCCTTAGCCAAAGAGCTAAGCCAAAGCATTGGTGGGAGTCCCATTATTTTTTATACAAGCGGAAGTGGGGTTGGCGTGGTGGCGTTACAAAGGGCGTTAGATTCTTATTTTCCTAGAGCGTCTTTGGTGGTGCTTTCTTGTGCTAAGGCGGATTTAGAGCAGCAATTTTTAGCTTATGCTCTTACACCCCCGCTTATTTTGCACTCTCCATTTGCCTTTGCTAAGCCAAAAAGGGAGATTTGGCAAATGAGAGAGTATCTTAAAAGTAGAGGGCTAGTGTGTGATCTTATTTATGATAGCGTTGGCTTTTACATTATACACAGGCATTTGGCAATGTTTGAAAATAGGGAGCTTGTGTTTATCCACTCTGGCGGACTACTTGGCAATATCTCACAAGAGCTTCGTTATAAAATACACTAAATCTTATAAAATCTTACATTTTGTTACATCAATTTTACTTTTTCTTATCATTTGCCTTGTTTTAAGGCAAATGGGGGGGGGGGGTGCTACAATCACTCCGCTATGTTTTTAAAAACAAGCAAAAATTACAACAAGGAGAATAACAATGAAAAGATTGTTAGTGAGTTCTATTGCAGCTATGGCTCTTACAAGTAGCGTAGTTGTAGCAGAAGAAAGCGGAGTATTTGTAGGTTTGGGCCTAGGCTTTGGTGGAAGCAGTGTTAAAACTGAAGAGTCAAACGGCGGTGCATCAACAAAAGACACAGCTAATGGCAGTGGCTTAAACTATGGCTTAGTAGCTGGTTATAAGCAATTCTTTACTGATAGCTTTGGACTTCGCTATTATGCAAATATTGACTACAATAGCTCTAAAATCAAAGTGGATACTGGAAAAGTAGCATTAAATGCCATTAACTATGGTGTGAATGTAGATGCACTTTATAACTTTGTAAGCTCTGATGGTATGGACTTTGGTGCATTCTTAGGTCTTGGACTTGGTGCTAATACTTGGAGTGGAAAAGCAGTAGATGGATTTAAAGAGCAAATTAAAGCTTCTGGTAAAAAGGTTTCAACAACAGGCTTTGATTTAGCTCTTAATGCTGGTTTGCGTGGTGTATTTGCCAAACAACACGGCGTTGAAATTTTTGCAAGAGTGCCTTTTATTGCAACGACAATGTTTGATATCAAAGATGGCACAGTGAGCGTAAAAGCTAGTGCATCTCGCAACTACAATGCAGGTGTTCGCTATACATTTAGCTTCTAAGATTTTTAGAATCTATAAAGCCAATTCTAGCTTTTTTTTAAAATATAAAAAGCTAGAGCATTTTTTTCATCAAAACTTCTAAAATTTCCTTTTTACAGAATCTCACAGGACTTGTGCTAAGCAAATATATAGGGCTTGGGATTCTGTAATGTATTACCAGTTTTTATCTCTTTGGCATATTTATTTTATATTATTTGCATATCAAATATAAATAGACATTGTCATACTAAAATCTTTAAAGATTCTAGTATTGTAGCCTTACTTGCTTTCTGTTTGTCTCTCCACTTGCGCGTGGATAGAATCTCCATCTAGTGTGAAAAGCACACTTCCTCCTTCGCTCACTTCATCACGCAGGATTAAATCAGCGAGTTTATCCTCCACCTGCTCATATAACGCCCTTTTTAGCGGACGCGCTCCATACACGCTATCAAAGCCAACTTTTGCAATATGCTCCTTAGCTTCTTTAGTTAGAGTAATATCTATGCCTTTTTCCTTAGCCTTTTTAGCAAGAGATTGAAACATAATATCCACAATTTGCGTGATTTGCTCCATTTCTAGAGGATTAAAAATAACAACATCATCAAGGCGATTTAAAAATTCAGGTTTAAAATACATTTTCAACGCTTCTTTGACAGCATTTTGCTTCTGTTCTTTATCTTGTATCTCTAGAATCTTATCGCTTGCGATATTGCTTGTCAAAATAATAATAGTATTGCTAAAATCAACAATCACCCCTTTATTATCGGTCAATCGCCCATCATCAAGCACTTGCAGTAAGATATTAAACACATCAGGGTGAGCTTTCTCTACTTCATCAAATAGCACAATACTATAAGGTTTAGCTCTTATGGCTTCAGTTAGCACTCCACCTTCTTCATAGCCGACATATCCCGGAGGCGCACCTACGAGTCGGCTTACAGCGTGTTTTTCCATATATTCACTCATATCAATTCTAACAAGTGATTTGGCATTGTCAAATAAAAATTCTGCCAAAGTCTTGGCACATTGTGTTTTACCAACTCCCGTTGGTCCCAAAAATAAAAAACTTCCAATAGGACGCGTAGTATCGCTTAGCCCAGCTTTATTGCGTTTAATCGCCCTAGCAATAGCTTTAATTGCAGATTCTTGCCCCACCACGCTTTTTTTAAGCTCAGATTCTATATCTAAAATCCGCTCTTTTTGACTTTGGAGCATTTTTTTGATAGGTATGCCACTCCAGCGGCTCACCACACTCGCGATACTTTCCTGCGTTACGGCATTTTTAAGCAAAGTGCCATTTTTTTGCATTTGTTCCCATTGTTCTTGCAGTTCGGTTTCTTTGCTTAGGGTTTGTGGAATCTTGCCATAGTCAATTTCAGCTGCTTTGCTATAATCTCCACTTCTTTTAGCATTTTCAGATTCTCGTCTTAGGCTATCAAGACTAGCTTTGATATTTGCAATTTGTGTGAAGACATTTTTTTCCTGCTCAAAGCGACCATTGAGTGAGATTCTCTCCTCTTTGAGATTTTCTAGCTCTTTGTCAATCTCTATAATTCTTGCTTTGTTTGAATCTATGTTTTCCATATTGAGCGCTTGTTTTTCCACCTCCAAATTAGCAATTTGCTTTTTGACTTTACTAAGCTCCAATGGCTCGGATTCTATTTGCATTTTAAGTTCAGCAGCTGCCTCATCAATCAAATCAATGGCTTTATCAGGCAAAAATCTATCCGTGATATATCGTGCGGAAAGCTTTGCTGCGGCAATAAGGGCTGAATCTGTAATATTGACATTATGGTGAGATTCAAGGTTTGGCTTAATCCCACGCAGAATCTGCAATGCCTCATTGATACTTGGCTCATTTACGCTGATTGGCTGGAATCGGCGTGTGAGTGCGGCATCTTTTTCAAAATATTTGCGATACTCTTTGAGTGTGGTTGCACCAATTGTGTGCAACTCTCCGCGTGCAAGGGCGGGTTTTAGGATATTTGCCGCGTCCATACTGCCCTCACTTGCTCCAGCTCCTACGATTGTGTGAATCTCATCAATAAACAAAATCACATTGCCTGCTTTTTTGACTTCATTAACGACATTTTTCAATCGCTCCTCAAACTCCCCTCTATACTTTGCCCCAGCGATTAATGCACTCATATCAAGGGCGATGAGCCTTTTATTTTGCAAACTCAAAGGCACGGATTTTGCGATAATTCTTTGAGCCAAGCCCTCTACAACAGCGGTTTTCCCAACGCCGGGTTCGCCTAGTAGAATAGGATTATTTTTACTTTTGCGTATGAGAATTTGCATCATTGCATTAATCTCATCATCGCGTCCAATCACAGGATCAAGCGTATTTTCTAATGCCTTTTGTGTAAGATCAATACCAAATTTGCTTAAAGATTCTAGATTGTCATCGCCACTTTGAGATTCTATTTTGCTCTCCCCTCTTAGTGCAAGGAGCGTCTTTTTAAGCTCGGTAATATCCATAAATGGTTGAAAAATATTTACAAAATCTCGCTCTTTAAGGTTGGCGATTAAAAACATATCCACCGCAATGAAGCTATCATTATTTTTTGTCGCCTCACCTTGAGCAAGATTGAGTGCGTTTGAAAGCTCCTTGCTAATACTTAGGTTTTCCTTTGAGACTTGAGAGCTTTTTGGCAAGTTATTGACTTGACTTTGGGCTTGTAGCGTAATGGCAGATTTATCAACATTCATTTTGTTTAATGCTTGATTAAGCACACTTTGATGATTGCTCAGCAACGCCCAATACAAATGCGATGGAGCAATTTCTTGATTTTGTGAATGAAGCGCAAGTGAAGCTGCACTATCAATAGATTCTTTGAGTTGGTTAGTTAGTTTATCAAATAAATTCATAGCAAACTCCTTTATGTTTTATATGAACTGCATTATATAAGTTTAGTCATTTAATGTCAAGTTTATTTATAAAATAAGTGATAAGTTTTTCTATATTTCATAGAATCTTTGCTAGATTGCTAAAAATTTAAGATTCTATTTGAATTTAGTGAGAATCTTTTGTATTTTTAAAAATATTTTTTATATAATGCGACGCAAATTTTACTTTTTTTTAACATAAGGAGGACAAATAAATTGAAAAGGTTTCTCATTGGCACTTGCTGTTTTGTTGGGCTAAGTGCCTTTGGTGTGGAATACAAGCTTGGAGGGAGTGCGGAGACTTTTGGTAAATTTGGCTTTAATAATGGAGCATATAATCAAGCCGCACAGAAAAATCCCACAGATAGCTATGCATCTTTATTTGGGGCGATGGAGCTTGATGTCAAAGCACAAAATGGGCTAAGTGCGGCTTTGGGCGGTGCGATTAATGCTTTGGTGTATGATAGCACTTTTTCGCAAGGTGGAGAATCTTTAGGAAATGGCTATATTGGCGCGTGGTTTGGCTACAAAGGCGATAAGGCAATGGAAGCTAAGCAGTATATTTTACATAATGCGTTTGTTGGCTATGAGGGGGAGTATTTTGGCTTTAAGGCTGGGCGATATGAGAGTAGTGGGCTGGACTGGTTTGGTGCGTGGAATCAAGGCGGTGAGCTGTATATCAAAAATGACTTATTCAAGCTTTGGGGTTTTTACTCCGATAGCAGGGCTATGGCGTATAGCAATTGGTTTTGGGACTATACGCGTTTTAGTGTAGCTGGTAAGGGTGTGTATGCTGGTGGGTTGGATCTTGGCTCGGATTCTGTAAAACTTTCGCTCTATGCTTATGGTTCGCAAGATCGCTTTGTAGCACCGGGTGTGAAGTTTGCGTGGAATGAGGCTCTGGGAGAACAGCTCTCAAATGAGTTTGTGGCTATTGGGCTATTCCCTATAAATGAAGAGAATCCCAAAGGAATGAGCGGTGGAGCTGCGTTAGCGGGTGTAGATACGCTCTTTGGCGATAAGCTTGAGAAATACACACAAACGCTTTTTATTAGGGAGCAGGTAAATTTTTACAAGCATTTTGCGGGGATAATGCTCTATAAAAATTGGGGCAATGCAAATGCGTGGATAGGCTCATATGGCGATCCATTTAATGGGTTTGATATTTGGATAGGAAGTGCATATGATAAAGGCGCGTCTTTAAGCGATATGATAGGACGCAACGCAATGACAAGCATTGGCTATGTTGGTGGAGATTATGGCGATTTTGCTTGGCAGATTCTAGGGCGGCACACACAAAGCCCAAGGAGTAATGAAGATAGCCTTGCATTGACTTTGAATCAAAGGCTTTATAAGGAGCTAAGTATGCGTGTAAAGATTGAGTATTTTAATGATATGACAAAGGCGGGATATTCTGTCGATGGTAAGGCAAGTCCGCTTGCGCGTAATCAAAGAAATGATAGAAGTCATATAATGACTTGGCTGATACAGAGATTTTAAAAAAGGTTTCAAATGAAAAAGATAAAAAGTTTAGCCCTTTTGGTTTGTGGGGCGTTGATATTTAGTGCGTGTGGCACAAAGATGAGTGATGTAAATCCAACTGCTGGTGTGATAGGGCATCCTACAGATTCTGATCCGTTGAAAATAGGCTCAAAGCCCAAGCCACCAGCAAAGCAAAGCACACCTACACTTGTTGTTGGACCCATAGTTGTGCCTGAAGATCAAAATAAACGCTTTAATACAAGAGTGAGAACACAAATCACCGAAGAGATGGTGGGGAAAAGCTCACGCAATGCCGTGTTGCCTATCAAGCACCCACCACTAGTTGGGAGTAGTGGAGTAAATGCACCGCCTATTCCACCGCAAAATGGAGATTGGATAGTATTGATGTCGCCCGGTGGTGCGGCTTTGACCGTGTGGGCTTTGGCACAGGGGAATTGGATATGGGGCTATACACTTATTGATAGTATAAGCTTTGGTGGTGCACGCGTGTGGCGACTTAGATTCTTTGATAATGATGAAGTGATGATTGAAAATAACGAGACACGAACTTGTCTCAATGGCTATAAAAATGGGCTTATCCATATGGCGTGTAATACAAAAAATCGCTACCAAAGATTCAAACTCATTCCTATGTCTAATGAATCTTTTCAGCTTAAAAATGTAGGCTTGAATCAATGTGTGCAAGCACCCATAGGCAATATTTTCGGCGATTTCCATAGGGTAACAAGTATCTTTTTAACCAAATGTGCGACAGGAAGCAATTTAGATCAGCAGTGGTATGTTGCCCCACCGACTTTTTTAGTGCGTCCTTTGTATAGGCGGGATATTGATAAATGAAAATAATGGCAGTAAAAATAATGGAGGTAGCAAAAATGGGCGTAAAAACAATAACAATAGAAAAAATGATAAAAGCAATATGTGCTTGGCTTTGTGTTGTTGGTGTAGCATTTGGTGCGATTGATGATTTTAAGACTGCTTCTTGGAATCTTCAAGGCTCTTCGGCAACATCTGAAAGCAAATGGAGTGTGAGTGTGCGGCAGCTCATAAGTGGAGAAAATGCAGCTGATATACTTGCCCTGCAAGAGGCGGGGTCTTTGCCACAAACGGCAACGCCCACTCAAAGGACTTTTCAAACGCCACAGGGTATTCCTATTGCTGAATATACTTGGGATTTAGGCTCTCGCTCTCGTCCGGATATGGTGTATATTTATTATTCTCCGGTTGATGTTGGAGCAAATCGCGTGAATCTTGCTATTGTTTCTAGGCGAATGGCGGATGATGTGATTGTTCTGCCACCACCCACAACGGTTTCTCGTCCCATTATTGGAATCCGCATAGGTAATGATGTGTTTTTCTCAATCCACGCTTTGGCTAATGGCGGAAGAGATGCACCTGCGATTGTAAATTCCGTATTTAATCATTTTAGGGGACGATCAGATATTAATTGGATGATTTTGGGGGATTTTAATCGTAGCCCTGCAAGCTTGCGGCTTGAGCTTAATTTGGAGACGCGAGTAAGGACGGCGATAGTTGCTCCAAATATAGCCACACAAAGAAGCGGAGGCATACTTGATTATGCAGTGATAGGGAACTCTGGAAGCGGCTTTAGAGAACCGCTTATTGCAGCTGTTTTGATGTTGGCAAATTTCCGCACACAGCTCGTGTCGGATCATTTTCCTGTGAATTTTAGAAGATTCCCACCAAATTAAAAAATATACAAAAAAGGATATGTGATGAAAAAGCTATGTTATGTTGTATTGATGCTTGGCGTGATGAGTGTAGGGAGTATGGAGAGTGTCGCTGAAGAGGGTGTGTCTGGTTTTAGCTTTAATAGTGGCGGAAGAAGAGATGATTTTGAGAATGTTACACGGCGTTTTCAAATACGCAATGTGCGAAATGGCATTGCATTAAATATTGATAGGAAGGGCGATTTTAATACGCAAAATTGGTTTTTGCGTGATTTTGGGCTTAATCCTAAGTTTATTAAAGGTAAAGATCCTTTGGCTAAAAGTTGGGGCTTTGGCTATGTGCAGTTTGTTGATCCGCGTAATCAGGATAGATGTCTATCTATTGGTGAGGATGGTTTTTTGCATTACAAGTCTTGCAGGGGTGATATACAATCAAAGGCATTTGAGAGTATATTTTCGATCATTCCCACAAGCAGTGGGGCGGTGCAGATACGCTCTCTAGTGCTAGAAGCCAATGAATGTTTGAGTGCGTTTGAAAATCCAAATGTGCCTATTGAGCGGCGTTTTGGCATACAGCCTTGTTCGCTTGATTTTGATTTTTTGATTGATACAAGTGAGCTATTTTTCTTTACACCCGCACTTGTGGAGGCTCGTCCTTTGGCGAGATGAAGTGCTTATTGTGTGAAGCAATAGCTCAAAATCCAGGCTTGAGAATTAAAAAATGTGAAGTGTATTTAAGAGATTGTTTTAGGAATATCAAATTTGCAGGGACTTATTTAACTTTTTCTAAATACTCACCTGTTTCGGTATTGACCTTAATTTTTTCGCCCTCCAACACATGGAAAGGCACATGCACAACAGCCCCCGTTTCGAGTGTGGCTGGTTTTTTACCTCCGCTACTTGTATCGCCTTTGAAGTTTGGTGCGGTTTCTGTGATTGTTAGCTCCACAACAAGTGGCACATCAACGGAAATCGCCTTATCATTATGGAATAGAATCTGCACATTTAGCCCATCAAGCATCCATTTTGCCACTTCACCTACTTGATCTTCATTCAGTGCGATTTGCTCATAGGTAGTTGTGTCCATAAACTGAAAAGAGCTGCCATCGTGGTAGAGAAACTGCATTGTCTTTTCTTGTAAATTCGGCTCTTCGCATTTATCACCCGCGTGGAAGGTCTTTTCAATCACTTTGCCATCAAGAAATGACTTAATTTTAGCACGGACAAACGCCGCACCCTTACCCGGTTTTACGTGTTGATACTCTGTGATTCTGTATGGAATCCCATCAATTTCAATTTTTAGTCCTTTTTTGAGTTCGCTCATTCCAATTGCCATTGTTTAAATCCTTTCAAGTAGTGTAAAAAGTCGCGTATTATAGCATTTGTGTGTGGTATTTGCAATTAAGATTTGGCGTTTAGGGGGATAAATTTAAAGATTAAAAGAATATTTAATAATAAAGTGAAAATGAGAGTTGAAGCAAAGAATATAGAATCTTACAAAGATTCTATATTATAGATAAGGGGTTTGTTTAATAGCTGATTTTTCTTCCCTTATATTTTTCCAGCACTGCCTAGCACACCCATTCTCTCCACCATAAGTTTGGTAACAAATTCCATTGCTGGAGTGAAGAATTTGCGTAAGTCAAATTGTGTGTTATCGCTATTTGCCACACTTCGCACTTCAGCGATAAAGGCAATACGCAAGTCTGTGTCGATATTTACCTTATTAATCCCGCCTTTGACTGCTTCTTGTAAAAATGCAAACGGCACACCTTTGCTGCCCTTCAAATCCCCACCTGTGGCTAGGAAAGCTTCTCTCACATAATCTGGTATCGCACTTGCACCGTGCAAAACAAGCGGAATATTTGTGCGGGCTTTGACTTCTTGGAGACGCTCAAAGTCAAGCTTTGGCTCACCCTTAAACTTAAATGCCCCGTGGCTTGTGCCAATGGCAGGGGCTAGATAATCCACCTGTGTGGCTTTGACAAACTCTTCTGCTTCATCAGGATTAATAAGCACCGCATCTTTTTCATCAACGGAAATATTATCCTCAATCCCCATAAGTCGCCCAAGCTCCGCTTCCACGCTCACCCCCTTGCTATGGGCGTATGCTACCACTTCTTTTGTCATTTCTAAGTTTTCTTTAAAAGGGTGGTGAGAGGCATCAATCATCACGGAAGTAAATCCTGCATCCACTGCTTTTTTGCAAGATTCAAAGCTTGTGCCGTGATCTAGGTGCAATGCCACAGGGATATGCGGGTAGCGAGAGGATAGAATCTTTACTAAACCTACTGCCATATCAATCCCCATATACTTGATAGCCCCTTCACTGGCTTGGACAATGATGGGGGATTTTGCCTCATTTGCTGCCATAAAGATAGCATTTAGCATTTCAAAATTCACAAAGTTAAATGCCCCAACACCATAGCCCTCTTTATGGGCTTTGTTTAGAATCTCAATCCCTGAAACAAGCATATTTTCTCCTTGTATGATTAAAACTTATTTTGTGATTTGAATCTTTGCTTTTTCACGCAAAGCCTGAATCTTTTGTATCATACCGCCCTGTGCGTTTTGCATTTTGATTTGCTCTTCAATGATTTTTTTGGCTTCATTATAAGGAATGACTTTTGGCTCACTTTTTTTGATGAGATAAATCACGTGATAGCCAAATGGCGTTTGCACAGGCTCTTGCGTATATGTGCCGGGTTTAAGATTTGAAGCAGCATTAGCAAAGTCTGGGTGCATAACATTGCGTTGGAATGTCCCTAAATCCCCACCATTTTTAGCTTGCTTTGAAGCTGGGTCAATGGTTTTGGCATTTGCAAGTTCAATAAATTTAGATTCAGCTTTTTTACCTGCTTTATCAAGCTCTTTAATAATATCTTTTGCTTCAGATTCAGTTTTTACCAAAATATGTCTTGCACGCATTTCTTGGTTAATAAACATACCCTCATTGTTTTTGTAAATTTCTTTAATTTGTGCATCATTCATACTTGGCATTTGAATCTGACTCACTTGCTTTTTTGTCCATAGGTCAATAAGAAGCTGGTCTTTGATGTTGTTAATGGCTTCGGTGTATTCTTTAGAAGTATCAAGCTTTTCGGTCTTGGCAGCCTTAAGAATGAGCTGACGATTAACAAGCTCTTGGATAACCCCCTCTTTTTCTTGATCAGAAAGTTTAGCATAATTGAAGTTAGGGATACTTTGCTTCAAAATTTCTAAATCCTTATCCGTAACTACTGGTTTGCCATCAATGGTAGCGTAAGTCTTAGCTTGTAAAGATGCGATAGCTAGGCTTAAAAAAAGCGCACTAAGAAGTTGTTTTTTCATAAGTAATTCTCCAAAATTTAAGATTTAATGGGATTGTAGCAATCAAAGTTAAATAGACTTTAAGCCTAGATTCTACTTTGCTGTATTTTGAGTATTAAGCTCTAAGGCTATGGATTTGGCAAGCTCAATGGCGTGTGGAATGCTGGGCTTTGGGCTAATGTGGGCATTAGTTGTAGAATCAAAATATGAAAGGGTGCTTTTGCCAATGGCAATAGCGATATACTCATCTTCCCAGCCAAAGCTTGATACAAAGCTTTTGTATGCACTTGGTGCGGTGAAAATCAGCACACTCTGTGGCTTTGGCTTAAGATTCTGCTCTAGGATAAGAGGCGTATTAACATAGGCTATGGCTTCTTGAAGTGGGATTTTGGCATTTTTGAGCGTGGTATTGAGATGTGAGATTATCTCTTTGGCACGAAAATAGAGTGGAGAGTGATTTTTAAGCAAAGGGATAATCTCTTTGGCAAATTCTTTTCCGTGAGCTTTTTGACCGACAAACTCTACTCTCGCATTATGTTTATAGAGAAGCTCCGCACTTTTTGGGCTTATCACAAAGCTTGGAATCTCTCTCCATTTGGTAAGATGTGGATTGTAGTGCGGCGATAGGGGCGAGGCAGATTCTAATAGGGATTGTATAGCATAGCGTGAAGTGAAAATAAAGCTATCAATGCCCTCTAAAGTATGTGTGATAGGGCAAAAAGTGATTGTGTTTGTAATAAGGCATTTGACATTTTTTATTGTGCGTGTGCCTATGAGTATGATTTCATAGGCATTATTATTCATAATTGTATTTGAAAGCTTCATAGGTTGCAAGTAATTTTGTTCTATCAATTTTGCTCTTTGGTTTAAATTCTGCCAAAGAGTCGCAAGTGTCAGTAAAGTCTAAAAATTCTATAATCTTATGATATTGTGGGCGATTGTTAAAATCGTGGATTAGAATCTTGGTGTTTGGATTGCAATAAAGAAGAGTCGCTAAAGCACAAGCAACCCTAAAACGCCCATCTATAAAAACAATATTGAAGTCATTTTTGCTTTGAAATATTTGCGAGGAATAGTTTGGGAAAGATTCCTTCCTGTCTATATCTAATGGCGTTCCCCACGCTCCAACTCGCCCAATATCTATGTGGTGAAAGTTTAAGCGTTTTTCTTCAAGGGCGTGAGTAATAAGATGCCACTTACGAAGATATGTGATCCATTCTAGGCTAGATTCAATACTTGTAATTTTCATTTGTGAGTGTAGAAGTGCCAAAAAAGTTGAGCCACCAGAGCCAAATTCAAGATAATCCCCCCCCCCCACAGCATTCAAAGAGATTTTGCATATATGCTTTTTCAATTTGGGACATTACAAGTGGATATTTACTCGGCACGAGATTTGGTTGCTCAAGTGAATACTCCCTTTCCTGTATTATTCTTTTGATTTTTGACTTAACAGAAGATAACATCATTAATCCTTTATTGTGAGAGTTTGTTTCGGCATTCTAGCAGTAAAATAGCTTTTTTAAAAGTGTCTATGGCATTTTTCTTAAAGTGTTCCAAAAAATAAGCCAATACTGCCACTGATGATAAGCGTAATACCAAGGATAAGGCTAATGAGTGTGGCAAGCACTTCGGGAAACACAACAAAAAGTATGCCAAGCAGCACATATAGCCCACCCATAATCATCACGCCACTAGCGAGATTTGAGATTTTTGAGATTCTCCACGCGTGGATAAGCCACAAGATTCCTTTCAAAATAAGCCACAAGGCGATAAGAAGTGGGATAAAACTTTGTGCTATTTCTTCTCCACCAAAAAGCAACACTAAGCCAAATACACAAGATAATAGCCCGTCTATAAGTATCATCATAAAACGCGTTTGAAAAAAATACACAAGGCTTCCTAATCCGCTAAATAACATAATAAAGCCTACAAGATAGGCAAGGACAATCATCGTATCATTTGGATTTGCGATACACACGATACCTAGGACAATGAGCGAAAGGCTAAAAGCTAACCAAAGTATGCTTTTAAGATTCATATTTACTCCTTATGATGAGATTTGAGTTTGAGGTTGGGATTTTGAGATGGATAGCACCAAGCCAATGGCAATGCAATTGGCAATTAAAGAGCTGCCACCATAGCTTAAAAATGGCACGGCTATGCCTTTTACAGGCGTGATTCCGGAGATTCCAAACGCATTAATAATGAGCGAAAAGCCAATGAGTAGCCCAACGCCAATGCAAAAAAGATAGTGCATTTTGTTTTGAGTACGATTAGCAATGCGAAAGAGCAAAAGCAAAATATAGGCAAAAAGCACTATAACCCCAAAAAGCCCAAGGAAGCCAAGCTCTTCTGTGATGCCTGCTAGAATAATATCCGTATGCACATCGCTTAAAAATCCAAGCTTGATAGAGCCTTCCCCCAAGCCAGAGCCAAAAAACCCGCCATTTGACATAGCATTTGTTGCGTGGTAGATTTGATATGGTTCAGGTAATCCGCTCACGCGCAGATTTTCCGCCCAGCCTTGAGGGAGCAATGCCAAAACAGAATCTTGTGCGCTTGCCCACCACGACTTGACACGCAAGATTCTATGTGGGCTTGTGATGATGGCTAGAAAAGCCGTGCTTATCGTGCCTAGAAAGATAATACCTAGCAGCCTTAAGCTTCCTCCAGCAAAAAGGAGCATCACCCCTAGTGTGAGTGCTAGGAGAATAACCTGCCCTAAATCATTTTGTAGCACCGCAATAAGCACCACAGCTGCGATAAATAGAAGTAAATAGGGGATAAAGATTCTAATCTCATCTTTAATGGAAAGTCGCACATTGCTGACAAATTTACGAGAAAAGCTCCACGCCAAAAAATACACAAACCCAATCTTAAAAAGCTCCGAAGGTGCAAGCGAGATGAAAGAAAGTCTAATCCATCGCTTTGCCCCACCAGCAGAGCTTACAAAGCTTTGAGGGAGGAAGTGCATACCCACCATAAGAATAATGGAGATAAGAAAAATGCCAACGCCTATGCGTTTAAAATGAGCCTCAACATCAAGCTTTGAAAGCAGCCACATAAGCAAAATGCCAAAAATAACGGCTATAAGTTGTCTTATAAAAAAATGAAAATGCGTATAGCCATTATGACTTGTGATATATGCTGCAAGTGAATATGACATCACCACACTGATACAAGATAAAAGCGTAACCGCATAAAAAAGCCTAGAATCTGCCATAAATCTCACTTTATAGTAATTTTTAAAGCGTTAGAATACCAAAGAATAGCCAAAAAATAGCAAACTTTTAATCACAAAAGCACCCCCTGCCCCCTTAAAGCAAACCTATTCTTGCTCTTACCTTTTGCTTTTTTCTCGCTAAAAGTTTCTTTGACTTCGTGTAGATTTAGCTCCAATTGCGCTTCTTTCAAAAAATGCTGATAATTTGTGATTCTACTCTCCGCAAGAGTGAGATAAGTTTTAGCATTATCAATGCCTATAAAATCGCAGTTGAGTATCTTTGCGGCAATGCCTGTTGTCCCACTGCCACAATATGGATCAATCACAACGCCACCATTTTCATTTAAAATTGAAAAAATGCACCGCAAGGGCAATGCGAGTGGAAATGGGGCGGGGTGGGCGTTATTACTCTCTGGTCGGATTCTCCAAATGGAGCTTAAAAGTGCGTGGCGACTTTGTAGTTCTTCTCCAATGAGATTTTTACCCTTTGGCTTAATAAGCCAATAAATCCTTTCTTCTACCTGCCAGAATCTCCAGCCGCGAATATTCCCTGCAATGCCCCTATCCCAAATAATTTCCTGCCTTAGATTCCACTTTGTTTGAGAAATCCATTGCAATGGATGGAGTAATTTGCCCTTTTCCCATCGGATTTTGTGGTTATAAAAAAAGCTTCCCCCATCTTTTGTGATTCTATAGAGTTCATTTAGCACGGCGATTTGATTTTCTTGGTATGCTTTTTCATCAAGCTTATCACAAGTATTATCGTATAAAACATTCTTAACAAGCCAGCCTCTTTTATTCTCTTGCTTATTGTAAGGCGGCGAGGTTACGCCCATATCTATGCTATCATTTTCTAGCTTTTGAAGCTCGCTTAAAGTATCTCCGCAAATTAACATTGATTTGCCTTTAAAAAAGCGAATAAGTTTTTTTCTAAAAATTTCTCATACTCTTCTAATTGCGGACAAACATAAATGGTATGAATATCTGCATCTTTGTAATGAGCAAAGCTAAACGATGCACTTCGTAGATAAAGTCCTTTTACATCTCCATTTGGAAATTTTTTATTAAGTTGTAGTTCTAAATGTTTTAAAAAATGAGTGTCATTAAAAGAAAATTCAAAGAGATAAAGCAGTTTCCCATCTACAAATCCACTGATAAGCATATTTAAATGTTCTTGCTTGTCTTTGTAGAATCTTGCCCAAGTGTAATCAGTAAAGTTTCCACCACCATTTAGTTTTTTGTTTTCATTAGAGCGAATATTTTTAGGTTTTGCTTCGCAGTTTATAGGTTTGCCGAAGCTGTTTTGACGAAAACCATTAAAGCCTAATTTTTCAGGATTATGTGTATAGCCTGCTAAGGTAACACTTAAAGCCTCTCTAATGGTAGAGCTGTTCTTATCGTTAATATAAGTTGTTAAAAGCTCACTTAAAAGGGCAATGAGCGTGTCTTTTGATTGTCCCAACAAGTGTGTGCTAAAGTCAATATGGGAATTAAGCGAGTAAATTTTAATGAGTTCCTGCAGATTTTGTGTCATTGTGTCCCTTTGTATCTATTGTATCAAAAGGACACTATTTTAGTATATTTTCATAAATACTGAAAATTGTTATTTTGGTTGATGTTTATATGCTACACCACTTTTTTAATGCGTCTCCATACACCATTTGCATCTTTTTTGACAATCTTTGTATTCGCGTGAGAATCTACTATCTTGTCAAAGTAAGATTCAGCTATGCCCATTGTTTGGCAAATGTCATATTTGGCAAGTGGGTCAAGAATATGGTCTGCTTCATTAATATAAAGCAAAGCCTGCTCTCGCTCAATTGCACCTTCTCTACAAAGTCTTGTCGCCATATCTGTTGTGCGTTGTGCGCCAAATTTGACAAACTTGCACCAATATTGCACCATATAGCCAATGCTATCAATTTGTGCAAAATGCTCAACAGAGCCTTGCCTATACCATTCGTGAAAGTCCTGTAAATCTTTAAATCCAACGCTTCTAGCTTCGTGCATTGAATCTAAATAGCCATAGGGATAAATTGCTCCCATAAATATAAACTTCAGCTCATCTGTGCTTTGCTTATGGAAAATATTTAGCTCCTTTGTGCTGCCGTATTCATAGGCTGCATCTTCGCCATAGAACACATCTCTTACTTTAAATGCTTTGGCAATCTTTACCACTTCACTCTCAAAGCTCCCCAAACGCAATTCAGCCAACATATAGGGATTTAAGTATTTTTCAAAGCATTCTTTCATTTCTTGTTTGCAGGTTTTGGGTTTGTAGCGGTAGATAATGTGGTCTGCATCAAAAAACTCCGCGATATTATTGAGATTATGCACTCCTGCTTGTGTGCGAGTGGATTCATCATAAGTGGTGATAAGCAAGGGATTTTTAACATTATGATTTTGCACAAGACGCTTGACAATCATATGAGAATCTTTCCCACCACTCACGCCAATCACGCAATCATAGTTCTCTTCCCCCCCCCCAGCTAATTGTTTGCTTTGCTCCAAATGCTGAGTGAGCCACTTTTGCCTTGCTTGAAAGTCAATGTCTTTTTTTGCTTTTGCATTGATGCACGCACCGCAGATACCATTTTCTACATAAAGATTTGGGCGATACTCCATAGGGAATCCGCAAATTGCACAGCCTGTAATTGTCTCCATTTTTACTCCTTTAAAGTTTTTTTGAGATTTTGAAAATTTGAGTTAAAAAAATTCTAGTTTTAGCTTTAATGACACCTCCTTATGGATTGGAATCTAGTCCAAAAATATCTTTTATAACATTGTGTGAATTGGGTAAGATTCTGTGATTTGGGTAAGAGCCTACAACAACGCTATTGCTAGGCACATCAGTATCTATAATAAAGGCATTTGCCCCAAAGATGACATTATCCCCTATCTTACATTGACCAATAACTCTACTTCCACCATACATAAGTATGCCTTGCCCAAAAGACGGATAATGTGTAATGCCATTTTTCTTACTTGAGCCAACGCCGCAATTATGATATGCACAAAAATAATCACTATACTCTGCCCTGCCTAGCACACTCCCTACAGGGTGAGTAAGCATAAAAATCTTAGGTAACTTCACTTCATAAAACATATCAACGCTATGCAATGCCTTATTTAAGCAATATATTTGCGTAGCACAATCAATTTTATTATGACTATAAAGAGTGTGCGCAAGATAGTATAAAAACACAGCATATTTGTCGCTATGGTAGAAGTCATTTTGATTGAGGTGTTGTGCGTAGTATTTGCCAGATATGTGCGTTAAGCAAGAGGCAAAATACTCCATTGCGATAAGCAAGTCAGCAGATTCTATAAGGTTTTGGTTATATTCAAGCGGAAAGAGTGAATCTGTTTGCCTATGGATAAGTGCGGATACAAAAGGGAGTAGGGTGGTCATAGCACTCCCCCTTGTGTAAGGGGTGTTATTTTATAATGATTAAAATCCCCCAGTTGAGCAGCATTCCTGCGGAAATGGTTAAGCGATGCTTTGTTGGGTTGGATTGTGTGAGATAAGGATTGTGTTGAGATTGTGTGAGATTGTGTTTTGCCCCCCCCCCCATATAATTCTCGCTGTTGTCGCTTCGCTCCCGCTCACTCTTAACACTTTGAGCAAAGCCCAAAGTGTCGCCTAAAGCTCCACGGGTGGCACTCGCTTGATTTTTATTCCCGTTGTGTTTCACGCTGCAATTAGCTTTTGTGGAAGCAGATTCTCTTTTAGCTCCTAAATGCCAAAAAGCATTGCAATTAGATTCAGCACTATCAATAGCTAGAGTAAAGCTCCCTATGCCCCTTTGTGAAAAGTCGCGTTTAAAATCTATTTGTGGATAAAATGGCACAATCCTAACGCATTGCACCCCCTCTCCACACATATCCACAATGCTTTGTTTGCAATAAGTATTGTAATAGCCATTAGTGAGCGGCTCTTTAGGGTTGCTTTGGTTATAGCTTGAAGGGCGGGTTCTATCACAGATTGTTGTGTATAAATCCACATCAAATTCTGTGTTAAACAAACTTGAAGCATACAATCGCCCCTTAGGCTTTAAGATTCTTAATATCTCTTGCATAACACGACTAATGTTTTCTTTATCCACCCAACCCAAAGTTTGCCAGCAAAACACCAAATCAAAGCTAGAATCTTGCAAAGGTAAATCCCTTAAATCCCCTTGTATAAATTCCATTCTATCTTTAGATTCAGCATTTATCTCTTTTGCTAATTCTAATCCATCTTCATTATAATCCAAAAGCACAAAACTCGCATTAGGAAAAAAGCTAGATAGATGATAGCTTAAAGTCCCACCACCACAAGCTAAATCTGCAATTCTATAAGGAGCACTCTCATCTAATTCCCCTTTGTTTATAGCATCTAAAAGCAAAGATTCTAAAGCTTTTTGCTGTTCTGTTTTATTGATAGATTTAGCGTAATAATCTTTTGCTAGATTCTTATCTGCTTTCATCGTGCGTAGATAATTGTCTTGCGTTATGTTCTTTTGCATTTGTTACTCCTTTTGATTTTTATTAACGCGTTTAGCGACATTGTTTGTTTTCCCTACTTCCACGGGAGCATTGCTATACACAAGAGAATCACTCCTATCTGTGATTTGGTCGCACACTTTACAAATAAGATTTGATGAAAACACTTTATTTTCTTTAAAGATTCTCTGCACATTTTTGATAGGCTCTCCATTTTGTATCTGCTTTAAGCTTTGTGTGTGTAAATTCCCCATAATAAACTTTCTATGTGGGTCAAAGCAGCACAGGCTCACCTCCCCATTTTCTCTAATAATCATATCTCTGCCATAGATTCTATTGCACTTTGGGTGGTCTTTTGCCTCGCTAAAAGCTTTGATTTCTATGCTATCTTTTAAGCCCTGCAGCTCAAGCGTATCGTAGAATCCACCAAAATTATGCGGCTTCCATATTTGAATCTCATCTACCCTTTTTTCCCAATACTCTTTCCACTGCTCTATGTGATGTTTATTTTGCTTTAAAATCACATAATTGAAGCTAAGATAGGGACGCTTATCATAATCTAAGATTCTGTGGATATTCTCCCATACGCGTTCAAACTTCACACTTCCCTTATGCACGCTCTCATAAGTTTGCTTATCCATACCATACATACTTACACGCAAAACATCAAGATATTCTAGCAAGGGCAATTTCTCTTCTGTGATAGCATTACAAGTTGATGAGCTTTGCAATTTGCAATCAGGGATTTCATCTTTGATATATTGCATATATTGCAAAAGAGTCTCTTTCTTACACATAAAAATATCACCATAGCCGCCAAAGCCTATGGTCTGCCCCCCCCTGTTTGTCTAAAATGCTCTTTTAAGCGACTAACACAAAGTTTGTAGGTCTCCCAATCCATAGTTTTAAAGCGGAATGGATACTCATCTCGCGGACACATAATGCAGTTTGCATCACAAATTGTAGTAACCTCTAAGCAAAAATTTTCTTCCATTGTTTTCTCCTTTAATTATATTTTCTAAACACAGGCTTCACTACATCGCCTACAAGGTAGTTTGCCACGCCATTTTGCAATGCCTTTTTATACACTTCAAGGCTCTTTGCCACTGCCTCTAATGTGTAATCAAGCTCCTTTTGCTTATGAGCATAACTCATCGCAATGCAAGGAAAAAGAACATTGTGTTTTAACATTTCTTGTAAGAAAAGTGTGCGGAATGCTAGGCTAGATTCTCCTTTTTCATCAAAGGTAAGGATATAGGGCTGACATTCCACGCCTGTGGCGACAAAATGCTTCTCAATACCCAAATCCTTAGCAATTTGATTAATACCGCCAACAAGCCTTCGCCCATAGTCCCATAAATAATCAACGATATTTTCCTCTTTTAAGATTCTGTATGTTTCTACAAATGCACCAAGTGGCGACATCTCCGCGCCGTGTGTCGTAGAGAGGAGAAATACCCTTTCACTCCCAGCAAACTCAATACTCCCTAGCTGCATAATCTCTCTTTTTCCAGCCACTGCAGCCACTGAAAAGCCATTTGCCATAGCCTTGCCAAAGGTGCATAAATCCGGCGTTACTCCATAGTAGTGCTGCGCACCTTTAATATGCCACCTAAAGCCTGTAATCATCTCATCTAGAATCATCACTGCACCATTTTTGCTGCAAAGCTCACGCACATTTTGCAAAAAATTATCCCGTGGATGCTCTAAATTTGAAGGCTCTAAAATCACACAGGCAATCTTGTCTTTATGCTTATCAAAAAGGGCTTCTAAGGAAGTTATGTCATTGTAGTGGAATATAAGCGTATCATCTTGACTGCTTTGTGGGATACCGCGTTTAACTTCAGTGCTGCCAATAAACCAATCATCATAGCTAAAAAATGGATGTTCCAAACATCGTGCGATAAGTGTTCTGCCCGTGTAAGCACGAGAGAGCTTAACAGCCGCACTTGTGGCGGTGCTGCCGTTTTTGGTAAATTTCACCATATCTACTGAATCTATGGCGGCAATAAGCGTTTGGGCGGCTTGTAGCTCTATGAGTGAAGGGCGTGTGAGATTATTACCATTTTCAATCTGCCTTATAGCAGCGGCATTTATCCGCTCATCAGCATATCCCACACACACTGCACGCAAAGCCATACCATAGTCTAAAAACTCCTTTTCATTTTCATCATAGACATACGCCCCTTTGCCGCGTTTTAGAATCTGCGGTGCATTGCTTGGGTATTGGTCGTATCCGCGTGAATAGGTATGCGCTCCACCCGGAATGGCTTTGAGTAGTTGTTCTTGGTAAGTCATTTTATCTCCTTTTTAGCCTTCAGCTTTGAGCGATAAAGGTGTGATTGCTTCATCTTGCTTCGCTGCGATGTATGTTTAATACATCTCATTCGCAAGATTTGCAAAACGCACCTTTCTCATCTCAAATCTTGGAAGGCTGGTTTGTTTGTTTTTTTTCGGCTTTTCTTTGCGGTTAAAATCGCTGATTCTACGCTCACAAGCGGCGTCATTACCGCTTAGGTAACTCCTTGCTTGTTCGCTTGAAAACGGATTTTTTGTTTTTATTTCACCTCCCTTTAACCCTAAGCTACTTTGTCGCTTCTAAAATCCCCCAATTCATTAGCATACCTGCGGATATTTGCAGTCTTGTGGGGTTACACCTAGCGTTGTCTTTGCGGTTAAAATCGCTGATTCTACGCTCACAAGCGGCGTCATTACCGCTTAGGTAACTCTTTGCTTGTTCGCTTGAAAGCAGCGATTTTTCCTCGCAAATACTTCCGCTTGGGGTTATCTTGCTTGAATCATTCTCCTCCGCTTCAGTCCCCTGCGGGGGGGGCACTCATATTTTCATCGCTCTTTGTCTCTCCTACAAACGCACCGCCAAAGTTTTCATCTACTTGGATAAGATGAGAATCTTGTAACACTTTCACACTATATGTGGCAATGCCTCTGTGTGTCGTGCGTGGGAAGTCAATCTCTGGCATAAAGGGGTGGATAGTAAAAGCATTGTAGTTTTGTAATATGCCTTGCATTGTAGGGAGGCTAAAGGTCGTGTATCGCCCCCAAATTCCAGCCTTGCCAGATTCTCTTGTCAAGTCTTTAAAATCACAGACTATATCCACATCAAATTCTGTATTAAAAAGACTAGAAGCATAGAGTTTGCCCTTTGGCTTTAAGATACGATGCACTTCGTTGATAATGGGCTGCAGGGCTTTTTCATTGAATATTAAAAACACTCCCCAACAAAACACCAAATCAAAGCTAGAATCTTGCAAAGGTAAATCCCTTAAATCCCCTTGTATAAATTCCATTCTATCTTTAGATTCAGCATTTATCTCTTTTGCTAATTCTAATCCATCTTCATTATAATCCAAAAGCACAAAACTCGCATTAGGAAAAAAGCTAGATAGATGATAGCTTAAAGTCCCACCACCACAAGCTAAATCTGCAATTCTATAAGGAGCACTCTCATCTAATTCCCCTTTGTTTATAGCATCTAAAAGCAAAGATTCTAAAGCTTTTTGCTGTTCTGTTTTATTGATAGATTTAGCA
>NZ_QXJF01000009.1:112085-114593 GCF_003670275.1 Helicobacter labetoulli
TCTAATTCCCCTTTGTTTATAGCATCTAAAAGCAAAGATTCTAAAGCTTTTTGCTGTTCTGTTTTATTGATAGATTTAGCAAAGTAGTTTTTTGTGCTTTGCTTATCCATTTGTGCGGCTTGCAAGTAATTGTCTTTTGTAATTTTGTGTTCTCTCATAATCTTTCCTTGTATCGTTGTGCCATAGCTTCCACCATAGCAAAGTCATCAATATCATCAACCTCTAAGCTCTGCCATTTAGGCATTTCAAAGCCAAGTGTGAGATGATGATAAAAGCCTTTGTGTTCTAAAAATGCCTCTATGCTGCTGATATACAAGCTCCCTTCAAAAAAATACACAGGCTTAATTTCTTGCCGCCTTAAAGGTTTAAAATCCATATTTTCATACGGACGGATAAAACCATTTTCAAGCTTTACTAGAAAGGCTGGATTTGCCCCCTCTGTGAGAGAGATACCCACAATTGATTGAGCTTGTGAGTGGGCTTTAGATTCTAGCTTGTGTGCTATAAGCTCTTGTATAGCTCTATCTATGTCGCCTAGAGCTTGAAAGGTATTTTTCACCCTTAATGGGCTTGTCGGCTCTAAAAGCACCACATAATCGTAAGTCTTTCCCAAAGATTCTTTATAGAATCTAATACAATGCTCTAATACATCAAAAGTCGTAGTAGTATCACTACTTAAAGATTCAGGTCTTAAAAAAGGAACATTAGCTCCATAAGACTTAGCAATATCTGCATACACATTAGAATCTGTGCTTACTACCACTTCATCAATATAAGCAGAATCTAAAGCAGATTCTATACTCCACGCTAAAAGTGGTTTCCCACATAAAAGCTTGATATTTTTATCAGGCAATCCCTTACTTCCACTCCGTGCGGGAATAATGGCTAAAAATGTATATCCTTGATACATTAGGCAACCAATCTGCCAAGAGAGGCTCTATCTTGCAATGAGATGGAATCAAAACAGCATAGGTTAAAATATTTTGTGGTGGCGAATGAGCCTTGTGGATGATAAGATTCATCTACTGCCCCCCCCCCGTTTAATTGCCTACCTAAATGATTGCTTGAAGATTCTATTTGCTCTAAAAGTAAGAGAATCTCATAATCTTGTGCAAGTGAGTTTGGAAAAAGGGCGGGATTATTTTGCTTGATGGCATTAAGGAATGTTGTCATCTCCTCAATATATGGCTCTTCAGGGTTTATGTATTGTGCTTCAATCGTGCCTTCATCAAAATGCGTATGCTCCCAATCGCTCATATCGGTATTGATGAAGCTAAGAATATTTGAATCTTGGCTGTATTTGATGATACCTTTTGTCCCTAAGATTCTAAGCTCTCTTGTGGCTTTTGGTGCGGAGATCACTTCAATGCTAAGATTGAGTAACGCACCGCTTTGGAATTGTAAAAGGCAGTGATACATATCATCAATGGGTGCATTCATATCGGTGAGTTTGCCATACATTCCACCTATGGCACGAGCCTTGCCAAAGATAGCACATAGCCAAGTCAGCTCAAAAGGCACAATCTCTCTCCCGCCACCTGTATCTGTGCGACTGACATAATAATCTTGTATATCCTCCCACGGATGCCAATCAGGTAGATATTGCCCCGTGTGGTAATTGATATTAAGAATCTCGCCTATGGCGTGAGAATCTACTAGTTGTTTGATACGCTTCACCATTGGCGTGTGATACATCGTGCTGCTAGGTAGTATGAGCGTGTTTTGATTTGCCCTTTGAGAAAGAGCTAGGATTTTCTCTTTTTCCACTACAGAGGCTTCTATAAAGCAGTGGATATTGTTTTCTGCGGCAATTTTGGCATATTGCATATGGATATGCGGAGGTGTGGAGTTGATAAAAATATCTATCTTGTGAGCTTGCATAGTCTCTTGCAATGAGCTAAAAGTGCTTATGCTATATTTTTGCTCCGCTTCCTTGCGTCTATCCTCGCGTATATCAAAGCCTAAGATTCTATCCTTTAGTCCTAGTGCGATTAAGTTTCGCACGCGTCTTTTTCCCATTGAGCCTAGCCCAATAACTAAGATTTTGTTTTGCATTGTTGTCTCCTTGTGTTGAATTGGATAAAAATGTTTCATCATTGCCTCTATGCAGAGAAAGTCGCATAGGTCATCAACTTCGTAGCATTGATGAGGCAAGATTGTGTAAAAGGTGCAGTTTTGCGTGTAGAATGTCTGCTCTTGCAAAAGGGCGGTAGTTTTAGCAATATAGGCTACGCCATAGGGGAAGTAAAGGGTTTCATTATCTTGTCGGCGTGTCGTTTTAGGGAGGTTTGGCATAAAGGTGTGGAGGCGATTGTTTGTAATCTTTTTTAAAATAGCTGGGTGTTCTTTAACCTCGCCGATACTTGAGATAGAATCTACCCCATCTTTGACAAGCTTTTCTATCATTGCATCTATATCGCCTTTCTCTCGCAATGGGCTTGTCGGCTCTAAAAGCACCACATAATCGTAAGTCTTTCCCAAAGATTCTTTATAGAATCTAATACAATG